>JAHJGM010000011.1 GCA_018824305.1 bacterium
AAATATTTAAATATTTTTGATTAGTGATATTTCGTTGCATACTGGAAAATGTTTACATTTAATACAATCAGCCCATATTTTATGATCAGGCAATGATTCTTTTGGAATCTCCACAAATCCTAGGTTTTCAAAAAAACTTTGTTTATACGTTAATGATAAAACCTGTTTTAAACCTAGGTTTTTTGCTTCTTCCAGACATTTTTTTACGATCTCTGAACCGATGTTTTGAGATCTGTACTCATCTCTTACTATTAATGATCTCGTTTCTGCAAGTGTCGGCGAATGTACATGTAGCGCACAAAAACCCACTAATTTATCACCGTCAAATGCCAATGTATATGACCTGATATTTGTAGCGATCTCATCATTGCTTCTTGGCAAGATAATTCCTGCATCTACCTCAGGCTTTATGAGCTCTTGCATAGACACAATATCATTTAGGGAAGCTTTTCTATATGTTATCATCTTGTACCGCCTCCTCTTGCAATATCTCATATACAACAGATACTAATTTTGAAATTCCACGCTTTTTGCTGCTTGAAACCATCAAAGCATCAGGAAATTTATGCCTAAGCGCACTTTGCTCTTTTTGATTTAATTTATCTATTTTGGTAAATACCGTTAGGATTATTTGTGACTCATTTGCGACATTTAACAAAAATTCAGAGACATCTACATCAATGTCAAGCTCAGGATGGCGCGAATCGACAAGATGAATAAAAAGTTTGATCTGCTCTCTTTGAGCAATATAATCGGTTAGATTCTTTTCCCAGTCATATTTCATCGATTTCGATACTTTTGCATATCCAAAACCTGGAAGATCCACAAATCTTGCATATCTTTTTTCGTTGATATCTCTGTCTAAAAATGTCACGTCAAAATAGTTGATAAGTCTTGTCTTCCCGGGTGTAGAAGAGACTTTCGCCAGTCCCTTATGGTTTGTAAGAGCATTTAACAGTGAACTCTTGCCTGCATTTGACCTAGCCATAAAAACAACCTCGTTTTGTATATCAGACGGGGGTGCTTTTTCTATATTTGGAGCTGAAGTTATAAACTTTGCATCTACTATATCAACCATTATTTAGTCTCATTTTTGTCTTTGATATTAAATATCATAATGACAGGCTCTTTTTTTGCACCTTGTGCTACAGCTTTTCCGTTAATGGTGTTGAGTATTACCTTATCGCCGTCGATCTGTTTTTTTTCATTCAACTGACGAAGATGCACATTTGTATAAAATCGATACTCTTTTATTTTTGGAAGATAGATGGTTTTTTGTGCTTTACCCACATATGTCGAGTTATTTTCAGTCGTCACGAAAAAAGAAACATCCCCTTCTGCTATCATCTTTGTCGGATCATGTTTTACGTCCGTATATATTGTAACTTTCGATGCATTAAGTTCATCAACGCCTCGTTTTATTTTAACATCACCCTTGAAGATGGCTATTCCTTTTTTTTCATCACCGTCAAATGAATCGGCAGTGACTTTTAATTCATTGCCAAATAACACTCCCGATGATAAAAGCAGAGCAAAAATTGTTTTTATTTTCATAATTTCTCACTATTATTGGTTATTTCATATATTGCAGAGACATTTTTTGATGTTGCATGACCTTTTTTACTGTCGTACACTAAGCTGTCTCCGGTAATTCTATCATTATTTCTATAGGAAATGTATTTACTTTCCGTTCTTAAAAATCCTGTTTTTTGATTGTAGTTTCCATCATCACTCTTATATGTCAAACCATCGGCTCTCGTATAGACGAGATCACCGTACATACTAACGAGATGATTCTTATATATGCCAAAATCTGACGTAATATTTGCGATCAATGCTTCTGAATTGTCGGTATAGTTTATATCAAAGACTTCATATCTGTTGACGTATCTATACCCTTTTGTACCGCTAAATATACTTTTTAATCCATCTTGATTCAAGTCATACATAGTAAAGTTAGTCAATTCCAACTGTGCAATTTCAGATTTATTGAATTTCTCTAATTTCATCGGATGAAAAAAGAGATATATCATCGCTAGACCGATCGATATATAGATAAAATAGAAATTTATATTCATATCCAAAGATCCAACAGCTGTTCTAACTGTCCATTTTCTTCGATTAAAATATCGATCATCTCTCTAACTGCACCGTCACCGCCTTTTTGTGTCAGTACACAATCAACGATCTCTTTTACTTTGACTACTCCATCATTTGGAGTAAAACTTTTTCCTACATGTGCGAGAAGATTATAGTCATTAAGGTCATCACCGATAGCGGCCACTTCCTCTTTAGGGATATTTATCTCTTCTAAGAGCTTTTGTAAGACTGCTTTTTTATCCTTGACATCCTGATAAAGATGTTTTATCCCTAGTTCGGCAGCTCTATGCTCGACGATCTTGGATTTTCTCCCTGTGATAATAGCCAGTTCACCACCAAGTTTTCTCCAATTCACTATTGCAAAACCATCTTTGACATTAAATTTTTTAATCTCATCACCGCTGTTTGAATATATGATCCCGCCGTCGGTCATACATCCGTCAACGTCTAAAACTATCAGCTTAATCATAAAACATCTTTGGTACTAGGTATCCCTACTCTCTCGTTTATCGTTACTGCCCGACGAAGAGCTACTGCCAAAGCTTTAAATGAAGCTTCGATAATGTGATGCTTGTTTTTACCGCGTTGCTGGATGATATGTGCACTTATCTTTGCATTAAATATCAAAGCTCTAAAGAACTCTTCTACAAGCTCAGTATCAAAACTTCCTACTTTTCCGACAACATCAAGTTCATATACTAGAAAGGGACGATTACTCAAGTCTATGTCACAGCTTACACAAGCTTCGTCCATGACGACACTTGCATTGCCAAAGCGCTCTAGTTTTTTAACAGGATATATGCTCTCAGCTAAAAGTGAACCAAGGACAATAGCAACATCCTCTACACTATGGTGATCATCAATGTGAACATCACCCTTACATGCTATATCCAGATCGATCAAAGCATGCTTTGCAAAACTCTCAAGCATATGGTCTAAAAAACCAACACCTGTATGGATTTTGCTTTTACCCTCTCCGTAAAGATTTAAAGAGATAGTTATATCGGTTTCTTTTGTTTTTCTTGTTTTATTCATCATACTCTATTCCTTTACTATAAATGAACCTGCAAATTGTCCATTTGATTTATAATCTCTTGCTTCTGCCTCGCTCTGGAAGCCTTTAAGCCAAACTTTAAATACTCTTCTATCACCTGTTTGCATATCTTTTATGATTGTTTTATATCCGTCAATACCGTCAAACTTCTTTTGTGTCACCATAGCGCCCTCAATATTGACAAAAGAACCTATTTGTAATGCAAATTCTGTTACGATCTCTTCTTTAGGTCCTTCATCAAGCTCTTTTTGCTGAGGAATAACCATTTTTCCTTTTTTTGCGAACCCTATTACTTCAAGTGTGACTAAAGCAGTTCCCGTGCCAACCATATCTATCTTTGAAGCAGCGGCTTTAGATAGATCTATGATTCTATTATCGACAAACGGTCCACGGTCATTTACACGTACTACCGCAGATTTTCCGGTTGCTTTACTTGTTACTCTCACGATTGTGTTCATTGGCAAAGTTTTGTGGGCTGCCGTCATATCGTACATATTATAGGTCTCACCGTTAGATGTCAATTTACCATGAAAATCAGGACCGTACCAGCTCGCACGACCAAAGAATTCATCACCTACACTTACTACGGTCGGATAATATTTTCTCCCGCGAACAACATACGGACGCATCGTTACACTGGAATATTTTTTATTATCACTGCTTGAATAATTTCTACTTGATGACGATCCACCGTAATATCTAACACCTCTTGTGCTACAACCCGCAAATAAAAATAAAACAATTATTAAAACTAAAACTCTATTCATTCAAATACAACTTGTCACCGATTTTTATAGAATTATTTTTTAAATTATTGATCGTTTTTATAAAACTGATAGTCACTTTATTTGCTTTTGCAATAGAATCTAAAGTATCACCGTCTTTAACCATATAGTATCTCTTGTCAATACTGTTTTTAACTGCTATAGGCACGATCAAACGCTGTTTTAATGACAATCTGCTTGTTGTAAGTCTATTGAAGTCTTTAATTATTTTATAAGGGACTTTATATTTTTTTCCGATCGAAAAAAGACTGTCACCGGATTTGACCGTATGAACCATATAGATATTGCCTATACTCTCCGGATGATATTTTTGTTTGAACTCTGATAGTTTTACATACGGAATATAAATATCATACGTCTTAACATCAGGCGGTGTAAAATCATGACTTAGATGATGATTTAAAGATTTTAAATCTTTCAACGGAATACCCAATATCTTTGAAACTCTTGTCAATGATTCACCTCTAGATACTTTTACAGTAGCTAAAGAATAAGCATTTCCGCGATTTAGTAAAAATTCATACTCGTTGTCTATAAGATAGTCTTCATCGTTTCCGACAAGTGCTAAAGCCAAGATCTTTCTGATATAGAGTCTACTCTCACGAGGAATATATCTTTTCTTTTCATCCAAAAGGACCTTCAGATCATCCGTACCGGCTTTTTTTATTGCATTGCTCAAATATCCGCCGCCACAATTATAAGCGATCGCTGCCAAGTACCATTTACCGAATTTATTGTGTAAAAATGTAAGATATCTTGCCGCTGCTTCTGATGATTTGATGAGATCGCGTCTCTCATCCACATAATCATCGATTCTTAGATGGTAAAGCTTCGCCGTACGAGGCATAAACTGCCACATTCCCGTTGCTTTCTTTTTTGAATATGCTCTTGTCGAGAAGTTTGATTCAGCCATCGCAAGATACAAGAACTCAGCAGGAACATTATATTCATTAAGAACCTCTTTGATTCTAGGAATAAATATATACGCATTGTCCATAGCATTAAAGAAGTGCTTATATTGGTATCTCGCACGTTCTGAACTTTTCATCTCATTTAGCTTTTCATCATATAAAAATGATGAATCAATGTCAAATGTTTTTAAAAGTTCTACGTCTTTATTGTTGTTTGTACTAAACGTCAGTGCGGCAAAAAGCGCATAGGGAGCCATTAAAATCAAGAATAATCTAAGCATAAAAACAATTTCCATAATAAAAAGTCTTTTATTTTATCAAAAAAGAGATTATTATTAGATTAATCTAAACATAATAAATGTATAATATTAAAAAATATGAAACAATTTCTTGGCATTTTCCGTAGTAATTTTTTCTATTTCATCAATCTTAATACTTAAAAGTTCAGACATTTTTTCTGCAACTAATCTAGTATATGCAGGTTCATTTCTTTTCCCCCTGTGGGGCATTGGTGTAAGATATGGTCCGTCAGTTTCTATAACTAACCTCTCCAGCGGGATCTTAGGCAGTACATGTACCAATTTTTTTGCATTGTTAAATGTAAGTACTCCTCCGATCCCAAAGTAAAAATTCTCTTTTGACAAAGATAAAAGCTGTTCATCTGCATTGTAACAGTGTAATACACCCCCTACTTTGCCTGCATCCTCTTCAAGAAGGATATTTTTGGCATCATTTGAAGCATCACGTATATGTACTATAAGAGGTTTTTTGTATTTTTTTGCAAGTCGTATCTGCCCTACAAAGACTCTTTTTTGAAGCTCTTTCTCTACTGTTTTTTCTTCATCACTGCCTTCTAGTCTAAAATAGTCCATCCCACATTCGCCAACGGCAACGCATTTCCTATGCGTTATATATTTTTCAAAATCCAGTGAATCAAACGCTTCAAGATCATAAGGATGCACGCCTACAGCGAAGTAGATATCTTCATGAGCTTCTGCTAGCTTTATGGCTTTATCCAGTGTCAGAGGGTCAGCACCGGGTATAATGAAACGCTTTACATCACTCTCATATGCTCTTGTTATGACATCTTCAAAATCATCATCATATCTGTTGTCATCTAGATGTATATGTGTGTCAATTATCATCTATTTTACCTTTTTTCTCGTCTTTTAAACTTTTTACGTATTTTATATTCTTTATCATCAAAATAATAAAAAAGATAGAGACTAACAGCGAAAATAAGGCTAGTAAAAGATTGTCTGCCATGTAGAAGTTAAAGCTTAACACCAGAGCGATAATAGAGATTATAAAGCACATCTATCGGCTAGCCTCTAAAAGCTCTTTTGCAAACTGTTTTGCCTCTTTGGTGATGCTCTCACCGCTGATGATACGAGCTATCTCCTCTATCCTGCTTTGGTTATCAAGTTCTTTAACAAAAGACTCATCGCCTTTTTTATGGATGAGAAAGTGCTGATCTCCCATAGACGTAAGCTGCGGCTGGTGTGAGATGACAAATATTTGGAAATGACTTGCCAGTTTTCGAAGCACTTTGGCAACACTCATAGACTCTTCACCGCTTAGATTTGCATCTATCTCATCAAGCATCAAAACACCGCCATTTTTGTTCATAAACTCCGATTTCAGGGCAAGTATCGCAAGACGAAGCCTGTTAAACTCACCCGTACTCACTTTATCAAGCGCCGTTGAATTTAGCTCCAGCTCTATAGTATCCTTGCCAAGCAGGTCAAGTCTGCTTTCATGTATACCTACCTTAGCGTCTCTTAGATAGAGGTCTTTTAGATACTTGTTTAGATCGTCGTTAAAAGAGCTCAACTCTTTTGCTCGTATTTCGCTTAATCTGTCTGCGAGTTCATACACCGTTTTATCTAAAACAGCGTATCTTTGTACCAGTTCATCTTTTGTGATCTCGATGTTCTCATACGCTTCTAATTCTTTGATTTTTTGCTCTTTATACACAAGTGCTTCTTCGATACTTCCGTATCTTCTTTTGATGGCACTAAGCTCCTCTATGCGGTTTAGTACCTCTTCAACCTCTATCTCTTCTAGCGCGCTAAACTTCTCTTCTGCGTTGTCTAAAACGACTCTAAGCTCGTTCATTGCATCGTCAAAAAAAGAGCTATCTACATCTAGCAAATCAAGTGTACTAAAGACATGATGTTCATTATCAAAAAGAGACTTAGCAAGCTCTATGCTTTCTAAAACTTTCTCTTTTTTGGAAAGCTCTTTTTTGATAGACAGAAGTTCCTCGTCTTCACCCTCTTTTGGGTTTACCTCTTGGATCTTTTGTATCTCAAAAGCAGCGAACTCTTTTAGTTCGACTATTTTTCGCTCCTCTTCCTCGATCTTTTCAAGCTCCTGCTTGACCTTTTTATACTCTAAAAAGCTTTCCTGATACTCTTTTTTGAGCTTCTGGAGACCTTGTGTCTTGTGTTCTACACGGTTATCTAAGATAGAAAGGAGATTTTCATTCTCAAAATCGCTGTAGTCTTTGAGACTCAGGTGTCTCAGGTAGTTCGAGCCGATGTCGGACATCGCTTTTTTAGAGACGCTTTGGTTGTTGATGAAGTAGCGGGATTTCTCTTTTTTGATGTGCTTAAAAACATTTACGTCATCGCTCTCGATGCCCGTCTCATCAAGATCAAGTTCCCACGTCACACTCGATTCACAAAGAGAAGCTTCACAGCTGCTCGCACCCAGTGATGAGAGAATGGAGTTCATAAGGATGGACTTTCCGCTCCCACTGGGACCAGTAAATACCACAAGACCGCTTTTTAACTCCAACTCCACTTCATTAAAACTAAGGTAATCTTTTAAATAAAATCTTTCTATCATCTTTTTATAACCTTATGATGCTTCTATCATCTGTATTTTATATAGTTTAAAGTAGAAAATATCGTTTTTATTGCATTTTGTCATATTTTTGAGCTAATAGTGAACTTTATTCTCCCCAGCGAAGTTTCTCTTTTAAGACATCGAAGTAGTTAAACTCTTTTTTGTGTATCAGTTTTGCAGGGTTTTTTGCCAGTTTTATGCTGATAGTGTCGCCTGAGCCAAATTCGTACATATCTTGTCCGTCTACGATAAGAAGAGCTGATTTGTCAGGTGTTTTCATGTCTATGGAGAAGTGTCCCGGAAGAACGACCGGTCTTTGCGTCAGCGAGTGGGGACAGATCGGTGTAAGTGAGAACACGTTTGTCAAAGGAAACAGAACAGGACCGCCTGCCGAGAGATTATATGCGGTCGAACCCGTAGGAGTAGAGACGATGACGCCATCGCCGTAGTATGTATTGAAAGCTTTGTCGTCTACAAGTGTCTCTATGCGGATCATCTTGGAGATCGACGGACGGGTAAGTACAACGTCATTAAATGCAAATATCGTATTTTCAGATTCTTGTGTCTTGATAGTAGCCTGTAAAACAGCTCTATGGTCGATGCGATACTCACTTCTAACAAGCAGTTGAATAAAATCTTTCATCTCATCTATCGAAAGATCAGCTAAAAATCCGAGTTTTCCTGCATGAACTCCAAGAACCGGTATCTGGTATTTGTAAGATCTTCGAACGGTGGAGATGAGAGTGCCGTCTCCCCCAATACTGACAAGTATATCGCATTTTTGGCATAAAGTCTCAAACTCCTGACCCATGACATCTATCATCCCGCCGCTGATGCTGTCGATGAAAACCTCAATACCATACGACTCAAACAAACTTTTTATGTCATAAAATATATCTTTTAATTCGGGAGTGGACGGTCTGAGAATAATGCCGACTCTTTTAATATCCATTTTTTTCAAAAATAACTCTTTATATCTTTTTTTAAACAATTATACACTTTTTTATGGTTAAAATCTAATGTAGCAGTAATATAGCGACTTATGCGATGTACATGTAAAGGGATGGTAAAACGGTATGATTATCTTGTCCGACTCTCCGCATTCTAAGACTCCCCAAGAGCTTTATGAGATATATAAGAGTTCATCTTCGGGAATAACGCCAGATGAAGCATCTAAACGTTTGAATATTTACGGGCTTAACGCTCTTGTAGAAGATCAACGCTCACTCATATCTATCTTTATCGGGCAGTTTAAAAGCCCGATCGTCGCCATACTGATCGTCGCAGCCCTCCTCTCTTTGGCCATGGGACATAACACAGACAGCATATTTATCATCGGTATCCTTGTCGTCAACAGTATTTTAGGTTTTTTTCAAGAGTACAAGGCCGAAATTTCCATTCAGGCCCTTAAAGAACTTACACAAAGCCATGTAAGAGTGATCAGAATGGGTCTTGAAGCACTTGTCCCATCAGATGAGATTGTTCCTGGTGAAATCGTTCTTTTAGGTGAAGGAGACCTTATTTCGGCAGATATCCGTCTGATAGAATCGCATGGGCTACAAATTGATGAGGCTACTCTTACGGGAGAATCCGTGCCATCCTCCAAAGAGAGCGATACTGTGTTTGAGCCAGAGACTCCTCCGTATGAGAGAAGAAATATACTCTTTTCAGGTACACATATCATCAAAGGTACAGCCAAAGGGATAGTCACGGCGACGGGAGAATATACCTATCTAGCAAGCATCGCCAGAAGTGCTCAGGAGCGATCCCCCGACTCGCCGCTTACCCGCTCGTTAGCCATATTTTCAAAAAGACTTATCGTTGTCTTGACAGGGATCTTGCTTATCGTCGGTGTCGTCGGATTGATCCATGGACTCGGTGCAGGCGATCTGGCGACCATCCTTATAGCTGAACTTGTGTCTGCAGTGCCTGAGGGTCTGCCTATAGTTGTGACTCTTATTTTGGCTCTGGGAGCTTATAGGCTAAGTGCTCATAAAGTGCTTGTGCGCCAGTTACCTTCTGTTGAATCGCTGGGAAGTGCTTCGGTAATTGGGACAGATAAGACAGGAACTATCACACAAGGTTTTTTATCGGTTAAAGAGATGGAAGTACTTGACAATGATGCCCTGAAGATGTGTGCAGCACTTTGTAATGATGCGTCAGAGGAACGTGGCGACCCTGCTGATAGCGCTCTGAGGACATGGCTGGCTGCTGAGTATGACTTGATCAGAAAGCACAACAGCCGTATTTTCTACCACCCTTTTGATCCAAAACTTCGTATGATGGCAACCATCAATCAAGACCATGAAAAGAAAGAACGTCTTTATATCAAAGGAGCCTATGAAGCTCTAAAAAAGATGGCTCTAAACAGTTTTGAGGAATTAGAAAGACTAAACACCGCGCATGACAAAATGGCCTCGATGGGATTGCGTCTTTTGGCTTTTGGAATCAGCGATAAAAAGTGGGAAGACCCTAAAAAATGGCAGATCAGGATCGTCGGTCTTATCGGTTTTGCAGATGGTGTAAAGGATGGTGTGACAGATGCCGTCAAGCAAGCAAAAAGTGCCGGAATAAGAGTCGTTATGATAACGGGCGACAACCCCGTGACTGCACAAGTCATCGCCAAAGAGGTCGGAATATGGCAAAACGGAGACACCGTGCTAAACGGTACCGAAATCGAAAATATGACAGATGAACAGCTTGGAAGTACACTCAAAACCTGTACGGTGGTAGCACGCGCCCTTCCTGAACACAAATACAGAATCGTTAAGCTTCTGCAAAAAGAGGGGGAGATCGTAGCTGTCACCGGAGATGGGGTCAATGATGTTCCTGCCCTTAAAGCCGCCGATCTCGGGATTGCAATGGGCGGGGGGAGCGAAGCGGCAAAATCAACGGCAAAAATGGTCATAACCGATAACAATCTAGGTGTCATTGTCGATGCTATACGTCAAGGCAGGATCATCACTGCGAACCTGAGAAAGGTGATATTTTATCTACTTGCCACTTGTTTTGACGAAATACTTCTCATAAGCACAGCGATCATCGCAGGTCTCCCTCTGCCGATACATGCGACACAGATCCTTTGGATAAATATCGTGACTGATGGAGTGACCGATAAGACCTTTCCAATGTGTAAAGAGGAGGGAGACGTGATGACAAACCCTCCACAAAGACTTGAAAAACAGTTTTTTGACCGCTGGCAGGTTGCAAGGATCGCATGGGTATCGATCGTCAACGCATCTGTCACACTTGCTGTCTTTATCTATCTTTTAAGCAATGGATACAACTACGAGTCAGCCATAACCGTCTCTTTTTGTATTATCGTGACTTCACAGTGGGTAAACGGTATTTTAGCCCAAAAAGAGCATGAACCGTTTCTGCGTAACATCAAAAAAAGTCTGACGATAAATCCTGTGATATGGATCGGTGTATCTATCGGAATAGTGCTTCAAACTGCAGGCCTTTACATCTTTCCAAGCTGGCTTCACTCAGTACCGCCGACACCTGAGATGCTGGGATACATAGGAGTTGCCACAGCTGCTATATTTATCCTTATAGAGAGCTATAAGTGGATAGAATGGAGTCTAAAAAGAGCTTCTAGGAGATAACTCTTCTCATAAGATAGCCGTCTATGTTATTCGGGTAGTAGGATCTCAGTGTTTTGACGATCTTAAAGCCAAATTTTTCATACAGAGCTATGGCTTGTTTGTTTATCTGTTTGACTTCCAGTTTTAATTCTTTGTTTTTGAGATTCTGTATGGAATACTCCAAAAGTCTTTTGCCGTATCCTTTGCATTGAGACTCTTGAAGTATTGCTATGGAGTAAAGTCTATAATGATCTTTTCTTGTAAGCCATAAACAGTAGCCTACGATCTTACTCTCATCCTCTATGACGAAAATAATGTTTCTTTTTAGATGGTAACGCAAAGAGGAGTTTGATAATCCAAAATCCTCCGGCGTAAAATTATCGTTTTCAACTTTTTCGATCTCTTTTAGATCGGTTAAAGAAGCTTGTCTGAGTATCATTTTTGATAGATGGTATATTTTGGTATAAGTTTATCCGGACGGTATGACATCTTCACCTTTTTCAAGTTTTCAAATCCCATATCATCACCGACATTGATATATTCGCTGTTATATCTCTCTTTTAATATCTTTACGAACTCTCTAAAGATGAACTGAGCACAACCGAGTATCTCAAAATCTGTCTTTTCTATAATAACGCTGGCTACTTTATCACTGATCTTTTCACCAACAGTGAAGCCTTTTAGTTCATCATCTATGTAGATGACCAAACCTATGACATCGAGATTGTCATAATCATTTAGAAGTCTTTTTATAGCAAAACGCTCAAAATAGATACCGTCCAAGAATACTTCTGCATCCTCTTTTGGCATATGTATCGTTCTATCCTGTACCCATTTGTTAAACAGTTCTACGACTTTTTTGCCGTGAAGCTCGTTATTGAATAATTCAAGTCTATGGTTTGGATAAACTGTTCTAAAACGGTTGATCTCATTTCTTTTTACCTTGTAAGGGTTACCTTTTAACTCTATGAGGTCGTCAGTTTTATAAATATAATCAACCAGTTTCTTTTCAATAACAAAATCTTTCAGTTTTTCAAAGATCTCTGTACCCTCTTCCAAGTAATCGACAAACCCTTCTAGTATCTCTTCATGTACATACTCGATCTTTGAATATCTTTTATTTTCGTTGTGTTTATTCATGATCTCAAAACATTCTATGATAGCATCGTATATCTTATCCTGCTTCCCAAGGGGCGGTAAAAGCATGGTCAATACACCTGAAGACATAATGAATAAACAAAAAGTATCGTTGACTATCGTATAAAAACCGGTCGCATTAGAGAGCCATATATAATTACCCGCAAATGTATAATCGCTCAGGTCGATTTCGATCATATGTAAGTACTGTTCCATTATCGGTTTTGCATTTATATTGAAATGCTTAAGAGTGTAATTATTGATAACTAAGCTTGACATTATCCACCTTATATTTTTTCACAATTATACTCCTAGAATTAAATTTTTAAGCAAGCTTTTTTTATTAAAATATTAAATAAATTATGTGTTATAATTTAGCTGAGTACGAAGGAGGATTTCATGAATATTTCTAAGTATATATTTCAATCACCCTATCCAAATCAAGTGCAGATAGGAAGACCTGATCCGAGTGCAAAAAATGATGTTTCATCACAGCAGCCGAGTGCAGAGCTATTAAAAGATGACAGTAAAACAGCGGCTAAAGCGGAAGCTCTTTTGCAAACAGAAAAAAAAGATATAAAGCCGACCGTGAGTTCGACTAATCTTTTAGATACCTATGCTTAAAGATGAGATATTGAGGGCGAAAATGCTTTAGTGCTGACTTGTACACTTTGTCCGATATTAAAGCTTTTCGCCTCATTTGAATCTAGTACGATCTCTACTATCTGTTGACCTATCGCAACAATTGCCACATATATGACATCGGCTTTTTTTATCTCTAAAAGTTCGCCCTGAAGCGTAAATTTTTGACTGCCTGATGTTTTTAACAAAATATCTTTTGCCAATCCGTCTTTAATGATCTTCCCGTGTTCAAGTACAAGTACCCTGCTGGCAAGTCTATACATCTCACTCGGATCGTGACTGACCATGATCGTCGTAGTGTCAAACTCTTTATGAAGCTTTAAAATATCATGCTGCAGCTTTGTTCGCATATCCGGATCAAGAGCCGAGAGCGGTTCGTCCATAAGCAGTATTTTCGGCCGCTTCATCAAAGCACGGCATAACGAGACACGCTGACGTTGCCCGCCGCTTAACATATTTGGAAATCTCTCTTTTAGCTCTGTAAGACCCGTTAGCTCCAAAAGATGTTCTGCCAGCTCTTTATCTTTACTGACAAATAGCAGATTTTGCAAAACACTCATATTTGGAAAAAGCGCATAATCCTGAAAGACAAATCCGATACCTCTCTCCTGTGGTGCAAAAGCTTTTTTGGCATCAAGCCATTTTGAGCCGAAGACATCTATCTCGCCATCTGCACTCTCAAGTCCTGCAAGTATGCGCAGAAGTGTCGTCTTACCGCTACCACTTTGTCCTGCAAGCGCAATAAACTCCCCTTTTTTAATATTTATATCTACGTTTAATTCAATCTGTCCGATGCTTCCATGAAGCATCTTTTGTATCTTTAGTTTTATCATATCGCCTCTTTATGTCTATACATTTTATACGATGAGATCAAAAGGATAATACAAAGGACAGGGATCAAAAGATCTGGAGATATCATCCCCAAAAACAAACTTCCTATGTATGCACCAATAATAGATCCTATGGCAAAAATGAATGTAAATAGTTTCATCGTATATAAAATCTTAAAACTGTCATCTCTGCTGTATCTAAAAAAGGCTACTAGCATAGTGGGAAGGCTGATAGCCAAAGACAAACTTCCTGCTAGTTTAATATCAACACCATAGATCAAAATGATCGTTGGAATATACAACTCTCCGCCTGCGACTCCAAGTATCGCTGCGATTGCGCCTATGATAATTCCTAATACTACTCCAACGACCATATTAAGTATATCGTTGTGAAATAACAAATCACTAGGGTGCAAACTGTTATGCTCGAAAAATAGGATAACAGCAATAAATAGAAGTAAAAAAGAAATAATCTTATAAAGTGTATGAGACTTTATCTTGAGTGCAAATCCTACTCCAAACCAAGCACCGATGACACTTCCAAACAGTATGGTAAAAATAATACCCGTATTGTCAAGAAGCATTGAAGCTGGTGTAGTCGTGAGTCGAAACGGCAGTGCAAAACCGACAACGACAAGGCTCATTGCTTTATTTAAGATAATCGCACTTAACGCATTGAGTCTAAAAAAGTAGATCAAAGCAGGTAGCCTGAACTCAGCTCCGCCCAAGCCGACGAGTCCACCTAAAACACCGATGATCCCACCTGTAAAGAAACCTTTTATCGAATCAGTATTATTTTTCATATCATAGACCCTTAAACTTTTTACTATGTTGTGAGTTAAATATATAAACACTCAATAAGACTAAAAAGCTGATGAGTACCATAATGGCACTATAGATATGTGCAGATGAATAGTCCATAACTTCGACATACTCATAAATCGCGACAGAAGCGACTTTTGTCTCTCCGGGGATCGATCCACCCACCATCAAAACGACGCCAAACTCACCGACGGTATGCGCAAATGTGATGATAAGAGCGGTTATGAGGGCTGGTTTTATGTTTGGAAGTGCTACATGTAAGAGAGTCGTCATCTTGCTTTTACCTGCTATATAGGAAGCTTCTAGCATATTTTTACTGAGTGATTCAAATCCGCTTTGTAGTGGTTGAACCATAAACGGAAAGGAGTAAAAACAGCTCGCGATTACCAGACCTGTAAAATTAAAGACCATCTTGACACCAAAATATTCATCCATAAAAGCACCAAACGGAGAGTTGTAGGAGAGTGCATACAGGATATAAAACCCCAGTACCGAAGGCGGCAATACTATCGGAAGAGATACAAAGGCTTCTAAGACAGGCTTAAATCTGTTGCTTGTCTGACTAAGCCACCAGCTAAGCGGCAAAGCGATGATAAATAGGATGATTGTAGTAAATGCTGCAAGTTTAAAGGATATATAAAACGGTTCAAAATCAAGATTTGTCATTTTTTTACCCATTTTACACTGATATCTGCCATCTTAGCCTGATACGGACTGCTCGTGATGATCGCTTCGACACCCGTTTTTACAAACTCTGCGACATTATTTTTGTTGATGCCGCCCGCAGCGAGTATCCTTGCCATTGGAAAATTAGCATTTTTATATTCGACAAGAGTCCTAAGCGTGAAGATATCGCATTTATCCATCTGTATCACGTCTGCACCGAGAGAAAGCATCTCTTTTGCATCTTCAAGATCTTCACACTCTACGACTACTTTCTTCTCGACGGCTCTGATCTTTAACTGTTTAAAAGCCTCTTTAAAAGATGCATCGTCTTCAAATAAAGCACGATGATGATAAAACACCAAAATAGACTCAGAAAGCCCAAGTCTATGCGGTAACACTCCTCCGCAGATAAGAGATCTTATGGCAAATTTTTTGGCAAAAGGGATGCTTTTTCTTGTAACGAGTATCTCACAATGTGGATTTACGGCGTGTGCACTTTGTAACATATCATTAGCATAAGTAGCCATCCCGCATGCATATTCCAGAAGTACCTGGGTAAGCTTCCAAGCCAGATGTAGTATCTCGCCTTTAGCTTCTATACTGAGAATGGTCTCCCCTGCTTTTACTCTGTTTGAAGAAGGTATAAAGAACTCTACTTTACAACCTAAAAGCTCAGCTATTCGTGCTGCTTCTTCACTACATGCCGCGACAATATCTTCTCGTGTTTTTACTTCTAGTTTTGCACTGTCAAAATTTGAACCAAGCAGTGTAGTCGTCAGATCAAAGTACGGCATATCTTCACGTATGTATTCTAAAAGTTCAGAGTCTAAGAGTGTAGACAACATGGATCCTTCTGATTAATTTTCTTCTTCAAATGAGGCGATTGAGATATCATTTGATTTTATGAGTGCAATGATCTTATCGCCCTTTTTTATGTTCATGGCAAGTGCGGATCTTTGTGTGATAATACTTTCCAAAGGAGTATCGTTAAGCAAGAGTTTTATACTGCACAGGATCTCGCCGTTTAGTATCTCATCCACAACCGTATCCAGTTGATTCGCTATGCTTATCTGTGAGCCGATCGCTTTGGCCAAAGCGATATTAGTCGCCTTGACCTTGAGTCTTACTTTTGTACCGATTTGAAGTTTTGAATCTAACTCAAGAGCGACCATGCTTACATGTAGACCCGAAGCATCAAAACTCACCGCCGAGATGCCTTCATATTTTTTTATATCAGTGATGACCGCTTCGATTAGATTCATTGAACTATATATCCATATCTTTTAAATATCTCTTTTGCTTTTGCACTTAAAATAAAGTCATAAAAATCTTTATACTCTTTATTATTGTCTGCATATTTTAGCAAAACTATCCCCTGTTTTATAGGAGTATACAAAGCCGGATCGACATCTTTATAGTTTATGTCCTCTTTATACATACTCATTTTTGGAGAGTAAAGAGAAGATTTTGCGATAAACCCGATATCTGCAGCACTCACAGCGTAAGTAACGGTCTGTGAAATACTCTCGGCATAGACAAACTTATCTTGTACATTATCTAATACACCGCCGTTTTTCATCGCTTCTAGAGCAGCTTTGCCATAAGGGGCTGTCTTAGGATTTGCGATCGCTATTTTTTGTATATCTTTTGATTCTACAAGCTTGATCCCTTGTGAGAAATCCTGTTTTTTTGCACTCAGATAAGCAAGTGCGCCTTGTGCATAGACTATGGGTTTTGTCGTTGCTATTTCATCTTCATAAAGAGCCGTCGGATACTTCATATTTGCCGACATAAACAGCCCGTAAGGAGCACCGTTTTTTATCTGAGCCGTAAGTTTCCCGCTGCTTCCTAATGTTACTTGAACCTTTGTATCAGGATGTGTCTTTGCAAATTCCGCTTTTAACGCATCCATCGCATAACTGACATTTGCTGCCACCGCTAAATTGATCTCACCTGCAAAAAGTGAAGATATGGAAATTATTAATGATAATACTGTTTTTTTCATTTTGCTATCATGACTTCGCTTGCTTTGATTATTGCTACAGCTTTGTCACCCTCCTTCAATTTTAATTCTTTTAGGGCATCATTTGTGATGATCGCCGTGATATTTTCAACACTGTCTACCGAGATGATGATCTCATCGTTTACGGCACCGAGTTTGATCTCTTTTATGACACCCTCTATCTTATTTCTAGCACTGATACCGGGAACATTTCCCGTCGCTACCAAGACGTTCGAAGCTTTAAAGAAACAGACGACTTCATCACCGACCTTTAAAGCCATATTTTCTACACTTGTATTTGTGATAGAAGAGCTTAATTTTACACCGTTTTTAGTCTCAAGCAATAAAACAGAGTTTACACTTCCCTCTTCGATTTCCACGATCTTTACGTTGATCTGATTACGCGCACTTATTTTCATTGTTATTCCTTTTAAAATAAATAGTTAAACTCTAGACGAGTATCTACACTGTCGGCATTTACTTTTTTCGTATCTGCATAGCCGATTCTAAAACGCCATTGAAGTTCCGGCATCATCGGAAGATTTTGCACAAAACTTGCATAGTAATAGTTTTCATCAAACTGTCCTTTGCTCTCATCGGCATCTGTATGCAAAGCGGAAAGTTGCACGAAAACATCTTTATACACACCCGTTTTATTTCCATTTATGGAAAGTTCAGCGCGATAGCTTTTTGTGTTAGCCACCCAGTTATAACGGGCCATCGAACGTGTGTATCCCGCAGTCGGGAAGCCTCTCCAAGGCGTGATCAAGTCAGCCTCGTCAAGAATATCCGTAAATCCTAGATTTAGCTGGATCTTTTTGTACTGCGTTACTAGTCTTGCCGCTATCATCTGAGAATCAAGAGATGTCGGGTCTTTATAACCTGTAGTCGTACCGTCATACGCAGCACCTCCCACGGCTCCTGCTCCATCATCAAACTGCTTGATGTATCTTACACCCGGAGTAACGGAAAGATCATCGTTAAGCGCGACTTTATAGTTTCCCTCGACCATCGCTTGAGAAATAAGTTGCGGTACGTTATAGTAAGCTGCATCTATCTTTAGATTTTCTATAGACTTATTATGTGCATCAAGAACGATCAACGGTGCGTCTGTAGGTTTGCCTGCCGCTTTTAAAGCTGTGTATGTCAAGCCCTTATGCATCGCCGTATCATCGTTTTCATCCCATGCAGGATTTGTCGATGATGATGAACTTGAATCTCCATATACGAGCACGGAGTGGGCATCGGTATGTCCGCGCAATTTCTCGTCTATCAAATAACCAACTCTGATCGAAGTTTTCGGTAATAACTTAGTATCAAAAACAACTGCATCAAAAGTGTTCGGTATCATCTTTGTATCATTAGATTTAGTATAGAATGTCTCTACAAGTTGGCGTCCGACTTTGACAGAACTCTCTTTTATACCGCTATAGCTCACATAAGCTTGCCCCACAACTCCCATATCTTGAGAGCCTGTATTGCTATAATCAAATCTGCTCAACACTTCGCTGCCTGCTTTCATCTGACTCGCATTATCCGCAGATACGTTTGTAAAACCATGACTATAGTAAAGTCCGACTCCAAAATCAAAATCGTTATATACAGCACTTTGAAAAACAAGAGAACCGCCTAAACCGCTTGTCAAATGATTTTTTTGAGTCGTACTTTCTTTTTCCCAGTTATACATAAATGAATTTGATCGAAGTCTGCCAAAGAAATTCCCCTCTTTGAACATATCCGAAAAACTCTCTACATCAACCTGTTTAATGTTATAGATCATCTCGTAGTTTGTCTTTAATGCGCTTTTTGGTGCTTCATCCTGTGCATACACCTGTGCACTTGAACAAAACATCAAAGCAGCGAAAGATATCTTTGTCACTATATTTTTTTTCATATATTTCCCTTTACAATTAAACTTATTTCCAGTTATATACTTTGAGATATAACGGTATATGCAAAAATCATTCTTCTTAGTATTTAGCGTTATATCATTTTAGAAATAATTAGCGTAGTATATATTTTTACATAATGCTTTGTCAAGCGCAGAAATAATGGATATTATCTTTCATAAAATGCATATACACTTCTTGGCTGTTTAGTTTTGTATCAGTATAGTTTTGTTATAATCGCGAAAATTTTTCTTTAGGAATTTAGATTTGAGAACTCATTATTGTACAGACCTAAGCATACAACACGTTGGTGAAGTCGTAACTGTTGCGGGCTGGGCGAACAGCTACCGCGACCACGGCGGAATTATCTTCATAGACGTACGTGATAAAAGCGGATTGATCCAACTTGTTTTTGATCCATCTGATAATGCAGAGGCACATAAAGTTGCTGATAGCGTTCGCGATGAGTTTGTGCTTGTGGCAACAGGAAAAATCCGTCCACGCGGCGAAGGACTTGTAAATCCTCGTTTGAAAACGGGTGAGATAGAACTGGTTGTGGATGTATTAATAATAGAAAACAAAAGCGCCCCTACTCCGTTTGTCATCGGTGACAAAAACGTAGGTGAAGAAACGCGTTTAAAATACCGTTATTTAGAGCTTCGCGACCCATCTATGTATGAGACTTTCCGTTTACGTTCAAAAGCTGCCATAGCTGCTCGTAACGTCCTTGATGCTCACGGATTTTTGGAAGTTGAGACACCTATCCTTACGAAATCTACTCCTGAGGGTGCGAGAGACTATCTTGTCCCATCACGCGTTCATAACGGAGAGTTCTACGCTCTTCCTCAATCTCCGCAACTCTTTAAACAACTTCTTATGGTCGGCGGATTTGACAGATATTTCCAGATCGCAAAATGTTTCAGAGATGAAGACTTAAGAGCTGACAGACAACCGGAATTTACTCAGATAGACGTCGAGATGAGCTTTTGTAGTCAAAAAGATGTCATCAAGGTAGCTGAAGACCTTATTGTAGGAATGTTCAGTGCTTGTGGCATCGAGGTAAAACCACCGTTTAACCACATCAAATACTCAGATGCTATGGAATGGTACGGTTCAGATAAACCAGACCTTCGTTATGACCTCAAAATGGTAGATGTCATCGACATTTTCGAGCGTTGTGACAACGAGATATTTACAAACATCGCTAAAAAACCTCATACAAACCGCATCAAAGCCCTAAGAGTTCCGGGTGCTGACCTTGTGTTCTCAAAAAGAGAGATGAAAAGTTTTGAGGACTATGTAAGAAAATTCGGTGCTCACGGTCTTGGATATTTCCAGATGCAAGAAGACGGCCTAAAAGGTCCACTTCTTAAATTCTTCAAAGAGGAAGATATCGCTCTTCTAATCGAAAGAACTGAACTTCAAGTAGGCGACGTTGTTTTCTTCGGTGCGGGAGATAAAAAGACTGTTTTAGATTACATGGGACGTTTTAGAATCTTCATAGCTGAACATGAGAAAATGAACCTTGTCGATAAAGACAGATTTGAATTCGTATGGGTTGTCGATTTCCCAATGTTTGAAGTGGAAGACGGACGCGTAAAAGCACTTCACCATCCGTTTACTATGCCTAAAGACACTGACAAAGAGGATGTTGAAGAGATAGAATCTATCGCTTACGACATCGTTTTAAACGGTACTGAGCTTGGCGGTGGAAGTATCCGTATCCATAAACCTGATGTGCAAGAGGAGATATTTAAACTTCTTGGAATCGGCGAAGAGGAAGCAAGAGAAAAATTCGGCTTCCTGCTTGATGCACTAAAATTCGGAGCACCGCCACACGGAGGGTTTGCTATCGGTTTTGACAGACTTATGATGTTGATCTCTAAAAAATCAAGCATCCGTGATGTCATCGCATTCCCTAAAACACAAAAAGCTTCTTGTATGTTGACTCAAGCACCAAGTGCAGTCGATAACGAGCAATTAAAAGAACTACACATCAGAATCCGCGAGCAAGTAAAAGCATAATGAAAAAACTGTTTCTTATCATCGGAGCCCCAGGCTCCGGGAAAACGACAGATGCCGAACTGATCGCAAAGCAAAACGAAGCCATCACTCACTATTCTACAGGCGATATGTTAAGAGCCGAAGTCGCGACTAAAAGTAAACTCGGACTTGAGATCAACAACTACATCTCAAAAGGGCTTATCGTCCCTATCAAGATAGCTATAGAGACCATCGTAAACGCCATAAAAAACGCTCCTACGGATATAATCATCATAGACGGTTATCCTAGAAGCATGGAACAGTTAAACGCTCTTGATGAGTATCTGCAAAGTGACGCATCACTAGAACTCAGCAGTGTCATAGAGGTATATGTAAGCGAAGAAACAGCACGTGACAGAGTCTTAGGACGTAACCGCGGAGCTGATGACAACAACGAAGTGTTCAACAACCGCATGAAAGTCTATACAGAACCATTGGCCGATATACAAGCTTTTTACAATGCTAAAAATCTTTTACATGTAATAAGCGGCGAAGGAAGCATCGAAGAGATAGTCGCTGAGATGGGAAGTTTTATAAGAACGAAGATATAAACTGCGCAATCAAAAAGCGAATCATGATTTTTTGATTGCATTAAATTTGTCATAATCTATATCAAAAATATCCGAATCTAAAACGAAAGTTTCTCTCATACTATCTGCTGTATATGAAGTTCGTAAGAGTTCTCGTTCTATTAATGACTCGACACCTACTGATGATACTTGTTCTGAATTCATCTGCCTCCAAGTAAGAACACATCCTCCAGCGTTTACAAATGCACGAATAACATCTTTTTCTTCATTACTAAGTCGATTGTACATTTGCTCAACATCTTCTTTTTTCAAATTCTTTTGTTTATTACGTTGATATTTCTCGTGAAGTCCAGATGATATTATTCTAAATATTGGAAAGATAATTATTAAAGACAAAATAGTGAGTACCCAATCTTTTGTGAATAGATAAGTAATCAAACCTACTACACCAGAAATTGAAGTAGAGATGCTACGTCCAAAATCATTTTCAGCATAGACTCTATCTGCCCACTTATTGAGTTCTTGCACATTTGCTCCTAACTATTTAATATCACTCATTTTATGCAACAATTACTAAATAATAAATTATTTTGAATAAAATGGATGTATTGAGGATTATTTATAGAAAATGGAAAGGAATCTGTAAAGCACCCAGAAAGATTCTGGACACTTACATGTAGAGTATTTATTTACTTAGTTTAGCAACGATATCTGCTTCAACATCGGCAATGTGTGCTGTACCGTCGACTGTGATGTATTTGATATGTGAGTTTTTAGCAGCTTGCTCTTTATAGTAACCTATAAGAGGCTGAGTAAGTTCGTGGTAAACTTTTAAACGGTCTAAAACTACTGATTCTTTATCATCATCGCGTTGTACTAGGTCTTCACCTGTAATGTCGTCTTTGCCTTCGATTTTTGGCGGATTGAAAACTATGTGGTATGTTCGCCCAGATGCCAAGTGTGCACGACGGCCACTCATTCTATTTACGATCTCAGAGTCCGGAACATCTATCTCGATTACCGCATCGATAGCGATGCCTGCATTTGTAACAGCGTCAGCTTGAGGAAGTGTGCGAGGAAAACCGTCAAGCAGGTAACCGTTTTTACAATCATCTTCAGCGATTCTATCTTTTACAAGACCTATGATGATCTCATCAGTTACAAGCTGACCCGCATCCATAGCGGCTTTTGCCATCTTACCCATCTCAGTACCTGCTTTTATGGCAGCACGAAGCATATCTCCCGTAGAGATTTGAGGGATGTTGTAAATTTTAGTCAAAAATTGAGCTTGAGTGCCTTTTCCTGCACCCGGAGCTCCGAGTAGTATGATTCTCATATCTTAAGTCCTATCTGTTTTATTACCCGAATTATATACAAACAGAGTTTAAAAGAAGCTAGATTTACTCCTCTTCATCACCCTCTTGAGCTGCTAGAATGTCATCTATCATCTCTTTACACTCATCCTCTTCGATCTCGCCGCACTCGATGTCTACCAAAACATCTTTGAGGTCGTCACGAAACTCTATAAGCTCTTCAAGCTCCTCTTTCGCATCTTCGATCGACTCGTTTTTTTTATCTGCGATGATAGTATAAAGTTCATCCATTCTATCTTCGATATCAGGTATGACGCTCTCTTTTATTAACTCTTCAAGCTGTTGTGAATATGACATGGTACATCCTTATTAAATCTAAATAAAATAATACCAAATTGTTGGTTACATGTAAGCCACATGTAACATGATTGTCATTATAATCATTATTATTTAAATCGATACGGGACTATCAATGCATAACTTTTACGCCGTGATCATCGGAACAGAGATACTTAACAACAGAAGAGAAGACAAACATTTCAAATTTATTCGAGATCTTTTGAATTCCTATGGGCACAACCTTTTTGCGTCATTTATCATCAAGGACGATGTAGAACTCATCAAAAACACTTTTGAACTTATAAAAAAAGATGAAAAAGCCGTACTCTTTAGTTTCGGCGGTATCGGTTCCACTCCCGATGATCTTACCAGACAAATAGCAGCCGATGTCTTTACATGTAAGCCTTTAATGCGTCATAAAGAGTTTGAAAAAGACATCATAGAAAGGTTCAATGATGAAGCCTACCCTCACCGCGTACATATGTCCGATCTTCCCCAAGATGCAAATCTCATAAAAAACCCTATAAACAATATGTCAGGCTTTGAACTGCAGCATAGATACTTTTTTGTCCCGGGATTTCCCGAGATGTCTCATCCGATGCTCATTGAGTGTGTCGGCAAATATTTTTCAGAGTCTGTACAAAAATACAGAAAGACCCTGCTTGCAGATACAAGCGAGAACACGCTGATAGACATTATGAAAACACTTCCGCAGGATATGGAACTTTCATCATTACCAATCATCAATAACAACGCTCCAAAAGTCGAACTTTCGTTGAGTTTTCATGATAAAAAAAGAGTAGATATAGAGTTTGAAAAATTTACAAAATACCTGCAAGAAAAAAATATCACATATATTATTAAAGATTAGTGTAAGATTATTTAAGTTAAACTGATTTTAAGACGATTATTCTAGTAGATTATCTAGGAGCTGTAGTATGATGGTATATGCATTATTGGTCTTACTTGGCGTTGTGGCATTAAGCTATGTCATATATAAGTATTTCTTTTTCCATCCTGCTAAGCATGACAGAAAGCAGAAACATTATACGTTTAAACTGTAAATTTATAGGTTTAAAAGATTAAATACAATACTATATAACTTATTATATAGTTGGAGATTTGATTTAATGAAACCTAAAGATGAAGTAACAAGAAGTCTGCTAATAGACAAAAATACGTGGGATGACGCTATGAAATATTCTCGCGTCAGATACAAGATGAGTTTGAGCAAGGTCGTTGAACAACTGCTTCAAGACTGGCTGGCAAAAGAGAAAAGAAAACCTCTTGACAATGAAAATCAAGGAATCTTCTTTTAATCCGCTTCAAGTAATTCTATCATACTCTTTTTATGCGTTTTTTTGGCAAAGCCAAGAGCGCTGAGTCCTTTGTTATCAACAGCACTTGTATCCGCTCCATTTTCTAACAGGATTTTTACTATTTTCCCTCTTCCATAACAAACTGCTCCCATAAGAGGTGTGAATCTGCTTGGTCTACGCGTTTGATTTACATTGACACCCGATGCGATGATTTTTTTGACCAGATCGACCTTATTATACATGATCGCATAGTCAAGAATACTGACACCATCTTCATTGAAATCATCCAGATCGGCACCGTTTTGCAGTAAAAGATCTATGATCTCGTTATCACATTTATATCTAAGTGCACATGCAAGGACCGACTCTTGTGTATCGTTAGTATCATTGACATTTGCACCCTCTTGTATATATTTTTTTATACTTAAATAATCGTTGTTTTGTAAAAGTTCAATCCATTTTGTCATATATTATTACCTTTAAAAATCAAATTATACACTCAAATTTTTAGAGTTAGCTAACTATAATTTTTTATGAGTATAATTACAATTAAATTTTTAAAAAAAGAGTGATAAATATGCAAACAATACAAACAAGTGATGCATTTAAAGCATTAATTGAAACAATAAAATCAGAAACAGCAGGATATAAAGACCCATTGGCTTTTGGGATCGCAAGAGTCGATTTTGGTCAACTTGACAGCAACAGAGTTCTTCAAGCGACCTATCCTGTTGTAAACTGGAATGAAAACTTTGGCAGTGCAGCTATATTTATAGAAGCTTTAAAAGAGCAAGGCATCAATGTTGATTTCAATCAAAACGAAGTTGTATGTAATATCAATCTAGCATTTTTAGAAAGCTGTCTGAATGCATTTACACCATATAGCGACGAAGCTTACGGTGATGCACACAAAAATATCCAAGTCGTCTCTAATCTTTATTCTCAAATGAAAGAAAGCGGTTGCAGAGAGGGAGAGTTCAGAGTCACGTTTATCTTCAATGATGCACCGTGCGTCAGCGTTGAAGCAACTTATCTTAAACTATATGCTCTCTCTTTGGCAAAAGTACCGCTTAGAAGCATCAACCTAAACGGAGCGTTCGGTGCCCTGCCAAATGTTGCTTGGTCTGCGGGTACACCGATAGAACTAGAGTGGTTACGTGAATTTGAGATAGAGTTGAAACTCTCGAACTCTTATCCTCATATCGATTTTGTAGATAAATTCCCAAGATTTTTACAACATATCATCCCAGCGAACAATACTCGTGTCCTAGACACGTCAAAAGTCCGTTTTGGTGCACAGCTTCATGCCGGTACTACTGTTATGCCAGGTGCAAGTTATATCAACTTCAATGCAGGTACAACAGGAACGAGCATGGTCGAAGGGCGTATCTCATCTTCTGCTATTGTAGGCGATGGAAGTGATGTCGGCGGTGGAGCTTCTATATTAGGTGTTTTAAGCGGAACAGACGGCAACCCTATCTCTATCGGTAAGAACTGTCTGCTTGGAGCAAACAGCGTTTGTGGTATTCCTCTTGGTGATGGTTGTATCATCGATGCAGGTGTTGCGATTTTAGAGGGTACAAAAGTCGTTATGAATCCTAAGAGTTTGGAAAAACTACAGGAAGTCAATCAAAACACTCCGTTAAAAGGTGAGATTTTCAAAGGAAAAGATTTAGCGGGACTCAATGGTTTACACTTTAGACAAAACTCTTTAACAGGCGAACTAACGGTTTCTCGTTCAACAAGAGAGATTAAATTAAACGCAGATCTTCATTAATCTTCAAAAATATAATTTTAACTTTAGTTAAATAGTTCTATAATGACTCTAAAAGGAGTCATTATGATATCTTCAAATGTTTCATCGATTGCAGCAAATCAGATTTTTATGAACAACAACGCCAATAATGTAGCAAATGTAAATACGGATGGCTTTAGACCAAAAGACACAACACTTAAAAACTCTACGGATGATACCGTTAGTGCCCAAACGCGTCTTGCTGATGATAACGGCTCAAAACAGAGCCAGACAGATCTGACTAAAGAGGTTCCGGATCGCATAGCGATCTCACGTACGGTCGAAGCGGATGCAAAAGCGATCAAAACTCAAGATGAGATGTTCGGTTCTCTTTTAGATATCAAGGTCTGATAGTTATTATATTCATGCTGTCTATTTTACGTATGAGACTGCTGTCATCATCGTAAAATTTCTGCTCTTTTCCGATATCTAAAGATGAAAAGACTGTTTTACCGACAACGATTCTGCCGCTTTTATCGCCCTGCTTTGTTTTTATGCCCCACATATCATGCATCACGATTATTTTATCATTGTATATTCCGGCATAGATGAGGATATGGCCTTTTCTATGCAGCAGAGTCTCAAAAGGGATTCCATTCTCTTTTATAATCGATATTTTCTCTTCATCGCTCATATCTTTGAGTGAGATCACCTCTCCGACTCTTGACTGCTGATAGGAGTTTCTTGGAAGCCATATACCAAAAGGTGCGAACATGTCTCTAATCATAGATGAACAGTCTCTCTCTTTGTACATCCCACCCCATCCATATTTCGTATTTAACATCTCATCACCTATATGAGAGATATTTTCTCTGTTTAAAGCCAATACGTCTTCAGATGAAATATTTTTTGGAATTATGACCTTTGTATAGACTGCCGTGTTTTCTTTCCCTTTTGTTATTGCTAGTGCCTCATAATCGTTTTCTCTCTCCTTTATCAAAGGAAATAGCATTCCCACTTGACTGTAAAAGACAAATTGGTCATTTTCATCTTTTATAGGATAGCCATCGGTAATAATATATACTTTTTCAGAGTTTTTAAACACATCTATATTTTGTTCCGGGATATAGACTATGTCATATGCATGTATCCACCCTGAGGCATACGATGTAAATACGTATACCCAAGCGCCATCATCAGAGTAATGAGAGACAAAGATAGGTTCATTCGCATGTACTGAGCTGTTTTGAAGATAATCAAAAGGAAAACCCTCGCCTGCATGATTCGGATTTTTAAAAATCGGTTTATCTGTCGGGAATCCCCTCAAATTAGAAAAATGCAGCGTAATCGCTTTTCTGTTTACAGTCGCATAGCTATCAAAATTCGATCTTTTATACATCTTGTCAAACCATTCTTGCGGTAGCGGTCTTAAATTCTCACCAAAACTATTTGCAGATGTAAAACCTTTAAAAGGCCATTTTATCTGCTCTACATCTGTTTTGATCGATTCCATCGTCCATGGTCTAAAATAATTGTCTTCATAACTGTTTTGAAGATCAAAGATAGTTCTGTTATCATCTTTGACGTATGCGTAAGCACCTGTTTTTTGAGGCAGTTCTTTAAGATCTTCTATATCACCGTAATCAAGCGTTTTTAAAGAGGAACAAGCACTAAAAACCAAGACGATAAAAGAGAGCAGTATATATTTCAAACAGTTTCCTTACATGTGATCATCATCAATCGACAGTCCCGAATTTTCCGACAACTCTTCCTATCAGTTCTATCTCTTGAGGATAAAGAGCCATTTTCGAGTACTCTTTGTTGTCCGAAATTATATCTATTTTTCCGTCTATTCTTTTACTGATTCGTTTAATAAACAACCCGTGTTCAGTTCTAATGACAAAGACACCGCCGCGTGAGAGGTCTGTTTTTTGACGATTTATAAAAACAATATCATCATAAGAAAATGTCGGCTCCATTGAATCCCCGCTGACTTTGATGGCTTCAATATTTTTCAGCTCGTTTTTTCCGCCTAAGATATCAATAAAGTTTTCTGAAAGTTCCAGACTTTCATACTCTTCATTGTCGCTATCGGCTCCTCCGCCAGCAGAAGCGCTGATATCACTAAAATATCTGACCATATAAAAACGGTTTGTAGACTCTACAAGGCTTTCCGGCGACTGACCATATAAAAGCCAATTAATAGATATAGATT
The DNA here is from genome assembly GCA_018824305.1 of bacterium. Lineage (GTDB taxonomy): Bacteria > Campylobacterota > Campylobacteria > Campylobacterales > Sulfurimonadaceae > Hydrocurvibacter. Next base: position 28,773 of record JAHJGM010000011.1, read on the forward strand.
TTAATGCACAAAAATCTAAAAGCTCGTTAAACGGGATCTTATCTCTTTTTTTCATAGTCGCAAAATTCATCTGAGTGATTCCCAGAACATCTGCAATATCCTTGTCAAACACTTTTTTACCCGGAATCTCCTGAGAGATAATATCTTTTATCTCTTCTACTATTTCCATAAAACTTTTCATAGCAACACTCCTACTATTTTGATACTAATATATTAGACTATTGATAACTTATTTTGCAATTATATGACAAAATGCAATATTTCTTACTGAATAAATAATTTTTATTTACAATTTGGCATATTAAAAAAAGGATTTGATATGTATATAATGATAAAAAGAGCAGAAACGATGCTGGAATTATTGGAAATTAAACTTGAAAAGATAGCTAATAGATTTTTTTAGAATACTATTTATCACTCTTTTCATCTTTTTCTCTTTGTTCTAATTTACTTTGATGATAGCCTCTAAATATAAAGGTCATAAAAAGTACAAAAGCGACGAGAACGACGGTATCTATAAAATTCACATTAATTCCTTATAATCGGTAAAATTTTGCTTAATAGCTTCATACAAGATAATACCGGTACTTACTGCAAGATTTAAACTTCTGCCATCTTTAGTCATCGGTATAGTTATATTTTTATCTTTGAATTTTTCAAGTAGTTCCTGCGGCAGACCGGCTGTTTCGCTACCAAAAAATATATAGTCCCCGACTTTGAAATGAGAGTCAAAATATGGCTTATCTGTTTTTGTCGTTGCAAAATGTACATTGTCCGAGATAACAGTATTGCTCAAAAACTCATCAAGACTCTCCCATACATGTAGGTCCAGTTTATCCCAATAATCAAGCCCTGCTCTACGGACCGCTTTTTCCGTTATATCAAAACCAAGCGGTTTGATAAGATGAAGCGATGAACCCGTGTTGACACATAGTCTTCCTATTGTCCCCGTGTTATTCGGTATTTGAGGTGTTACTAGAACTATATTAAACAAACATATCCTTAGAAAATAACAGTTTTGTTGGCATATACGAATATACGGTCTTCTAAAGCCAGTTTTAATGCGCGGGAAAGAACGATTTTCTCGACATCTTTGCCTAAACGCTGCATATCTTTCCAATCGAATGCATGGTCGATATGTCGAATGTCTTGCGCTATGATCGGACCTTCATCAAGATTGTTATTTACAAAGTGAGCCGTTGCCCCGATGATCTTAACACCTCTGTCATAAGCTTGTTTATAAGGATTTGCACCAATAAATGCAGGAAGGAATGAGTGATGTATATTAATTATTTTATTATCATACTCTTCAACGAATCTCGGTGTAAGAATTCGCATATATTTTGCCAAGACTATATAATCAATATCTTTAAATGTAGATAACAGTTCCAGCACTTTCGTCTCATGCTCGGCACGGTCTAATCCATCATGAGAAACCGAATGATATTCAATACCGAACTTTTCAACGAGACCTCTTAGATCATCATAGTTTGATACGACAGCAAGGATGTTTGCATCCAATTCATCCGCTTCATATCTCATCAGGATATCGCCAAGAGCATGTGACTCTTTTGTAGCCATGATAATGATATTTTTTTTGCCGGGAGTAATGACTTCTACGTTTACTTTCTTTGGTAGTATCTCTACTAATGCATCATACAGGTCTTTTTCTTGAACGTCACCGACGACAACGCTTCTCATAAAGAACTTATTATTCACTTTGTCAACGAATTCATTGTTTGAAAGTATGTTGAGATTGTATTTGAAAAACACCGAAGATATCTTGTATACAAGACCTTTTTCATCATGTGCATCTATTAATACTCTATATTGTTTCATCTTTTCTCTTTATTTTCTATAAGGTCTATGCGATTTTCTATGCTTGCTAAAAGGTATTCTAAAAAGTTTAAAGTAAGGTCTACTTTTGCATCGATATTTGAATTATTCGGTGATTGGAAGCCCTCAAATAAGACAAGAAGTCTCTCTTGAATACTTTCTAAAAACAGTTTTTCATCACTTGGATCGGAGTGTTGTCTTGCAATATTATTACGTGCTTCGACTTTAGTCTCTTTGGATGCTAATAGTTCTATCTCATCTAATTCTGCTAAAGTGCTAAGTATTACATCTTCTAATTCCATGATTTTAGTAACCACCTTTCAAATTCGTGAAACTCAACTTTATCATCCATCTTCACAAAAAAATCTTTCATCTCTTTGTTTACGCCAAGAAACTTTTTTCTCATGCCTGAAAGTCTGCGTATCGCGACTTTTGCATCAGTATTGGACGGATCTTTTTTGAGGACCTCTTTATATATCTCAAGAGCTTCCTCTTTTAAGCCTTGGAGCTCATAGATATTTGCTAATGTTAAAGTTTGCATTTTACAGCATAGTTGGCAATGATCGATCCCATTTCATTTGTTGAACAAACTTCTTTGGCATCAAATTGTGCTAAATCTTTTGTACGATAACCTTCACTAAGCGCTTGTTTAATACCCATATCTATCTTATCTGCAGCTCTGTTCTCACCAAGCGCATAACGAAGCATCATAGAAGCACTTGCGATCGTAGCGATCGGATTTGCGATACCTTGCCCTGCAATATCCGGTGCAGAACCGTGAATCGGCTCATATACCCCTATCTTGTTTCCCACAGATGCCGAAGGAAGAAGACCGATAGACCCACAGATCATACTGGCTTCATCACTCAAGATGTCTCCGAAAATATTTCCTGTCAATATGACATCAAACTGCTTTGGATTGCGCACTAACTGCATTGCAGCATTGTCCACGTACATGTGAGAAAGTTCGACTTCAGGATACTCTTTTGATATCTCTGTTACAACATCACGCCAAAGTTGTGAAACGTCAAGTACATTTGCTTTATCGACCGAACATACACGTTTATCACGGGTCATAGCAATTTTAAAGGCTTGATGAGCGATTCTCGTTATTTCATCACGAGTATAGACCATAGTGTTCCAACCCTTGTTCTCATCACGACCTTTAGGTTCACCGAAATAGATACCGCCGATAAGTTCGCGCACAACCATCAGATCGACACCTTTGACAATTTCAACTTTCAGTGAAGATGCATTTACAAGCTCATCATAAACGACTGCCGGACGAAGATTTGCATAAACGCCAAGCTCTTTTCTAAATCTCAAAAGTCCGCTTTCTGGGCGTTTTTCGCGTGGCAGGTTATCCCATTTTTCTCCACCGATTGCACCGAATAATACTGCATCGCTGTTAAGTGAACCCGTAATAGTCTCATTTGGAAGCGGGTCACCCGTCACATCATATGCACAACCGCCCATTAAAAGTTCTTCATATACTATTTCAAAATCTTCTGTCGAAGCTACTGCGTCTAAAACTTTTACCGCTTCTTCTATGATCTCAGGACCGATCCCGTCACCTTTGATCAATGCAATCTTATATTTTTTCATTTTCTCTCCTGTGCTGCGATCTCTTCCTCAGCAAAACTCATAAGTCCACCGGCATTGATAAGTTTTTGCATAAATTCAGGTATCGGCGTAAATTTATATGTTTTTGATGTTGTTTTATTCGTAATCGTTCCGTTACTCATATTGATACTTACTTCATTACCCTCTTTTATCTCATTTGCTTCGGGTAATTCAAATATAGGTAGTCCCATGTTAAATGCATTTCTATAAAAAATACGCGCAAATGTAGGAGCGATGACCGCTGCGACACCTGCAGCTTTAAGTGCGATCGGTGCGTGTTCTCTAGATGAACCGCATCCAAAGTTATCATCTGCGACGATGATATCGCCCGGACTCATCTTGTTGACAAATTCCGGATCGGCATCTTCCATAACATGCTTTGCAAGTTCTTTTGGATCAGATGTATTTAGGTATCTGGCAGCTATGATAAGATCGGTATCTATATCTTTACCAAATTTCCATGTTTTAGCATCAATTGTTTGCATATATTCTTCCTAAATGTTTTAAAAATAAATGTGATTATATCTAAAAGGAGATTGGAGTTATATAAAACGAAAGATAAAGATAGAAAGTTTTTTATGTAAAAAACAGAGGCTAATATGAAATAATATTAGCCTATTTTAGGTGGTTTAACGTTTAAGACCGTTGACAGTTTGCAGCATCTCGTCACTGGTAGTTATTATTTTTGAACTAGAATCATAAGCTCTTTGTCCCGTAATAAGATCTGTCAATTCAACGACAAGCTGGACATTGCTCAGCTCGACAAAACCTTGTCTTATAGTACCGAGTCCATCGACACCGGGAGTACCTTCTATAGGCTGTCCGGAACTGTCCGTCTCGATATATAAGTTATCTCCCATTGAATGTAATCCGGCAGGATTGATAAAGTTTGTCAGGTTTACCTGACCAACTTGCGTAGCTTGTGTTTGACCCGGTTGTGTAACCGTAACAATCCCATCAACACCTATAGTAATGTTTGTCGCATCTGCAGGGATAACGACTTCGGGAGTAAGTTTATAACCGTCAGAATTTACCACGCTTCCATTTCCGTCGATCTTAAAAGCACCGTTTTTTGTATATGCCTCCGTTCCATCGGGAAGTTGGACTTTAAAAAAACCGCGCCCTGTTACAGCCATATCCAACTGATTATCAGTCTGTTTAAGATTTCCTTCTGAAAACATTTTATTGATCGCAGTAGGACGAACACCCAGACCGACTTCTATACCAGTCGGTGACTTTGTCGTATCACTAGTCGATGTTCCTGCATACTCCATAGTCTTATACATAAGATCAGCAAATTCTGCACGAGACTTTTTAAACCCTACCGTATTAACGTTGGCTATATTATTCGCTGTCGTGTCTATCTGTGTCTGCATTCCCAACATTCCAGTTGAGCCGATATATAGTGATTGCATCATGGTCTTATCCTTTAAGCTCTAGTACTTGCTAATTTATTAATTGCGTCTTGATTTAGGTCGTTCATCTGTGTATCCATAACCTTTTGATACATCCCTACAAGTCTGTTTGTCTCTATCATCTTCACCATCATATCTACTGCGTTTACATTGCTTTTCTCTAAGAAGCCCTGTCTTACAGCATCAGTCTGTGTCAATGGTTTCAGTGCGTCACCCTCATCGAACTTATAAAGGTTATTACCCTCTTTTTGAAGTTTGTTCAGATCATCCGGAGCAGCAATATAAAGATTCTTTCTATCTACAAAACTAAGAGTGCCGGGTGAGTTTACCGAGATCTTTCCGTTTTTGTCTACATGCATGACACTGTCTTCTTGATTAAGTGTTATAGGCTGTTTGTCACTTCCAAGAACTTCAAAACCCTGCTTTGTGATAAGCTTGCCGTCACTGTTTGCGCTAAAACTTCCATCACGTGTCAAACGGATCCCGTTTGGAGTCTTCACGGCAAAGAACAGACCCTCTTGAGAGAGAGCGAAATCCAGAGGATTATCTGTTTTTTGGATCGCACCGAGAGTCTGGTCTGTGTATGAATCAACGATTTGAGGTGCTCTGCTTAAAGTTCTGTTTAAGAACTTGGCAGCATCTTTTGAATTGTTTTCATTTGGCAGATTATCTCTAGCTTCTTTGTACAATCTCATAAAGTCGCCAGTTACTAAACCATCCTCTTTATAGCCTGTCGTATTTACATTTGCTAAATTATTCGCGATAGTATCAAGACGATTAAATTGAGCAACCATTCCAGCTGCTGCATTGTAATACCCTGCTTGCATCCTTGCATCCTCTTACTAAACTTTTCCCTATAACAGCATTTTGTGTTCCAATTTTTACAAACACCTATTCTTTTGTAAAATTTCTATATATAAGGTGTACTTTAATAAAATCTCGGTATAATCCATTCCTTTTATTAATCAGAAAAATTAAAAAAGACACAAGATACTTCGGAGCATTTTTATATGACTGCAAAAGAACTAACCAAAGCACTTGAAGATTTATTTGTTGAAAAAAAATCTACTCACGAGTGTGTTACATACGAATCAATTATAAAGTTGCTTGAAAAACAACCAACATCTACTCAAGCTAAAAACATATATAAACTAGCAACTAAATATGATAAATGTTTGTACACTTCATCTGAACATGCAAAAATGCTCAATGACAGAGAAGCTGAGGCAAAAAGAAGTGCTCAGATAAAAATGCTTGAAAACAATGAATCCGATTCATTTGACATTCTAAAAGAGCATGAACTGCTAGAGTGGTCTCGTTCAGACTCTCCTGTTAGGATGTACCTTAGAGAGATGGGACAGATCCCTCTTTTAACAAAAGATGAAGAGATAGAGATATCTAAAAAAATAGAGATCGGCGAAAGCATCATCATCGATGCCATCTGTTCTGTTCCTTATCTTATCGATTTTATCTTAGACTATAAAGAACCTCTAATCAATCGTGAAAGACGTGTAAAAGAGCTATTTAAAAGTTTTGAAGATGAAAAAGAGGAAGATGATTCTGAGGATTCTGAAGATATAGACGATTCAGATGACACTGATGAAGAAAGCAGTGAAAAAGTATTTTCTGCAAAAGACAAAAAACGTGTAGAAAAAGTCGTCTTTAGCTTTAAAGCTCTTGAAAAAGCTAAAAAAGACTGGGTTAAATCTGCTGATAAAATCTTAGAACTCAATACTGAAAACTTAGATGAAGAGCTTGTTATGACAATGCTCACGGCAACATTTAAAAAGTCTATCTTAAAAGAGAAACTACTTGATCTGGGACCGACATCTAAACTGATCAATGAGCTTGTAAAATCAATGGAAACAGCACTCAAAAGTGATGAGGGATTTGATAAAGAACTAAGACGTTTGGAATACAAACTGCCTCTTTTCAATGATACGCTTAAAGAGAACCATACAAAGATCCTAGACAAGATCTGTGATCTGACAAAAGAAGATATCACTGCGATGGTTCCTGAAGCGACAATGGTCAGTACATACGTAGAGATTAAAAAACTTATCCAGACCAAAGAAGCTTCTAAAGACAGTTTCAATATGGAACCCGACAAACTCGCAGACATCTTAGAGCAGATTAAACGCGGTAAAAATATCTCTGAAGTCTCTAAGACTCGTATGGCAAAATCGAACCTTCGTCTAGTCGTTTCGATCGCAAAACGCTATACAAACAGAGGACTTCCTTTCCTTGACCTGATCCAAGAGGGCAACATCGGTCTTATGAAGGCTGTCGATAAGTTTGAATACAAAAAAGGGTATAAGTTCTCTACTTATGCTACATGGTGGATCCGTCAGGCAATATCACGTGCTATTGCCGATCAAGCTAGAACTATCCGTATTCCTATCCATATGATAGAAACGATCAACCGTATTAATAAGATCATGCGTAAACACCTTCAAGAACATGGTCGCGAGCCGGATGTTGAGATCATCGCAAAAGAGGTCGGACTTTCAGTCGAGAAGGTTAAAAACGTCATCAAGATCACAAAAGAGCCTATCTCTCTTGAAGCGCCTATCGGAAATGAAGATGATGGACGTTTTGGAGACTTCATCGAAGACAAGACATCACTGTCTCCATCTGATGTGACACTAAAAGATGATCTACGTGTTCAGATCGAAAGTGTTTTAGAACAGTTAAACGAGCGTGAAAAAGCTGTTATCAAACTTCGTTTTGGAATTATGGACGATGAGAGTGACAGAACTCTAGAAGAGATCGGTAAAGAACTAAGTGTCACACGCGAGCGTGTCCGTCAAATCGAATCAAGTGCTATTAAAAAGCTTAAACACCCTAAAGTGGGTCGTAAACTCAAAAATTATATAGAAGAATAATGACATTTGAACAGCAATGGATTGAATATGATTTCAATCCGTTTATCCTATTTGACTCAGCAGGCAAGATCGTCTCGTTAAATGCCGAGGCACAGTTTTTACTCGGCAGCTCAAACACTGCAACAATATTTGAGATCGCGACACTTCACGCAAGCCAAAACTTTGGATTTAAAACAACGTTTATGGATTTGGAGTTCGGCAGATATAAATTCTTTGGCATAACAGTAGGTTATGAGGATGAAGACCATTTAGGGATCCGTCTCTATCAGATCCCGTCTTATCACTTTTCTAAGCCAAAAATCGACAGCGGTGAGATCATCAACGTATATACACTGATCGATCTATGTATAAGTACCAATTCTATCAGTTCAAATGCTACTTTCTTAAAAGATCTCGATCCCTCCATACCTGACGTGAGATTGAATACAAATCTTTTTGTAAAGCTTTTAAACAGGATATATTCGGCTTGTATCGAAAGTAACGAGATAACGACAAAACTCTTTTTCAGAGTCGGAGAGCATATCAAGTTCGACAATAAAAAGTATTCGCTCTTTACGATCATGATAAGTTCATCAAACGTCGATATGTCAAAATCCGCATCTATAGAGCAGCTGGCAGATCAAAACAGCGTGTCAGTAGAGATAAAAGAGAGTTTTATCTCTGTCAATATCCCGCTGATCACTGATTAGTCATAAACAGCTTTCTTCCTATAAAAAATCCTGCTATAAGTCCGACAAGTAAAAATAGCAGGTATGGAAATATCATAAGATTTTGATTGTTTTGCAGTCCGATAAATCCAAATACCAAAAAAACATAAGGGATAATTCTAAACGCCGACATCGTAGCACCGGAAGCCAGCTTTGTATTTTTAAAACCATTTGCTTTTAATCTCTTTTTTTCCTCTTTGATAACGGCTTTTATATCTTGAGTTTCTAAAGCGGTCTCTTCATTTTCGTCATACAGATCATATGGATCGTCTATCTTATCAAGTTCATCTCTGTTATCATCACTGTAAGCGCCCGCTTCTACTCTTTTTTCAACCAAACGTTTATATGAATACATAGAGCCTATGATGATAAACAAAGCGCTAAGAAAGGCGATCTGAGCATTTAAAAAGAATTTATAGGAGACAATATTTGTAGCTACGGTAACGAGTTCAGCGACAAGAAAAATATTAATAGTTCTTTTCACCATAATCCTCGTCATCTTCCTCGTCATTATTTTTATCTTCAAGCTCTTTTTTGTATTTGTATCTTGGTTCTTCTGCCAATTTCTCAAACTCTTTATACTGTTTTGAGTATGCTTTATAGACGTTTAATACAGCCGCTGCGATACCCACAAATACGCCGATCCAAAATACCCACTCGACATCAAAAAGGCGTTTTAGCCCAAATCCAAGTGCGACACCTATAAGTATAGCGACCACCATTGAGATACCAAGAGAAAGACTCTCGGCACCCTCCACTATCGGTTTTAAACGTGGTTTTTTTTCTTCTTCGTTCATTTGATACGTCCAAATACTCTGTCACACGCTTTGATCGTGTCTTCGATCATCTCGTCTGTCGTCGCTGTCGAGATAAAACCCGTCTCAAACTGTGAACAGGCAAAATAATACCCCTCTTCAAGCATCCCTGCATGAAACTTAGCAAATAACGCCGTATCCGATGTCAGAGCATCGGCAAAATTCTTCACTGGATTATCGTTAAAGAAAAATCCGAACATCGAACCTCTTGAGTCGATTTGAAGAGCAATACCGTGTTTGTGCGCCATCTCTTTCATACCTTCAACCAACCGAGCAGCTCTTACATGTAAGGTATCCATCACTCTTGCATGGGTTTTAAGTTTTTTTAGAGCTGCAAGACCCGCTGCCATAGCGACAGGATTTCCGCTAAGTGTCCCCGCTTGATATACAGGGCCCTCAGGAGAAAGTTTTGCCATGATCTCCGCACGCCCGCCAAAAGCACCTACAGGCATACCGCCGCCGATCACTTTTCCGAGTGTCACAATATCCGGTTTTACACCCGTAATAGACTCGGCACCGTGAATCGATGCACGAAAACCGCTCATAACTTCATCAAATATCAGTAAAGTACCGTTTGCATCGCACAGACGTCTTAGTTCAACCAAAAATTCTTTATCCGCAGGAACCAGACCCATATTTCCTGCTATCGGCTCGATGATAACACAAGCGATATCTTTAGAGTCGTTAAAACATTTCTTTACGCTCTCTATATCGTTATAAGTCGCAAGCAGAGTATGTTTTGTAAAATCTGCCGGAACACCCGGAGAACTTGGATTGCCAAATGTAGCAGCACCGCTTCCCGCTTGTACTAAAAGCGAATCACTGTGACCATGATAGCATCCTGTGAACTTCACGATATCATCACGCCCGGTAAAGCCGCGAGCAAGACGAATAGCACTCATAACTGCTTCTGTACCGCTGCTTACAAAACGCACTTTATCCATCGAATCAAAAAATGACACGACCAAAGATGCAAGTTCTGTCTCAGCTTCTGTAGGAGCACCAAAACTCAGACCATGTTTTACGGCTTCGATAACCGCATTTTCTATCTCTTCGTTTCTATGTCCGAAAATCAGCGGACCCCAGCTTTGTACATAATCTACATACTTATTGCCGTCGATGTCTATTATATATGCACCCTCTCCTGAAGAGATAAAACGCGGAGTTCCACCGACACTTGCAAATGCGCGTACAGGAGAGTTTACACCGCCCGGGATCAGTTGTTGTGCTTCATGAAATGCTTTTACAGACTTTTCTATACTCATAAAATAAAACCTTAAAATATTTTTGTCATTATATCCAATTAGTGTTAATGTAGTTTTGTTATAATGGCGTAATTAATAATTGAGGTAATTTTTGAACCGTTCCACTGCAGCATTTTTAATAGCGACCTTATTTCATGCACTGCTGATTTTGATCTTTATTTTGTTGGCCAGAAGTATGCCTATTTTAGAAAAAAACAAGCCTGAAGAAAAGCGAATTAAAATCTCACTGCAAGAGCTTCCAAAACCAAAAGAAAGCAAAGATGCAGGCGTCGATAAAAAACCTGTCAAACAGCCTGATATCGCACCGCCTATGCCAAAAGGCAGCCAGCTGAAAAAACTTGTTCAAGAACCTATAAAATATGTACCGAAAAAAATCGTTCAAGAACCTCACAAAATGGCGATCAACGAACAAGAAAAACCTAAAAAAACAACAGAGTCTGTACAACAAAAAATCGAAGAGCTACCCGTTAATAAGCAGTTTATAGAAGTTTCAAAAGAAGTTGACAAGAATGAGACCATCGCCAAGAAAGAAGCTGAAAAAAAACATTCAAAACTCTACTCTTTTCTCTCGAAAGAGGATCCAAATCAAGACAAAACAGAGAATAAAAAGCAGGTAGAGCGAAGCAGTGAGATCAATCAAGATATAAAAGAACTGTACGGTTCGGAATTTGGTGAGCTTAGTGCAGGTGAACAAAAATACATACTTGACAATACCGAGATCATGAGAAGGATCACTCAACAGGTCTTAAACAGGGTCGGTCGCGTAAATATACCCCATGAACTGCGCGTAAACAGCATTAATCTCATCGAGTTTTATCTCCATCCAAACGGAGATATGACAGATTTTAGATTTATCAAAAAAAGCGGATTTTATGTGCTTGACGATACGACCAAAGAGACTATAGAATATGCTTACAGCAAGTATCCAAGACCTGCGCAAAAAACACTTATACGCTATAAGGTCGGATATTATTTAAGGGGTTATTGATGAAAACAAGATTGGGCGGTTAGCTCTTTTTCATGTTTAAAAGAGCTAGTGCGCCTTTGTATATCGGCTCATCAATAAAACCGTACTCATCATCTACAAATCCCGTAATTCCTAGGTCTCTATTCATCTCAAATAATTTGACTATCACTTTTGCACGTTCAAGTTCGGCTTGTTCATCTTTAAATATCTCATTTACCAAGCTTACCTGAGAGAGAGAGATACACCCTTTTGCATCAAATCCCATACTTTTTTCCAATTCGAGCCATAGTTTGAACTCATCAAGATTTTTGAAATCCTGATAGACAAACGATACCGGCTTTACATGTATGGCTTTACATGTAACAAGAAAATGACTTAACATATATAAAAACGTATGGTTGTCACGTCGTATCTGAGATTGTGCCATTCGCATATCTGCAAAAAGATCCAAGATCCCGAGATAAAACGTTTTCACCCGTTTATTTATTTTGAGAGACGCAAGATTCGCCCAAGCTTCGCATGTCTCTATTGAGAGATGGAGTTCTATATCTTCGTGAAGAAGATGCAAGATGTTTTCTACCTCTTTTGGAGTTCTTATTTTCGGTACACGAATAGCATCGGGTCTGAACTGGTTCAGATAGGTTATCTCATCATATCCGCCCTCATCCAAAGCGTTAACGCGCACGACCAGCTTTTTGTCGGATTCATTATAATATGACAAAAAAATCGCACAAAGGGCAAGAGCGAAAGGTTTTTGCTCTTTTGAAACCCCGTCTTCAAGATTTAACATAATACATTCGGATTCCAAAGAGGGTATCTTTAGCAGATGTTTCAAATTATGGGCTGAGAGCATCAGAGCAGACTTATAATCTTCTCTTTTATTGATGACTCTGTATTTTGGCACTGCGATCTTATCTAGTGCAGACAAGTCATTTTCTTCCAAGGCTTTTTCTATTGATCTTAAAAAAACATCATCCACTATTTTTTCTCCTTATGAAGATAATTGTAAAGCGTTTCTATCTCATCTTTGGTTAAAAAGTATCTTGGCATGCCGTTTTTACGAGTATCCAATGCTTCATAGAACTCCCTAAAACCAAGCAGTGTGATATCCGGCCCACGAAACTCTTTTTGTACACCGTTACTTTCATATTTTGCTACCAATAATCCTTTGCCATTCTCACCGTGACACTTGTCACACCCGATTCCTCTTGGATTTTGGTACAGCGAAGACGCATATTCATCTTCGGTAATAAACGACGCAACGGCAAAGACGTATATGGGTATTATAAATAATAGAATCAATTTCATTCAAAGCGACCTTTTAGGCAATTATCGGTATATTATCAAAAAAATAATTTATGGTGATTAAATGAAGCTTCTTGACGGTAAAACTTTAGCAAAAAAGATTGAAAATGAGGTATTGGCAGGTACAGAGCTGCTAAAAGAGCAAACCGGAAGAGTTCCCGGATTAGCTGTTATACTAGTTGGAAACGACCCTGCTAGCCAAGCTTACGTAAGCATGAAGAAAAAAGCATGTGACAGAGTCGGTTTTTACTCAGTTACGCACGAAATGCCAAAAAATATCTCTCAAGACGCTATAGAAAATACTATCTCTATGATGAATAATAATCCAAATATCGACGGAATACTTATCCAACTTCCCCTTCCTCCGCAAATAGATACGACAAAACTGCTTGAACTAGTAGCTCCAAACAAAGACGTAGACGGCTTTCATCCCTATAATGTAGGGCGTTTGACTACCGGACTTGAGGGTTTTGTCCCATGTACTCCGCTGGGTGTGATGGAGCTTTTTAAAGAGTATGATATCGATCTCAAAGGGAAAAACTGCGTTGTCGTCGGTGCTTCAAACATAGTCGGAAAGCCTATGGCTTCACTTTTATTAAATGCCAACGCAACTGTCGAGATATGCCATATATTTACCGATGATTTACAAAAGCATACCCTTAACGCTGATATAATTCTAGTAGGTGTCGGTGTTATCGGACTCATAAAAGAAGATATGGTAAAAGACGGTGCGATCATCATAGATATCGGGATAAACAGAGCTGATGATGGAAAACTTGTCGGCGATGTAGACTTTGAGAATGTCTCAAAAAAATGCTCATACATCACTCCCGTCCCAGGCGGTGTCGGACCAATGACTATATCAATGCTTCTTAGTAACACGTTAAAAGCGGCACAACATCATTCTAAAGAGAATTAATGAAAAACTTTTTATATAAAACGTATAAATTTTCAAACTCATGGCCCGGGACGATCATTATCGTTTTATTTGTTATATTTTTTGTCGCACAGGCTTTTAGAATCCCAAGCGGGTCTATGAAAGACTCTCTTTTGATCGGAGACCATCTTTTTGCCAAGAAATTCGTATATGGTGTCCCTACTCCGCATATTCCGTTTTTAGAGCTATCTGTCACACCATGGAGCGATGACCTGCACCTGATCGACGGAGCTGAACCAAAACGCGGCGATATAGTGATCTTCAGATATCCGCATAACGTCAAACTGCATTATGTCAAAAGATGCGTAGGACTTCCCGGAGATGAACTATTTGTCAAAAATAAAGACCTTTATCTTCATCCGCATGAGGGAGACGAGTTTATCAATAAAACCTATCCAAAAGAGAACATCGTCACAATTGACGGTAAGCTTTGGGTAAAAAATCCTTATATGAAGCAGCATCCGGGGATTCACCATGATGATGCGATTCAAGGAGACTCTCCCGTATTGCTTTCAAATGACGGCAGAATGGAGAGAATAGGTTCGATCGAAAAACTCAATATGGTTGTCTCAAATATGTACAAGCTCTCAAACGACATTAGACTTTTAGAACATAATCCCATCTTTGAAACGGCAGTTATAACCGTACCTGCAAAAAGCTACTTTATGATGGGTGACAACCGTGACCACAGTAACGACAGCCGTTTTTGGGGTCCTGTACCTTATGCAAACCTAGAGGGAACGCCTTGGTTCATCTACTTTAGTATGGATGACAACTATGAGATCAGATGGGATAGAATGGGTAAAACTCCGGCAGACCTTGAACAGCCTGAGTACTTAGAGCGTGCGATAGCTCAGAGAATCAAAGAGGATAAAAAAGATAATGGACTTTATTGATATATTAAAGATCATAACTGCCGTTTTAGCTCTTATGATAGCTATTATAGGCCATGAGATAATGCATGGCTATATAGCTTACAAATACGGAGATATGACAGCCAAAAACGCAGGACGTCTCTCTATAAATCCTCTCATACATGTAGATATGGTCGGGACGATCATCGTACCTGCCGTTTTATACTTTCTGCCGATGCTTTTAGGCGGTGGCGGAGGTTTTATCTTCGGATGGGCGAAACCTGTACCCGTAAACATGAGAACCGTTATACAACGAGGCGGATATAATGCCGCGATGCAAGTAAGTCTGGCGGGTATAGTCTATAACTTTACAATCGCAGCGTTTGCTTCTATGCTGCTCGTTTCTATGAGCGCTCCGACAACTGCAGATTCTCTGATCTATATTTTCACCTACATGCTGGTTATGCAGCTAGTCATCATAAACGTCGTGCTTGGCGTTTTCAATCTGCTGCCGATCCCTCAGTTTGACGGAGCACATTTTTTAATGTACCTTGCACTGAAGTTTCATCAAAAAGAGATAGCAGAAACGTTTTATAAATTAGAGCGTTATGGTATGATTATAGTACTTGTTATACTTATGACACCGTTAAAAGATTATCTATTGATATTGCCAGTTCAAATGGTATTAAAACTACTACTATCATAAAGGAAGACCGGATGAAATTTTATATAGCTACAGACCACGCCGGAGTCGATCTAAAAGACTATACAGTCGAGTTACTAAAACAAAAAGGGCATGAGGTCATCGACCTAGGGCCGTTTGATAAAGAGAGAGTCGATTATCCGGACTATGCGGTAAAAGTCGCACAAAGCGTGCTTAAAGACAAAGAGAGCCAAGGGATCCTGATCTGCGGTTCAGGCATCGGTATGAGTATGGCTGCAAACAGATTTCACGGCATCCGCGCAGCACTTTGCCACGACGCATACACTGCACAAGTGGCACGCGGACACAATGACGCGAACATCCTCTGTTTTGGAGAACGCATCGTCGGCAAAGGCGTCGCCGAATCTATCATAGACAGTTGGCTTGCCTCAAGTTTTGAAGGCGGACGCCACGCAGGACGTGTTGAAAAGATAGAATCTATACAAGGATAAAAGATGTTTTTTGAATGGTCTTTATTAACTATTGTTTCACTGATAGCTATATTTTTATTTGTAAAGATGTTTTATTTTAAAAGTATTACCGTAAAAGAGCAACGTAGTAATGAGATGATGAAATTAACATTGCAAGAAGCCGAGATACTTATCAGAAAATATCAGATACAGCTCCAACGTGCACTTGGAAACGTCGATATCTTAAGTGATGAGCTTAGTAAACTGAGAAATGAACTCAAAACATTAAAACAGCGTAACTCTAAACACAGAGTCGAAACTGAAAGATTAAACTCTAAGATAAAAGCCCTTGAGGGCAGAATAGACGCTTTACTATAAGGATAACTATGACAACGGAAGATTTAAAAATCATAAATAACGCGATTCGGGATATACCCGATTTTCCAAAACCGGGAATCGTCTTTAAAGATATAACTACTTTATTAAACGACAAACATGCTTTTTCGGTACTTATGAACCATTTGGCTACAAGATACAAAGAGTATGACCTAGACTTCGTAGCAGGTATCGATGCACGCGGTTTTATTTTCGGTGCCGCACTTGCTCAGATGCTGGGAACGGGCTTTGTACCCATCCGCAAAAAAGGCAAACTGCCATACACGACTATCTCTGAAAAATACTCATTGGAGTATGGTTTTGATGAAGTAGAGATCCATATCGACGCTTTTAGAGATATTAAAAACGCAAAAATACTGCTTATAGACGACCTTATAGCGACAGGCGGGACTGCAAACGCTGCAGCTTCACTTATCAATAAAACAGGCGCCGTATGTGTCGAAGCATGTTTTATCCTTGCTTTGAACTTCCTCGATGGACAAAAAGTACTGGAAAAACAGACAAAAGTTTACAGTGTTGTAGGAATCGATTAATGTATA
Source organism: bacterium (assembly GCA_018824305.1). Lineage (GTDB taxonomy): Bacteria > Campylobacterota > Campylobacteria > Campylobacterales > Sulfurimonadaceae > Hydrocurvibacter. The sequence continues at coordinate 45,430 of JAHJGM010000011.1, forward strand.
TACCATCACCATCAAAATTTGATCCGAACGAAAACGGACATTTTGGCATCTTCGGAGGACGCTATGTTCCTGAGACACTGATGCCCGCTCTTTTGGAACTGGAAAAAAAATATAAAGAGATCAGATTCGATAAAGAGTTCTGGAAAGAAGTAGATTACTACCTAAAAGATTATGTAGGCCGCCCTTCTCCGCTTTACTATGCACACAATATCTCAGAGGAACTTGGTGCAAAGATATACCTTAAACGTGAAGACTTGAACCATACCGGAGCACATAAAGTAAACAATGTTATAGCGCAAGGTCTTATGGCAAAACGTCTGGGATATAAAAAAGTCATCGCAGAAACGGGTGCTGGACAACATGGTGTCGCTACTGCTACCATCGCTGCTCTTTTGGGTCTGGAGTGCGAAATTTTCATGGGTGCGAAAGATGTCGCACGCCAAGAGTTAAATGTTTTTCGTATGAAGCTTTTAGGTGCGAAGGTGAACTCTGTACAAAGCGGTTCAAAAACACTAAAAGACGCTATGAACGATGCGATCCGCCACTGGGTCACAAACGCAAGAGACACTTTTTACATCATAGGCACGGTTGCAGGTCCGCATCCATATCCGATGATGGTTCGTGATTTTCAGGCTATCATAGGTTATGAAGCTAGAGCACAGATACTTGAAAAGGAAAACCGTCTGCCTGACCATGTTATCGCTTGTATCGGCGGAGGAAGTAATGCCATCGGTGCATTTCAGCACTTTTTGGAAGACAAAGAGGTCAAATGTATCGGTGTTGAAGCAGGTGGACACGGAGTCGATACAGATAAACACGGATGCTCGCTTCTTATGGGCCGTCCGGGAGTACTGCACGGACAGATGAGCTATCTGCTTCAGGATGACGATGGTCAGATATTAGAAGCCCATTCTATCTCAGCAGGACTCGATTACCCTGGAATCGGACCCGAACATGCATTTCACAAAGACAACGAAACCGTTCTCTACGGAAATGCGACTGATCAAGAAGCATTGGATGCCTTTGTATGGCTTTCACAAAAAGAGGGGATCATCCCTGCATTTGAAAGTGCTCATGCCGTAGCCTATCTTAAAAAAATAGAGGATATCAAAGGAAAACTTATCATTGTCAATCTATCGGGTCGCGGTGACAAAGATATGATGCAGGCAAAAGACCTGCTCCATTTCGATTAAGAGTTAAATCAAGGATATAAGATGAATTTAGATCTAGTAAACGATATAAAAAGCGATGTCAGCGTAGAGTTTTTGACAAAAGAGACACTAAAAAAACATAAACTAAAAAAGATGCTTGAAAAAGCGGGGTTTGAAGCGGCACAGGACTCTCTTTGTTTTTTACATGAAAGCGGTGTTTTGGTATGCGGTATCGATGCTTATGAAAGTGATCTGATAAGAAGTGCAGCAAGTCAAGCTATAAAAGCGCTTAAGTCCTCTAAAAACGAGTCGGCATCATTTCCCGTCGATGCGAAAACACTAGAAGCCGTTGTCGAAGGTGTCATCCTCGGTGGCTATGAATATAACAGATACAAGTCAGAACAAAAAGAGACGACGCTTGCAAATGTTTACCTTACATGTAAGGAGATCAAAAAGCTTTCAAAAGCGTTTGAAGAAGCGGTCATAATAGCTGAAGCGACCTGTTTTACGCGCGATATAGTCAACACTATTCCGGAAGATCTGCATCCTGTAAGCTTTACTGAAATAGCAAAAGAACTTGCTAAAGAAAACAACCTTACATGTAAAGTGTTGGGAGAAAAAGAGCTTGGCAAAGAGAAGATGGAAGCGATGCTTGCAGTCGGACGTGCATCACGCCACGAAAGTCAACTTATCCACCTTACATATAAACCAAAAAAAGCTAAAAAAGTGATCACTTTAATAGGCAAAGGTCTTACATATGACAGTGGCGGATTAAGCCTTAAACCTGCGACATCTATGGTCACGATGAAGATGGATAAGGCGGGTGCGTGTGCGGTGCTTGGAATGATCAAAGCGGTCAGCGAACTGGGACTTGACATAGAGGTACATGCATTTATAGGTGCGGTTGAAAATATGATCGGCGGAGATGCTTATAAACCTGATGATGTATTAGTCACGCGCAGCAAAAAGACGGTCGAAGTAAGAAATACCGATGCTGAGGGACGCTTAGTATTGTGTGATGTCCTTGATTATGCACAAGACAAGGTCAAAGCAGACTATATCTTTGATTTTGCGACACTCACGGGTGCTTGTATGGTAGCGCTGGGACAATATACGACAGGAGTAATGGGTCATTCAAGCAAACTCAAACATGATCTTTTTAAAGCTGCAGACAGATCGGGTGAGCTCATAGGCGCACTTCCGTTTAACAGACATCTTAACAAGCTGCTTAAAAGCGAAATAGCCGATATCTCCAACGTCTCTTCAAAGCCGTATGGCGGAGCGATCACGGCAGGTCTGTTTTTGGACAATTTCATCAAAGACGAAAACAAAGACAAATGGATACATTTTGATATAGCAGGTTCCGCTTATACCGAATCACCTTGGGATTGTAACGTATATGGTGCGACCGGTGCGGGTGTAAGACTGATGAGCAGCTTCTTAAAAGAGATCTAACTTCTATTCTACTTTTTAAGCCTCTGAATATCCAGAGGCTATACTGTTATTTTTTAAAATGCTCCAGTAAGTCATCTGCGGAACTTTTTGTCAGATCAGCATGTAGATTCATGACCATGTTTTCTTTGATCGACCGGTCTAACAGCTCTACAATTTGATTGTTGATCGCTTTTGGTGCAGCAAAGTACCAAGATTCATTATTATGCCCTTGTAATACATTTGTTATCTCCTTGGCGATCTCTTTAATCCTACGGCGTTCCTCTTCTTCGGCGATATGATGGTCTTCACCTGAACCGCTGCCGCCGGAACTTTGAAAGTTGCCTTTTCGATCAGAGACTTTTTCACTCAACCTTTGATGGATTAGAAGACTGTCACTATCTTCCACTAACTCTAATGATTCTCTTCCAAGAGGATCTATCTTAGTAGTAAAAAATTTAAAATGTTGTAAATCAGCGACAATAAGAAGTTTTGTTGACATAGTAATTCCTTTTGTTATTGTAAAAAGCTTTTATTAAAGATATAAAAGCACCGCGATCTTCACTCCTGCATAAATTGTAGCAAAAAATTCACTAAAATGAGTTTTAATAAAAACTCCAAGTAAACTTTAGATAGAATTACAAAATTATTTTATAAGCAATATAAAGGGCTGAAATGGGATTAGCAATAGGTCTAGTAGGACTGCCAAACGTAGGAAAATCAACAACTTTCAATGCTTTAACGAAAGCTCAAAATGCAGAAGCTGCAAACTACCCGTTTTGTACAATCGAACCAAATAAAGCGATAGTCCCCGTACCAGACAAACGTCTAAACGAACTTTCAAAGATCGTAAATCCAGAGCGCGTACAGCACTCTACACTAGACTTTGTCGATATCGCAGGTTTAGTAAAAGGTGCAAGCAAAGGCGAAGGTCTTGGAAATAAATTCTTATCAAATATCCGTGAAACTGAGGTTATTTTACAGATCGTACGCTGTTTTGAAGATGATAACATCGTTCATACAGAGGGTACTATCGATCCGATGCGTGATATAGACATTATCGAAAATGAACTCATACTTGCAGATATCGAAGTCCTTTCAAATAGGATCACTCGTATCGCCAAACAAGCAAAAGCAGATAAAGGGGCAAAAGCTTTGATGGATTTTGCAGAGCAGCTTATGGAGTTCTTGGCAGATGGCAAACTTGCCCGTAACTTCCCTGAAGCAAACAGCGAGATGTTCTATGAGCTTAACAAAGACCTCAGACTGCTTACTTCAAAAGAGATCATGTATGGCGCAAACGTCGATGAAGACGGACTTCTCGAAGATAACAAATACGTGCAGGCAGTCAAAGAACACGCTGCATCTCAAAACTGTGAAGTGATCAAGCTGTGTGCAAAGATCGAAGAGGAGCTTATTGGTCTAAGCGATGAAGAAGCTAAAGAGTTTTTGGACGATCTTGGCGTCGAAGAATCGGGTCTGGCACAGATCATCCATAAAGGTTTTGACAAACTCGGTCTTATGAGCTATTTTACTGCCGGAGTAAAAGAGGTACGTGCATGGACTATCCGTAAAAACACGACAGCTCCAAAAGCTGCTGCTGTTATCCATAACGACTTTGAAAAAGGGTTTATCCGTGCTGAAGTCATCGCTTATGATGATTATGTAGCCTGCGGCGGTGAAGCAAAAGCAAAAGAAGCCGGAAAAATGAGACTTGAAGGTAAAGAGTACATCGTTAATGACGGCGATGTCATGCACTTCAGATTTAACGTATAAACTTTCTTACATGTAAGCATAGTTCTTACATGTAAACCCAAATCTACTTTATCGTTTCACTCGGTTCACTGAACAAAAACCCCTGCGAGTATTCGATTCCAAGCTTTTCTATAATATTTTGCACGTTTTCATTGTGAACGAACTCCGCGATACACGGGATGCCTGCATTTTTTGCAAAATAGACTATAGATTTAGTTATCTCATAACTTTTGTTGTCTATATCGATATTTTTTATATATCTCGCATCTATCTTAAGGTAATCAATATCGAGTTCTAAAACTCTTTCAAAATTTGAATACTCTGCTCCAAAATCATCTATTGCAAGCAGATACCCCTCTCGTTTAAGTGAATTTAATTGCCTAATGTGATCTCTTTTCCCTGTGGAGCTCATCCCCTCAAGCATCTCCAAAGTTATACGTTTTGGTGCGATACCATACTCTTTTGACTTTTGCTGTAAATACTCTTCAAGATAATCAAGATCCAGATCATCTTCGGTGATATTGATAGAAAAAGTCAAATCATTCGATGCCATAACATTAAAACTCTTATCTATCATGATCTTTGTGATATCAGGAAGCATACCCGAGAGTTTTGCAGTCTGCAAAAAATGATAAGGAGGAATGACCTCTTCATCTTTGATAATCCTTACTAGTGCCTCATATTTAGTTATTTCACCTGTTTTGTTATCTCTTATGCCTTGAAAATATGGTACCAAATACCCGAATTCGATGGCTTCATGTAAAATATTATTATATTTGACAAAGTTTTCTCTTTTACTGATATCGATATTATTATCATCTTTGCTGAAAATAGAGTATCTGTTTTTTCCGCCCTCTTTTGCTTGTTTTAATGCAAGTGCCGAGTTTTGCAAAGAGCAGTTTCCATCATAAGACGCACCGTAGCTGAAAGATACGTTGATATTGATATTGTCTATATAAAATGAGACTTTGTTGAAATGCGTCCTGATCTTCTCAATCTTTGCTTTTACATCGGTCGATTGACAAAGAAGTGCAAACTCATCGGAGTTAATCCTGAATATTTCCGATTCTTTACATATCTCTTTTAATTCGTTTGAGATCCCGACTAGGAGTTTATCTCCTATGTCAAATCCGTAAGAGAGGTTGACATAACTGAAATTATCCACGTTTAGAAGGATCAATGTACGGTTTTCTGACTCGCCTGCTGTCAATTTATCTACCAAAAATACCTTATTGTAACACGATGTCAGTGGATCATGATATGCCAGATATTCTATCTTTGCCTCTGTTTCTTTAAGTTTAGAAATATCGGTAAAGATCGCTACATAGTTTTGAATCTCGTTGTTTTCGTCAAATATCGGATTTATGGTCATCCATTGAGTGATAAATTCGCCATTCTTCTTTTTGTTGATCACTTCTCCGGAGTAATGTCTCTCCTCCAAGATACTTTTCCACATCTCTCGAAAATATTTTTTGTCATGTTTGGCTGATGACAATATTTTTGGGTTTTTACCGATCACATCCTCTTTTGTATATCCCATGATTTTTGTAAAGGCATTATTGATCTCTATGATGTTGTTCTCTTTATCGGTAATATAAAAGCCCTCAGAAGTATTTTTTAATGCCGTGGAGAATAGATTGATCTGTTTCTCTTTTTCTAGGATCAACTGTCTTTGTTTATCATTTTTCAATACGATATTTACGATACTCGCACCTGTTTCAAGCAGTTTTTTATGAAAAGCCGAAGGCATTCTGTTTTCAAATGACGACAGCGCGAATGTCGCGATAGCATTTTTGTTTTGATCTCGCACGGGCATAGACCAGCATGAACGAAGGTTGAAATCAAATGCTACTTTTCTCAGATCTTCCCATTTCGAATCAGTAAAAGTATCCCCCACGAAAATAGGCTTGTTTGAAAATACCGCATTTCCGCAAGAACCTCCGCCAAGTCCCGGTTTCAGACCTGCCAATGCACGATGTCCGACTTCAGGAACACTCGGTGCTGCTAAAACATCTAAAAGCCCCGTCTTGGTATCTATCTGCATTATAGAACCCACGGAGTTTGGTAACAAAGCCTCGGCAAGTTTGCAGAGCTTGTCTAAAATGGTCTTGGAATCTTCATTGAGTGCGACCATCTCAAGTATAACGGATTGTATACCTAGTATGCTGTTATATTCATCTGCAGTAATCGTAACTTCATTTAAATTTTCAGTTTCCAAATTTGCACAATGATCTACAGCCATCCAAAATCCTCTGTTATAATGTGTTAAGAGTATATAGTCTCAACTCTTTTAATCTCTTTAAAAATACATCTAATTATGAATCAAAGCCGTTTTTAAAGTTCTCTTTTGCGATCACGATGCTTTTTTGCTTCTCTTTTTTAAGAGTATCTTTCTCAACAAATATTTTTTTGCGTGTTTTTGGATCCATCTCGGTGTAGTACATCACCGCACTGTATGTCCCGGGTGTAGGTGTAAAGACCTGAGCTTGCTCGGGGTTCATCTTCAGTTCTTCGCTTGTAAAGCGTTTAAGCTCATGCATATCTTTCTCCGTACATCCCGGATGAGCTGCTATGAGGTAATAGGTCAAAAACTGTTTTTTGCCCTCTTCCCTGTTTAGCTTGTCATAAAGCTTTTTAAACTCGACAAGTTCCCCTTTGCCCGGTTTTCCCATAAGTTCAAGAACGTTTTGCTGTGTATGTTCGGGCGCTACTTTCATCTGTCCCGAGATATGATGTCTTACCATCTCTTTTAGGTAAGAATATCCATGCTTTTTATCTGCGTTTATAAGGTCATATCTTACCCCTGAAGCCACAAAAGCATGTCTGACACCCTCGACTTCGCGAACACGTCTTAAAAGGTTTATATTGCGGCTATGATCGACTTTCATCGATTTACACAGATGATCTGCATCCACGCAGCGCTGATGGTCACATGTACCGAGTTTGAGTTTCTTATCGCATTCATATCCGTACATGTTGGCAGTAGGCCCTCCCACATCACTTATGATCCCTTTGTAGTCTTTGTAGCGGTTGAACTCTTTTGCCTCGTCTAGGATGTTCTCTTCTGAGCGTGTGCGGATAGTTCTTCCCTGATGTACGCCGATAGCACAAAAGTTACACTCTCCCCAACACCCGTGATGCGTCATGATAGAAAACTTGATAGTCTCAAGACACTTTACTTTTCCATCTTTTGCATGGTAGGGATGAAGTTCTCTAGTAAAAGGAAGTTTTGAATTGGCATCCATCTCCTTTTCATTCAGATAATCGCACGGAGGGTTTTGGATAAGGTACCTGCCGTCCACCTCTTCACATAATCCTTTTGCACTTATTGGATCATTATTGTCGTAAAAATCATCAAAAAGGTCGATGTAGCGCTCTTTGTTCTCCAGACACTCTTTGTGTGAGGGAAGCTGGATAAACTCCTCTTTTGGCTCTTTTGAGATATAGCACACTCCGCGGATATCACTATAATCACGTTTTTTTGCTATGGCTTCAGTCAGCTCAGCCAAGGCTATCTCGCCCATCCCGTAGATAAGGGCATCGGCTTTAGCATCAAAGAGGATCGGTTTACGCAGTTTGTTTGTCCAGTAATCATAATGTGTCACGCGTCTCAGACTTGCTTCTATGCCGCCTAGAACTATGGGTGCAGTATCTTTAAAATAACGTCGGATAAGATTGCAGTAAACTAAAACTGCACGGTCTGGACGTTTGTTGTTCACACCGCCGGGTGTGTAATCATCGGAGTTTCTAAATTTTTTCGTAGCCGTGTAGTTAGAAACCATACTGTCTACGCTTCCCCCGCTTACACCCCAATAAAGACGCGGTTCACCAAGACGTTTGATATCGATGTCGCTCTCTATGTCGGGCTGACCGATGATACCTACTTTGTAGCCCATACCCTCTAGCATCCTGCCGACCATAGCCACTCCGATAAACGGCGAGTCTATATATGCATCTCCGCTTACAAGGATGACGTCACACTGTTCCCAGCCAAGTGCTTCCATCTCGGCTTTTGTTGTCGGTAAAAAATCTTTTTGGGTAAATTTGTAAGTATCTGTTTTCGTGTGATGATGAGATTGTTTTTGACTCATAGCGGATTCTTTTTTTACGTATTATACAGAATGTTAATGTATAATAAGCCCAAATAAAATTGAAGATAATAATATGTTTGAAAATGTAAAAATGCCTGAAGGTATGAATCCTGAGGTCTTAGAACACCTTATGGCTCCAAAAAATTACGGAAAACTGGATGATGCAAACGGCATAGGTGTCGCAGTCGATGAAAAGACCGGAGAATACGTCATCTTCTATATCAATACAGACGGCGATATCATAAAAGATGTCAGATATGCTACAAACGGCTGTCAAGACACGGTAGTCGTGGGTTCGATGTTTAGTGAAATGGTAAAAAACCAAAACATCGACTACGGTAAAAAAGCGATCTCCAAAATGGAGCTCAAACTCGGCGGTCTTACGCCAAAACAGAGGATCTGTACCGATATGGTACTCGAAGCGTTCGTAGCTTCGCTCATAAACCGTGAGCATCTGCTGCGTGGTGAAAAAGAGGAAGTGCATATCATCAAGATGAAAGAGAGCTGTGAGGTAGAGTCAGAATGACTCATCTCACCAAAGGTGAAGCTTCAGTGACTGAATATAGTATGGACTTTGTTCATGCTATATGAGATTTAATAAAGGGATACAGATGCAAATGAGTAAACTATATCAGGCAAAACATGAACTTTGGTTAAGCATACTGTTCGCATCCTTTGCGATCAATGACAAACAGATAAAAAGAGACCTTTATAACTTTTCTACCATAGAGTTCCGCCACATGAAATGGGTCGGCGGCGACGTTTTAAAAAGCGGTGATGACTATAACTACGACAGAACTAAGACGCTCAAAAAAAGTGAGACCGTTTTTGAAGTTCTCAATCATCTGCTCGTTGAGCTAAAAGAGACAGCATTACTTTATTCCGACAATGTCTTAGACACTAGAATGAAAACCGATGAAAACTATATAATCAGTTATATAACGGCACTTCTTGAAGAGAAGAAAAATGATGCCGAGGTAACCGCTTTTAACATGAAAAGAACATACGCGGATAAAGAGCTTCCAAAAGAGCAGATCGACGCACTTACGATGTTTTTATTTGAGGAATCGTATAAAGAGTATGAGCTGATTTTGGTCTATGCTTACATGCAGGCACGTACAGAGAACATCACTCACTTCAATGTCTTTCAAGACCTCATAGACGAATCACACTTCCACCTGCAATCTTTTGGCGAGATGATGGCAAAGATGGGTATCCTTGCCCTTCCAAGAGAGCTTCACGAGCTGACTTATAAAGTAAAAGATATCCAAAAATTCGTAGTTGACGGCATCGCCGAAGAGGAAGCTGCAAAAGAGATGTGCAGATCGCTTTCAGGTGCTATAGAAGATGACGGCTTAAAAAGATTTTTCGACTTCGTGAACTATCAGGAAAGCTACCATATCGAACTTATGAAGAGACTTCTCTAAAGAATTACGAAACGATACGCAGTGCGATATATGGCACAAGATTGAAAATAAATATAGCTATCTTGTAAAATGCCATCCCTGCATAATGGATCGAATCAAGCTTCTCAACAGAGAGTTTGAACCATCTTCTATGCAGATTGTATATGAAATCATGAGCCAAGATAAACATCAAAAACCAAAACATCAAGGTCCCGTAGTTTATAACGCTGCACCATCCTAAGAGTTCCGTTACTGTATCTATCATCATTTTCTAGCCACCAAAGAAGCCAGTCTTGCCTCTTCCCCTCTTAGATTGATGACGTCTTTTTCTTCATAGTAGATAATATTAAAACCCTCAAAAGCCTTTATCAGCTCATTCGGTTCTAAAAGATAATCCGGGTTCATACTCCCTTTTTCAGGCTTGTCATGGGCTACGATAAAGGTCTCGAATATCACTACTCCGTCTTTGTTTAAAGCATCCGGTATCTGAGACAACAGTCTTCTGTTAAGATAGTTTATGTTGATGACAAGATCATACTTCTGCTTTTGCAGATCATAAAAATCCAAGTCCACTTCATGTTTTATGATCTTTTTATCTTCGCGTATCTGCCCCAGCGCATAGTCTGATAGATCGATAGCATCAACAATAAAACCAAGATCTGCCAGATAATGCGTATTTCTCCCTATACCACAAGCTACATCGAGTGCCATGCCTACATTTGCCAGTTCTGTATATTTTTCCAAGATAGGTGCCACATAGTGAGGCATCGGCTTTTCTACATGTCTGATGTTCCATCTCTCTTTGTCTTCTATCATTCTATTCCTTTCATTGTATTATCTCTTGTTTCATACTGGTCTACGACTTTGGCTACTACCAAGTCCGAAGTCACGTTGAGTGAAGTCCGACACATATCGAGTATGCGATCTACCGCGATGATAAGTGCCATATATTCTACAGGCAACCCTAACTGGTTAAGTATCACGACCATCATCACAAGCGATGCACTCGGAAGCGCTGCGACACCAACACTGAGCGCCACGACCGTGATAGCAAGCAGAAGCTGATCGCTAAAACTAAGCGTCACGCCTGCCATATTCGCTATATATAAAACTGCTACGCTTAGATATGCCGCCGTTCCGTCCATGGAAACCGTAGCACCTAAAGGAAGCACGAACGAAGCGGTCTTGGCATCCACGTCCCCGTCCTCTTCTACGACACGCATCGAGATAGGAAGGGTTGCGGCGGAAGATGCTGTCGAAAATGCCATAATGCTTGCTTCGCGTACATCCAAGAGGTAACGGTAAGGATTGACTCTCCCAAAAAATGCAAGCACTGCAGGCAGAGTGACGATCCCATGAAAAAGGATCACTCCGATGACCATAAGCAGATATTTCCACAGACCTATTACGACCTCTATACCCTGATCGGCTATGACATAAGAGATAAGGCTAAAAACACCGATAGGTGTAAGGAGAATGACCCACTCCGCCATTTTCAGCATCACTTCGCTGACTGAGGTAAAAAAATCAAGCATTGGTTTTTGCTGCTCATGTTTGAGATAAAGCGATGCGACTCCAAAAAGGATGGCAAAGACAATGATCTGCATCATAGCACCCTCACTGAGAGACTTAAAAATATTTACCGGAATGAAACTGAGGATCATCGATGAGAAAGAAAAAGGTGCTATCTGCGCCGCTGTAGTATAACTCAGACCTTCGTGAGAGACCCTTTCACCGATCTGAAATATATTCATAGCTGTAATTGCGGCGATCACGGCAAGTGCAGTAGTCATAAGGTAAAGTCCTATCGTCTTTAGACCTATTCTTTTGAGATGTTCTAGTGAACCAAGACCTAAGATGGCAGTATAGATACTGGCAAACACAAGTGGTACGACCAACATCTTTAAAAAGTAAACAAAAGCGGTGCCTATTAGTTTTTGCTTGAGAGCTAGTTCAGGAAGAAAGGAACCAAACAGCACCCCTAAGAGTATCCCGACTATCACTAACTTGTTTGTAGAGGCATGTTTCTTTATCTTTTTTATCATCACCCTTCTTTATGATCTTATTGTCTCATGAGAGTCTGTCTCTGTAATCCTCGTAACCAAACTCTTTTATGATATCGAGTCTACCATCTTTTCTTAAAATCGCCAAAGAGGGAAGCTTGATGCCGTTAAAAGTGGTATTTTTTACAAACGTGTAGTGGATCTGATCTTCAAAGATGATCTTGTCGCCTACATGTAAAGGCTCATCAAACGAATAATCTCCCATGATATCCCCAGCCAAGCAGGTATTTCCGCCAAATCTATAGGTATGTTTCTTCTCTCCCGCTTCTCCTGAGAACCTTACATCCGCACGGTAAGGCATCGCAAGAGTATCTGGCATGTGTGCTTCTGCAGAAGTATCAAGGATGGCTACATCCATACCGTTATGAACGATATCAAGTACGGTAGCTACCAAATAACCCGTCTGCCAACCCACAGCCTCTCCCGGTTCAAGATAGACATCTATGTCGTTATGTCTGGCTTTGAACTCTTTTATCACCTCTATAAGGCGTTCTACGTCATAATCTTTACGTGTGATATGATGACCGCCGCCAAAGTTGATATATTTCATCCCGTCGATGTATTTTCCAAACTTCTCTTCAAAAGCACCGAGGACACCCTCTAATGCATCGACGTTCTGCTCACAAAGGGCATGGAAATTGAGTCCGTCTATATGTTCCAACACGCTCTCGTCAAAGTTTGCAAGTGTCGTACCTAGACGACTGTAAAGTCCGCAAGGGTTGTACATATCTGCCGGAGATGATGAGAACTCGGGATTTATACGGATAGAGATTGAGATATTTGGATTTATAGACAGAACTCTCTCTTTAAAACGCATCAGCTGTGAAGGTGAATTAAAGACGATATGGTCAGATATCGAAGCGATCTCATCGATATCCTCGTCTTTAAAAGCTGGAGAATAAGTATGAACCTCTTTTTTTGGGTCAAACTTTTTAAATTCTTCATACGCCAGCTTCGCTTCATGCAGTCCGCTTGAAGTACAGCCGTGAAGGTATCTGCTCACAAGGTCAAATGTAGACCACATCGCAAAACCTTTGAGTGCCAAGATCACTTTTGCCCCGCTCTCTTGCTGTACACGGTCTAAGAGTTTTAAATTATTTTCTAAAAGCTGTTCTTCACAGACATAGCAGGGAGTTTTTATATTTTCTATATTCATTATTCATCTACTTTTTATTGAAATTGTATCATTTTTATTTTATCTTATTTATAAGATTCGGGTAACGGTTTGCAAGTTTGACGAATTCTGTCTCAAGCTGCATTCCCCACTGGTTTTCATTTCGTTTTACCATCTCCAAAAATGCTATGCGTCTTTTAACGAAGTGCAAGTACAAGATCATGCTGACAATGGCCGCATAAAGGCACCAAAGCGATGTCAGAGCATAAGGCGTGATCCAGAAGACCAGATTTATCCCTATGAGGTTCAGCCATCCAAAAAGACGGATGGAGATATCTCGACTCAGCAGTAGTGCCCCGCAGGTCGTAATCACATAGATGACTCCAACAAGATGATTATCCGTTGAAGGATTGAGGTAAGAAAGCAGGTGATTTTTGATAGTCACACTCGTAGGTTGAATACTTAGTCCCCATAATGTATATAACGAGAGGATCGCACCCATAAACATCAACACTGCGATAATATTTTTTCTCATCCCTTTTGGTTCGATAAGCCAGATTGCCAAAGGCACAAGAAACTGCAAAAGCCCCTGAGCATAAAAGACAAAGATCGACTCAGCCATATCCAGTGCTCTTGGTCCGATATAGCCGTATACTCCAAGCCACACAAATCCTTGAGTAAACTCATGGAGTGCAAAAAGCAGCGGCAGACTCGCAAAGACGACCTCGTTTGGAGAGCTTACTTTACGCAACGTCCTGATGCCGACTACGCCGATGATGAAAGAAAAAATGAAATTAAAGAGTGCAAAATACAAAGGTGTGTACAAAAGAGCCTTACAGCTCTTTCACCCAACGAAAAAGATTTTGTTTACATATATAAGTCTGTATGTTCATCTATTCTACTTATTTGACTAAATTTACCGAAATTGTATCATTTTTATTTCATTAAAAATATTATATGTTAAAATAAAAAAAACAAGGGGTGTTATGAAAAAACTTATTTTAATCTCTGTCATGTTAAGTACAGTATTGTTTGCGGGAATGTCGTCTAGTGAATATAAAGCTCAAAAAGCTTTGGATAATTTGGATTGTGAGTTTGAGGATTGTCCAAAAGAACCTCAGGTAAAGATAATCGAAAAGACCGTCATAGTAGAAAAACCCGTGATCGTCGAAAAAGAGGTAGTTAAAGAGGTTCCTGTATATAAAGAACAGCCGACCGTTGAAAAAGCATCACCAAAACAGGATGTCGCGACAAGCGATATCACGTTTAACAAAGCTTTCTTTGATATCCATACAAACTCTCAGGCTCCGATTCAAGACTATATATCATTTTCGCCAGGAAAATCTTTTGATATCTACATGTTTACCGATAGCGTTAATAAAGTAAAAGTAACTGCCGATGCATACATCTACGGAAATGTCTTGGTTCCGGATTCGATCACGACAGATGATGTTTACATGTACGTAGGAGAAAAATACAATTATGAAACTTGGTACTGGAAAAAACATATCGCATATAACAATGGTCAGGTTCAAGAATCTGATTATGCTTTAGCAAAAGTACAAAAAGACAACAAGGGAAGAAGATATGTCGCCTATAAAATATCTATCCACCTTTATGAGCCATGGCGTCTTAAAACAGCAGAGGAAAATGTCAATCCAAACACTTTTTTCTTTAAAATGGCACCGAATGTAAGAGGATTTAAAAGCCAGTTTTTACCGGCAGAGATCTATATCAACAACGAAGGTTAATGAGCCATTTGGCTCTTTGACTTTTCTATCTCATCATTATCCGTAATCTATTGTTTTACGATGCGTAAGCTTCTCTTATTCTCTTTGAGACGGTGCGAAAATGTCCACTGCTTAATTTCATATCGTTTTCTATGATTGAACAGGCTTTTTCTATAGAATCCTCGGTCAACACCTCTTTTAGGTTGATCGCCGTCCTTACGACATGTATTGCATGAACATACTCTTGCAGTTTAGCATCGAATTCTTTGTTATCTGAATCTAGAGCTTTTAATATTTCTGTATAAAGAGGTTCAAGATTCCAATGCTCAAACAGCATTGCGCTTAATGCATATGAGGTCGTGTCCAAAAACTCTCGTTCAAACTCATGGATATTGCCACATCCCAAAAAGCCTTTTCTGTAAACCTCTAAGTAATCACTTTTTACAAGTTCTTCTGCAATTATAAGTTTCCCCGATTCCATGATCAAAGCAAGCAATGATAAAAGATGGGTTTCTCGTAGATTGATCTTTGCGTACCATTGCATCATCAATGAACTTTGCAACACACACATCTCATTAAATTGCGTATTATTAAGTCCGTAGATCGCAGTATCGGCTCCGAGTTGAAGACCGATCGCGTAGTGTAAGATAAGTGAATAAGTCTTTTCCGCTCCGCAGACCATAACGGCATGAGCGATGGAGGAGATCCTCTGTGAGAATCCGTAATAAGGGGAATTTACTATTTTTAAGATATTTGCGGACAGCATAATATCCGCTTCAATGATCTTCACGAGCTTTTTTGTATTGACATTTTCAATGCCGCTGACATAAAGAGCTTGCATGTTGTTCACGACATCGGACAAAGGCGGCATCTTATCAATATTTTTAACCAAGCTCTCGTATGTCATGATATTACATCTCCATAATTTTCCATGGAAGACCTTGAGTATTCATCTCTTCCATAAACGGATCCGGATCCATCTGTTCCATGTTAAACACACCTTTTCCGCTCCAGATACCTTTGAGCATAAGTTTCGCACCGATCATCGCAGGAACACCTGTCGTGTAAGATACGCCTTGGCTTTTTGTCTCAGCGTAGCACTCTTCATGGTCTTTTACCTGATAGATATATATCTTGCGTTTTTTACCGTCTTTAATACCCTCGGCAAGAATACCGATGTTCGTCTTGCCTTTTGTACGTGCACCTAAACTTGCCGGATCAGGAAGCAATGTTTTTAAGAACTCGATAGGAATGATTTTCATCCCTTGGTGTTCTACTGGCTCGATTCCAAGCATACCGACGTTTTGTAAGACTTCCATATGTTTGATGTAGCTTTGTCCAAATGTCATAAAGAATCTAATTCGTTTAAGACCTTTGATATTTTGAACTAATGACTCCATCTCTTCATGGTAAAGAAGGTAAGAGTCTTTAGGCCCTACTTCAGGATAATCCCACACCTGCATGATCTCCAAAGGTTTTGTCTCTATCCATTTACCGTTTTCCCAGTAACGCCCATTCGCACTTACTTCACGAAGATTAATCTCAGGATTGAAGTTCGTTGCAAATGCATAACCGTGGTCACCTGCATTACAGTCAAGGATATCGATAGTATGGATCTCGTCAAAGTAGTGTTTTTGAGCGTAAGCACAAAATACGTTTGTCGCACCCGGATCAAAACCGCTTCCAAGAAGTCCCATGATCCCCGCTTCTTTAAACTTAGCATCTCTTTCCCATTGGAGTTTGTACTCGAATTTCGCTTCATCGGGATGTTCATAGTTTGCAGTATCAAGATATGGTGTATTTGTTGCGATACATGCATCCATAATAGCTAGATCTTGGTAAGGAAGTGCAACATTGATGACGATATCTGCGCCCACTTCCTTGATAAGTTTAATGACCTCTTGTGTTTTATCGGCATCAACAGTGGTAATCTCGATTGCACCGCTAAGTTCCTCTTGAATTGTTTTACATCTGCCTAGTGATCTACTTGCAAGTACGATGCGGCCAAATACATCTTTATTCATTACACATTTGTGCGCTACAACGCGACCTACTCCACCAGCACCTATTATCAAAGTTGTTGCCATATCTATTCCCTATAAAAATATTCTATAAAATTATAACATTATAACTTTACAATTTTGAACTAAATTTCTCTTTTGCATCCTGATATCCAAGTTCAAATAGTTTATCAAAATGATTAAAAGAAAAAATACTGTAATCCAATAACTTTTTGGAAGTTATATAGATGTCACAATTCACCTTTGCCTCAAAACTGTCCCTATACATACTGATATATAAAACCCTTTTTATATAACTGAAGATGCTGTCTTTTACCTCGCTTTGATATATGGGATGAAGATTGACCCCGACTAGCTCAAAAGGAAATGACTTCAAAGGCTGTATCGGTATATGATCGATAAATCCGCCATCAGCCAGTTTGTATCCGTTATATTTTACGGGTGCAAATATCGGGACAAGTGCCGAAGATGCAAAACACAGAGTCTTTAGATCACCGCTGTCGAAATAGATGTTTTTACCGCTGTTGATATCGATCGCTGTCACAAAAAACGGTATCTCAAGATTTTGAATATTTTTCTTTAAAACCAAGCGGTCTAATATCTTGGCATTTGTGTCTATACTATAGATGGATTTTCTGAAAAAATTAAAGCTAAACACCTTTTTAAACTCTTTGGATTTAAAGATGGCTAGCTGTTCTTTTGCACTCACGCCGCTTAACCAGCTCGCACCTATGACAGCCCCGATGGATGTGGCACTGATCGCGTTTACATGTATATCGTTTTCTTCTATGAACTGTAAGACTCCCAAATGGTAAGCACCGCGCGCCGCACCGCCTGAAAGGGCTAATGTTATCTCTCTCATCTGTCCAACCAATGTATGATCTCGAAACTGCCGTCAAAATTTTCTGCGACTGCCGTACATGATTCTACCCAATCGCCGCAATTTAAGTATTCTACCGTATCTATACTTTTGATCTCCGCTTTATGGATATGTCCGCAGATAACACCGTCATAATCATTTCTCTTTGCGTGTTCAGCCAAAATGTCTTCAAAGTTGGTAATAAAACTGACCGAGCTTTTGACATTGTCTTTGACATATTTTGAAAGTGACCAATGTTTTTTTATGCGAAACAGCTTTCTAAGGGTGTTTATATGATGGTTGAGATACAGCGTAAAGTCATAACCGATATCGCCAAGGATCGCCAGCCATTTTTTTGTCATCGTGATACTGTCAAAAAAGTCGCCGTGTGTCACAAGATATCTTTTCCCATTGATGGCATGATAATCCATCTCGTTGGATATCTCAAAGTTATCGCCTAAAAAAAGAGGAATGAACTCTCTTAAAAACTCATCATGATTGCCTGTGATGTAGTGGACTTTTGTACCTTTGCGGGCTTTGCGAAGGATTTTTTGGATGACATCAGAGTGAGACTGATCCCATTTGAATTTTCGCTTGATAGCCCAGCCGTCTATGATGTCACCGACAAAAATCAGGTTTTCAGACTCTACATCTTTGAGAAAATCTAAAAACAGTTCAGCCTGAGAAAAACGTGTTCCTAAGTGGATATCTGATACAAATACGGTTTTATA
This sequence comes from bacterium, assembly GCA_018824305.1. Classification (GTDB taxonomy): domain Bacteria; phylum Campylobacterota; class Campylobacteria; order Campylobacterales; family Sulfurimonadaceae; genus Hydrocurvibacter. Next base: position 63,782 of record JAHJGM010000011.1, read on the forward strand.
ATTCATGTCGGGATTTTACATCCCAATTATTACATATAAGTAACAATCTCAAAAATATAAATGCCCCTTACGATATAATCCCGTACCAAGGATAAAAAAATGATAGAAATACCGAATTTTAAAAATATCGAGATATACAATATCGTATGTGACTATAATGGAACTATTGCCAAAGACGGCAAAGTATTACCTCAGATAAAAGCACTTTTTCAAGAGCTGTCAAAACACTACAGGGTCTTTGTCATCACGGCAGATACTTTTGGCAGTGTTAAGTCACAGCTAGAGGGATTTGGAGCCGATATCAAGATATTATCGAGCAGTGATCATACAAAAGAAAAGGCTGATTTTGTACAAGAGCTACAAGCGGAAAACTCCATAGCCATAGGAAACGGGAACAATGATGCTTTGATGCTGAAAAATGCAGCCATAGGCATAGCGGTTTTAGGTGATGAGGGGTGTGCCAAAGAGACGCTGATGAGTGCAGACATCATCTGCAAGGACAGCATAGACGCACTGGAGTTGATACTCCGACCAAAAAGACTGGTCGCTACTCTGAGAAGATAGCGATCATAAAAGATCTATACCAATTTAAACGAGTCTATTAAAATAACGATCCAGATCAGTCCCGTAAGTACAAGACTTAAAAGTACCAGCGTAGCGCCCGCATCTTTTGCGCGTTTTGCCATGATGTGATGTTCGACGGTGACCAGATCCACGACACGTTCGATCGCACTGTTCGTGACCTCTGCGATTATCGGGATAAACAATGAGAGTGAAAGTATCGCGCTGTTCATAAAACTGATATTGAGTGTCCAAGCGACCACATTCATCACTGCAAAAAGAAGCAGTTGAAGTTTGAAAGAGCTTTCATGTTTTGTGATCTCGATAAAGCCTTCTAATGCGTAAGTCGCATTTTTAAATAGCGTATATTTCGGTTTATTTGGCTTCATATTTTTCCTTTAGTATGTGTAACTCTTTTTTTATCTCTTCTACTTTTGTGTTCAGTGCTATGGGTTTACCGTAGATGACAGTGACTTCGCGTTTAAACAGCGAGCCTTTTTCTTTGTGGCGTTCTTTACTGCGGGAAAGTACGCTTCCCCACATCCCGCCGATGTAATATGGAATTATAACACCTTCACTTTTACCTGCGATTAATTCATATCCGCGGTAAAACTCTCCCATCTCTCCGGTGTAGCTTATCTGCCCCTCCGGGAAGATCACGACACACCTGCCCTCGGCAATGCGGCGTCTTGCTTCCAAAAATGCGTCTTTGCTCGCTTTTACCGAAAGCGGGATGGCATTGCCGAGTTGCCAAAGCTTATGAAAAAGTCTCCAATGATAGATATCTCTCTCCATCATAAACGCAACACGTCTTTTGATGGGAAACTGCATAATGATCCAGTCTATCCAGCTGATGTGGTTACCCATAAAAAGTATCGCTCCGTCTTGCGGAATATTCTCCACACCGATAAACTTGAACTTATATCTAAGCCCCAAAACGCTCTCAAATATAAACCAGAAGAACATGATGATATGACGGCGCAGCATATAGACGGCCATGACCAATCCGACAAAAAACATGATGTAAAAAAGCATCTCGACATCCATACCGAAGTAGGCAAAAACCGTCGTCAAAGCCAAAAAGAAAAACATGAAGATGTTTTGGATGAAATTGTTACCCGCGAGTATAGTCCCCAGATGAACGCGTGGAGAGAGCTCTTGGATATAGGCATTGAGCGGGACGATAAAAAGTCCTGCGAAGACTCCAAAGAACATAAAGAGCACGATCACTTCTAAAAACGATGAACTAAACGGCAAAAGCAAGACCATCATACTAAGTCCAAATGCAGAAACAGGTACCATCCCGATGTTGACGTAGTATTTTGAAAACTTGGAAGCTAAGACAGAACCTATGATTATGCCGATCCCTGCCAATGCCATCGCTCCTTGAACATAGATAGTATTGTCTATATGCAGGGTGTCTTTTGCATACGCTCCAAAGATGGCAAGCACCACTTGAGAGATCGACCAAAACACGGACAAAGCCAAGATAGACTCGATAATATCGCGCTTTCTGCGGACTATCATAAGATTTTTTCTAAGATAATACCCGCTTACATATTTTTTAATATCAAAACTTATCTTGCTTTGAAATATCATCTTGTTTTCTAATCTACATGTAAAGACAAACTCGATGATAGAGCCGATGACCAGCAGCCATCCAAGCGGTGCGACCATCTTCAAGATGTCTGCTTCACTGCTAAATGCAGACGTGATATTTATCTCAAAAAGTATGGTATAAAAGATGATCCCGCCGAGTATCGCAACCGTTGTCGTTGCTTGGACAAGTGCATTGCCTGCCGTTAAAAATTTGATGCCGACCAGCTCTTTGATATAACCGTATTTTGCAGGAGAGTACAAAGCGCTTTGCAAAGCAAGTAAAAAAGTAAGAAAAAATGCCGCCAGAAACCAGCCCATGTAGTAGGAAAACGTTATACCTAGCGTGATAAAAACGGCAAAGAGCGCCGAGTACTTCATAATGATGTTTTTAGGAAATTTGTCGGAAAGATAACCCGATGGTGTAAAAAGAAGGATAAAAGGAAGCAGTATCATCGCATTTACGATGGCAGTGAGGACTATCTGCTCACTTCCGTCGTAGATCTTAAAGATGGTGTTTTGGATAATGATCTTATGCCCTAGATCGGTAAAGGCATTAAGAAACAGAGCTGCCGTATAGTAGATTATCCCTTTTATCGCAAAAAGTTTTTTCAATTTTCTTCTTCCGCCATCGATGTACTCCAACCCTCGTAATATGCATGCTCTTTTGCACAAAGCTCCATAAACATATCTGTCGTCTTGTTCATCGTCTGTATATCTACCATCTGTATGATCGGGACGATGATGCCGTATTCAAACTCTTCGCTGTCACGTTCAAACTCATCCTTACATGTAAGCTCTTTCTCTTCTAGCGATGCGATGAACTTTTCACGAAGTGATTTTGTCTGAAAAAGGATGTAGTGTTCGACTTCTCTTTCTTTACTCAGATCGTCGCCCTCTTCTATAAGTTCTTCGATGATCTGACGGCTTTGTATATGATGCGATTGCAAAAGATTCGGATATAGATTTGTCTCATACAGGTTCCATTTTCTATCTTTAACGGAGTTACTTTCAAATTTGTAACCAAAAGCGTTTAAGATATCTTTTGTCTGGTTTTCGATCCCTTTAGGGTCTTGCAGGTAAAAGTAGAGTTCATACCAGCCATCAGTGGTCTTTGAACCAACATAGACAGCTTTTTCTTTCTCTTCAAGCTTTAAAGCCAGTCTCTCTTTGCACTCAGATAAGAAATCCTCTTCATCCTCATCTGCAAGACCCTCTGCTGTAGGAGTTTTGAGCTTTATAAATACCGTATACAGCCAAGGATAGAACTCTACCTCATCGATCTTTTGCTGCGCTTCAAGTTCGACTTCTATCTTTACTAAATTGCCGTTTTCAACCTGTGTATAAAACTCTCTCATCTATCTCTGCTTTTTTTTAAGGAATTATATCTAAAAAGCATCCCACTCCGTAAGGCTTTTTGGAGTAATGTTTTTTTGCGTGAGCGACTATAAGCGCATGAAACTCCTGATAGATAATAACAAGCTCTTTTTCATCCGCTATCTCTTTTTTTATCTGAGACTGCATAAAATCTTTTACCTCACGATACTTTACGCCCTCGCCAAAGACTCCAAGATGGATCAGCATCCTTTTTGTGTAGGCATCCACGACGAATTCTGCCCTGTTGTAGGCATACAGCAGTATGGAATCAGCACTCTCCTCGCCTATTCCCCTTACATGTAAGAGTTCATCTCTTGTGGGTGCCCTGCCGTTTAACTTTTCAAAAAAGGTTATGAACTCCAAGATATAAGAGGCTTTTTGGTTGAAATATCCTGAGGGTCGTATGGCAGATTTCAGTGCATCAAGAGGCATCGTTTTAATAGCACTGCTAGTCAGACAGCCCATGTCGTTTAGATTGTGCAGTGATTTTACGACTGATGTGAAAGTAGTGTTTTGCGTAAGGATGACGCCCAGACATATCTCAAAGAGCTGAGCCTCGCTTTTAGGATAATCATACTCCCCAAGATGGTAACCGCCCTTTATGAATGGCCACCAACCCTGCGCCCCGTAAGTCTCATACAGACTCTCATAAAGTCGAAAGACAAGGTTACTTGCCAATATCCTCATCCCATAACTCAGGCGATGCTTTTATAAAAGACTCCATAAGCTGGCAGCACTCTTTGTCATCGACGACAGTGACATCCACACCGCGAGAGCGTACATACTCTTCTGGTCCTTGAAACGTCCTGTTCTCTCCGACTATGACTTTTTTGATGCCGTAGAGCAAAACAGCACCGCTGCACATATCACACGGAGAAAGCGTCGAGTAGAGAGTGGCTTTTTTGTAATCCTCTGCTTTGAGTCTTCCTGCATTTTCAAAACAGTCCATCTCTGCATGTAGGATGGAACTCCCGTTTTGAACACGTCTGTTGTGTCCGCGTCCGACTATCTCACCGTCAATGACCAACACAGAACCTATGGGAATTCCGCCCTCAGAGAGACCCAGTTTCGCTTCATCTATCGCCGCTTGTAAGAACTTATCCATCTTTCATCCTTTGTTATGACTTCCTGATTACCCTGCCTATGCGTCTGAGACCTTCTGTGACCTGTTCTTTTGTAGAGTAGGTGTAGTTGAAACGTATCTCATCACTGATGCGCCCATCCAGATAGAACTGGTTTGCAGGTACATAAACGACTTTGTTGTCCATACACTCATAAACCAGTTTAAACGTATCAAATCCTTTGAGTGAGCCAAACACGAACATCCCGCCTTTTGGCATCTCAAAAACAAACTCAGGCAGCTCCGCTTTTAAGGCAGAGGTAAAAATCCCCATTTTTGTCTTATAAGTATACCGAAGATTGTCCAGATGCTTTTCATATCTTGCACTATCATCAAGATAGTTATCCAAAATATACTGCGAGATGCCGCAGCTGTGCAGGTCTATGGTTTCCTTTATCATCGTGAGCGCTCTTATGATCTCCTCATTGGCTCTTATCCACCCTATTCTAAGGCTTGGGGCGAGAGTCTTGGAAAACGAACCAAGATGAAAACTATGCTCAGGAATGCGCGAACTTATGCTTTTGGCTTTTGTCTCAAAATAAAGCTCGCTGTATGGCGCATCTTCTAGGATATAGCCGCCGTTTTGCAATACGCACTCGGCTATCTCTTCTCTTTTTTGCTCACTGTACTGCGCACCTTTAGGATTTTGAAAATCAGGGATGAGATACGCCAGTTTTGCATCTTTGTACGCATCGCAAAATCTCTGCGTGTCTATGCCGTCATTATCTAACGGAACAGGTCTCATATCCAAAGAGTTCATCTTAAAGATATTTACCGCACCCAGATATGAGGGCTCTTCTATAACGATCTGTTTGTGCTCGAAGTATTTTGCGATGATATAAAGCCCCTGCTGGCTTCCCGTAGTTATCAGGATGTTTGAAGGCTTTGTCGCAAACCCCTCTTTGTTGTAAAAGTCGGCTATCTTTTCACGTAAAGGGGTGATGCCGTTGCTGATGGTATACTGCAAGTTTTTTGGATTTTCATACACTTTGTCACTGGCTTTGCGTAAATCCTCTATGGGAAACAGACTCTCATCGGGCAATCCTCCCGCAAACGAGATAGTCTCACCATCAATTGACTCCAATATCTCTCGTATAAATGATCTTTTCATTTTAGTACCTCTAAAAATTTTCACCATTGTATTTGAAAAACAGATTTCATTCTGCATAATTATTGTTATAAATCATATCTAATATTGCTCAAAAACTATGGGATTGTTGCTATAATATAATCATGAAAAAAGACACTATCCAAAAACATACGAAGATCGCCAACGACATCATCTACTACATCTACAAGTACATAGACACAGACATCAACCTCGATGAACTGAGCGAGAACCTACATGTAAGCAAATACCATCTGCACAGAGTCTTTAAAAACGAGTTTGGCAAGAATGTGTATGAGAGCATAAAATCCATCCGTCTGCAAAAAGCCGCAAGTCTTCTTTTGACCAACAAAAACTCGACCATAACACAAATAGCAAAGATGTGCGGTTACAGCTCGCAGACCGCGTTTTCCAAGGTCTTTAAAGACAAATTTTTCATGACGCCAAAAGAGTGGAGAAACGGCGGCTACAACACCTATGTGGAGACTATCCTCACAAAATCTCAAAGCGCTTCGAGTTCCACGGCCGATTTCTCATCCCTAAAACCAACGATCCTCAAAATGCCTCAGATGAACTGCTACTACATAAGACACAAGGGGTATGACAGAAGCATCAAAGAGACATGGCAAAAGCTTCAGACGTGGACACTCTGCAATAACATCACAGAGTTCACACAGATAGGACTGCATCACGACAACCCGACCATCATCCCGCTGGACGAGTGCCAGTACATCGCCTGCGTAGTCTTAAAAAAAGAGCTAAAAAACACTTCACTGCCGACGCTGACTATCCCAAAAGGCGTGTATGCAAAGTTTGATTTTAGCGGAAAATACGGGGATGTCTTGAAGTTTATGCACTGGGTCTATTTCAACTGGCTGGTGAGTAGCGGATACGAGACGACGACAAACCCCTCTTACGCCATCTATCATAAAAACCACTTTTTATCCGATGACGAAGAGTTTAGTCTTAGTTACTACATCCCTATCGGGGTGTAGAGTTATTTTCTGCCGTAGTAAGAGATGATCGCACTCTTCCCTATGGCGTGAGCATTGAGATTGAACCCTACCATTGCAGGAGTTGCACTAGCAGGCAGATCGAGTTTATCTACGTCTAAAGCATAAAGAGTGATGATGTATCTATGCGCTTCGTCGCCCTTTGGAGGACACGCACCGCCAAAACCGGCGACTCCGTAACTTGTCACACCTTCAACAGCACCGTAAGGAAGTGTATTTAAAGCACTTGCATTAGTTCCTATATTGACGGTAGTAGCGGGGATGTTATACACGATCCAGTGCCACCATCCGCTCCCCGTCGGCGCATCTGGGTCGTACATGGTAACAGCAAAGCTCTTCGTGCCCGCAGGTGCATCCGACCATCTCAGTGCGGGAGAGATGTTCTTACCGCTGCACCCAAACCCGTTATACTCCTGATTGATACCGAACTGACCGCCAAGATCATCACTCGCAAGAGTAAAATTACCCGCATAAGAGATGCCAAGAGCAAACAAGACTAAAACTAAAAAACGCATGGTGACTCCTTTTTGTAAAATTTTTCAAGTTTAGCATTTTGAGGCTTAAAAAAATTCTATTATCTTATTTAATTCGTTCTCCAATATTACATATTTTTGTATGTAATAATCTTATTGATTTCATATTACTTATAACAAAGAATCGAATATTAATTGAACCAATATCTTCAGCTAATTCAACCTGAAGTTCTTTTTTGAAAAAGAAAGTTCTTGATGTAAAAGCAATAACATAAACTCTATCCTCTGAAAAGTGCTGAAGCTTTTTTTCTGCCAACCAAGCTTTTCTTATTTTTGTATGCTTTTTTAAAATTTGAATAATCTGTTGCAATAATGCTTTATCAATATAAGGAAAAACAAATTCATCTTCTAATGTCAAACTATTTCTTTCTTTATTCGCTGCAATAAAAATATTATTTTCTTCAACACACTCTTGCCACCAAAATTCTGCTTCTTCCTCTTTTTGCTGTTCTTTCAAATAATTAAATCCAATATTAGCTGATTGTTCTAAATAATGGTCACTCTTTCTTGCAATTTTCAGATATTCCAACCCTTCAGAATCCTTTTGTTCAAGCAAAGTAGTTCCTATTAAATATGCTGCGTCAGGATCATTTTGATTACGCTGTATATAAGCAACAAATAAATGTAAAGCATCTTCACCTGATTTTAATTCCTTTGTCAACCACGCATAGTTCCATAGTTCTTCATTATTCAAATTGTCAATAGGTTGTTCAGAAAATTTTTCAAGCTGTAGTTTTGAGTTTGTAATGTACTCATATCGTTGTTTCCAACTTTCTAAGTTCTCTTTTTCCCAATTTAAACTAAAATATTGATTAATCTCTTCTAAGTGATTTTTTAACCATATATTTGCTGCATTTACATTTGGAATACGTGGTATTTGAGCTGTTACGCCTAATGCAGATAAACGATCTTTTAAACTAGGGTGTGTATCATTATAATGTGTTTCTATAGACATCTCTTTATCAAGAGTATCTTGTAGTTCTTCTGTCGTCAAAATACTTTTCTTTAAAAAATCCGTCAATCCATTATATGGAGAATATGACGGTTCTGCTTCCTCTTCTGCACGTTTTAAATAGGAGTTCCAATATTTCATATCCAGCAAAGGAGCCGATACATAGGCACTAATTAAAGAACTAGCTGCAATATATGGTGAAGTCAATGTTGCTGCTATATTATCTGCCTCATACTCATTATGGCGAGCTAAAATAAAAGAATATGCTTCGAATTTAGGTGAGTACCACTGAAAAAATTTACGAAAAAATATTGTACTGCTCGCTTCTGCTTGCTCTAATTCATCCATTAGTTGTAACCATGTTACACGAATTCTATATATCCAACCCCTAAAACGATTATGATTACTAGATAAATGACCTAATTCATGCGCTAAAACAGATCTCATTTCTTCAGGTGAGAGAGTTAATAAAAGTCGATAACCAATAATTAAATAATTCTTTTGCCAACCAAAGATACCAAGACGAGGACATTGAACAACACCAGCATTTAAACTTGAATCTAAAAGAACTTTATGAACTTTAAGTGCTTTTAGCTGCTTTGTAAGATTATCAATTTCAATAAATAATTCAGGAAAATTAGATTTTTTCAATACATACCCTTTAGGAGCAGGAAAAGTAACCCAAAGTGCCCGCAAGATAACTAAAAAAAGCATGAAAAAAGCAATGGCAAATTTTTTAATTATGATGAATAACATAAAATTTGTATCTTCGATAGAGACGATAATAGCTAGTCCCCAAATAAAGCCTATTAATATAGTCACAAAGAAAAAAATTGCCATATAACCAAAGAGTGCAAATAAAATTACTTTTAAGTTATAAACTTTGATATTAGATTTGGCTTCTTCTTCAGCTAGCTTGACTAAATTTATGAAGTCTTCTTCATTTCTTCTACCCATATACATCTCTCTTGCTTAAAAAAATTATTTCTGGTCTTCTTTTAGCTTGATTTATATAACACTATAATGATACATATACAATTATAAATCTGAAACTTTTTACCTATATTATAATCACTCTTATTTCAGACTTAGTTGTTATATCTCATAATAATCCTTATTTTTTCTGTTTATCTCTACAACTATCACTCCCCATAATGCGACCACATACGCAGAACTCTTACGACTTTATCGCTTTCTCGTACTTCATAGACAAAACGGTGTTGTATGTTGATTCTTCTGGAATATGCTCCGCTGAGATTTCCTACGAGTTTTTCGTATGGTGGAGGGTTTTGAAAAGGATCTTTTTTGATGATCTCTATAAGCTCTTTTGCCTTTACATGTAAGCCCGCACTTGAGAGCTTCTTAGCATCTTTTTGTGCTAGTTTACTGTAAAGTATTTTATACTCTACCACTGTACTTCTTCGCTAAACTCGCTGTCATCAGCTTGCATCGTTTCTTGGATGGAGGAGACCATATTTGGTATGGAGTTTAGGTAAAGCGTCTCTTCTATGGCTTTGTAGTCCTCTTCTGACATCATTACGACATTATTTCTTTTTCCAGTGATAAGGATAGGCTCATGCGTCTGTGCCGTCTCATCCATAAGTTTAAAGATATCTGCTCTTGCCTGACTAGCTGACATAACTTTTACCATGTCGTCTCCTTTGAAAAGTTAATATTTCATATTGTACATAATCTTGTACGCTTTGTCAATATCGTTGTAGTTCTTAACCTTTTTTTAACTCCATCAACGCATTATGCTCAAACAAAAACATCAAAGTTTCATGGACATAGTGTTTTATAGCATCACGTGTCGGTTTATCGAGCTTATAGACTTTTTGCCCTCTAATCGTCTTGCCTTTTCCAAAGAGCAGATTGTACTTGTCGTCTATGTGTCTGCCTCGAAACCAGCCGATGTGGACATAGTCGTCTTTGACTCGAATGTAGCAAAATCCGCCCTCTTTTGAGTACAAAGTCGTGATGTTTTCACTGTACTTTTCTCTGGCATCGTTGCCTATACAGATCTTTATGTAATCTCTTACATGTAAGAAGAGTTCGGCATATTCTCCTGTGGAGTCTTTTTCAAAAGAGGTTCTTTTTGTCTTCATGATTTTAAACCTTTATGATGAACTCTTTCATATAAATTCCCATCTCAGTGTCCGTCTTTTAAATATTGTGTTGCAATTCTTTTTGCCTCTTTTCCATTGGCTCCATCACCCTTTATGTTAAAAGCAAATACTTGCGTTTTGTTATCTTGCTTTAGAAAACCTACAAACCAACCGACACTGTTACAGCTTCCTGTTTTACCCGCGAACTGGTAATCTGCACGTTTTTCCAGAGTCATGATATCTTTTACAATGCGCATTGCCCGATTTGAAAACGCCAACTCATTTTTAACAAGTTTTGAAAGAAAATCCACCTGCTCCAAAAGCGAAATTTTGAGACTTCCGCCACCCAACCAAAAATCAGTAAGGGTATGCGAAGTATCGGCATTACCGTAGTGGACTTTGCTTACGTTTTCTTGCATCCGTTTTGCCCCGATACGTCGTGCCAACTCTTGATAAAACCACACGGCAGATACAGCGATTGCAGAACGCATTGAGTGATCTTGATTCCATACTGAATACTCACGTATCACACCGTCCCACGGGATAATTTCATTCTCATCTTTTATAACACCGCTATCCAACGCTATCATACTGTTGAGAATTTTAAAAGTAGAACAAGGATTTAATCTTTCATTAGCATGTACACCAAAAACCATTCGTTTTGAGTTATTTATATCCAAGATAACGGCACTCCCGTCATAGTTTCCAAAATCCGGCTCTTTTGCAAAAAGAGCCAAGACTATTAAACATAAACTTGTAAATATACGCATACTATTTTCTCCATTTCATTTTTTCAGCTTCATCAACGTAAGAGGTTCTTTTTATCTTCATAGTTTACCGTCTGTGCTTGGCAAGATATCCGCATCTATGATCTCCTGCCAAACTTTACTCGGTTTGTACTCTTTTGGAGCGATCAGTTTGGCATCTTTTTCTTTGAGTATGCATTGTTTGTATTTGAAAATAAACACAGAAGCTCTGTAGTTTTTGATGCAGTGGATAAAAACTCTTTTGTTCTCTTTTTGTAAGCTCTCCAAGAGTTTTAAAAACAGCGTCAGTCTCTCCAATTCCGGCTTTTCCCAAGTGACGGGGATATGGATGTATAGCATCCCGTTTTTGGAGACTATTTTGTCCTCTTGGGGCAGTGCTCCGCGATTATGCATAGCAAGATTTATGACTACATCATAGCCCTCTTTTGCTATCTGTTTAAACTGTTTTTTTGTCAGTTGACCCGACGTTGCTATATTTTCATTGACTTTGATGTAATTTAGAATCTCTTTCATGACTCAAACCCTCATTTATTAGGATAAAAACAGCTTTTCTTCTTTTTATGTATGATAACAATTTAAAGCAAAAAAATAATACTTAAATAAGTGTCACTGTGTTACTCTCTTGGCTAGTGCATTTTTCAAAGTTAATGATTTTTCTTAAAGGAGATCGTCATGAAGGTTTCAACACGAAGAAGTTTCTTTAGATATATGGCTCTGCTCGGTCTAGTCACGTTTAGTGCTACACCTCTGTATGCCAAAGCTCCAAAAGACAAGGTAAAGTATCAAGACCAGTCTCATGATGCGCAACAGTGTTCTACATGTACCTACTACATACCTGAAAAAAAAGAGTGCAGACTCGTTGAGGGCACGATCGAGCCTTATGGATGGTGTACACTTTATTTTAAAAAACAGAAATAAACCGGATCAATCCACCAGCACTATGCCCATTGTCTCTAAGAGATAAAGTGCCTCATAACGGCTGAAAATCGCGCCTTTGAGGTGGTTGGAACGTATGTCGATGGAGGTGTTTTGTGCATCGGTGAAATTGGCATGTTCTAAATGGGTATTGCCAAACAGTGCGCCTTTAAAATCGCTGCCTGTAAAATTTGCCTTTTGAAGTGTTGCGTTGCGAAAATCGACATCTTTAGCGCGACACTCTTTCATCACAACTCCCTCTAGCGTCAAACCGAAGAAATTGCTGTCGTTTAAGATGCACTCTTTAAATCGTAGAGAGTCGGTACTCAGCAGACTTTTGTGATCCAGCATCGTCCAGTCTATCCCTATCATCTTGCACGATATGAAATCGACATCGCCCATCTTTGTATTGGTCAGCTTCATCAGAGCTAAATTACAGTTTTCAAAACGGCATCCGATAAACTTGCATGAAGAAAAAAAGGTCTCACTGAAATCACACGAGACAAAAGTACAATCTTCAAACTCCGCTTTTGTGATCTTCTTGCCATGAAGGTCGATTCCCTCATATTGTTCCGCAAAAACGTCCATCTTGTCTACGATCTTGTCCAATGCCACTCTTTTTTCCTTCTAAATATTACCAAGTTGACCCGATGTTGCAACTTCAATGTAATCCAAAATGTTTTTCATAACCAAAATTCTCATCTCTTAAGTTAAAAAATACTCTCCGTCTATTTTAACATTTGCTCCGCCGCCAAACAAGACTTTTCCCTCTTTTGCTATAAGTTTGACGGTATTAAAATTTTCTTTAAGTCCGTTTTGCTCGATATTCATCGGCTCGCCGTTCCACATGTTTCGTTTTAAGAGGTAGTGTCCAAACGCGCTGTTTCCGCTTCCCGTCGCAGGATCTTCGAGATAGCCGAATGTCGCGGCGAAGACTCTTGTGCGGTAGCTGTTTGTCGCATTAAAGCACTCCTGTGTAAAAAGTATAACGATATCTACATGTAGGTTTTTACAAAAGGCATTTAGTATTTCCAATTCCGGTGCTACATGTAAGATGTCCTCAAGATTTTTTATGGAAACGATCAAAGTCTCCAAACCTACGTTGACGACACTTATGTCAAAACGCTCGTCTATTATCCGTGCATCTGCATGTAAGGCGGATGCTATCTCCTCTTTTTTAACATCAAGAGTCCTGTATTTCGGGTTAGGTGCCGTGATAAAGACAGAGTCGTTGCCCGGTATGTGATTCTCTACATGCAAGATGTCGTTTTTTGTTTTGATGATGAGCTGTTTTTTTGCCAAAAGGTCAGCTCTGTTTTTTATGAGATCATACATAATGGCAATGGTAGCATGACCGCAGAACTCGACTTCTCGTTCACTGGAGTAGTAACGCAGTCCGAAACTGCCCTCGCTCTCTTCCCAAATGAAGCCTACTTCGCTTACAAAGCCTTTTTGTTCTCTTGCGATTTGTTGCATCTCATCAGCATTTATGTCATTGAAACTTTTCAAGTAAACGACTCCTGCAGGATTACCGCTAGAATTAGAAGACGCAAAAGCGTCTATCTTTTTGTATTTGAGTTTTTTCATTTTCGAGCCTGTATAATGATCTGTTACGGCTATTATAGGTAAACTCCTTTACAAATACACTGATACCCTACTTCTCTTGTCGTGAAAGCATATTAAACACTGCCGTTCCAAGGATGAGCAGTGTGACTCCAAGCACCAGATAAAACGCGTTTATAAGCTTGCTGTAATCATCCAAAACGATTTTAAATACCGCCATCAAAGACTCTATGGACAAAGCGATGATAATAGAGGTCAAAAACTTCGTAAGAGTCCTGTTTTGAAGATCGTTTCCGTAATTGAACGTTTTAAACAGCACATCGTTTTCCACGATCGTCTTTGCCAGATCATAAATCGCAAGCCCGATGGTGATGGAGATGATGGATGTAAATATCTCATGCATGACCGCCTCACCTGTTTTGGGAGAATAGATCATATGAAAAAATATGTATCCGCCGTAGAGGATCAAAAATATAGAGACGATGCCAAGCAGTATGCCTCCGCTTGCCATAATATATGTATTTACTTTTTCAAAAGCGCTGTTATGCTCGATGAGACGAAGCTCTTCAAGCAGTTTAAGCATATCGAAATCCACTACGATATACTCGTCGTTATAGCGTTTTACCGCTGTAAGCGTGGGCTGACCAGTAATGTGATGAAGATAAGGGTTGCTTATATGGATATTTTCCTCTTTAAAACTGACCCACTTGAAGTAAAAGGACTTGTCTGTTCCCTCGCGGTGATCGTAGATATGTTTTCTGCCGATGCTGGAGGTGTACTGTATAAAATTCTTGTCTACTCTGTAGATGATCTCAGCAGCTTTTTCAAACTCGAAAAAACGACGCAGATCCTTCGGGTCTGATGAGAGTGGTTGAAAGTTTTCCATAGTCCCGCGAATGTAAAATTGAACACTGTTCTTGTTTTCGGTATAGATACCTATAATCCGTTTCATGAAAACTCCTTTAAGAGCGAATCTTCAATTCATGTTATAGCACCGATAAGATTAATACTGAAATAGTTTTAAAATCTAGTAAATATAATTAAGAAATATTCTTATATGTTTTTTAATCACCAAACTTAATATCAAACTCTTATTTTTATCACATATCTGAACTATTTAGATAAAAATTGGCTACAATACATTATTAACAAAAGATTAACAAAGATTCAAACTTCTTTATTTCAAACCATGTGAGAGGAAATAGTGTGAAACTTCAAACTGATCGTACTGCTTATAGATTTTCTCTCATTCTATTGACACTCCTTGGTCTTACAAATCTAGATGCCAAAATGGATGACATTCTAGCTTCTATCTCCAATGACATGGAAAATTTCAACCAAGTCGCGACTATAACAAAGCAAAATGAGAAATACCAACCCTATATCATCTCTGTCTTTCAAGGAAAAGAGCTTGAAAAACTCGGTGTTTCCAACCTTAAGGGTGCCTTGGAACTCGTTCCCGGTATCGACATGGCAACGGATAATTTCAATAACCAGACACCGATCTTTAGAGGTTCGAACTCTCTTGCATACGGACAGACAAAACTTTTCATAGATAATGTAGTCGTAAACAACCTCTTTTTTGATGCGTACTCGGAATATCTCGGGATGCCTATAGAGATGATCAAAAGGATCGAGGTCGTCAGAGGTCCCGGTAGTAAGACTAACGGAGTCAACGCGTATGCAGGTTCCATCAATGTCATCACTTATGCAGAAGATTTTAAAGGGTTCGAGTCGAGTGATGAGCTTGTCTTTAAATACGGCTCATACGACTACAGGATGGCAGGATTCTTAAAAACTTTCAAACAAGATGATCTGAAAGTCTTTATAGATTTTTATTACCAACAAGATGACAAAAAACTGCCTGCGGGGATCGATGGATATTCCCAAGGGTCTATGAGTATCACAGGTCTTTATGACAATACCGGTCTGGCTCAAACCGGCGATGCTCCGGTATGGTTAAAAGACTACTCCCTTAGCGTCAACCTGACATATAAAGACTTTACTTTAAAAGCAAGGGCGCTTGATCATTCACAGGGGAGTGCTTACGGTATCAACCTTTCGTTGCCCGAA
Organism: bacterium; assembly: GCA_018824305.1. GTDB lineage: Bacteria > Campylobacterota > Campylobacteria > Campylobacterales > Sulfurimonadaceae > Hydrocurvibacter. The sequence goes on from JAHJGM010000011.1 coordinate 79,465, forward strand.
CATTATGACCGCTTAAAACTGCCGAGTTACTATCTTGATCTAGGCTACGACAAAAACATCGATGACTACGAAGTCGATATCAAAGCCGGGGTAAAATACGGCTCATTTGATTCTAAAGCCAAACTTGCACCTGATGGTTTACAATTTATGGATTATGAACAGTACCTCAATGGCGGCGGTATCACTAATGTCAGTTTTCCAAACGGGATATACGGAGAACATCTAGCCGTACAAAGAACACTGTACCAATCCTCTTACGTAAAATATAACGGAATCGACCGACACGTTATCACGACCGGCTATCGTTTGATAAAAGAGGAGACTATAGATATGGTTTCAAAACTCTCTAACTGGACGACGGGCGACGCTGCACTTGTAGATTATACGACTAGATTACCGTTTTTTGATAAAGATGCCAAACGTGATATCGAGATATTCTCTTTGCAAGACGAGTTTCAATACAGCGACGACCTGAGTTTCATTTATGGTTTCAATTATGAGCAGACATCATACAAAGATGCCGGTTTTGAGCCAAGGATCTCTATGGTCTATCAACAAGATCCGCAGAACATCTACAAAGCTATTTATAGCCGTGCGCATAGAAATCCTTCATGGCAAGAGATGTTTACGATGAATAACGCAGCCAGAGTCGGAAGCACTGATCTGGAACCTGAAAAAGTGGATGCATTTGAAGCCGCATATATCAGAAAACTCTCAAGTGATTCGTATTTACAGACAAATCTTTTCTACCTTCTGAATAAAAATCAGATATATAACACTGCAACGGATCCTATATATAGAAATGTTCTAGACACGGTTATCTACGGTCTGGAAGTCGAATACAAAGGAAATATCTTTCCTGTTGATACCCTATATCTCAACTACTCCTATGTAACAGGTTCATCTTATGTCAAAAGCACCGGAGTAAGAGACAACTCACTGCCAAATATTTCACACCATCTGGCAAAAGGATATTATATCTATAATCTCTATGACAATCTATCGCTAAGCGGTGTTGCAAAATATGTCAGTTCAAAAGATAGAGTATCCACTGATACTCGTAACAAAGTGCCTGCATACGCTACTTTGGACGGTACGCTCAGTTACAAGAACCTGAAGTACGACTACAAGCTGATGTTAAGCGTAAAAAACATATTTGACGCCAAAGTCATATATGCATCTCCTATAAATACTTATGTGGACGATTATGTGCAAGAGCGCAGAAACTTCATCATAACGTTAATGAAGGAGTTTTAAATGAAAAAAATAATCCTCCTATATTTAACACTTGTAAGTTTGGCTTTTGGATACAGCTATGACGATGTCTTGCTCAAAGCGCAGGCTTCCATATTTCCTAAGATCATACTCTTGGATAAAAAAATCGAAAATAAACTAGTAGAGGGAAAAATAGTCTATACGATCGTCTACGATAAAAACGATTATTATACTGCTTTAGATATAAGCAAGTATATTGAAGAAAAATATCACGGTCATTTAGGTCAATACGAATACACTGTCAATCTTGTAGAGTTTTCAAAGTTATCCGATGCAACGGAAGCCTCTGCGTTTTATGTGCTGAATCTGGATAAATACACCGATAAGATCGCCGAAATGGCTAAAGAGAGAGGAGTCATATCTTTTTCATACGATATCAACAACCTTAATCAGGGGATCATGTTTTCATTGGTCATAGAAAAATCGACGGTCATCTATCTTGAAAAAGAGACTTTGTTTACCCAAAAAATAGATTTTGTCGATGCATTGTTACAAATCGTTAAATTTACGGACAAAAATACTGCTTTAAACAAAATAAAAAACGATAGCCGCTTGGAAAGAGATCAATGGTATGCTAAAATAATTGCTTATAAAAATCATAATAAAAGCTAAAGCCATTGAATGAAAAAAAGAATTAAATCTCTTTCTACAAAAATTGTCTTTTTAATCGCATTGATATCACTTCTCTCTATACTAGTGATATTCAATGTATTTGAAAAGATCAACAAAAAAGCTTTTTATGCCGTAGAGACTGAAAAAGCCGATCTTGTTTTAAGCACGATAGAACCGCTAATAGCACTCAATATCTATCTTGATATGAACGATAAGATCGAAAGCACAATGCAAAAGCTTATTGAAAATCCAAATATATTGGCTGTAAAAGTCTTAAAAAACGGCAACGTGATCGATGAAATAAGATCTAAAGATTACGAGATCAATATAAGCGAATCTTTTACCGTAGAAAAAGCTATTTTTCAGCCCAACTCAAAAAATGAGATCGGTACATTGGTCCTTGTGTATTCGGCAAAAAACTACAAAGAGCTTGTACAAAGATATACGATCTTGCTTATTGAGATATTTATAGGATTTACCATCTTCTATCTGTTTTTCAGTTTGTATGTCAAATACCTTCTCTCTCCTCTTAAGATAATCGCGAACTCTCTGAGAAACTACTCTCCAAATAAAGAGGTGACGATCCCCTTTATACAAGCGAATAATGAGATCGGGCTTATCTCCGAAACACTGATAAATATGCAAAAAAGAATATTGCAATATGCAAAAAAGCAGGAAAATATCAACCATTATCTCGAAGAAAAAGTCAGTGAAAAAACACTTGAACTACGCAAGCAGCTTTATACGAACAGCTTGACAGGATTACCCAACAGACTCAGCCTGCTGCATGATATCAACGGTTTTCACGACGGGGCACTTCTTATCATCAATATAGATGACTTTAAAGAGATAAACGATCTGTTCGGTCAGATAGCAGGAGATAGGATTTTGATCTCATTCGCGCGTGCGCTGGACAATATATTTGCAAAAGAGGATGATATTACGCTGATGCATCTCTCAGGTGATGAATTTGCTCTGTTTTTTATGAAAAAACCTTTGTTGGACGACTTTATACATATTGCAAAAAAATTGATAGATGATGTTGAGGGAATGATCTTCAATTATGAAAGCAATGAACTATCCATACGCATCACGATCGGGGGAGCATTTCAACTGGAAGAGGCTTTGGAAAAAGCGGATATCGCTTTAAAATCAGCGAAAAAACAAAAGAAATCGTTTCTTCTGTACGATGAAAAGCTCAACGTAGAAAAGCAGTACAAAGAAAATATCGAGTGGATCAAAAAACTCAACAAAGCCATCGAAGAAAATAAAATAGTTCCATATTTTCAGCCCATCTTTGACACGGTGTCAAATAAGATCGTAAGCAGCGAATGTTTGATCCGACTCATCGACAATGAAAATAACGTCATCTCTCCGTATCAGTTTTTGACGATTGCAAAAAGAAGCAAGCTTTATAGCAAATTGACAAGAATAATGATCAAAAAAAGCTGTGAGTATTTTGAGCATATAGATTGTGACTTTTCGGTAAATCTGTCGGTCGAAGATATTATGGATGAAGAGACTATCAGATTTATTAAAGAGAGTATCAAAAAATACGATGTCAGCAAAAAAATAGTATTTGAGATACTAGAGACTGAAGGCATAGAAAACTATCAGGAGGTCTCTTCATTCATAGATGAGATGAAAGCTATCGGATGCAGGATAGCCATAGATGACTTTGGTTCCGGATATTCAAATTTCGAGTATCTTCTGCGTCTGAATATCGACTATATCAAAATAGACGGTTCACTGATAAAAAATCTTGATACAGATACGAATGCACAGATGATCGTAGAGACCATCGTGGATTTTGCAAAAAAACTAAAAGTCCTTACCGTTGCCGAATATGTCCATAACGAAGCAGTCAACCAAAAGGTCAAAGAGCTCAAGATCGACCGCACACAAGGTTTCCTTTTAGGAGAACCTAAAGAACAGCTTACCTTATAGTTTTAACGCCTTTGAAGTATCGTAGGCAAGCTCATAATAGTTGTTATTGTTAAAAGAGAACTCCTTTACTACTTCCAAGCCGATCTTTCTTGTATGAGCCTCAAAAGAGCGCGGATTTATCTTGTTGATAAAAGTGACCAATATCGGGTATTTCTTGCTCATCTGCTCTCTTGCAAAATCAAATATCGCCTCAAGTACTCCGCTTCCTCTCACACTTTTATCTACGCATACAGGTCCATACTGGTAGGAGTTGTCAATACTTAGTTTTTTGCCTGCATACTCGATGTTGTGCAGATCTTCTATCATAAAAGCAAATATGGGCCAAGCAGACCAAAACTGCCATGAAGCCGACATGACATAGGCTACGACTTCATCATCTTTTAAAGCGATGAACAAGCCCTGCTCTTTTTCTATCAGTTCTTTCAACTGCTCTTTGGTAAAAGCGGTCGTGACAAATCCGTCCTTTTTGTCTTCCTCTTTTATGGAGTCTATCTGATACTTGAAATGGAGTTTTAAGACCTTGTCTATATCTCCGATTTCAGCTATTTTGAGTTTCATCTTCTCTATCCTTGTTTATTGATTCGTAAGCTATAAGTATCTTTTTGCGTTCTATGCCCCATCTGTATCCGCTCATCGCCCCGCTTTTTGCGATGACTCTGTGACACGGGATAAGATAGCCGATGTGGTTCTTTCCTATGGCACTCGCCACGGCTCGAACTGATTTTGGCGTATCAAGAAAATTTGCCATATCTTGATACGTCGCGACTACACCGTTTGGCAGATTTAAAAGCGCTTTCCAGACATTGACCTGAAAGTTCGTGCCTTTGACGAGGAGGTTGTATTTTTGGTTTTTAATGAAGATGTTTTCCAGATATTCTCTCGCTTTTCTATCATCATGCACTAAAGAAGCATTTTCCCACAACTCTTTAAACCGCTTAAATATCTCCTCTTTGTTGTTATCGATAAATCCCAGATAACAGATACCTTTCTCCGTATATGCAATCAAAGCCTCACCGAAAGGAGTCCCTCCGTAACCATAGGTGATGAGAACATCTTTACCCTTTTCTCTCCACTCTTTTGGTGTCACGCCGATAAGATTTACAAAGAGTTCATGCAGTCTGCTTGAGCTTGAGAGTCCTATATCCAGACTGCTGTCCAAGATGGACTTTGATTCTTTGATATGCTCTTTTGCATAGTTGAGGGTAACGGAGTGCAGAAACTGTTTTGGAGTCACACCCACATACTCTTTAAAGACGCGGATGAAGTGGAACTTGCTCATACCTATGTTTTTGGCGATCTCATCGATGGAGGGCTGCTCTTTAAAATTATCGTCGATGTAGCGGATAGCTTTTTCGATCTGTTTATAATTATCTGATAAATCGGAATTTGACAAAGGGTTCATCTATAGACCTCAGAAATTTTGTAAAAGTATAGCTCGTTAAAAAAGATAGTGCAATCCAAAAATTGCTATGAAGTTTTATTTTTCTACTCTGTTTAGACCGGCTTCATCCATTTGATCCAAATTGCTGTTTTCAAATAACGGTGTATGGATCAGATGCATCCCAAAATCAAATATTTTGACTATTTTCACAGTAGCATTTTTTAATCTCATATCAAAAAGATGTCCGCCATGCTTTTTATCTTTATCTATAAAATGAAAATGAAATCCCGGTACATTTATGGTGTTCATATATTTTGGAAACCAAAACCCGACCATTGAACCCTCTATATCTTCAAAAGAAAATTTTGTCTGCACCTCAGATATCGTCTCGCTCAGTGGTCGATGTGTTTTGGGCTGAGGATGTTCTGAGCGCAGCTCTACATTTTCAAATGCACCCTCTACCAAAATCGCATAAATGATGTTTCTGGACTCAAATCTCTTCTGTATATCCTCTTCAAAAGATACAATATCATCATATGAGCCGATGCTGTGTTCATCGTAGCCTCGAAAATGGGTTATGACGGCAAATGGGGTTTTCATCTCTCCGTTTATCAATCTGGCGTTACCATCGGCATCGATTCTGTAAAACCGACCCTCTAGTGCGATCATCTCACCGTTGACTTCATCAAAGGTGCCCAAACCGAAGTCTCCGTAATGGGTCAGCTCATCAAAAAACATGTCCCCCTCATAGACACCCCTTAACAGCGAATTGATCGTCCCCACTTGATAAAGCATATTTCTGTGTTTGACGTTTTTCATAGATCATTCCCGCCTTGCTTTTAATTCATATTGTCAAAACTGACCATTCATCACTTTTAAGTGCTTCTGTCAAAAGCTCTCCCGTGTGGTTACATGGTATGCCGATGGCTTCTAGCGACTCAACGGCTTCATACTCCTGCGCACAGACGATGCAAGAGCTAAACTCCACGCCCTCTTTTTGTATCGCTTGGACTTTCTCGCGGATACTCTGGTTGTCTCTTGCCTGAGTAATGGAAGCACCCCAAAACATCACATGTACCCGCTCCCAGTAGCCTCTAGGCAACGACACTCCGCCGTAAAGCAGCGGAAACTTCATAATGCTGTCGGCATTGTCCGTGCTGATGACTATAAGCAGTTTTGTCTTCATAGTTAATAATCCTTACATGTAAATATTTTTATTATATACTAATCTAAAAAAGATTTTTTTACAATGCAAAAATTATTAACTCATCATTTCCCTTTGACTATTGTATCAAAGCACATACTTCCAGAACTGATGGCGGGACTGAAACCTCCGGCTAAGACAAACTGCCCTACGAAGTAAAGATTGTCTATCTTGTCCGATCTTATTTTCGGTTTCCTAAAAAACTGTTGCGGAGTCGGTTTGTATCCGTATGCGGTACCCTTTGGCGTTCTCACATATCTTTGCATCGTTTTTGGAGTGGCTACTTCTGCGTATTCGACGAGTTCTTTGATCTTGGGGTAGTGTTTCTCTAAGCGCTCTAGCACATGTTCAAGCAGACGCTCTTTTTTTTGTTTGTAAGCCTCTGCATCCAAACTCTCCCAGCTTTGTATCTCATCAAGTACACACACCGCGCCAAAAGACTTTTCATCAGATGTAAGCCCAGAATCGATTCTTGAATAATCTACAAACACAAAATCTTTGGTCGTCACGTCTTGTTTTGCCATCGCTTTAAAATCATCTTGGGAACCAAAAGAGTCAAGCAGAAAGTTCGAGTATGCACCATCAGGATAAAGCTCTCGTAAACTCTTGCTAAATCCAAGATAAACGGTGATGATCGATTCGGCTATCTGTTTTTGTTCTGTAAACTCCATATCAAAGAGTCTGTAGGTATCTTGCGGCGAGATGTCGGAGATGATCTTGTCTGCTTGTATCGTCACCTCTTCGTTCTTATATCTGTAGGTCACGCTCTCTTTTGTCGCTTTGACGACATCGGCTTTTGTTATGACGTTCCCGCCGTTACATGTAATGAGAGAAGCGAGATATTCACTCAAGCAGTAACTTCCGCCTTTGATGAACCAGCCTCCTCCTTCGTAGTAGGAGTTTTGCGCTACGGCGTGCAGTAGGAAACTAAGTGTATCGGGCGTGTCGTTGTAGTACTGAACATTTGTGTTCAAGATGAGTTTGAGTTCTTCATCGTCCATAAAACCGTTCAAAACTTCTGCGGTGTTTTTATTTTTATATTTGAGGATCGGGTAAAACAGTATGGGAAAAAGCAGATAATCCGACCATTTGAGATCTACCAGTTTTTTATAACATCCTGCGATATCTCCGATCGCTTGAAAATAATTTTCTATTCCCTTTTGTTCATGCGGAAATCTGCTTTTGAGCGCTGTAATGGCTTCTATTTTACCATCAGGCATAACAAACTCACCATACTTTGTGCTCACTTTAAAGAACTCATCTGGCTTGACGAACTCTACGTTCTCATACACGCCAAGCCTCTCGAACACCTTTTTTATAACGGGACTTGTATAGACTCCATCCATCTCATGAAGCCCCACTTCACATGTAAATCCGCCTTTTCTTTTAAACACCGTAGCGCATCCGCCCACCATGCCGTGCTGTTCCAAGATCGTAACTCTATATCCCTCTTTTGCCAAAAGCGCTCCCGCGCTCAAACCGCCAAGACCCGCTCCGATAATGACTATATTTTCCATCAGTAACACACCTTTACATGTAATCGTGTATTGTTTCTGACTTCAAAAACAGCATCATTAAACGTCGGTTCTAATAGCGTATGCGGATTATTAGAAAAACCGTATCCCTCTTTTGGAATGCCCAAAAAGTTTTTATCGAGTTTGTGATTGTTATTTTCATCTTGAAACAAAGCGATCGCATATTTTCCATCCGGAATATTCTCAAACTGCACCTCTACGCTCTTCGCATCTGTTTGAACTATTTGTCGTTTGTAAGTCTCTTCCAATGATGTGAAGTTTTGACTTTTGTCATAAAGACCGATATAAATATCCCCTGTTTTTTCAATCCCCTCAACTTTGACATCGACACTTGAGGCAAAAGAGCACGTTGCCATCAAGAAGCACATAAAAACCCTCTTCATCAATTCTCCTTTTTTCGGAAATTGTACGGCAAAAGAGAGGTGAATGTCATTCACCTATGTTAATATTTATGCTCTTTTTTCAAACGGCTGAGATGCTGAGGAGTGATACCCAAGAATGTGGCTATATGGTACTGAGGTACTTTTTCAAGTAAAAAAGGCGTTTTTTCCACAAAGTTTTCAAAACGCTCTCTTGCGCTTTTTGTCTGTCTTTCTACGACGAGATTATGCAAATAAGCATAAGCTTCCTCGCTCATAAGCCGCCCGAAACGTTCGCCTTTTTTCAAATTGTTATATAAGAATTGGACATTTTCATAAGATACCGAGATGATCTGTGTATTTTCAAGTGCCTCTATCTGGATCGTCGAAGCATTTTGATGTAAAAAACTTCTATAATCGGTCACAAACAGATTTGTCACAGAGGCATTTTTGTCGTTGAAAAAAATACTCCATGTAAAGTCTTTTCCGCTTTCATCGATAACAAACCCCCTCGCCAGACCGCCGTTGATAAAATAAAGCTCTTTGCAGACATCACCTTGATGCAGTATCACATCGCCTTTTTTAAACTCTTTGAGAGTGAGACGCGATTTAAAAAGAGTCCACTCGACGATATTAAATGAGATATAACCTTTGATAAAATCCTCGTACCTGTCAAACATCTCTTGCCTTCAATCTTTTAGGTTCTCAAACCCTTGAGCCGTCATGGTCGGCATAAACTCTTGGATCTCATAAGCGGCAAGATCGTTCATCTTAAACGGGTCTTTTTCTAAAACAGCCTGAAGATTTTCCAATGAATCCATTTTAGAGAGGATGATGCCTCCCGTGCGCGGTACTTTACGCCCGGAAGCGATGAAGTTGCCCAAAACATACTGCTCTTCAAGGTAGCTTACATGTAAGGCCAAATACTTATCTACTTCCTCTAACGAAGCGATGTATGTAAGTGAGACTATGAACATTTCTATCCTTACTTTTTAAAAAAACTATTATAAAACTGCTTCGCCGTTCTTGCGCTTTTGCTTGCTCTGATCTGTGCAAATCGCAGAGCTTCTGCATGTAAGAACTCTACATCGCCTTTGTAGTCCTTAAAGTAACTGTCTACGACTTCTAGATACTCGGCTTGTGTACCGTGGTAGAACGAGAGCCACAGACCGAACCTGTCGCTGAGCGATATCTTCTCCTCTACGCTGTCAGTGTAATGAAGCTCTCCATTGTTTCCAACGACCGTACCCTCGTTGTCTCTTTGGTATTCGGTGATGAGATGGCGGCGGTTTGAGGTGGCGTATATCTTGACATTGCTCGGCGGCGCTTCGATGGAGCCTTCGAGTATGCGTTTGAGACCTTTGTACCCCTTTTCTCCCTCTTCAAATGACAAGTCATCGCAAAAGACGATGAACTTGTAAGGCAGATGGCGGATCATCTCCGATATCTCTATGAGATCGTCAAGATCGTCTCTGTCTATCTCGATGACACGCAGACCTTTAGGCGCATAAGTGTTTAAAAGAGCTTTGATGAGTGAGGATTTTCCCGTCCCTCTTGCACCCCATAAAAGCACGTTGTTCGATGGCAGTCCATCCAAAAAACGCTCGGTGTTTGTGATAAGCTCTTTTTTTTGTCTCTCAATGCCCACAAGATCGTCAAACGTTATCTCATCTATGTTTTGGACAGGCTTGAGATACTCTTTTTTTGGTCGCCAAATCGCGGCATAGTCATCTTTAAAATTAATATTTTGATTCATTTTCTTCTCTTTCTTCACATGGTTTAATAAACCCGTCATCATGGGTCAACTGACTGCGCATAGTCTCTCGGACATAGTCCATGCCGTTGTAAAACTCCCGCATCATCACTGAAGCGATATATGTTCCTTTAACATTGACTTTCCCATCGCTGTAAACACCTGAGAGTTTTAAAAGAGTGTTTTCGATAGTAAACTCTTTTGACGGGGGTTTGAGTCCAAACAATTCTACCATCTTTCGGTATTGTCTGATCGCGTGTTCGCTAAAACTGATGGAATGAGTAATGGGCAAACGTCCTTGTGAGAGAGCTTCACTGTATTTTGGCAGAGAAAAGGTATTTGCATAAAGCGTATCTCCGATGAAGCTGAACGCACCGCTGCCGATACCGACATATTCGCTTCTCTCTATCACATACTCATCGATGATACCCTTCTCTTCCAAAGACCATGCCCAAGAAGAGCGCTGTGTATATACTTTGCTCATGCGCTCGGTGATGATACCGTAGAGTCTTGCCTCTTTTGCACCGCTCAACCTTCCCCACTGCTTTGTTAAACGCTCCTTGATACCCGGTGCGTACATGAGCGGATAAAAAGTTACCTGCGGCGGCAAAAGTTTGAGAATTATGCCTATCTCTTTGTGCAGTTCCTCTTCACTCTGGTTTGGATAGTTGAAGATCATATCTACATTTACTATGGGAAAATGCGGAATGGCACGGGCGACTTTAGCAAACTGCTCTTCGCTCGAACCAAACTTTTTATACCGTCCTATCTGCTTGAGATATATATCATTAAAACTCTGAATTCCGATTGAGAGACGATCTATCTTTCCTTTTAGATATTCATCTTCAAGGTCGATGAGATGCGCCGGGTCACTCTCACAGGAAACCTCACGGATATCAAAGAGAGACTTTGCCAAAGTGATCGTCTCACCTAGTTCTTGCGGCAGTATGGTAGTCGTTCCGCCTCCAAAATAGATGGAGTCAAACTTATAACCAAGAGCGTGCACCATTCGCATCTCCTGATGCAAAAGCTCAAAATACCTCTTCGCACTCGGTTCGTCAAAACGAAATTTGTGAAAAGAACAGTATGGGCACAGCGTCAGACAAAAAGGGATATGGATGTAAAGCAGTCTATGAACTTCATCCGCTGCTTTTGGAAGTGATCTTTGTGTCGGCTGAAGATTTAGATAGTGTTTCGTCGCTATTTTCATGATTGAGGATGCAATTGTTCCCAAACAACGACGAATAAAATTTTTTATATTTTCCATACTGCTTTGCAATCTCCAATTAATAGAAATTATACAAGTTAATTTACTTATTTTACATATATAAGAAAAATATATGTGATTATAATGTAATATCTTTGCTGTAGTATTTATTAAAAACACTCATTAAAACTAGATAAACCTCAAAGGTAAAATAATGTTTAATCTTTTTCGTACATCTAATGCACAACAAACTTCACACAAAGAGAGTGGAAATGGTATTGTTACCCTCACATTAAGTGCATCCCAAATCAATAGCGATAAACTTGAAAAATTACCTATGGTTCCAAAGGTAATTATGGGATTTATCTCTCCTGCCCTTGACTTTTCTTCAGTTGCTTCCAAATTAAAACAAAAATTTCCTAACGAGACGACTCTTGTCCTCTCGACTACTGCTGGAGAGTTGTGTAGCTATGATGCTTCGACCCCGACAAGGAACTTATATTCTCAAGCTGATGCCGGAACAGGTGACAATATCGTCTTGATGCTTTTCTCAAAAGAGATGGTAAGCGATGTATATGTCGCATCTATCCCTTTAAAAAGTGAGGATATTACAAGCAGTTCTAAGAGTTCAAAAGAGCGAATAGATGCTATTTCTGAAGAGATTCGCCGCGTCAAAGTTCCTTTTAAAATGAGTCATGAAGATACTCTTGGTTACACGCTCATCGATGGTCTTTCTGCTAGTGAAAGCTTCTTTATGGAAGCTGTTTATAACGTTGGAAACTTCCCATGTCTTCTTGTTGGAGGAAGTGCCGGTGGAAAGCTGGACTTTAAAGATACCTATATTTTTAATGGCACAAAGTCACTACGCCATCATGCTGTCATCACATTTATCAAGTTCAATTCAAAATATCGTTTTGGTATCTTTAAGAGCCAAAACTTTAAAAAATCAACAACAAGATTTACTGTATTGGATGCTGATCCTATAAAACGAATCGTTTCTGCATTTTTAGATACTACTACAAACAATAAAATTGATGTAATCACCGCATTGAGCAAACATTTCGGATGTTTGCCTCAAGAGTTAAACTCTAAACTTGCAAATTATACTTTTGGTATTGAAATCGATGGAGAAATTTATGTTCGATCGGTCGCAGCTATCGATACTAACGCACACACAATTAATTTTTACTGTGATATTGAAGCGGGTGAAGAACTTATATTGCTTGAAAAAACTAATTTTGCCCAGACAACTGCAAATGACTATGCTGAATTTTCTCGTAACAAACCAAAAGCTATCGGTGCGATTTTTAACGATTGTATCTTAAGACGACTCTTTAATGCCAATGAACTAAATATGCTCAAAGCCTTCCAAGAGATCCCAGTTGCAGGGTTTTCAACATTTGGAGAACTGCTTGGTGTTAATATAAATCAGACACTTACTGCAATCTTTTTTTATAAAGTTGAAGATAACAACTTTAGTGATAACTATATTGATAATTTTGTACAGAAATATGCTGGCTTTAAGAGTTATTTTCTTCTACGAAAAATCAACCGTCAAAATATGATAGATTCTATCAACAAAGCGATGCTACTGCAAATGAAAGATGGAATGCCTGTAATACAATCTATAGGTGACTCCATACATAGTGCTGTTACTTCCATAGATACTATAAGTACACAACTTTCCGTCGTTAGAAGTAGTTTTTCAGAATTTTCTATAAATATGCAACGTAGCAGTGAAGACAATGCAAATCTTTCACTCGATGTGAACAATCTCACGGGCAATGTTCGTGAGATTCGTGCTGTTTTAAACGTTATCTCTGATATTGCCGACCAAACTAATTTATTGGCATTGAATGCTGCTATTGAAGCTGCGCGAGCAGGTGAACATGGACGAGGATTTGCAGTTGTTGCAGATGAAGTGCGTAAACTTGCTGAACGAACTCAAAAAAGCTTAATGGATACGAATGTATCTGTCAGTACAATTATTCAAGCTGTTGAAAGTATTGGCACTACTATGAGCGATGTTAGTACAGGGCTCAACAATATGGCATCTAAAAGTGCAACATTATCTGAAAATATAGAAGAATTAACACAAGGAAATCAAACAATTTCTGAAGACCTGCGTTCTCAATCATTGCTAACTGAACGACTCAACAGTGAACTCTCTAAATTACAAACATATGAAACTTTGTTGGACATTTTAAATCGTTAAGAGAAAAAGCCGTTACATGTAACGGCTTTACATGTAATGTTTTTGTTCTACAGACGTTTTTGATAACTTTCTGGTAGTAAACTTTTATAAGTAGAAAACATTGCGGCATATTCTGCTTGACGAAGACGTTCTTCTCTGACTATATTGACATTAAGGTCTTTTACGATTTCCATAATATCTCGATCAGGTATAACATCAAGTTCAGCAGCTACTTCATCGGCTAACATACGAATCTGATCGCTAGAGAAACCATCCGTAAACTCTATTAGCTGAGAATAGAGCTCTTCGACTTCTTGGGGTGTTCCGGGAATAAGAACCTCTTTGCGTTGAAACATCGCTATGATAAAGGTACGTCGTTCCACTTCTTCAAGGTCAAATATGGGGAGCTTGATCTCAACACGTCGCTGAAAATCAACTGGAAACATATGAGGTCTGGAAGTATTGAAGACCCAGAAAATTTTGCCACGGTCATGTGGATCTGCCATCCAATCGAGAAAAATACCTGTGAGTTCCTGATCTGTCTGATGAGCATCTGCCGCTTCTGGATCTGGGAATAGCTTATCCGCTTCGGGTTTGAAAATGACAATTCTATTGAAAGATCTGGCGACCATTTTTATCTTTTCTACGATAATAGCCGTTTCTCCGTACCATTTTGATTTTATGGTCCCTAGTTTCATCACGGGAATATCTGCTTCATGCAAAAATGCTTCGGTTTGAAAATCTTTTCCCGTTCCAGTTGCTCCGATATATGCAAGTGCCCGCCACGGATGTTTGCCATCCATACGACGGATAAGCGTCAGAGCTTTCTCTTTTAATTTTTCATACCCTATCACATGCTCAAAGCCATAAGCAGGATGAATCACCTGTACATGACCACCAAGGCTCTTTTCGATGATAGAGGCGACCTCTTCACGGATTTGTTGAAGGATTCGATCAGGTTCTTGCTTTAAAATTGCTCGAACTGTAGAGAGCGTGATACCTGCGGAAAAACGCGCAATTTCATCGATTTTTGCAGGAGTAATTCCTCTGTTACGAACAGCATTTTCATAGTTTATAAATGTTTTACGTATAATTTCATCAGGTAGCGGAACATCGATAGGATAGATGCCACTGATGCTGCGTATACCTTCATGAAGCGAGAGAAAACTACTTGAGAGAAGAATAACCGCATCGCTAGAACCAATAAAATCAGAACTATCAAGCATCTCACGAGCAACTGAAAGTGCCAATTTTTCGTCATTACCCATTTGCTCAACAGGTTTATTGGGAAAGACAATATCCGCATCATCAATCACGACCACAAGATTTTTCACTCGCTCTGCACCATATTTTAAACGCATATTACGATATGAAGCGAGTAATGTCTTAATCATATGCAGACCTGAAAGTATGTCATATTTACTTTGAGCATAATCTAGCGCAAAAGCCCGAGAATGTATCTCTTTTAGCGTTGCATCCAATGCATAGAACTCTGTCTGATAGTTTGCTTTGGTATAGCGCATACCAACTGATGGACTAAAATAGACTACATGATTGCTTACCTCAAGTTGACGCATTAAAATCTCTTCAATCTGAGCAACTTTTTGTTCTGTACCCTCAGTATAAAGAGCAATATCGTGAATATTTCCTGTAACGGCAAAAAGATTGGCAGTGGTATTTTTATAGGCAGTTGCGATTTTGTCATAAAGTTTCATATAATGGTTTCCTCTAGTACAATATGGGTTTGGGGTAATGCATCTGGGTGTTCTAGTGTAAAAGCTTGTTCATCTTGCTTATAATTTGGGTCAAAACATTCATGTTTAACACGAGCAATCCACGCAACAGTTTGTGGCGACGCAATGCGTTCTGAGAGGCTTAAATCCTCATTTGCAAGAGGATGAGGAGAGTCAAAAGCAATTTTTGCGCCAGTATGATCTCCACCGTTATAGTGTCTGGTGACAGCTATTAAGCGTGTTGAGAGAGCTGGAACATCGCCATCAAGGTCGTGAGTAACAAAAATAATGGTTAAGTTGTTCGTGCGCTTTAGCTCAAGTAAGTTTTCTCTAATAGACATTTTTGTCTCTGGATCAAGTGCAGAGAAAGCTTCATCCATCAGTAACACGGATGGTTTCATACTTAATGCAGAAGCAATAGCAACGCGCTGCTGTTGTCCTCCTGAGAGTTGATGAGGGAACTTGTAGGCGTGTTCTTGCATCTGGACTTTTTCAAGACACGCTAATGCTTCAGCTTCAATAGCTTTTATAAACGGTGTTTTTATTTTAAAGAGTTTCAAAAAATCGTACATCAAATTTTTGCCAAATGAGCAGCGATCAAGATAAAGTCCCTGTGCTACGTTGCCCAAAGCAGTATGGTTTGGAAAAAGTGAATAACTTTGCGGGATGAACCCCATATCGCGGTTAGGCCCTTTGACCTTTTGTCGATTGACATACACACTGCCTATACGAGGATGCTCTTCACCTAATATATGGCGTAAAAGAGTTGATTTTCCTGCTCCAGAAGGTCCTACAAAACATACAATCTCACCTTGTCGGATGTTAAGATTGATCGATTTGAGTACAATTTTTTCTCCGTAAATTACATCTAAATTACGCACTTTAATAAGAAATGTATCGCTACTCATTTTTCATCTCCGTTGTACCACGCATAACGTTTTCGTATTATAAATTCGATACCGTAAAAAACTGTAACGGCAATGAGTGTGATAACTAAAATATATGGAAAAATAATATCATTGGCAGAAAAACGTTTTAAAATAAAAATCCGTGTCCCTAAACCATTTTGCGCCCCTAACGTCTCTCCATAAAGCAAAGCAAACCAAACTAGAGGGAGATTGATCTTAAGCGATTGTAAAATTCCAGGAAGTATCATATAGAGGTTTTCACGCCCTAACTCTAATTCACTGGCACCTTTGGTAAAAAGAAGTGTATTGAGATTGCGTGGAATTTTATGAATCTGATTAACAATGTCTTTAACTAAAACAAAAAAGAGTGCCATAAAAATAAAAAGGATACTTAGCTCATATCCGGGATCGGCAATCATGAAAAGTACAGGAACAATAGCAGCAGGAGGAATAGCACTAAAGACGGTTATAATCGGCATCACAAGTGCGTTGATAAGCGGATAGCTCCCTGCTGTAATTCCGATAAACAGAGCCAAAACAAATGCAACAGAGATTCCTGCAATGAGGGAAATGACAGAAGCTTTTAAATCTTCAAAAAACTGCTGTTTTCCACTATGGCGATCGGTTTTCATCACAAATTCACTCATTGAGTGATACATTTTACTCACACTTGGAAGCACTTTGTCTCGAGGATTCTCGATGAGGCGCTGAGTTGCAAAATGGTTATACAACAGCGCGGCAAACAAAAAAGGGATCACACCAAGGAGAATTTTTTCCCACAAGGGGATTTGTGCCCGATTGCCAAATCTAAAACGCATTAATGAATCTCAAAAAAGACACTTTGAGGAGTTGCTTTATCGCCACCTTTAACTCCGTTAAGATCGTATGAAACAGATTCAGCTAGAAATTCGTTGTCTGCAGCAAGCTTATAAGTATCTTTTTGAAGTTCAGGTAGCTCATGTGCATAAAAATCTGTCTCCTCCGTTGGAGTAAAGATTTTTGCACCGTTTAGCATAGTTTTTGCTTCTCCCAAAGAAGAACCCATATCATCAGCAATAGCCGTCATAAAAGCGTTGTAATCTTTACCTCGTCCTGCATGAACTACTTCTGCAGTTCGATCCCAACAAGCACGTAGGAGTGCAGCTTTTTTATCAAAATCTGCAACATTTTTACCCATTACAATCATATCGACGATAAGACCTGGAAAATCTGCACTTGAAGCAAGTGTTTTATGACTATCAGTCTGCTGTACAAGATATTCTAGTGCCGGATTCCATGTAACAATGTTGTTAATTTTTCCTGCGTCGTAGGCAGCACGTAGATTAGAATCAAGGTCCATGTGTTTAATGGTAACGTCTCTATAAGGGTCCATACCCTCTTTTTGAGCAATCTTAACCCAAAGCTGTTCAGAGATTGATTTTGTAACCATCCAAATATCTTGCCCTTTAAGCTCTTTAACACTTTTTCCATGACGTGAAATAAGTCCATCGTTGCCGTTGCTATAATCTTGAAGCACTACAGATACACTAGGACGAGAGGCCAATGCCGTCATCTGATCAAGATTAGTAACAGTAACAGCATCAGCACTGCCCGTACTAAAATAGTTTAGCGATTGTAAATAATCCGGATAATAAACGATTTTAAGGCGACAATTGTTTTCTTTTTCAATCGCATCATAAAGCCCTGCTTTTTTTGAAGCATTAACAGCATTCCAGTTTACATAAGCTGAGGTTGTCAGAGTAAGTTCACATTCTGATGCAAACAGTGTTGCTGCTGCGGCCATAGAGAGAATAGAAATCAAAAATTTGTTCATAATTTGTCCTTTAATTAAATATTACGTTCTGTCGCGTTTGACACTGAGACTTCTCCACCAGCTTCTTTTGCTTTACGAGCTGCGGCACGTTCGGCGAGAATCTCTTGAAGTTTAGCATTGCTCTGAGTCGCTTGTCCTTGTGTTTTATAACGTTCCATCCGTTTTTCAGTATCAGCTCCAGCAGCTCGACTCATAGTTTTAGCAGTAGCCTGTTTTTTACGGATTGTGTTACGAATCGCATCGACACCTGAACGATTGATAGATTGTTTCAGCCCCATCTCTTCTCTGGCAAGATTTTCTTCAAGAGTGGCCAATGCTAGATCTGAAACAGATTCTTCCTCTTCGCGCTTGATATCATTAATCTCATCCTTAATCTTGTTAAGCATCATCTGCTTATCTTCAAGTTTAGTTTCCATATCAGCGATTTCAGTAGCTAAATTCTCTTGCTCTTCATCAATTGCATGCTGGCGAGCGTCCATCCTATTGAAGTCTTCAAGAGCCTGCATGTCTTCTGGATTGCTTTCCACAACGCTGATGATCCCCTCAAGAGTCCTTTGCAAAGCAATTTCCTCTTTATTGAGTGCTACAAGACGTGCCTCTTTTTGTGCTTTGATGTTCTCAATACCTGCAACACCGCTAATGACCTGCTCAAACTGTCCAATCAGCTGATCCCGTAGTGCAGTGTAACCTGCGCGAACTCCATCTTCGCTTCCTGTGTAGACACTGTCAGCAACATTATTTGCTTTATATTGACCCAATGTAATGACTGCCATCACAATGCGTCCAATAGCTCGTAAAAAATTACCCATGTATATTTTCCTTTAGTTGTGGTGTATATTTGGCGTAAATATTCTCTAGTTCACTGTTTTGCGCTTTAGAGAGTGTATTTAATTTCTCTTTTATGACTTTTGCGGCATCAATTGCTTCCTGAAGTTCCAATGTTTCAAAATCCTCCTTCTCGTGTGTTTTTGATGTTAATGTTGCCAGATTTGAAGTAGCAAACACAAATGAATGATTGAGTGAATGCAGACTTTGCTCCAATTTTGCTAGTTTAGCTTCATTGTCGTTATAAGCTTGAATAATCTGTTCCAAGTGTTTTTTGTCTGAATCTTGCATGTATTGCTCTTGAATACTTGCAATATTGACAGAACTCTGGACAATGAGAATATCATTGATTTCCGCAAGCAGTTCAATGCCAGAGTCAAATGCCTGTCTAGCTTTTGACGTGAAATTACTGCGTAGAGAATCAGAAATGATTTTCTGTTTTTTAATAGCATTAATAAATGCAACATACCTCTCTCCCAGATCCATTTTTAGAGCCTGATAAGGAGGATATGGTGTTAAATCAAGATTCCCTAAAGTTGTATATAGTTCCCGACTGCGCTGTTCATCTTCTATTTTCATATATTCTTTTACGCCCTCTTGCGCTAGTTCTTCAACACTGAAAAACCAGTGCCACCAATAGGAGATTCCGACAATGCCAAAAAAAGCAGATACATTCAACAATTGCAGGCTCGCTGGCCAATCTGCAAACATCATCATCAATGAAGAAAGTGAGGGTAATAAAACTCCTGCTAGTGTTAGCAAACTATATTTAAAACGGTTCCAGATGTAATTTCGTGTATAGACTTGATGCAACACATTAATTCCTAATAAGCAATAAAAAGTAGTTCAACACGGTTATGTCCATTAAGATACTGATAATAATTTTCTCCTTGCTTCGGTGGATGAATACCTTTTGAACCAAGACCAAGAGGATGGATACGATTTTTATCAATCGACCAATATTTTGAAAGGTATTCATAAACTCGCTGTGCCTTTTCTGCACTGCGTTGTACAAGCTGTTCTTCACTTAAACCTCGTGCTTTTCCAGAACGTCCGACTATGGCAACATAATAGTCAAAATTATTAATGCTATTTTGAGCAAAATCATCAAGTACTGCTTTGGCTTCCATATCAAGACGCCCATCACGTAAAAAAGTGATTTTGAGGTCATCACGGGTAAATTTAGGATCTTGTATCAATTTTAACCAAGATTCATTATCAATTGGCATGTAAAGCTTTTCCTGCTTTTGCGGAGGTGTAATCGTTCCTGCTGGATAACGAGCAAATACTTTACGTAAAAGATCAGGAAAAACAATATTTCTTGCATCTTCATTTTTCATTGGATTATGAGAAATAATCCCCATCTTTTGGAGTTTTGCAGCAACAGCATCAATATAATCAAACATCTTATTAAGTGAGGTAGAGTGGACGCGAAAAAGTGTGTATGCATTATCGCTCAATCCAAAAAACTGTATACCTTCAAGAGATGCAGAGATATCTGTTTTTTTCAAATCTCCTCCCTGATGAATCTCGATCTCTTCGATCAGTGCAGGCATATTATCGCGAAAATATGAAACTGATTCGTAATAGATTTGCAAAAAATCCTCAAGAGCTTCAGGATGTTTAGTCAGAAAAGTTCTGTTGACGACTACAACATCAATAATTTTCCCTAGCTGTAATTCATCTGAGCCCATTAGCACAATGAAGCCTTTTTCTTTGGCCTTGGTAATGTAAGGTTCCCAAAGACCAACTACATCATAAGTACCAGATATCAATCCATTGTAAGTCTGCTCAATATCTGGATTGGCATCGATGCCTCGACCTTTGAGCAAGATTGGGATATTAGCATCTACTGCCATTGAGCCAAGCATAAATTGACTAG
Organism: bacterium; assembly: GCA_018824305.1. Taxonomy (GTDB): domain Bacteria; phylum Campylobacterota; class Campylobacteria; order Campylobacterales; family Sulfurimonadaceae; genus Hydrocurvibacter. Next base: position 100,093 of record JAHJGM010000011.1, read on the forward strand.
TATAGGCTGCCTTAATATATTTTAGTTTTTTAAGGGCATCAATATTTGGAATCTTCTTTGGATTGGCTACGACGGCATCAGAACCTCTTGACTCAGAGATGGCTGCTATAATTAGCGGAGTTGACATATCATCAGGTTGTGTCAAGTGCATCTGCTCAAGATAATCATGAATCGGCATAACCGCCATATCCAGTTTTCCCTCCATTAACTTTGCAAAACGTTCTGGATAATTAGCATTATCATCTATGAGCGTTGCAGAAAGCTTAACATTTTCAAGAGCTCTACTAAAACGTTTTGATTCTAAAATAGAGTAACCTAGATAGCTATCGTATCCAATGCGAATATTAAGCTTGCTATGAGGGGTTTTGAGGAGATTTTTCGATTTGAACGTTGTCACAATTTGATCAACACTTTGACCAACACCGGCATATTTCCATAAAGCCAATAAAATGGCCATAAGCAGCAATAAAAAACCGACAAGCCCTAAAAATACCCGTATTTTGTTCTGTGGCATCAAAAATCCTGAGCAACAAAACCGGTGTTAGAACTCACCTCGGCATTGATAGCACGTTGCATAGCCGATACTAGCTGTTTGACAGAGGATGCCTCGACAAAATCAGTCACTTCACGCAATCCATGTCGATTGATATCTATACCGATTGTTTTGATAGTAATACCCTGTTCGATGACACGATCTACTTCTGCAAACATCGCAGTTGGATTATCAGCTACACCATCAGTAACGATCACGATAGTGTAGCTTCCATATCCAGCCTGCTTTTGTTGCTGCTTTCGTAGTTCCTTACTAGCAAGACTCAGTGCTTTTGTAATAGGTGTCGTGCCGCGAGCTTTAAGAGCATTGATACGTTCGGTAGCACGCTTACGTTGATTTGCATCAACAGACTGAAGTGAAAAAACATAACCTCCATTTAAAGCATAAACTCCTAGATTATAGGTAGAAGGAAGATGTTTAATAAACTGCGATGTCGCCTTTTTAGCGCGTGTAATGCGAGAATTAATTAGCCCTGCCATTGAACCGCTATCGTCAAAAATAACAATAATGTTTTTTCGCAATGTAGGATCTTCATCTGCATGCAAAAACATTGGTAGGAGTAATAAGATAAAAATAAGACTTTTCATCTAAAAATCCTGAGTTTCACTAAATTCAGAAATTTCCGCATTATAGTTGGTTATAACGAATTCGACACGAATATTTTTTAAAAACTGCTGTTCATCTTTAGGTACTTCATATATCGGAGCATCACCTCCAGCACCCAAAACAACCATACGACTTGCATCTAGATCATAACTATGTTTTTTTGCATAAGTAACAATCGCCCGTTTAACTGCATTGGCACGCTCTTTTGATGTTTGGTTTGCAGCATTACGCACATTATTAAGTTCAGTTTGTATGAGCTGAATGCTCATGGTTTGAAGGTTATGATTGTTACCTGTGACTTTTTTGAGATAACGTTCAACTTTGACAAGATTCTGCACCTTACCATCTTTTTTAAATTCGACGGCTTTATTCCATGCGCGCAACAACTGTGGATCTACATTACCGACAATTTTAATTACTGCTCCACCATATGTAGCAGTCAAGCGAATAGCTTCTTCAAAATCTGTACCGTAAGTTGTCTCGGAAAAACTACTCTGATTTGGTTTAAAATAGATTGTTTTTTTAAAGATATCTTGTCCTTGCCCCTTTGTATCCAATGTTTTTACTTTTCCAAGAACACTGGCTTGAGTTTGTTGATCAAGTTCTTTTAGTTCAGCACCTTTACTGATTTTCACTTTCCAATCATACGTACCAATCGTTAGTTGACTTGAACTAATGTAGTTAGACTTTGCATATGCAGCAACAATTTCAGCAGTTTTACGGTTGAAGTTTATCAAATTAGTAGGACTATACAAAAAGTTCTCAGAACGGCTCTGGTTATGAAAACGAGTTTCATCACGCATGCCTGTTAAATCCTCAGTCCCCTGCTTACCGCTGCCAAATAACAGTTCTGCCGTTTCTTTAATAAGAGCATCGTTCATAATGTGTTTTAAAGAGTTAAAGTAAGCATTACGAATCTTTTGTAGCTCTGTAGCATGTTGCACTGCCCAGTCTGCGCGTACAAAAATAACATCTTTTATAGCATCATTCATAACTTTCGTAGAAGTGAGAACATGGAGTCCAGGTATCGCGTACTCCCCTTGTGTCAGCGTTGCAGCACTAGGTGAAATAACAAAGGCGATATCAACAGAACTATCTTCTGCAATGGCAGATTCAGGGGAATTCTCACCAAAAAGATTTGCGGTATATTTTATGTTGACATCGCTTAGCTTAAGATGAATAGAGTTAAGCAATTGAACCAGCCATCCCATATGCGGGCCACCCCATTGGATAGCAATAACAGGTTTTTTTCCTGCTTTAACCATTGCTTCGAGCTGATTAAAGTTTTTAATCGCTTTTTTTGCCACAATTACATCGCCACCAAGAGAGTCAGAGACCGAATGGAATACGATCATATTGATCCCTTTTTGCTTTAACGCATCGGCTATCATAACACCAGAACCGACAGTCTGGCGAATAAAAGGTGTTTTTCCATCTAACACATCATTGATTTGTTCGATAGGATCATCAACAAGCTTAATGCCTTTTGGAAAAAGATGCTTGTTGTCTACTGCAAGTAATGCATCAGCCCATGTAATCACAGGCATGTGATAATTTAAACTGACTGGTTTTGGTGCACCAGACTTAATACTTTTACTAAAAGGAACTGGATTAACGTAACTGTTGGCATAAAGTGACGTTAAAAGGAAAAAGAAAGTGCCAAGAACATTTTTAAGCATACTACCTGCCTTGTTTTCATTGGTTTATTAACGTTAGTATAGCATCACTTTTAAAAATGTGGCTTAAAGCACTTAATAGAACAATTACTGTGAACAGTATAAATAAAAAGTTATTTTCTATTGAATAACATCACGGCTGCAATATCACAAACAGTTTTTTTACAAATAAATACTTTTGATAAAAAAAGTAAAATATCAAGATGGTATATAAAAACAAAAGATTTAAAGTCTTTCCCCCCCCTTCCCCTTGAAAATCAAAAGAGTGTATAATTGCAAAATATCGAAAAAGGAGGTCAAGTGAACGATAAGAATGGTAATTTGAAGAGGTTTAAATGGCAATATTTGTAGGTCTTTCTATTATTATACTACTTGTACTATTAGCTCAAAATAGAGTTAAGCCGACAATCTTATTTTTTGGTTTAATCTTACTATATTATTCTCTTGATTTAATCGAAACCAAGAGTATGCTAAATAATTTTACTAATAAATCATTAGTCACTCTAATACTGCTATTAGTTATATCTATAGTATTTGAAAAAACGACTTTTATATCTACAATATCAAATAAAATTTTTTCAAAATCTTATAATAAATCTTTGCTAAAAATGAGTTTTTTCGTCTCTTTGTTCTCTGCTTTTTTAAATAACACCGCGGTGGTAGCTTCTATGATAAGTGTTGTTCAACAAAATAGATTTCATGCACCGTCTAAACTTTTATTACCACTGTCTTATGCAGCTATTTTTGGAGGTACAATGACCCTTGTCGGTACTTCTACAAACTTAATAGTAAATGGATTTGTAATAGAAAGAGGGCTAGAACCTTTGAATCTATTTGACTTTATGTATGTTGGAGTTCCCATTGCAATATTTGGAGGAATTACACTTCTTGTTGTAGCGAAATTTTTACCGGAAATTAAAAATAAAGAGGAAAAACAAGAATATTTTATTGAAGCAAAAGTAGCTAAAACTTCAAAGATGATCGGAAAATCAATTATAGAGAATAATCTTAGAAATCTTGAACATCTTTTTTTAAGTGAAGTAATAAGAGATAACTATACGATTTCCCCGATAAATCCCTCTGAGATACTCCAAGCTGATGATATATTGGTATTTTGCGGAGATATAAAGCAGATCGAAATTTTAAATCATTTTGACGGTTTGATCTTAGAACATAACAAACATGAATCAAAAAATCTTGTGAACGTAATCATCTCTCATGAATCAAACTTAATAAATCAAAAAATAAAAGATTCTAACTTCAGAACAAAATTTGATGCTTCGATTGTATCAATCAAAAGAGGAGATAAGAATTTATCTACAAATATTGGCAATGTAATTTTGGAAATCGGGGACAATCTTATCTTAGCAGTAGGAAAAGATTTTTATAAAAGAGATAATCTGAAAAAAAATTTTCATATCTTGGGAGATATTGGAATAGAGAAAAAATTAAGTTTTTTACAAAGTATGATTGTAGCGATTAGTTTTCTTTCGATACTGCTTTTAAGTCTTTTAGAAATATTACCTCTTATAAAAGGGCTTTTTATACTTTTAGCTTTTTATTTAATCATCGGATTTTTAAACCTCTCGGAGGTAAAAAGACGGTTTCCTCACGATTTAATTATTATTATAGGTTCTGCTCTAGGTATTGCATCTGTTATGATTGATAGTGGTGTTGCAAATGCTTTGGCAAATTTTTTAAACAGTAGTTTTGGAAGCTTTGGAGTATATGGTTCTTTTATCTCCATTTATCTTTTGACTTTTCTTTTAACAGAGATAATTACAAACAACGCTGCGGCAGCTTTGAGTTTTCCTATTGCTTATGTAACTGCAACAAATCTTGGAGTCGATGTTACACCTTTTATTTTTGCTGTTGCATATGGTGCAAGTGCAAGCTTTATGACACCATATGGTTATCAAACAAATCTTATGGTCTCAAGCATAGGTGGATATACGTTTAAAACATTTTTAAAATCCGGAGCTTTAGTATCATTCGTATACTCTTTCATAGTTATAGCACTTATACCTATAGTATTTCCATTTTAATTTAAATAGATAAGATGTTTAATAACTCTTATCCTTTTAACCCTCTTTTCATATTAAACAGCATTACGGCTAAAAATGCCAATACACAGCCGACTACCGTAGATAATGCGATACTTTCTCCATATACGAACCAGCTTGAGACTATGGCACCTACGGGGACGATGAACATAAAGACTCCCGTTCTGTGTGCACCGATCTTGCCTGCTGAGAGAAAAAAGAGTGCCGTGCTGAATGTCCCCGGAAACACGCCTATAAAGATGATAGTAGCCCAGAACACACCGTCATAAGCACCAAAATCAAAAGGATGGTGCGGCAGTGCAAAAAGCATATTCGTGAAACCCGTTATACCAAAAACCACCAGTGTATAAAACATCGGATTCGCTCTTTTGGATGCTTTTTGCGAAAGGATCGTCACTAATGCCCAGACAACGGCACACTCCAAAAAGTATGAGCTCTCGACATTTAAAAAGGCGAACCCCTCAAAAGGAACACGAAGCAGTATGAGCGCACCGAAAACTCCGATGGAAAGTGCCGCTATCTGTCTTGTCGAGACCTTCGTCCCCAGTATCGCAATGGACATCAAATAGGTAAATATCGGTGCAAGAGCCGTGACCATCGTACCGCCATAACCTGCCTGCCCGTGAGAAAGCCCCGCAAAGAAAAGGTAGTTGAACAGTGATGTCAAAAGCCCTGCACCGAGCATGTAGACAAATCCCATCCTATCGGTTTTAAGAGGTACTTTGAGGTACCAGATGACAGGAATGATGGTAATAAAAGAGATGGCATACCGCCAAAATGCCGCCACTTCGGCATTTGAATGTTCAGCCGCTGCTTTACCGGCAGTCCAAGCGACACCCCAAAGCAGCATCGCTACGATCATGCCGATAAAATAACGTGTGGAATTTTTAGTCTCTTCCATTCATCTGCCTTAAAAAATTTTTGACATTATATTCCAATAATATGTCCGACACAATCTAAAAATTGCTATTTACAGTGACATATCAAGTATTTTTTCGACGACCTCTTTGCTCACTAGTCCTCTGTCGCCAAAATCAACAAATCCATGCTTCTCTAAAAGAAAAAGTACTTTGGATTGCAGCTCTTTGTCATCCGTATATGATGAAAGTTTGAGCTTTACATGTAAGGAACTGTACAGCTCTTCGATCTTTTTGATGACCTCTTCAGGGTCTTTTACATCCATGTAAAAGACGTTTTTCCCCATTTGCAAAAGTTTCTCTTTTTTATCATCCGCAAGCACTCTCAGCAGATTTGGCTGGATGATAGCCAAAGTCCTTGCATGATCGATGCCGTAAAGTCCGCTGAGTTCATGTCCGATATAGTGGGTCGCCCAGTCTTGCGGTACGCCAAGACCTATAAGACCGTTGAGTGCCTGATTTGCCAGCCACATCAGGTTTGCATACCAAAGATCGTCCCTCTTATCGAATGTTTGTGCAAGTCCTGCAAGAGCTTTGAGTATCCCCTCGCTGTAATAATCCTGCGCCATCGCACCGTGAGAGTAGGTCAAATACTGCTCACATGTATGGACAAAAGAATCGATTATGCCGTTTGCCAGCTGTCTCTCATCCAGACTTTTTAAAACATCCGGGTCTAAAACACAAAACTGCGGATAAGATAATTTCGAATGAAAAAAACGCTTCTCTTTCGTTGCAGCTTTTGTGATGACGGAACCGCTGTTCGATTCGCTTCCCGTTGCCGCCAGTGTGAGCACCGCCCCGATCTGCGGTGCTTGAGATGCGGTGTATTTTCCCTCTAAGATATCCCAGCCGTCACCCTCATAATAGTATGCGTTTGCAATGTACTTACATCCGTCTAGCACTGAACCGCCGCCGACTGCCAAGATGTAATCCGCACCCTTCTCCCGTCCAAATACTACAGCCTTGTCTAAAGTCTCTTTTGTAGGATTTGGCTCGACTCCGCCAAATTCAAACCAAGTATGACCTGCTAATGCCTCTTTTACCTGATCGTATACGCCGTTTTTCTTGATACTGCCGCCGCCATAGACCATAAGGATCGTTTTCTCTTTTGGTATCAGATCTTTTATGCGTGCAATCTTGCCTTTTCCAAACTCTATGAGTGTGGGATTTTGATATGAAAACTCCATCGTTTATCCTTCTGTTTTATTTAAACAAGTAACTTTACTTCTGCACTTGCTCCATCGCCATCATCAAAAACCCTGTAAATCCTGCATTGTCGTTGCTGATAGCACTGCTTACCTGAGCTTTCATCTGAGCTAGAGCCTTTGAATAGCGCTCATAAAACTCATACGTCGGTCTGGGCTTATAGATAAAACCATCTAGCTCAAAGAACTTGATGATATTTTTTGTCGTCGTAGGTTTGATAAAAAAGTTTTTCTCTCTTGCGTAATAATAGGGAATGAGTGTGACGATAGACCATTTGGCAAGTCTATAAACACTAAGCACGTCTACCAGACTTTCAAACCCCTCTTTTTTATCGCCGTGCAAGAGTTCATACAAACCGATAGAGAGCATATCTTTTTGCTCCAGACTCATACCTTTTACCATATCTCTTACTTTTGGCTTCTCAAACAGCGAGATAAGCGATGATTTGGAGACGATCTTCGCAAAATTCTCACAGATGAGTTCAGGTTGGGCAAAATTATCGGGTGCGAACATCTCCCTCACACTCTCGCCTATCTTTGCCGTATTGTGTCTTTTTACGATGGGTTGAAGAAGTTCATCTTCAAAACCTTCGGGATAGTATTCAAAAAAGCCTTTTTCCGCTTCTTTTAACTTATTTAGATTCATCATCTCTCCTTGATTATCGCATAACCGTAATACTGACTCTCTCTACGAATCTCTCATATCTTTTAAATACTCATGTATTTTATCCTATAACTGAAAACAGCATCTTTAAACTCAGCGCTACAGCCAACATCCCAAAGATCTTTTTGAGTTTGTCTACAGGAAGTTTCGTGGCATATTTCACTCCAAGCGGTGCCGTAAAAGCACTGCTGATCGCGACCAAGACGACAGCGGGCATATAAACATACCCAACTACAAAATGGCTCCAGTCTGTATGATCACAGCCGTTTACAAGATACCCCAATGTTCCCGAGATGGCTATGGGAAAACCGATCGCAGCGGAAGTCCCTATGGCACGTTTGATATCAAAGTTTTGGTGCATCAGGTACGGCACACTGAGCGAACCTCCGCCGATGGAGACAAGCGCCGAGATACCGCCGATAAACGCTCCGCTGAGGATATTTCCGATCTTGCCGTGAGGTTTGTCGTTATGATAATAATGTGTCTTCTGAAACATCTTGTAAGCCACAAAACTCATAAATGCGCTAAAGAACAACGCCAAATAAACCCCTTCCAGATACGATGCCAAAAAGGTCGCCGCAAATGTCCCCGCAAGTACGCCTACTGCGATTTTTACCGCCATCGCCACTTCGATATTGCTCTTTTTGTAATGCGCTCTCATACTTGAAAAAGAGGTGAAGATGATAGTCGCCATGGACGTACCCAAAGCCAAGTGCATCACTTCATCTTTTGCAAATCCCTGCATCACGAACAACATTGCAAAAACAGGAACCATGATGCCTCCGCCTCCGACACCCAAAAGTCCCGCCATAAACCCGACAAGCGCACCAAGTGCTATATAATCGATAATAAATATATTTTCCATCACCTACCCTTTTACTCTCAGACATACAGACTCATCATAATAGCGTACCATCCCCTCGTAAATACCAAGAACCTCGTCACTGCTGATCTCTCCGCCTCTTATCTCTGAGATATTTTTCACCTCTTGTGCAAGCTTTGCCTGCATCTCGCTTGGGACTTCGATGCCGTAGACCTCTTTTAACACGTACGCCACGCCGCCTTTGCCCGACTGGGAGTTGATGCGTATGGAGTCTTTGTATTCCCTGCCGATGTCGCGCGGGTCAATCGCCAAATACGGTACATTCCAGCTACCGTTTTTTTCTCGTCTGTGGTGTTCCATCCCTTTTTTTATGGCATCTTGGTGTGTTCCTGAAAATGCCGTGTAGATCATGGAACCCACATAGGGATGACGATCACTTACATGTAAGCCCGTAATAGCCGTGATACGCGCCAATATCTCATCCACCTTCTCTACATGTAAGCATGGATCGATCCCTTGGGAAAAATAGTTAAACGCCAATGTCACCAAGTCCACATTTCCCGCTCTCTCTCCGTTTCCAAGGATGGTGCCCTCCACTCTCTGCGCTCCTGCCAAGACCGCCAACTCCGCACTTGCCACGGCGCATCCTCTGTCATTATGCGGATGCACGCTGATGATGACGTTCTCACGGTTTTTGATATGTTTGCCCATCCATTCTATGCGGTCGGCGTAGATATTCGGCGAACACGCTTCCAAAGTGTTCGGCAGATTAAGTATCATCGGCTTCTTACATGTAGGCTCATACGCCTCTATAACCGCATTTGAGACCTCTAAAGCATACGCAAGCTCCGTCTGTGAAAAGCTCTCGGGCGAATACTCGAACACGACCTCGCCCGCAAACTTCGCCGTCTCTGTTTTGATGCACTCCACACCTTGTAATGCCAATGCGATGATCTCCTCTTTGCTTCGTTTGAACACCACTTCACGCTGGTTGGAAGCAGTCGGGTTGTACAAATGGATGTTTATTCGCTTGGCACCCTGCAACGCTTCAAAACTGCGCACGATATAACGCTCGATGGAAGGAGTCAATATCCCGATCGTGACATCATCGGGGATCAAGCCCTCCTCTATCAGGCGGCGGCAAAAATCAAACTCAGTCTGCGACGCACTCGGGTACGCTACCTCTATCTCCTTAAATCCAAACTCGACCAAAGCCTTAAGATAGGCGACTTTTTGCTCGATGCCCATCGGATTTGCCAACGCCTGATTGCCGTCTCGCAAATCCGTACTCACCCATACGGGAGCGACTGCGGCAGTCTTATCCGCCCACTCTCTTTTATCCAACTTCACCGTTTCGTACGGTTTGTATTTTGTAAATGCTTGCATAAAAATATCCTCGAAAAACATGCAAAACGCCACTCTCCTGAGAAAAAAATCCTTACATGTAAAGATTTAAAAAAGAACAGCAGCGATAATAAAATGCCTACATACGGACGCACTACGCCCTAAAAGGCAAAACTAAAAATGAAAATATAAAAGTGTTTGTATGAAAAAATTACAGCAGGTGCAGCAGGAGGAGAGAGAGGTTTGCAGAACTAATGCCTGACATGGTTTTTGAAATGTGTACGTGATGACTTTTCATGGTCTCTCCTTTTTTGTGATTGTGAAATTGTAACGAATTAAAATTTTTTATGCAATATTACTTTGTTTGTTATTTTTGTCTATGATGAAGCTGGCATATTTTTGTGACCAAGAGAGTATCTCTTCTATTACCGGTCGAAGATATTTTCCTTGTACGCTTAATGAATATTCAACTCTCGGAGGTACTTCTGCGTATGTTTTTCGTATAACTAAATGTAATGCTTGAAGTTCTCTTAGTTTTGCCGTAAGCGTTTTATTTGTAATGGGGCTCAGAGCATCGCTAAGATCTTTAAAACGCATCGGATTTTTTTGCAGATGCCAGATAATATAGAGCTTTAACCTGTCGTTAAATATCTCAAAGAAGAGTTCGGAGTTTGAGTCATAAGTTTTGTTATTAATTTCAATCATGACGTATTTTACGCTTTCATTTATAAATATATACTTAGTTTACTAAAATATACCATTGTGTATTTGACCACATTTTAGCACCGATTGGCTCTTACATTTTTCCTGTTTGATACCATTGTATATGTTAAAGCCAAAATCGTACCAACTTGAATTAAAAGAAGAGTTCGTACTGAATATTCTGCTTTAAGATCAACTCTGTATCGGTGCAGACATGCAGACCTTTTTCATTTAAAAATGCATTTTTTACGATGGCTTTATTGTAGGGTAAAACGTCTTCGCGATTGAGATATTCATCGATGTTCATCCATCTTGCTTCGAGTATTTCCTGCTCATCTTTTATGTCGATTTTTGTCGAAATCGGTTTTGCCAATGAGATGACGTAAAGATTCGATTCACCAAATTGTGCCGGAGAAAAATGTCCAAGACTCACTACTGATTCAAACTCGACTTCTACTCCCGTTTCTTCAAAGACTTCTCGAACTACAGCTTGTGAAATGTTTTCGCCGTCGTCTATAAAACCGCCGGGAAGTTTATACGTCTGCCAGATTCTGTCTTTAATAACGAGAAGATCATTCTCATGAAAGACGACGACACCCACACCTAAAGTATGATTTTTTGCAGTCGGTATGACTGGGTCTTCGATGAGCTTTTTGACTAGAGTGATGTCTCTCTCATTGCAATGATGAAAAACAAACTCTTTACATGTAAGGGTCGCAATGAGATCGGCACGTTCTATGGGCAGCTTGATCCAAAGAAGTTTTTTATTTTGAAGCGTTTGAAAAAGAGCATCAAGAGCTTTTTCAAACTCCACAACCGTATGTTCTATGTCGCCTTCGATCGTCACTCCGTCGTATCTGTCTTCTTTACATGTAAAAAAGGTCAAATCAGTCTGTTTAAAATTCATACTGACCTCTTTGTTATTTCAATATACTCTATCAACATCTCTACAGAATCCAAATAATCTTTTGGATTTCCAGATGCCTTTGCGGATAAAATGGCACCTTCGAGTACTGCTATCGAAAAAAGAGCGAGTTTATTTGTATCGCATGTTTTCATCTCGCCCGCTCTGATGGCAGCATCGTATATCTGCTTTAGGACATTGCGAAACTGTGCATATATCTCTTTGAGGACACGGTCAAAATCTTCGTCCAAATTGGACATCTCCTGCACAAGATTTGCCAATGGACATCCGCGACTAAAATCGCGTAAACTGTCATCACGAAGCATCGCAAAAAAACTTTCTAAGTATCCGCCCTCTGCGTCAGTGATCGAACGGTATCGTGTTCCAAAACGCTCTGCGATCTTCTCTTGTATCGCCACGAGTGCCATCTCTTTTTTGCTGCCGAAAAAATGGTACATCGAACCCTTGTGAACTCCGGCCTTTGTCAAGATATCTGCTAGTGCCGCACCTTGATAACCGTGTGAGTAGACCTCTTCGTACGTTGCATCGATAAGTTTTTGTCTTGTTGTTTCTTTCATGATGAAATTATAGCACATCACTCTTGACTATTTGGTCAAATCATATTACAATGCTACTTGACCAATCAGTCAATATTTTACCAAAAGGATTTAACATGCCTCTTATCCATACCATAGAACCACAAGACGCAACCGGAGAATTAGCAAAAATATACGAGATGATCACCTCTATGCGAGGCAATGTAGGAAACAACGCCAAACTTTTCAGCACTAGCCCCGAACTGTTGCGCCAGCAGATGGAATTCATCAAATACTACATGAAACACCCGACACTTTCCATGGAACTTCTTGCATCCATTCGTATTCTTGTCTCTAGCGGTGAGGATTGTCAGTTTTGTATCGATTACAACACGGGAATGCTTATCAACATGGCAAAATGGACATTTGAACAAGTAAGCGCTATGCGTCAAGACCCAAAATCCGCAAACCTTCCAAAACGAGAGATCGCGGTGCTGTTGTTTGTCATCAAGGCTGTCCGTAACGCCCATGGTATAAATGCAGATGATATGGATACGCTAAGAGAGATGGATTGGAGTGACGGCGACATTTTGGATGCACTCAATCATGGGACAAGGATGTTGGCAATAGATATCATCTTTAATGCTTTTAAGATTGAAAACTTATGAAGAGAGCTCTTTTAGTCATCGATGTGCAAAACGAGTATTTTACTGGTCTGATGCCTGTAACATATCCGCAAAACAGTATGCCAAACATACTAAGTGCCATCAAAACGGCAAAAGAGATGCATATCCCCGTCGTGATGGTGCAGCATACCGCGACTGCGGCAAATGCCAAAGCTTTTGTCAAAGAAACACACGGTTGGGAGCTGCATAATTCTATAAAAGATATCGATGTCAGCCACTGTGTAGAAAAAACATTTCCAAGCTCTTTTGTCGGTACGGATCTAGAAGATTGGCTTCGAAAAAACAGTATTGATACAGTCGTCATCAGCGGATACATGACACAGCACTGCTGCGATACTACGGCAAGATACGCGCATCATCTGGGTTTTAATGTAGAGTTTTTATCGGACGCGACGGGGACGCTGGATTTTGAAAACAAAGCGGGAAAAGCAAGTGCAGAAGAGATACACCGTGCTACACTTGTCGAGCAGCAGTTTCGATTTAGCGATGTCCTAAGCACAAAAGAGTGGACGGACAAGGTAAAAGTCTGATGAAAACGCGCTCAGACATTGTCTTGACTCCCATTGAGCCTGAAGATATTTTGACCATACAAAACTGGGAGCCGTATCCAGATGAGTTCTCTGAGCTTGATTATGCCCTACGTAAAGGCGGATGGCTTGATGAGTACGCCAAAAAGCCTGATACTGATATATTTGTGGCAAAAAAAGAGAATGAGATCATCGGATTTACAATACTCAGTGATGATAATGAAGGTACAGAGTTTCGCATTGCAATTAAAGCCGATAAACTCGGACAAGGTTTTGGCAAAGCGATTGCATCAGCTACGATTAAAAAAGGCTTTACATGTAAGCAGAGGAGTTCAATATATCTGATCGTGCGAGTCAGTAACAATCGAGCAAAAAAACTTTATAAAGAACTTGGATTTGTAGAAAATGGGGAAATTGTAAAAGAGATCAACAAAAAGCAGATCTCTTTTTTACAAATGGAGTTACAGCGGTGTTAACCTTGAGATTTTTTCGCCTTTTTGTCACTGCGTTTTTCTTTCAAGGTTTTTTCTGATTTTTTCTTCACTGTTTTTTGGGCGTCTTTACCTTTTGCCATGATATCTCCTTTGTTTGGATTTGTGTATCATATAACTATCCACATTGTATAGGAGTTACGCTTAAAGCTGACGCCGTCATATGGTTTTCAATGACTCTCACAGGCAATTACAATTTTTTTCTCCTGTGCATAATCCACACCCCAGGCGATCATCATCTCTAAAATCGGACGAAGCGCTTTACCGTGCTCGGTCAGGCTATACTCTACTTTTGGCGGTATCTGTTCATAAATAACTCTCTTGACCAAACCGTTTTCTTCCATTTCCCGAAGCTGCTGAGTCAGCATTTTTTGAGTTATGCGAGGCATAAGTCTGAGCATCTCGCCGTTGCGTAAGACCTCCTTATCATGCAGATGCCATAAGATAAGTCCTTTCCATTTACCGCCTATCACCTCGATAGTCAGCTCAAAAGGACAATTAAAGCGAGATTCAACCATATTATAGTTACCTTTTAGTATGTATAGTACTTTTTAGTACGTTCTTGAATAAAAGCACTGTATTATATATAATTTCTGCATAATAACAAAGGAGTCACCAGTGAAAAATGTTTTAATTATTAACGGACATCAATATTATGAAGGTGTTGCCGAGGGGAGATTGACACAAAGCTATATTGACATAGCAGATGAGTTTTTTAAAAACCATGGTTTTAGTGTCAAGCATAGTAACGTTGATAAGAAGTACGATGTCAAAGAAGAGCTTGAAAAATTTGCATGGGCTGATTTTATACTGCTTCAATACCCTGTTTACTGGATGGGTTTGCCATGGAGAGCAAAAAAATATATGGATGAGATATTCTGGGGAGGTATGCATACGGTAACTTATTTTAGTGATGGGAGAAGTAGAGATGATGCTACTAAAAAGTATGGCTCTGGCGGGTTAATGACTGATAAAAAGTATATGTTGAGCATTACATATAACTGCCCGACAAGCGAATTTGACAATAAAGATGGTTTTTTTGAAGGGTTGTCTTTAGATGAAGCAAATTATGCCGTTCATAAAATATTTCAATTTTGCGGAGTGAAACAGCTTGAAACTTACTCTGTTCACGATATTTTTAAAGGTGATACAGATTTTGATGGTGAATTTGAAAGATTTAAAAAATTACTAATAAAAAATTTTCTATAAAGGAGCAAAACATGAGAAATGATTTTGAAAAGGCGATACATTTTCGCCATGCATGTAAACTGTTTGACCACACAAAACAGATGAACACAGAGGACTTACATTTTATACTAGAAGCGGGACGTTTGAGCCCAAGCTCATTTGGAATGGAACAGTGGCAGTTTTTTGTCATCCGCGACAAAGAGATGCGCGAAGAGATAAGAAAAGCGGCATGGAATCAACCGCAGATCACGACTGCTTCAGAACTTGTCGCCCTCACTTATAAAAAGAAAGTGCGCAGCAGCGACGCGTATATTCAAAACGAATTTGACAAATTTCACTATCCCGAGGGAGTACGCAATATGTATAAACAGTTTATCGACCCGCGAGACGATGCGACGCTAGAATGTTGGTCTGCAAGACAAGTCTACATCGCCGCGGCAAATATGATGACCGCCGCCGCATCTATCGGCATCGACTCATGTCCTATAGAAGGGTTTGATAAAGAGAGCGTAGAAAAGATCATGGGACTTGATACCGAGAACTACGCTCTGGCAATGCTCATTCCCTTTGGCTACCGTGTCAACGAACAACCGCCTCTTCATCGTTCGGAACTCTCCGAGATCGTCACTTACATGTAAGAAACATTTTTGGGCGATCTCCTCATCCGAATTCAAACCATCCGCCAAAGCATGTGCCAAAGCTTGGATATCGGGATGAGAGAAGTCTACAAGCTCACTTACTTGCAAAAACTCTTTCACTTCGCATAGTCCATTTTTATGCTTATATTTGCACCCATCGAATCAAAACCACCCGTAGGTTTAACATCTAGCAGTGTATGAAAGTCCATCCATTTTTTGCCGTCCGTGCTTGCCCAGTAATCGTACAGATACATATCTTGTTTAAAACTCACCATAACCGTTGATGATTCGGGATTGTCAAATGCATCACCCGTTGCTGAGAACTTCATAGGGAACTTGGTATTTGCAGGGATAAAAAGTATGAACTCTTTTGGAGGTTTAGCCGTGCTTCCTATTTTGACAAGAGGCGTGTGATCTATTAACGATGCTGAGGGCACATACACACATCCGGACAATATACTTGCAGCTGCAATAGCCGTGACCATTCCTGTATAACGCATGATCTCTCCTTTATATATCCTAGAATGCTTAATTATATTACAATTTTGCGGTATTTAAAACCTTCTCTTTGCGTTCCTTCGTATAAGCCCACCAGACTTTCGGCTCGCCGCCGTTCATAAAGTCGGTGATGGACATAAAAACATCCAGCACGCCAAAGTCTGAATGTTCGGCATGTGGAAATCAACAAGCTCACTTTGTTTTAAAAACTTTTTTATAACTCTATAATTCCCTCAAGATACTTCACAGCATCCCCAGCTATCTCCACCCGCGAGCCGTCCAGTTTACAAAAAACTTCTCCGCCTCTTTGTGAGACCTGTTTGGCTCTAAACTCATCTTTGTTCAGAGCCTTGCTCCAATACGGTACAAGCTGAGTAAATGCAGCGCCTGTGACGGGGTCTTCGTCAATACCGATTTTTGGAGCGAAAAAACGGCAGACGAAATCATACTCATTACTTTTAGCCGTGATGATAACGCCTCTGGCATCGATGTTTTTTAGCTTCTCAAAATTTGGTTTTGCATTTAAAACATCCTCCTCATTTTCAAAAACGAGCAGATAGTCCATCGACTTGTAACACTCTTTTGGCTGAACTTCAAACGCTTCACTTATGGCATGTGGAACTCCACATGCCATAATCTCCTGAACAGGAAAATCCATCACGAATTGATTGTGCTCTTTTTTTACACGCAACTCGCCACTTTTTGAGTCAAAAACAATCTCATCCTTTGGATAGTTTAAAATCTCAAACAAAACAAATGCACTTGCCAAAGTAGCATGTCCACACATATCAACTTCTGCAATAGGCGTAAACCAGCGGATGTGATAATGCTCACCCTCTTTGACAAAAAACACCGTCTCAGAGAGATTATTTTCCATCGCTATTTTTTGCATCAGCGCATCATCAAGCCACGCTTCCAACGGAATAACCGCCGCAGGATTTCCCTCAAACGCTTCTTTTGCAAATGCGTCTATTTGGTAGATTTTTAGTTGCATACTATTTTCCTCTCTATAACTTTCTTATTTCCACATGTGCCATGAAAGAAATGCCCTTTGGGTGCCAATCAATGCACTCTTTTAGCATCCACCAAGAACTCCATTCCGACTCTTCCGTACTTATTCAAGCAATTTGCCTAATATATCTAATGGTTCTATACCTATCTTAGAAAAAGCGAACCATTTTTTGCCTAAATCTTTCAAACTTGCCCCTATATGATAAACTTCCATATTATCAACTATCATAAATCTATCGTGAGAGCTTTTGAAACTTTTAATTGTTATTGCTTTGTATTGGGAATTATACATTTGTAAATCTAATTTCAATTGTTTAGATACAGCATGAGTATAAATCGTTACATCGACATCTTGATTTTTACTAAAAAGTGTTAGCACGCTATCATCAATATAATTATCTATAAGTACAATCTTAGATTTTGCACCTCTTATCAAATCAGATATAAAGCTATAAGCATCAAACATCTGCCCATCGTAAAATATACCATAAGAGGGTTTTAGACTTTTTTGTTCTATAGCTTCAAATAGTTTTTCAAATTTTTCATCACTTTTAAGTTCATAACCTATTTGTCTTTTTTCAATCGTTTCTATTCTTTGAAAAAGGTCATAGTTTGATAAAAGAAACTTTCTCATATCTGCAAATGTTCTAATAATAGAGAGCGTTATATCTGTAGCAACTTTACTTTTTAGTATAGTTGCTAGCATGTAAATACCCTGTTCTGTAAATACTTTTGGATTCGTTCTTATTTTGGAGAAATTTGCGGTCGAAATTTTCGACCGCAAATTATTAAACTCTTCATCTTCCAATTCAAAATAAAAATCATCTGGAAATTTATCTAGATTATTTTTTACAGCTTCGTTAATTCTTTTTGTTTCTACCTCATATAAAATTGCTAAATCCCTATCTAACATAACTTGCAAGCCACGGATAGTATATATTTTTGATTGTATATCTTGATTTTTTTCAATCTGCTCTATGTTATTTTCCATATTGAAGCAACCTTTTTTTTATACATTTATGCTATCAAAATTATCTCTAGCTCTATAAATATATTGCAAATTGCGATTTTATTCTATACTTATTCTATACTTATTCTAGCAATCGGACGAGGGAAAATTGTGTTGCTCATAATGGAGTGTTTTTGTGATTCGCTTAGAGTTGAGAAATCTAAAATCATGTTTTTATCCTATATTTTATTTTCTAGTATTTTTTCGAATAGCTGTTAAAAATTGATAATACAAATACCCTAATAACACTTTATTTAAGACTGCAATAATTGGCATTTTTTTCAAGCTTTCATCAAAATTTATAATTGAAAGATATTTAAATGTATTTTCCCATGTAATGTATAATCCCAACAAATAACTAGTCCCACTCCCAACAATAAATATCCAAATTAATGTTACAAGCCAATTTCTAGAATTATTTGAACTTAACCAATGAAAAAATAAAACTACTCCATCCAATAACTTATTCGAAATAAATTTACAATCCAGAAAATCATCTTTCATCTTTTTCCATATATTTTTTCTATACTTCACTAATTCCAATGCTTGATATTCATTAGCTCCTATTATATTCCCAACTTTTTCCAATTGATATTTTATTATTCTATAAGTTTCTTGAGATGTATTCTCTATAGATTTTGTTCTACCTAATCCTTGATTATTAAAGAAAGTCATTTCTTTTTCTAAATTTGCATAGCTTAATTCTATCCCTTCTTCAAAAGTAGTATCTCTAATATATAAATGTCCTATGAATGAAACATACTTAAAATTAACCATTGACTGAAAATCAACATTATCAATAGCAACATAAGATTGAAAATCAGTATTTTCACATTTAAAGTTTGTAATTGTACAATTTGACATATCTAAGAAACCATCAAATATACA
This sequence comes from bacterium, assembly GCA_018824305.1. Taxonomy (GTDB): domain Bacteria; phylum Campylobacterota; class Campylobacteria; order Campylobacterales; family Sulfurimonadaceae; genus Hydrocurvibacter. The sequence continues at coordinate 119,022 of JAHJGM010000011.1, forward strand.
GTCATAAAATTCAAGATATTCAAAATTTTTTTTAAAGTATGTATCATCAGAAAATTTACAATCTATAAATTTGATTTTTATAATATCTGTCATGATGATTTCTTGATCTATGCTATCTGGGTCAGTAAAAATTGACTTTTCCCATCGAGAACTTCCTTCTGAACAATTTATTTTATCTTCTTCAAATGATAATAATCCATTATTAAAATCAATTCCACTCAAGACTAATATTTCGTCACCATATTTTATTGTTTCTGAATCAGCTTGAAAAATCTGCTTTTCTAAAGTACCACTAAATTGAATATATTCTTTCTTTACTTGCATTTTTTCTCCTTCATCTCACTAACCAAACCCAACTCCAAAACCTTATCACGGTCTTTAAAAATAGCCATCGCAGTGTTCATCTTATCAAACCCGAGTTTTGCATAAAACGGCTCTTTTCCTATGTTGGCATAGAGGATGATTTTATTGTGCTCTTTGCTAAACTCTACAAGTTTACTTACTATTGCTTTGCCGATTCCCTGCCCTTGATACTCTGGGTGTATCGCCACATCGGCGATGTATGAGACATCTAGACCATCTGCTAAAGCTCTGCCGACACCGACTATTTTTTCATCGTCATAGACAAAACACATATATCTGCTGTTTGTAAAAACTGTTTTTAAATCCTCTGCTTTTTTCTCTCCAAGTGGAGCTATTTTGTAGAGGTGTGAGAGCGCGTCCCAGTTTATGTTGTCTATCTCATATATCCATTTTAAATTCATTTTATCCTACCAACTCTTTTTCTCTTTTAGGTAGTTTAGCATAGATGAGTTCATAGGAGTGGTCTATTAGTTCTTTTAAAAGTGTATCGTCCACATCACCGCCGATGGTTACGGTATTCCAATGTTTTTTGTTCATGTGGTAGCCGCCTTTTACGGACTCATGTAAAGAGCAGAGTTCTAAGGCGTAATAAAGAAAAAGTGTGACTTTAACTATATAGCTCTTCAAGATACAGTTCATAAATCAAATTTTCTATCTGCTGACGATACCATTCATACGGTTTTGCATTTGTAACCAAACTACTAAGGTGTGAAAAACTCTATTTTGACACCGTCTAAAATATATTTGAGATGATAGTCATACAGATCACCACCTTCATTTAAAGCATAGTCTATTGCCGTAGTGCTATGAACTATTTTTAGAGCACCAAAAGAGTGCATCATCTCTTCTATCGCATCTTTGCATAATTCCAACATCGCAAAATCCAAATCTTCAGAAAGACGATGATTTATCAGATGAGAGAGTGCTGTACCTCCTACAAATCTAATGTCATATTTTTTAAAGAGTTCATGTTTTGCTAAAATATTTAAGACCTGTTTTGTTTTTTCTAACATACTATGCTCGTTTTTTCAAATAAGCTACATGTTTATTGAACTTTTTTAGTAGATCAATATTTTTCTCTTTTAACACATAAGGTTTTAAACGTTCTATTCCAAAATAGCGTAAAAGTAATACTAATTTCTCATCCGTATAATGAGAGAGCATAATCGAAATAAATGTTGAAACCTCATAGACATGCCCATTTTCAACACTATAAAATAGTTCATTACCAAATATTTCTTTATCGAGTGTTATCTGTTTTTGAGACGGTGCTACAATTGGTTTTGTCATACTGTTTTGTTTAGTGTTTCGTTCTGGTTTTGCACGCTCTTTGGCACTCTCAAACTCAAAACCGTCAAGAAATTTTTTATATTCTACACTCTTGTTTAGGGTGTTTAAAATAGAGAGGAAATTTTCTAAAGAGATTTTTCCTTCTTGTTCAAAATGCCTATATGTCGCATATTTCAAACCAATCAAATCTGCAAACTCTTTTTGTGTCAGCCCGAGCGCAATCCGTTCATTTCTTACAGATTTTTTACTCTGTTGTAATAATTCTTCTATTTTGTAAAGTAGAGCCATAATCTTAAAACTTCCTGCCAATTATCTATATTTTGTTAATTATATATATTTTTAGGCAAAATAGCAAGCTATTTAATATCATTTTGTTAATTATAATCTGATTCTATCGTTGCTCTTGAGAATACACTTAGAAAATACACGTGAGCTTTAATCTTAATAAGCCATGATGAGCTCTTTTAAAAGTGTATCGTCCACATCACCGCCGATGGTTACGGTATTCCAATGTTTTTTGTTCATGTGGTAGCCGCCTTGTACAGACTCATACAGAGAGCGGAGTTCTAGGGCGTAGATGGGATTGTATTTGAGGTTGATGGAGAGAGGTTGCTTATCTGCGGTGAATGCAAATATTTTATTGGCAACACGATAAACTCTGACTATCTCATCAAACGGGTAGTCAAATGCCGCACCATTTAAAAAGTTATAACCTCCAAATCTTCTTCTTTGAGATTATCTGCCAAACTCCAAAAAGTAGCGCTTGAGTTTGAGAGTCCTAAAAGAAAAAACTCTTCATCATCTGCTGAAAATCCTTTGAGGTATTCTCTTGTATCTATGAGGTGTTGTTTGATTTTTTTATCATTTAGTATTTCGAGCGTAGTTGAGATACGCAGCATCTTTGAGAAATCATGGCTGAGATAACATAACTCGGCATGTTTATTTTTTACAATCTGTTTGCCTACATTTTTATTTGCCGAAGTCGTAAAGTAGATTTTTTGATCTATGATATTTGTCAAAAAACCTCTTACATGTGGAGTGTTTTCCTCGCTCATGCTACATGTAGCAAGTGTGCAAACAGGTTGACTCTGTACAAAACTTAAAATATCCTCGTAATTCATAAACATCCTTTTTTGATGTTATGATATTTAAAACAGCACTTTTATAACTGTAACGATTCTCTTAAAAAATGTAAAAATCCGCTTATTTTATTCTTTGCATGAACTCTTTTGGAGTTTCATTGAATGCGGCTTTAAAACTTTTTGCAAAGTATGATGGAGAGTTAAATCCACACTGTGCAGATACTTTCGTAACACTCAACTTACCGCTGAGGAGCATCTTTTTTGCATTTTGAAGTCTTACATGTAACAAATACTGCACAGGAGTTATCTTCATGATCTGTGTGAAAAGTTTTGTAAAATGGCTCTTAGAAAGATTGGCACTTTGTGCTATTTCTTCTAGCGATATATCTTTTTCGTAGTTGGCATTTATGAGCTTCACCGCTTCGTTTATACGCTGATTTTGTGGCACCTCAAGAGTACTTTCTTGCTTTTTTTGCCCGACAATCGTTCTTATAATCTCATGCGTCAAAAGCATTGAGAGATTTTCTAACATGATATTTTTAAAGCCGTGAGTGTTTTGCGACTCTAAGATGAACTCTTTTACGAGCATATCGAGCTTTGCATCATTGAGATGAAGAGGGGTGAGAATGCTGCGGCGTTATGGCATACCCACAGTTCCCGCCCACAGGCAAGAACATAGCAAACCATTCATGCACAAAACAGTCTACAAAGGCAAGATTTTCCTCTGTAACGCTCTCTCCGACAAGGGATTTGATGATGCTAAGCTCTTGTACTCTCAACTATTTTCCTTTACTTCCAAACTATCTTTGTAGGGGTTACTTGTCGGTGTTTGTATTGAACCGTTTTCATCTTAATCCTGTGTTGCTATATTTTCAAATTTTGCTTGTAGTAACTCTTGCAAATCTTTAGCAGAGAGTTCCACATCCAAGCCTCTTTTTCCAGCACTGACAAAGATCGTCTCAAACTCTTTGGCACTTTCATCGATGATGGTTTTAAGTCGCTTCTTCTGCCCGAGCGGGCTCACACCGCCAAGTATATAACCTGTTATTTTTTCCACATCGTGCGTATCAGCCATCGCAGCTTTTTTGGCACCGACCGCTTTTGCCATAGACTTCATATTCAGCTTTGAAGAAACAGCAACGATGCCGACGATAAACTCGTTTTTATCGCTCACGACCACCAATGTTTTAAAAACTCTATCCTGCACAACTCCGAGTTTTTGCGCAGCTTCCTCTCCGTAAGAGTTACATGAGGCATCGTGCTCGTATTGGTGCAGTTTGTAAACGGTTTTAGTTTTTTTTAGGAGTTGAATGCAAGGTGTCATGACTTGTTGCCTGTCAAATATCTTTTTTTTCGCTCTTGAGTATAATCCCACCAGACTTTTGGCTCACCGCCGTTCATAAAGTCGGTGATAGACATAAAAACATCAAGTACGCATGGGTCTTGGCGTTTACCGCTTTTAACAATTAATGCCTTATAGAGTTCAAACGGGTCTTTGCCTTGAATATCATCGGGAGTATTTATGCCGATGAAACGCAGATCTTTTGCCATAGACACTCCGATGTTTGGCAGATCAGTCAATTTCACTACTTTCTCTCGTATCACTTTAGATGGATTCATCATTAAACCTTTACACAATTATTTACAAAAACAGCTGTTTTCATGGTCGTTTACCATACCGCATGCCTGCATAAAAGCATAGATGGTCGTTGAGCCGATGAACTTAAAACCCCGCTTTTTCAGCTCTTTTGTAATCTCATCTGAAATGTTCGTATGGCAAACTGCTGTCTTATAGTCTGGAACATCATTGATGATCTGTCTTCCTCCCACTTTTGACCAAAAGTAGTTGTCTATGGAACCGAACTCCTCTATTATGGTTTCAAAGCATTTAGCATTATTGATGATTGCTGCTATCTTTGGACGACTCTTTATCACCAAGCCGCTATCGACTATTTTGTCAATGTCAGCATCATCGTATTTGGCTACTCTTGCAATATCGAAACCTTCAAAAACTTCACGATAACCCTTTCTTTTTTTGAGTACCGTCAGCCAGCTAAGTCCTGCTGATTGCGTTTCCAAACTAAAAAGTTCAAACAATGCCTTGTCATCATGAATGGCTCTGCCCCACTCTTTATCGTGATATTCTACATAAACGGGATCGTCCAGTTTTACCCAGCCGCAACGCTGCTGATTCATTGATTTTTCCTCTTTATATTGCAAATTTTTCTTTCCATTCTTCAATTTTTTGCATTGAAAGACCTCTTGCGGGAGTTTTGAGAAATCTAAATTTTATGCTGTTATTATCGCAAAACTCTTTTATCTTAGTTATCTCGGTTTTGATGCCTGTGACACTTTTGTCAAAGGATTTTCTGGTGAAGTAGACCTCTTTTGTCTCTCCTTTTTGCAGGCATTGCAAGATGTTTTGCGTGTTGTATTTGATAACGTTTTGGAGTTTGTCGTCGCCGTAGTTGCAGAGCTCTTTTTCATCCATCTCGACGGTGAGTATGAGGTCGGTGAGTTCTATGCCGTGACGCAGCAAAAACGCTTTTTGAGCTTTTACATCGCCTTTTAGGCTCTCTTGGTCGAACATAGCGGGAAGCAGTGTCCAAAAGAAGTTTTTTGCCCTGCCGTAGAAAAACTCAGCATCATTACAAGCAACGTCAGGATTGAAAGTTCCGATGATGAGAATGCTCTTACATGTAAGCGGACTATCTGTTAAGAATCTATGATTTACTCTCAATTTATCCCCTCTAACAATGTAATCATATTGAAATTTGCTGCAAATATAATACAAAAAAATAGCTATATATTCTATTGGTTGTGTTTGGATATAATAATCCCATAAGTAAAAATAATACTAAGGAGTCTCTATGAAAAAATCAAGCGTTACCATAGATGGCAATGAGGCTGTTGCCAGAGTTGCTCACAAGACAAACGAAGTTATTGCGATTTACCCTATTACCCCCTCTTCGCCGATGGCGGAACTAAGCGACGTCTATAGCACAAAGGGAGAAAAAAATATTTTCGGGACGATCCCCGAGATCATGGAGATGCAAAGCGAGGGAGGAGCCAGCGGAACCGTCCACGGTTCACTTCAGACCGGAGCGCTCACTACGACTTTTACGTCTTCTCAAGGCCTCTTGCTCATGATACCCAACATGTATAAGATCGCTGGGGAGCTTACTCCTACGGTGTTTCATGTGGCAGCGCGCTCTTTGGCGGCTCAGGCACTTTCTATTTTTGGAGATCATAGCGATGTCATGGCAGTACGCCAGACGGGCTTTGCCCTTTACTCTTCGAACTCCGTCCAAGAAGCACATGACGCGGCACTCATCACCCAAGCCGCAGCACTCAAATCACGCATACCATTTTTGCATTTTTTTGACGGTTTTAGAACATCGCATGAAGTCTCAAAGATTGAGCTTATAGATGAAGATATCATGCGGGCGATGATTGATGAGGATCTGGTCTATGCACACAGAGCGCGTGCCCTTTCTCCCGACAATCCCTTTATCCGCGGTACTTCACAAAACCCCGACGTCTATTTTCAAGGACGAGAGAGCGTAAACAACTACTATAGCGCACTTCCTGATATCGTGCAGGAGACAATGGATCAGTTTGCTACCTTGACTGGCAGAGCGTATCATCTTTTTGATTATGTCGGTGCACCGGATGCCGAGCACATTATCATCCTGATGGGTTCAGGAGCACAGACCGTACATGAGAGTGTGGACTATTTCACCTCAAAAGGCGAAAAAGTCGGTATGATAAAAGTCCGTCTTTACAGACCCTTTTCTCTCAAACATCTTTTGGCTGCTTTGCCAAAAAGCACAAAAGCCATCGCCGTCTTAGACCGCACAAAAGAGATCGGCGCAACGGGCGAACCGCTTTATCTTGATGTGGTCAGCGCCCTAAACGAACTTCGTGAAAGCGGTGAGCTTGGATTTAGTATGCCTAAGATCATCGGCGGACGCTATGGACTTTCATCCAAAGAGTTTACTCCTGCGATGGTAAAAGCGATCTTTGGCGAACTCTTAAAACAAAATCCAAAAAACCACTTTACCATAGGTATCTATGATGATCTGAGCCATACCTCTTTGGAATGGGACAGATCGTTCTCGATCGCTGATGACAAGACTTTTAGAGGAGTTTTCTTCGGGTTGGGAAGCGATGGGACGGTCGGGGCAAACAAAAACTCGATCAAGATCATCGGAGAGGAAACAGATAATTTTGCACAAGGGTACTTTGTCTACGATTCAAACAAGTCCGGTTCTATGACTACTTCACACTTGAGGTTTGGCTCAAAAGAGATCAAATCGAGCTACCTGATAGAAAAAGCGAATTTCGTCGCCTGCCATCAAAGCGTCTTTCTCGAAAAGTTCGATATCTTAAGATATGCGGATACAAATGCCATTTTCCTGCTTAACTCGCCGTTTTCCAAAGAGATAGTGTTTTCCAAACTCCCGAGTAAAGTACAACAGGAGATCATCGACAAAAAACTGCGTTTCTTTGTCATAGATGCCGCTACCGTGGCAAACAACAGCGGTATGGGACGCCGCATAAACACTGTTATGCAGACCTGTTTCTTTGCGATCTCGGGCATCTTGCCAAAAGAGGAAGCCATCGCGAAGATAAAAGGAAGCATCCAAAAAAGCTATGGGAAAAAAGGGCAAAAGATAGTCGATATGAACAACGCCGCCGTGGATAACACCTTGGCAAATCTTTTTGAGGTCAATGTCCCCTCTAAAGTTCAAAGCAAGACGGGGATGACTCCTCTTGTCAAAGGCGATTTTGATGATTTTGTCAAAAACATCACCGCGAAGATCATAGCGGGAGAGGGAGATGAGATTCCCGTCTCTGCCATGCCCGATGACGGTACATGGCCAAGCGGGACGACTCAGTACCAAAAACGAAGCATCGCGCTTGAAGTCCCCGTGTGGGATCCTGACACCTGTATCCAGTGTAACAAATGTGTCTTAGTCTGTCCACATGCGGTCATTCGTTCAAAAGTCGCTGATAAAGCGATTCTCTCAGATACACCGAGCCTCTTTTCGTATGTACAAGCTAAAGGCAAATCATTTGAAGAAAATGAGCAGTTTATCATCTCTGTTTCGGTTGAGGATTGTACTGGTTGCGCCTTGTGCGTAGAGGTGTGTCCTGCTAAAAACAAATCCCAGACAAATCTAAAAGCCATCAATATGCGCCCGCTTGAACCGATCCATGCCGAGGGCGCAAAAGCGTGGGATTACTTTACGAAGATACCTGCCTATGACAGAAGCAAACTTGACCATACGAAGGTCAAAGAATCACAGTTTTTAGAGCCGATGTTCGAGTTTTCAGGTTCATGTCCGGGATGTGGAGAGACTCCTTATGTCAAACTTGCATCGCAGCTCTTCGGTGACAGAATGGTCATCGCAAACGCTACGGGATGTTCCTCTATCTACGGCGGAAATCTGCCGACGACTCCATGGAGAAAAAATGACGAAGGACGAGGGCCTGCTTGGTCAAACTCGCTTTTTGAAGACAATGCGGAGTTTGGTCTTGGGTTTAGACTTGCGATCGATAAACATGCAGAGAATGCGCGTGAGCTGCTTCTTGCACTAAGAGATCAGATCGGAGCTGAGTTATGTGATGCAATTCTTACATGTAAGCAAAATGACGAGCCTGAGATATTTGAGCAGAGACAAAGGGTCGAAGAACTTAAAAAAGTCCTTGAAAATATCAAGAGCAAAGAGTCTGAGCGTTTACAGACTTTAGCTGACTACCTAGTCAAAAAATCCATTTGGTTGATGGGCGGTGACGGCTGGGCTTATGACATAGGCTACGGCGGACTGGATCATGTCCTAGCAAGCGGCAAAAACGTCAATATCTTGGTGCTTGACACACAAGTGTATTCCAACACGGGCGGACAGCAGTCAAAAGCGACGATGACGGGAGCAGTGGCGAAATTCGCCGCGGGAGGGAAAGCCCAAATCCCTAAAGATCTGGCGATGATGGCGATTGCTTATGGCAATGTGTATGTAGCAAAAGTCGCAATGGGAGCAAGTGACGCGCAAACGGTCAAAGCCTTTGTGGAAGCGGAGCGTTATGAGGGCCCTTCTATCATCATAGCCTACTCTCACTGTGTCGCTCATGGGTATGATCTGCGTTATGGTATGGATCATCAAAAACTCGCTGTCGATTCGGGACTATGGCCGATCTTTAGATATAACCCAGAGCTGATAAAAGAGGGAAAAAATCCTATGCATCTTGACTACAAAGGTCCACAGACCGATGTCAAAAACTTTATGTATCAGGAGACCCGCTTTAAAATGGTGGAGAAACTCAATACCGATAATGCGATAGAGTATCTACAAACGGCAAGAGAACATGCAAAAGAGATGTATAAAAGATATAAAAACATAGAAGATATGTCATCAGTACAAGAAGGAGAGATATAATGGACTTAACGACCACATATATGGGCTTGAAGCTCAAAAATCCGATCATTGTAGGAGCATCGCCGCTCACTGCGACATTTGATTCGATCAAAAAGTTGGAGGAAAACGGCGCGGCTGCGGTGGTCTTGCACTCGGTCTTTGAAGAACAGATCAACTATGAGTCACGTGAGATAGACCATTTCTTGTTTAAAGGAAGCGAAAGCTACGCTGAGGCGATAGGGTACTTCCCCGAAGTCACGCTCAGCAACCTTGAATCCGAAGATTATCTCAAAGAGATCACACGGCTCAAAGCAAACATCTCCATCCCTGTCATCGCTTCGCTCAACGGTGTCTCAAAAGGCGGATGGATCAAATACGCCAAAAAACTCCAAGAAGCAGGAGCAGATGCGCTTGAGCTAAACATCACATACATACCCACTGACACCGATACCGAAGCAAGAGATGTGGAACAGCTCTATATCGATGCGCTTAAAGCCGTAAAAGAGCATGTAAGCATCCCTGTGGGAGTGAAGATGAACGCATATTTTTCGGCACCCGCGCAGATGGCAAAAAAGCTGGTAGATGCGGGAGCAAGCGGTCTGGTACTCTTTGATAGACCCGTACATGTAGACATCGACTTGGAAGATCTTAATTCGATCCAAGTCATCAACAAAAGCAGTTCAAAAGATCTCAGTGAGACACTTCGCTGGAGCGGCATCTTATACAAAAAATTAGATGTTTCTCTGTGCGCTTCCACGGGAGTACACTCTCACGAGGATATTCTAAAAGCGATCATGAGCGGAGCCGATGCGGTGCAGATGGTCAGCGCACTTTTACAAAACGGCGCAGGTCATCTGCAAAATGTATTAAACGATCTTACGGCATGGATGGAGGAAAAAGAGTACGTCTCGATAGAGCAGATGAAGGGAAGCATCTCTTTGGCACACACTTCAAACCCTGCTGCATATCAACGCGCAAACTATATGCGTATTCTTACGGAATTTCGTTTTTAAGTACTACTAGGAGGCTCTTAAACGCCTCCTTTATCTTTCTCGTAACCGTAACCGCTTTGGAACTTCGCTCTTTTTGCAAGTTCCGAGACTGTGCTTGTGACTTCGCTTGAAGCTATATGATAATGGCTGTGCAATTTTTCCAGTGAGACATCTATCTTCTCTATCAGTTTTGTACTCAACTCATCCACCCTGTTTTTCATGACTTCCAATTGTTCTTTTTCTGTGGTGTTTATGGTACCTGCCAAATCGCTTAGTTCTCTGTAGGCATTTTGATAATCGCCTTTCACGGCTTCTATCTCGCCTATCAAGCCTTTTAACGGCGTATACATATTACTGAGCCCGCGGCTCTCTTCCTCTAATGTCTTCATATTGTTCGATGAAAGAACCATCTGTTTCATTATCATCTCGCTTTGCTTACGGATGGAATCAAGGATATTTTCACCCTCAAAAAGCGATGTCGAGACACCCTCTGTATGCGCACGGAGAGTGTTTATCTGTTTTTCAAACTCCGTCGTCACGGTGGAGAGTTCCAAAAGTGTTTTATCTACTATGGTCGTCGATATCTCGGTGGAGATGTTTTTCATAGCTTTGATGTCCTCTTTGACTTCATCCATCTCGTCTCTGATGTCGCATCTAACGGCATCCGCACTGTCAAACGCTTTTTTGATGCGGTTGAAATGATCCTGTTCGGAGACGCGCAACATGTCGATATGCGAATGCATCACATCATCTAGTTCAGGAAGCTGAACGGAGGTGAATTTTTCGATGCTGTACATCACTTTTGACTGCTGTTTGAGCATATCTTCAAATTGAGTATTGAACTTATCCTGATTTGACAAGATCGCTTTTAGCGACAAGATGTCTCTTTTTATCTGCTCTCTTATCTCAGAGAGTGAATGCTGTTCATCATCGTGCATGGAAGCTATCTTGCCCTCAAGCAAAGCGATATACTCTTTCATCTGAACAACTTTTGACGACAACGAAGAGGAAAACTCTCTTTGGTTTTTCTCATCCTCGTTTTTCTGAGCCTGATGCAGTACATTCATGACAACAAAAAGAGCAAGAGAGATGACGATGATGGACAAAGAGTCTTTTAGTATCTGAATGATGGTATCTGGATGGATATAAAGCATCAGGTGAACCGTCGCAAACAAGGCACCGATAGAAAGAACCAACGGTGCGTAATTTATCTTATTCGGACGTTTTAAAATACTGATCTGTCTCAAAAACAGAAGTGCCATCAAAATATATGAAACAATCAAATCAGGTTCAAGCATCGCAAACCTCTCTTTTTGTTTTATTTTATCATAATTAAAAACTATTTTACTATATCTACGATCTTTAAAGGATGAGAAGCCACATAATCGGCTTCACCCTCTGAGCTGAATCCCCATGTGGCAAATATGGAGGATATGGAGATGCTTTTTGCGGCGTCTATGTCTTTTGAGTTGTCTCCTACCATCCATGTCTTGTGCGGCAGGTGTTTTGTGCCGTAGTTTGAGAGGATGATCTCAAGCATCTTGGGGTCTGGCTTTGACGCCCCTGCTTTGTCTGCGCCGATGATGGTGTCAAAGAGTTCGCTTACATGTAAGTGAGAAAGCATCCTTTGTGCAAAGAGCGTCGGTGCGTTTGTGGCTACGTTTAGGCTTACATGTAGGGACTTTAGCTGATACAGAGTCTCTGCGATCCCCTCATAAAGATAGGGGTTTGCTATGCACTGTTCATAGTAGTGTTCTTCAAACAGGTCTCTGTCTTTTTTCTGATAAACGGGAGTGTTGTAAAAAAGCTCAGGAAGATTGCGAACGGGCATATTGATGACATCCACGATAAACTGTTCATCAAGAGGAGGCAGGTCGTAGTGTGTTTTTCTTACATAGTTAATGGAAATAGTTATATCTTTTTTGCTGTCGATGAGCGTTCCGTCCATGTCAAATATAACTACTTTCATCCTAATCCTGCTTCATACTCTCGTATATTTCCCCAAGCGCTTGTATAAAAAGCGGATGGTCGTTCACGCATCTGCACACTCTGTAATCTTTTATGCCTAGCTCATGGGCGACCTCTGCATACTCCATCGCAAGCTCATAATCCGTCTCGGAGTTATCGACCGTGAAAGCGATAGGATAGATAACGACTCCCTTTTTTTGGATGCTCTTTAACTCATCTCCCAAAGAGGGTGTCAGCCACTTCATAGGCCCTACTTTGGACTGATAAGCCAGATGCACTTTGTCAAAATCCATCCCGCTCTCTTGGAGCATCTGTTTTAATATCTCCACGTGTTTTTGTATCTGCTGCTGATACACATCTCCCGCGTCTATGATCTTTTGAGGAAGTCCGTGCGCTGAGAAGATGATCTCGTAATCCTCATACTTCTCGCCGTTCATCACATCTTCTATGCGGCTTAAGATCGCTTTGTTGTAGTTTTTGCTCTCAAAATAAGCATCTATCTGTTTTATCGATGCACTCATGCCGCTAGTGCGAAAAGCCTCTATGAAATCCTCCACAGACGACTTTGTCGTAGTCGTGGAGTATTGCGGATACATCGGGATTAGATAGATGTTTTCTATCTCTTTGTCTTTGAGCCTCTCTATGACTTCGCTGGCAAACGGAGGAGTGTAGCGCATCGCAAAATCGACTATCACGTCATCGCCCAGCTCATCTTGGAGTTTGGTCACTATCTCTTTTGTCAGATCGACTATCGGGGATTTTCCGCCTATGGTTCTGTAAATCTCCTGAGAGGATTCCGTTCTCAAAAACACGATCATCCCCGCCACAAACTTGCGCAGCAGCTTACTTTTCATCGTCAGGATGTTTGGATCGTTGAACATGTTTTTTAAAAAAAGTTCGACTTCGTTTAGATTGTTCGGTCCGCCCATATTTAAGAGGACAATAGCATCTTTTTTCAATTCAACACCCTTTTTACAAGACTCACAGACTCGTCGCAAAATAAAATTTCATCGTGATTGTAACGAGATAATTCTTTATACTCTGCTAGATTTTTGATCTTGCTTTTTAAATTATGAGCATTTTCAAGCGGCACGACATCATCATCCGCGCTTGAGACCAGATAGGTCTTGGCATCCACAGCGCTTACATGTAAGGCTGTGTCAAAAGTGTACTTGACCATAAACGCGGGAATGAGCGGATTTCTGCTTTTAAAAATGTTTGCGACACTGTCAAATCCACCGAGTAAAAACAGTTTTTCTACCTTTATCTTAGAAGCCACATAAGCCGCCACACTGCTGCCTAATGAAAAGCCGACAATGCTGAACTCTCCGTAATGCGCTTGGAATTTCTTCGCTACATGCAGGGCATCTGCAAAGATGTTTTTCTCATCCAAAACACCTTTAGAGTTGCCGTATCCCCGATAGTTAAATGTCAGTATCCTGTAATCTTCAAAATTATACGAGAGTTTATGAATCAAAGCGACACAGTCTTGAGAACGTCCGCCGAGATAAAAGATCGTATGCTTGAAGTTCTGCGGAGTATACTCCATGCCCTCTAAAAGAGTCCCGTCTTCGGCTTGTATCTCCAAGTAGGTATATCTTGCATCAAGCTTTTCTCTGCGATGTATCTTTGGGTCAAAGACCAGGAAAGACTGCAGTTGATACAAAAACACCAAGAGTATCACTGCCGTGATGATCGTAAATATCAGATATATCATCTTTTGCTCGGCAGTCGTTTCAAATAGCGTTTGTAAAACCTCAGAGGTGCGATAGACTCATCCGTCTCTTTGCCCTGAATTATCTCTTCACAAAGCTTTTTGGCGATGTAGGGAGCAAGTACAAAACCGTATCCGCCTACGCCGTTTATCATAGTAAGGTTTGGATAATATACGAGCTCTTTCGAGCTATTTTTGCTCTCTACGATCTTGCCTACTAGCGGCATATAGTCGTTTGATCCGCAGCGAAGTCCCGTGAAGTCGTTTAATACTTCCACGTCTTTTAGCTCTATGGTCAGATTCGCTCTTTTTAACAGCTCTTTGCGCCCCGCTTCGATATCATAAGGCTCTTCATTTTTTTGAGGATGATAATGCACGTCGTGCGTCGCTCCAATGGCCATGATGCCGTCCGTACACTTTGAGATGGAAACATGATGATGCATCGTGACTTCTGTGCGCGCGGAGGTCTTTATGTCGATGCGGTGACCCCAAATACCGCGAAGGTTGATGTAGGGCTCGTTTACCAAAGGTGTGTAAGCACCGTAAGCCAAAACAACCTCTTTAGCTTGAATGCCTCCAAGCTCATAATATCCGTCTCTCCACGCTAGAGCATCTATCTCGGTCTTAAAAAAATCGATCCCCTCTGCCATCGCATGACAAACACCTTTGGCATCGATGACTCCGCCGTTTAAGATGTAGACGTTCTCGCTGTTTTGTGCATCTTGAGTCAATATCTGTGTTACATGTAAGGGTGCGGGCGCGATGCCTAAAGCGGTGTTTTCTTTGAAGTCGCGTAGCTTCCTCGCTTCCTCTTCATCTTTGGCGGTATGTAAAAGCGGAGCGTTCTTGATGCATGTAGGAAAATGGTGAGAGTAAAAATCAAGAGCAAAGGGGTAAGCCAGCTCCATCAGCTCTTTGAGCTCGCCTGATTTTGAAAATTTGGGAGAGATAAAAGCCCCCGCCGCGCCGCTTCCGCCTGCACCGATGGCTTCTCTGTCAAAAAGAGCGACCTTTTTGCCGCTTTGTTTGAGATAGTAAGCGATGGCGCAACCGTTGATGCCCGCACCGATAACGGCTATATCATACAAAAGAGCACCTAGTTGACAGATATCTCTTTAATATCCGCAATGTGTAGGAAACTTTTGTAGATAAGTGCTACAAGAGATTTTCTGTTGTTTTTGACATCTTCATCATCCGCGTTGACCATGACATTGTCAAAGAATGCGTCAAGCTGTGGTTTGAGTTCCAAGAGAGCGTCAAGTTCTTCGATATAACTCGCATAATCACCTGCCAAGACAGCCATGTAAGCGTTAAACAGCTCGTTTTCCGCATCATCTTCAAAAAGAGCGGGATTGACTGAGAGTGCCTCTTTTAGATCCATATCTTTTGTGATGTTTGCCAGACGTTTGAAAGTCGAGAATGTCTGAGCGAAACTGTCGTTTTGCGTCATTGCCAGAACTGCGTCTATCTTCTTGCCGATAGCCAAGAGTTCACGCTCGCCTGAAGCAAATACCGCTTCGATGATAGACGGATTTACTTTGTAGTACTGTCTTAAACGCTCCAAGAAGAACTCTTCGAGTTTGGTTACATCGAACGCTTTGTAGTTTGATGCCAAAGATGCGATCGTATTAACGATGTCAAACTTCATATTGTGTTCATTACAGATACGCACTATGCCGTTGACCGCACGACGAAGTGCGAACGGATCGCGTGAACCCGTCGGGATCTGCTCGATGCTAAAAAGTCCTATGAGTGTATCGAGTTTGATGGCCATTGAGATGATAGCACTCAATGGAGTTGAAGGGACTTCACTCTCCTCGCCCTGAGGGAGATACTGCTCTTTTATCGCAAGAGCGACTTCCGGTTTCTCACCAAGAGCCAGCGCGTAGTAATGCCCCATGATCCCTTGAAGTTCAGTGAACTCATACACCATCTCGCTCATAAGGTCGGCTTTTGCCAAAGTGACGGCACGCTCTACGATAGCTTCATTTGCAGCCGTATCGCCTTGTATATCATCTTTGTAAAGCACAAACAGCGCCTTGGCGATAAGCGTCTCACGCTCTACTTTCTCTTTTAGAGTTCCAAGACCGTCCATAAACACGACTTTTTCCAACCCGTTTAGAGTCAGTCCGCGTTTAAGGTCATTGTCATAGAAGAAAAGTCCGTCAGACAAACGAGGACGAAGAACTTTTTCATTTCCCTCTGTTACTTTAGAAAAATCGTTTGTCAGTGCGTTTGAAACGACGACAAATCTGTTTAGGAGCTTGCCCTCTTTAAATACGGGGAAATATCTTTGGTGCTCTTTCATCGATGTGATGATGACCTCGGGAGGCAGACGTAAGAACGCTTCGTCAAACTTTCCTACAAGTGCCGTGGGATGCTCGGTAATAGCTACGACTTCATCAAGCAGGTCTTCATCTATCTCGATCTCGATGTTTTGCTCGTTTTGGAGTTTTTCAAACTGAGCAAGGATATTTTTTCTGCGCTCATCAGGGAAAAGTGTGACCGCACCGTTTTTCAAAGTATCGAAATAATCACTGATGTTCTCTATGTTTTTGACATCGAACGAGCTGATGCGGTGTACAAAAGTCTGTTTGCTCGATACCACGTCAAAAAGCTTCACATCTACAAGGTCATTGTTAAAAAGGACGTTTACCCATCTGATAGGACGGATGAAACTCTCCTCTAGACTTCCCCAACGCATAGCTTTACCAAAATCAAGTGATTTTATCCACTCTTCGATCATCGCAGGCAAAAGCTCGACCGAGGGTTTGCCCTTCAGTGCCTGCTTATAGTAAAGCACCTCTTTTCCGCCCTTTTCACCCTTGCCTATCTCCGATATATCCACACCGCATTTTTTAGCAAAACCCAGTGCTGCCTGAGTCGGCTCGCCATCTTTATATGCCATAGCCACAGGAGCTCCGAAGAACTCTACTTCGCTATCTTCTTGAGATGTCTTGAACTCTCTATGCCAAAGAACTAAACGGCGCGGAGTATAGTAAAACTCAAACTCTCCCACAAGAGAGTTCTGCTCCAATATTTTTAACCACTTTTTCTCAATATTTGTCAATTCTTTTAAAAGAGGGACAGCAGGAAGCTCTTCTACCCCGATTTCGATCAGTAAAGGTTTTAGCATTTGTATCTCGCATATATTATTTGTCGCGATTTTAACCTTTTTTTGCTTTAAGAGGAATTATAGTGACTATTTTAGGACATAAGCGATGGTGATTCTGAACTCTTTTGGAAAATTAAAGAGTGTTTTATCCACATTTATCGGAAAACTTTTAGCGATAGCTTCTAGCGTAGACTCTTTGAATATCTCTTTTCCATAAAGCATCTTGATATAATTGACGCTTCCGTCTGCCAACACATGAAACTCTACTTTGACATCACCCTCTACGGCTCTTCTTCGTGCTGTATTTGGATATGATTTATTTGAGTTGATACGCTCTACCAGATGCGCGATAAACCTGTCCTGTTTCGCTTTTATCAAATCTTCATCGACAACTTTTTCTACATTTGTATTTACTACTTTTTGTACCTTTGGGCTTGAGTCTGCTACGGTATCAGTCTGTTCTTCTTGTTCTTCTTCAACCTCTTTAGGTATCGGCTCTTTTACCGCTTGGGCGATCTCCTGTTTTTCTACCTTTTTTTCTACTTTCTTCTCGACTTTTTTCACTATTTTCTTTTGAGGCTTCTTTTCCTCTTTTGGCTCATCTTTTTTAATTGGAGTCTCTGGAGTGATGACTGAAAAACATATTCTGCTGCTTTTTTCATTTTGAGTTTTTTTATCGCTAAAATTGTCACTGCTTGTCTCATATATGATGCCTCCAATTGCAGACACATAAAGCACCAATGTAATAAAAAAAGAGTTTACATATCTATTTTTTACTATTTTCTTTCTCACGTTTTCAATTCCTCTTTTTGGTAACAATACCTATGTTATTGAAATTTTTCTCTTTTAAAGTATCTAGCAGTGCCACGAACATATCAAATTTTGCTTCTTTATCGCAGTTGATGTTGATGGGTGTCTTTGCCTCGTATTTTGATATATAAGAGTCTATGTCTGCCAACAAGACCTTCGTATCTTCAAAAAATATATCGCCATTCTCTTTTATGGTGATCGTTACATTTTTGATCTCTTCTTGTTTAGCAGCACTTTTAGAGTTTGGTAGTTCGACCGGGATGATCCCCTTAGCAACGAATGTAGCCGTTGTCAAAACAATGACAAGCAGTACAAGCATGATGTCTATAAATGGAACGACATTGATCGACTCAAACTTTTTAATCTTCAAGTTTTTCCTTTTGAATGATCTCCCATCTTGCAACGAGAACTTCCATCTTTCTTACGATATGTGTATGAAAGAAGATCGCAGGAATTGCCACAGCCAGACCCATCGCCGTAGCTTTAAGTGCAAGTGCAAGTGATGTCATGATGCTCTTTGCATCCAAGTCGCCGCTTTGACCCATGACGTAAAAAGTGATGATGATTCCAAATACTGTTCCAAGTAGTCCGATGTAGGGTGCATTTGAGCCAAAAGAGGAGATGATACTTATGTTGTTTGTCAGATCTATCTCTAGAGCTTCTTTAGTTGTGTAAGTGTCAATACTGATAGTACGGTAAAACAGGACCCTTTCTAACCAAAACCAAAGTGTCATGAAACTCATAACACCAAGTACTCCCATCACTCCATAATCAAGGGTGTCTTGTAAAAATTCTATATTCATTATGTCAAACCTATTTTTTTGACTATATTTTATAGGAGGAGTGTTAATTTTGTGTTAAGTAACCCAGTTTTTATAAGCCTGAATTCTGATAATTATAAGAATCTACACCCAAAATCGCAGCACCGAACGATGTGGTCACTTGAGGATGTTTAGGGATAAATATCTTTTGTCCTATCTCGTTTTCGATGGCATTTACCAGCCCGCCGTTGAGGGCTGGTCCACCGTCAAAATAGATCCCCTCTTTGACACCGACCCGCTTGACGAGTTTGACGATCCGTTTTGCAATGGAATAATGCACGCCGCTGACAATATCTTCGACACTGTGGCTGTTTCCAAGAAGCCCAATGATCTCTGACTCTGCAAAAACCGCACATGTACTGTTAATAGAAAGCGGCGTACCCGTGGCGTTGAAGTGTCTCTCGCCAAGCTCTTCTACACCTATTTCAAGATTCATCGCACAGGCATCTAAAAATTTTCCTGTTCCTGCCGCACATCTGTCGTTCATGGCGAAGTTGACCACATTTCCCTGATCATCCAGAGAGATCGCCTTGCTGTCCTGCCCGCCTATATTGATGATGGTCTTGATAGCGCCGAACTCTTTTGCCGCAGCAACCGCTCCGATGGCATTTGCCGTTATCTCGCTGATGTTCTCATCCGCCTCTTTAAAAAGCTTTCTGCCATAACCCGTAGCCACCCTATAGCATACATCCTCGTCTGAGATATTGAGGTCTTTGAGCAGATCGCCAAGTGTCTGCTGTGCGTACTTGTAAAACATGCTTCCGCTTCCGCTGATCCTATGCCCTACCATCTCTTTGTTTTCATCTATGATCGTTATTTTAATGGCGGTCGAACCTATGTCGATACCTGCAAAATATTTCATTTTCTGTTCCTGTTTTTTATTTTGAGAGATTCCACGAACGCTTCGACTCTGGTGCTGAGCTGTCCATGCTGAGAGGGACTGTAATCGCTTTCGATATATAAGATCGAGATCCCCTCTTTTTCCATCGCTTCAAGCACGCTTCTTTGCTCCAGTTCATATACGGTACATCCTGCAAATGCCTGATAGATGACACCGTCTGCATTATGCGATCTTACCAGTTCTATGATGCGTCTGATACGGTCATCGTTCTTGCTAAATACCGGACATGTACACGCTTTGAGGTACTTGTCTGCCAGTGAATCTATCATATCGTTTACAAACCACTCATCCACTGCCACTCTGTCGTTAAACATCCTGTTTGAACTGCATGTCTCATCGGCTACGATGATGGCATCCGAATCCTCTATGATAAGGGGGATCTTATAGTTTGGAAAGATGGGAGGCGAACCCGTGTAGACGATCCTTGGACTCACCTTGCCCGCTACATGTAAGTTTTCCTTTACTCTTTGTTCCAACTCTTGCACTAACTTTTCGGTAGCTTCTATCCAGTTGTCAAGTTTGTCGAAGAAAAAAGCGTTTGTCACTATGAACATATCGTTCCCGAGGATCGGTACGATCTTACTTTTTCTAAACTCTGAGAGCCGATGATAAAGCGACTGTGCATACCCGATCTTTGATATAGATGCTCTTAGATTTTTCTTGGTCAGTTTCCTACCCATTTTATGGGAAAGATCGACACTGAAATCCCGTATGCTTCTTCGAAAGAACTCTCTGCTTATCTCACTCTCTTTTGTCCTTGGAAAATCCACATCCACAACATCGTAACCAAAGCTTGAGATGAGAGTTCCCGCCTTTGTCTTTTGGTCACATGTAGTGGGTGAGTAGATCATATCTGGCTTATCTGTGAGGTTCTTCGAGGAGAGATGTCCCACACTCGCTTTGACCAAAGGACACGCTTTTTGTGGCAGAAGATCGCTTCCTATCTCATCATCGGTATAAAAACCGTTGCAAAGCCTGATGGGAACTCCATCAAGTGCATAGATGATCTCAGAGGGTATCTGGATACACATCGTCCCCACTTTGACTTTGTCTGTATGCAGAGCTTTTTGATGACAGTAGACCTCTTCAAAAAGATCGTAAAAGTAACTCATCGCTTTTGGCGGCTCTTTAAACCCCTCTTTCAGAGTGTTTAAGACCTTGATCGCTTCCATTGCTTTATGTCTGTTTTGTTTTTCGTTCGGTGTTTCTATCTTGTGTTTTTGTTTATGCTCTTGTATGCTTGTCATGCGCATCTCCTTTTGGCTTTGCTATTCCCATTCTTTTTTCAAAGCCCTCTTTTGTCGAGCTGAAAGCTTTGAGTTTGAATATATCAAAATGCAGTGCATCATCTTCGGGACATGCGGCCACACATTTAAGACATAAGATACAATCATCGCGTAGTATCTCCGTACTGACGACATCATCTGCGATATCTTTGATCTGCATGTCACAGACCGCATAACAGTCCCCGCATCTTGTACATTTACTTCCATCTTTTCTCAGCTGTACAAATGAGAATTTCGAAAAGATATAATGCAGTGCGCTCATCGGACAAAAAAAGCAGAAAAAACGTTTTTTGACAAAACTCCCGATCAAAAACAGCCCTGCAAACACCATCCCGATAGCCGTCAGGACCATAGAGGTCTTTGTGGAAAAATCGATCGTCCACTGCGAAAAGTCTCCGCTAAAAGTAGGACTGATGATGCGTGCGGGACATATCTGACAAAATGCCGCGCCCCATTCGCCTCCAAGTGCTCCGACACCTATGAGAAGCGGTACCAAAACCACTATGGCCAAAAGGATATATTTTATTTTCGAGAGTTTCTCAAACTGATGCTGAGTGTATGTGGAGTATCTGATACCTATACTTTTGCGCAGATATGTCAACCAGTCCTGAAACGTCCCAAAAGGACACACATACCCGCACCACGCCTTGTTTAAAAAGATAAACCAAAACAAAAACGTGAGTATCCCAAATATAACGGCGATCCCTGCACCGCCGAGAAGTATCTGAGCGGGCATAGAGAGCTGATGCTGCAGCGGTATGAGAAAACAAGCTCCCGCACTTTTGCCGTTGTATGGACATGCGAAAATAGGAAGTTTTGAGCCGAGATAGATAGCAAAATACCCGCCGTAGACAAAAAGGGCAAAGCTGATGAGCTGAATCGAGAACCTTACTCTTGCAAGGTTCATATTGTTGATAATGCGTTTTAACTTACTCTTCATAACGAACCTCGTTAAAAGGTCTGGTCCTGTTTTTTCTAAATCTGTATACGATGATCCCTGAGACTAACAAAGTTACGAAAGCTAACAAAAGAGCATAGGCGTATGATGCATAGTCACTGCTGTTTGGATAGTATGATGCAGGATAGGTCAAGATGTATTTTATGTTTTTATACTCTTTGCCTTGAAACTTCCCTGCCGTATCTGCCGTGTATGTCAGAGTGAGTAAAAACTCCTCTTTATGTCTTTTGTCAAACTCTTGCCACGGTGGAAAGTAGTCTCTTATGATCTGAAATTTAGCCATTCCCTTTTCATCTGTCTTGAGATGCTTGCTCCATCCGCTGCTCATATGCACAACGATATCCGCGTTACTAAGAGGCTCGCCGTGAAGCAGTGCTTGAAAATGAAGTTCATCCCCGCTAAAGTGTCTATAGAAAAATCCATTTTCACTTTTATCTTTGATGCGGATAAGATCGATGTCGCTTTTGTCTGTCTGGACTCTGTTTTTTATGCTCTCTGTATAGCTCTCTTCGCTTCCGTGACTGGCATGAAGATATTCTAACTTTGCCACTTTATAAAACAGGGTATCATCACCGAGAGTCTCGTTTTTTGCGAAGATGTTATAGTAACCGTTGTTTGGTATTTCAAAACTGTAAGTATTTACACCTCTTGCATTGTCAACTTTTGTCTCTTGCAAGTTTTGCTTGGTATCGTAATAAAAACTCTCGACATTCGTCTGCGGAGCCAATTTACTATCATTGAACTCATCACCATATACTAGCCATACTTTTTTAGTCGGGACTCTTTTTTTATCGCCGTGAGAGAACATCCCCATTGAAAAGGAACTCTTACCTTTGTCATTTGGATTTGTGAGTGAAAAATACAACGGCTCATTATCTTTTATAACAACATTTTCGACCTGTACTCTTTGCCCATATTTAGAAAAACCTTTTGACGGTTCATAAGCACTTTTGCCCATTGTCTTTGCACCGTGGTTTCCATGTCCGCCCTGCTTTGCGCCGTATGTTTTAAATACATATCCCGTATAGATGTTGATGCCTATGAAAAAGAACACAAGTAACGAACCGAAGATATACCCAAAGAACTTTCTTACTTTTGTAGCCTCGATGAGTTTGAGTCGTTTGTAGATCAAGATAAAAGCCCAGATGACACCGATCCACTTCAGCAGTCCAAAATAATTAAGCCATGCATCACCTCTATGTGCAAGCGGTTCGACATCTACGGCAAACCCCAGCGCTTGTGCAAAACCCGCGACTATCTCTTGATACTCGTGTGTAAAAAAACTCTCCAGTGTATGACCGAGCGAGCCTAGTATAAACAACGGTGCATATCCATACCCTAAAGTCGCAAATGTCGTCGAGTAATCTTTTTTCAAGACCTTAGAAGCCAGATATAGCCCAAGGAGAGAGAAAAATATCGTAAAGATAAGTGCGTACAAGAATGCAAAACCGCCCGCATATTCGCTAAGACCCAGATATACGGCTGTTTTGTTCCAAATCATAGTATCGGCAATACTGCTTCTGTTAAGTCCATGGGCAAAGGTCATCGATACAGGAATGGAAGCCAGTATGAGTATGTATGTCCAGATCTCCGCATTTAATGTCTTAAATTTAGAAAAAAGCTGCTCGGATGGTTTTGTAAACTTGAACTTTACAGCCTCACATGCAGAGCTGCAATCCATACAAAGCGTACAGTCGTCGTTTTGGTTTTTATGCGCGAATGTAAAGGGTTTGAGATCGTATGAACAAGCCGTCGCACACTCGAATGTCCTGCACTCTTTACATCTGTCCGTATAAGTCTCCAGTTTTGTGAACGAAAGTTTGTCGTAGGCACGTGTGAGTGTTCCTATAGGGCAAACGTATTTACAGTAACTCATATCTTTGTAGATATAGTAAAGGGCAAAAGCAACGATGGTCAGGACACTAAACATCACAGCTGTCATAAGCGGTGAGTTCCAAAATCCGGAAAAGGTATAGTAGACACCCCACCATCCGATGACAAGCAATAATACGCCTATATATCTGTTTTGCATCCAGTTAGGCATCGTCTTTTTTAATCCGAATCTAGTGATATATTTACCTAAAAAACCGTGCGGACATACACCGCAAAAGATACGCCCGAAAGTCGGTAGCGTCGCGACCATAAAAAGCGCCCAGAACACTCCCCAAAAGAGTGCTCCCGTAAAGATATTTTCTTTATCGGGATGTGCAAATCCAAAATAGAGTGCATAAAAGAATGTTACTGAGACTACGACTCTTAGCGCCATGAGAAACTTTTGATTTTTAAATAAAAAGCCCAATATAGGCTTGCCGAAAATATCGTTTTTATCTCTTTTTATAAAATCAACCATTTTTGCCCTTTTTTAAAGTCTTATTTGACCGTTTAATATTAAAACTCCCACTGCTATAAGAAGCAGTGACGCCATCATCTCGATGCTCTTTGCATAGGATCTAAACTCTATAAGCAATCCTCTAAATACGTTTGAGAGAAAGAACCCGTAAAATAAAAACGGAATAAGCACGGCACCCAGTCCAAAAGAGATGCCCATGCCTATGGCACCGGCGAGTGAGCCGCTGTTTGCACTGAGTGCGATAAGTGTTAAAACAGGGGCACATAGATTCACGGAGACCAATGCACCTATACCAAACAATCCAAGTCTGCTCATCGTCTGATTATTTGGCATAGATGAATTTGTAGAACAACCTTTTTTCTCTTTTTTTAGAACTCTATAAAACATAAAAAGTCCCATCAACAGAGTGAAAACTCCGAGTGAAGACTGAAATACGATATTGTCGTTTAATAGCTCTTTGACCAAAGCCGCACTGCTTAGAGCGATAACAGAGATCACGGTATAAGTAAAGACCCGCCCTAGACTAAAGGGTAAAACGACATTTATAGATTCTCTTATAGTATTTGAATTATTCACCAAAAGCGGACTGAGAAACGGCATACATGTAAACATGCACGCCGTACTTCCGTAAGAAAGCCCTATAATGAAGAGTGAAAAAAAAGTTACTGTTTCCACTTCTGTCCAAGTGTCGCTATCTTAGAACTTCACTGAAAGACCGGCAGTATAGACTCTACCGGGATTTACAGTGATGGAGAGGTCTTCATAATCAAATACACCGTCTCCGTTTCTATCACTGCTTGCTCTTGCCACGTTATAGTATTGATTGTCAAATACATTGTCTACTCTTGCAAAGACAGCCACTTCGACTTTAGATATTTTTCTTTTATAATCCACACCAAGATTTAAAACCGTTTGAGCATCGATTTTCAATCTGTTAAGGTCATCGGCATAGTAATCGGATTTATAATGGATCTCTCCTGTGAACTTTAAGTCTTTTAATGGTTGATAGTATGTAATAAGATTGACGTCATGCTTAGAAGTTCTAGGGATTCTGTTTCCCGTCACATCAAAATAGGTTATGTTAGCAGTATAGGCACTTCCGTCAAGATCGATTCCAAAACTGTCATAATTCGTATATACCGCGTCCAAATAAGTATATGCCAAGACAAATGAGACCTCATCGCTTACAGGACCGTCAACAGCCAGTTCCAGACCTCTGTGTCTTGCCCCTCCGATGTTTTTCCACATATCAGTCGTATCCGTTGAGCCGTAGTTCCCCGAACTTTTCATGATGAAATCTTTTCTGTCAAGTTGAAATACGGAAAGTTCGTAGTTGATTTTATGCTTAGTCGTTCTTAGACCAATCTCGTAGTTTCTTGATTCTTCAGGTTTAAGATCAGGATTGTTCTGTGTCGAACCATAAGTGCTAATGTCGCCTGCATAAAGTTGTGACACGGTAGGTGCTCTAAAACCCGTCGAATAGTTAGCAAAGAGAGTCGATGCCTCATCTAACTGATAATCTGTTCCCAATCTGTAAGAGTAGACTTTAAAAGTTTTATCAAATCTATTATTTGCATAATCTTCATATTTTAAGTTTATAAAGTCGTATCGGATATTACCCGTTGCACTCCAATTTTGAGACAGTCCCTGTTTGTACTCTCCGTAAACTGCATAAACCCTTTCATTTGTTTTATCATCACTTTTTAGATCACCCGCTAAGTAATAATTGGGTGTCACGGAATATGTCGGATAGTATGAGACACGTGCCTGATTGACCAGATAAGTTGTTTTATCTTTGTATTCATTATCTCTTATATCTGCTCCAAGAAGCGTTGCGAAACTCTCTGCCGATGTTCTGTATTCACTTTTGACACCTCTTTGTATCTGTGCATACTTATTGCCATACACATAATCATTATCATCCAAAGTGCTGTCAGTAACTCCTGAAGCGTTTTTTGTCTGCGGACTTGAGATAAACTCCGTATTATCGGTATATACATATCCGTTTACAAGCAGATTTGAATTATTGCTAAAATCTTTCGAATAGGTCAAAAACAGTTTTAGCAACTTAACTTTATAGTCCCTTGTATAGTCCCGACTCTGTTGGTCGCCGTAGTATATAGATTTAGGATTATCTTTTGCCTCTGTCTCACCGCCGACAGTACCGTGAGTATCTTTTTTTCTGTCTGATACTTCCATACCGAAAGTAAGATCTGATGTATCGTCTATATAATATTGCACTTTACCGTTAAAATATTTTGCATCATAGCCTGAATCTTCATAGTATCCGTCAGATTTTCTTTGGCTTGCCTGGACATGGAAGTTGAACTTGTCGTTAGAATATCCTGTTCTTGCCAAGAGTTTTTGATAATTAAAACTTCCCGCTTCGTATGCCGCAAAAGTATTATTGTAATGAGCACCTTTTTTGGTCGTGATGACGACAGCCCCTGAAAGTGCATCGTCTCCAAACAGATAAGACGCTCCGCCTTTGATAACCTTGATACTTTCAATGTTGTCAAGGTCGATATTGACACTTCCTGTACGTTCAAAAACAGGTACACCGTCGATCACGACTGCAACACCCGGTTTTTCACCCATGTACATCTGATTTTCCACTCCCCTTAAGTGGATCTTCAAAGAATCACCGTCCGTGTATGTCGTTGTCAGACCCGGAATAGACTGCAATACCTGCTGAATATTTTCCGCATGTGCGTTATCGACTGTCTCGCCGCTTATCGTAGCAGTACTTGAGACTTCACTTTTTTTTGTCTGAAGATTATCGACGATGGTTGATGACTCTACTTGTATCATCCCCAGATCTGAAGCGGATAGATTAAGCGCAAATGCGCAGATCGCAGAAAGGATTATGCCGTTTGTTTTTTTCATTTATTCTCCATCAATATATAAATCAATGGCACCGGAAGGTTATGTATTATTATTTAGTTAATCAAATAATGATAGAATTTTATCGGTGCCAGTCGCCATTCCTTGCCTTGTAGTCGCCAAACTAGATTAAGGCAAGGAACTTTAGACTTCGATTTTAATGCAGAAGTGTTAATTTTATGTTAATTGTCATAATCAAACTAATAATATTTATTAAGTTTCATTAAAATACTCATTATTTAAACTGTCGCAGTATTAATCTTTTCTTAAATAAGACAAATATTGTCTTGTTTATGTTTTTCTGCAAGAAAATAAAGATATACTGCCGACATTAAATCAAAAAACACAAGGAAATAAAATGCCAAAGATTAACAAGTATGTTGATATCGACACTGTAGAACGCGAAGCTAAAAAAGATTATATTGACCGTCACTCACCGTTCATTCACTGTGCAAGCGAAGCTAAAAAAGGCGAGATATTCGCTGTTACTATAAAAATGGGTAACGAATACTCTCATCCGGATGATTTCGATCACTATATCGCTAACATCGCTCTATACAACGGTGAAGTTCTTTTAGCTAGAGCCGACTTTGTTCCAGGAACTTTAGGAAATGAGAAATCTCATACTACTGTTACTTTCAACATCCGCCCGATGGGTAAAAAACTTGATCTTGTAGCACACGCTTACTGTACAAAACACGGTGTGTGGGAATCAACGCCTGTTGAAGTAGAAGTAGCAGAATAGTTATACTTTTTATTATAAGACTTTTAGGGTCTTATAATAGTTCCTCTTTTAAAAGCTAAATCCACCCTTTTTTCTTAAATATATAGATCGGTGTCACAGATGAAAGTACCATCAGGATGATCGCAAACACATACCCGTAATCCCAATGCAACTCCGGCATAAAATTAAAGTTCATACCATATACGCTCGCTATCAAAGTCGGCGGCAGAAACACCACGTTTACTATCGTAAATATTTTGATGACCTTGTTTTGTTCGATGCTAAGAACACCTATAAATATATTTTGAAGGTAGTCAAGTCTTTCAAAATTAAAATCCGTATGTTCGATAAGAGACTTTAAGTCTTTTAACATGATAGTGATCTCGTTTTTAAGAGCGATCTCATATTTATTGGATTTCAACAAAGAGGTAAGGATCCTCTGCTTGTCGGTCAAGTTTTCCCTGATCTTCATATTGAGATCTTCAAAGAGAGATATCTTTTCAAGTATCTCTTCATCATCGTTAGAGTAATCCGTAAAGACGTGCTTACGAAGTCTTGTCACCTCTTTTGAAAGGTTTTCGATTGTATCGGCATCCGCATCGATCCTGATATCTATGATCTGACAAAATATCTCGTAACCGTCTTTAAACTCTTTTGGAGCATTGGTAAATCTTTTTATGAACTCATTGAAACTCGTCAATTGGTTATATCTGATAGATATCAGCAGTTTATTTTTTAAGATAAACGATACGGTCTCATTGTAAGGGTGTTCGACATTGCTGATAAGAAAATAGCTGTTTATCTCTATCTTCTCGTTCTCTTCCCAATATCTCGAACTTATCTCGATCTCTTCACTCTCTTGTTTTGTAGGAAATTTGATATTAAACATGTTCTCTACATATTCAAGTTCTTGTTTTGTCGGCTTTAAAATATCGATCCAGACGATATTGTCTTTTTTGTTTTTGTCATCATCTAAGAATGTCAAATCCTCTAAGACTTCTATTCTATTGAACTTTTTTATAAAATATTTAATCATGATGAGACCCTGTTTTAAACTATTTCGCGATTATAACATTACAATGAACAATAATGATTACAATCTTATTTCACAGCGTTATGACCCAAAAATACAGAGCCTATCATCTTCCTTACTTTTAATATTCCAAGCTTTAGACCGCTGAACCTCATCACTTTTGCAAGTTTTTTCCACTCATGTTTGTCATAACAGGGATTTTGACATGTTCTGCATCTCGGCTTTATTTCATAGGGGCACTCTTCTAGGCGTATAAGCGAGTAATCCAAAAGATCGGAACATTCACGGCACAGATGCACCTCTACCCTACATGTAAGCTCTTTATGTCTACATGTAGAGGCTTTGGGCATCTCTTTTTCATGGTCGTTTGCATCACAGTATGTCTCAAAAAATTGTTTTAAGGTCTTTACTTCACTTTCAAACTTATCTTTGTTCATTAGCGGCGATTCTCTTTTCGTGATAATGGTATCCCTGCACAAGATTATACATCAGCAGCGAGGAGGAGATAAAAAACACTATGGCAGCCACAGGGAGCAAAGGTTTAAAGAAAAGGGCAAAAATAAACAAAGCATAGCTCGTCATAAAAAGATAAAACTGCGATCTCATCAAATGGGGCTTCATCACCTCACCCATCTCGGCATCATATATGAATTTCGAACTCAAATGAAACCATGTCAAGAACGGCACTATCTTATATAACATCCCGTTTATGAGTCCATAAGCAAATCCAAGCCCGAAAAACACACCGAAGGCAAAATCGGCCTCTTTGTCAAAAAGTATGCAAACAATCCACAACAGCGCGCCCAGTGCGAGATTGACACTTGCAAAGTAAAAGAGATTGACCGTGATGTCGCTTCTGGCTCTTTTTCTGTTCTTTAATAGTTTGATAGTGAAAAATGAAAAACTCATGACGACGGCACTGAGAACTATTTTCAAGATCTTCTGTATTGTTTCATATTCAAATAACGTACTGAGTATAAGTAAAAGAACAGTGAAAGACAAGAGAGGCAAAAGAGTTTTTTTGAGAGTTGAGGGATACTCTTTTGTAACGTAAAACATCGGGATTATCTTGTATGTCACCGCACAAAACAGCATAAAGATGACACCAAAGAGCATCACGGTAAAATGGATATCGCCAAATTTAAGAGTTCCCATCAATCCGATATGCTGCAACAACGCAAAAGCTCCAAACTGTGCTCCGATAATCATAAAAACAAATACTGCGATAAAACTTTTCACCACGATGTTTTTATCTTCTGTTTTTAATATCGTAACCAGAGAGTACAAAGCAAAAAATATAAAGCTTCCCGATAAAAGCAGGATGCTTAAAAATATAAAAATATTTAAATGAAAGAAGAAATACCCGAGAAAACTAAGGATACCGTTATTTAAAAACAAAAGCAGATACTCGGCTTTTCTTTCCACATCTTGATATGCCACGCCGATGATGACCGGCATCATCTGAAAGAGCGTCCCAAAGATGATATGAGTAAAAAATCCAAGCGTCAGGACGTGAGTAATGGCTATCGCTTCTAAATAGTACCGATTCTCCACATGTAAGCCGTAAAACAAAAGAGCAATACAAAACAAAAGCAGATATGCCGTACCTGTTATGTAATATAAAATCGGAATAAAATACGGCGGTGCCTGATCCAGCGAGAGTCCCTGCATATTCATCGGTAGATCTTTATCTCAAAATAGTTTTCTTCATCTTTGACGGTATCCGATCTCAGTCCTAGTTTGTCTATCTGTTCATGCAGTTTGCAAGGGAACATACGGTGGATAAACACTAATGTTTCACCACTTTTTAGATTTTTAATCGCTTCTATACCTTTGAGCAAAGGTAGCGGCGCTTCCAGTTCGCTCACATCAAGGATGATCTCTTTATTTGCCATATTCCATCAGCCTTTGGACTATCTCGTCATTTTGCTCAGACAAGACATTTTGCATCATAGTATAAAGCATCTGTTCCTCTTTTGCGTTGTGCTGCTGTAAAAGTATCATCATAGATTCACTCAGAGAAAAAAACCTATCACTATTTTTGTGCGCCATCGCTTCATCGAGTTTCTCAAACAACATCCGAGTCTGGGTATGCTCCATCCTCATCACTTGCGTAGGTCCTTGCGTCATGCCTGTTTTTTCTTCAAAGATCGGGAACAGATACCCCTCCTCCGTATCAAAATGTTTTAATGTCTCATCCTTAAACTCTCTGTATTTTTCTTCGGCATCTGCAAAATCTTTCTTCTCTACGGCTTCTTCGGCTAAAGCCAGCAACTCATCGCAAGCTCTGTGCTTGAATGTCATAAAATCTTTTATAGTCATAGTGTCCTCTTTCTTTTTATGTGATTTTTACATACAATACAGATAAAAAGATTGACGCTTGTCAAGAAATGGAATACTATGGAGTTAGAAAAGTTTTGGTTTTTCGATTCTTTGGATAAAAATGAGATGGCAGAATTAAAAAACATCACGATCAAAAAACAGTATAAAAAGGGGGAGATACTCTTTTATATCAAAGATGAACCTAGATACCTCTACCTCCTTGCAAGCGGTGTCGTCAAGCTCTATAAGCATGATTTTAAAGATAACGAAGTAGTCTTGCACAATCTCTGCGCACCCAATCTCATAGCCGAGATCGCAAACTTCGAAGAATCACCCTATCCTGCCAACTGCGCTTTTGAAAGCGATGCGGTAATATACCTGATCGACTACAGACAGTTTAAAGAAAAGTTTTTAAGCAAGAGCAATATCTCGATGATATTTATAAAATCCCTCACAAAAAAGATAAAAGCTCTGGAAAACTTTATAAATTACTCCTTAACAGCAGACAGTTACACGAAAATCGCAAAATTCCTCTATGAAAACGAAGATATCCTAAAAAGCATCAAACAGGTCAAAATAGCTTCCATTTTAAACATCGCTCCTGAGACCCTGTCCAGAAATATCACAAGATTGAAAAAAGAGAATATTATCGCTAAAGAGAACGGCAACATCAAGATCATAGACAAAAACAGGCTAAAAGAGCTGATATAAAACCAATACATCAATATATCTTGATTTATTTATGATATAATTTTGCATATTTAAAATCCGGATGAAAAAATGACTCAAAAAAAACAAGTCCTTATTCTTTGTACAGGAAACAGTTGCCGTTCCATCATGGCTGAAGCACTTATAAACGCAAAGCTCGGTGATTGTGTCGAAGCTCAAAGCTCAGGTGTCAAAGCAAGCGGAGCCGTCAATCCAAATGCCCGAAAACTTTTAACGGATCATGGATACTGGAGAGACTCTTATCATTCAAAAACGATAGATACCGTTTTGAATACGGCTTTTGATCTGGTCGTGACGGTCTGTGATCATGCAAAAGAGACCTGCCCTATGTTTCCAAAAGCCGTAAAGACCATACACGCAGGTTTTGACGATCCCAGCGGCAAAGAATACGCAGAGTACGAAAAGACCCTAAAACTCATAGAAGAGGAACTTCTGCCCCTCATAAAAAAAGAGCTTTGCTGATTCCCTACATGTAAGGGAGTTTAGGAAGCGGCTCATCGATGTAATACCCTTGCGAATAATCGATACCAAGCTCTTTTACTACCGACTCTACCGTACTTGAGTGCACATACTCCGCTATCGTCTCAATACCCATTTTTTTGGCAAACTCTACTATCGTCTGGGTTATGAGTCTTGAGTTTTTACATGTATCTATATCTTTAATGAGCGAACCGTCTATCTTGATATAATCCACTTGGATCTTTGTCAGATAGGAGAAGTTCGAATATCCGCTTCCAAAATCGTCTATGGCGATGCTTGCACCGAAACGCTTGACCTCGGTCATAAATCTTGTCACTTTGTTGTAGTCGATGATGGCTTCTGATTCCAAAAGCTCAAACGTCACTCTGTTTCCTATCCCGTATTTTTTCAGATTCTCTATGATGAACGTGTATATCTCTTCGCTCATGATATCTTCGATGGAGATATTGATGCTGAAATCAAGATCATTGTCTTTAAAGATAGCGAATGTCTTTTCTATAATGCTCTTTGTAACGATATTATAGACTTTTATGGTTTTTGCTATGGGGATGAACTGCACGGGAGAGAGGATATTGCCGTTTTCATCCACGAGTCGGGCCAAAGATTCGAACCTTACGACTTTTCCCGTTTTATTGGAGATTATCGGTTGAAAATATGGGATGACTCCCGAGTTTTCTATCGACTTTCTGATCTTGTAAGAGGTTATGAGGTTTTGCTCGTACTCGTTCTCAAAGTTCATCCTGTCTTCATATATCCAAAAAGGGAGTTTCATCTGTTTTGCATATTTGAGAGCCATATTGACTTTGGAAAAAAGGTTTTCAAAATTTTTGCCCGAAGAGGATGCCAAAGTGACATCGGTATAGATCAGATTGTTCTGATACTCAAATGACGAGTCTCTGAGCATATCGTGCAGCTCTTTGAGATAGTGTTTCAGAGTGTAAAAATCCATGATCTCTTCTATCAAGACCCCGAACTCTGCACCGGAGATCCTGTACACTTTTGAATTTTTTATATTGTTTTTGAGCTTTAAGGCCATCTGTTCAAGCAGATAGTCACCGACTACAAAACCGTAAAAATCATTGATGGTCTGAAAATTGTCCAATGTGACACAGATATAGGTCCTGTCGTCGATATCCTGCATATCGCGTCTAAGCTGATAAAGGTTTGGAAACCCTGTAAGCGGGTCTGTAAAAAATCTTTTTAAAAG
Source organism: bacterium (assembly GCA_018824305.1). Classification (GTDB taxonomy): domain Bacteria; phylum Campylobacterota; class Campylobacteria; order Campylobacterales; family Sulfurimonadaceae; genus Hydrocurvibacter. The sequence goes on from JAHJGM010000011.1 coordinate 152,469, forward strand.
CTGTACTTTGCAATCTTTTACATCCTCTTCTATCTCTTTGTTTTTCTCTTGAAGTTTGTAGAGTATCTCATCTTTAGAGAGCTGATTATCCGAGCTGTAGACTACGATATTGACGTCATTTTTATTCTTGGATTTTAGAAGTACGATCTCGGGATCGTTAAATTTTTTTTTCAAAGATGAAGTGAGATTATGGACCAAGACAGTATTGTGAAGATATGCCGAAATTTGGATATATAGATTGTGCTTAGCCTCTTTATGTATCTGCTCTACTGCACTTTCGACCTCGCTCGATGATGAGATCGTATATTCGTGTATCGTAAATCCATTTTTCATTTTTATCCATTTTATCTATATTTAACACCTCTTCAACTATACTACAAAATATTTTAAAGAAGGTCAGAGAAACGTATAATTGAAATCATATCAGAATCTTGTTATGTTACAAAATTTATATCGGCTGAAATCTTTGGGGTTTGAATACACCGATCTGGTTTGTGTAAATCAGAAAAATCTAGACATCCTCCCCAATGATCTTGGCGCCTTACATGTGAGTATCTCATCATGTCATCTTTGCGACCTGAGCAAGTCGAGAAAACAGAGCATGAGCGGGTATGGAAACGCCAACGCAGATCTGATGATCGTAGATTCCATCGTATCAAGCAGTGACGACGATCTTGGCAGCTACTATACGGGAAGAGCCGGGACTTCGCTGAGAAAGATGATAGAAAATGTCCTTGAACTCAGCATCGACGATGTTTTTTTGACACATGCCGTCAAGTGTAAGCCGCTTGGTTCAAACAGACCCTCTGATTCGGAACTAAACAGCTGCAAGCCCTATCTTTATAGACAGATAGAGGTCATAAAACCAAAAGTTATCGTAGCTTTAGGAGAGGAATCATATAATATATTTTCTCAGACAAAAGAGGAGTTTAACAGCGTGAGAGGTCATATCATAGATTTCAAAGAGTATAAGCTTGTTCCTATATATCATCCTCAGTTTTTACTGCGTAATCCGTCATTAAAAAAAGATACGCTTAATGATCTTAAAATAATAAAGAGTCTATTATGAAACTTAAAATCTTTTCACTGCTTTTGATAATCCCGACTTTGCTGTTGTCAAAAAGTTATTTGGCTTCTACTATTCCTCTGCCAAAAACATATATTCAAGATCTGGATCCCTATCCGTGTGACGAAGAGTGTTTAAAAAGCGAACTCTCCAGCGGTCATATATTTTCATTTTTGGCGCATTCACCGACGAAACTGGACAACAGAGAACTCAACGAGCAACGCCTTTTAAATCTGTCACTGTTTAATATCGGAGCACCGATATCAAGCGACAAACTCAAAATCGCCATCATCATCCCATATAAGATCATAGGCAGATACGCTTCCTCTACTACAAGCTCTATTTTTGCATATATGCTGACCAAAAACCGCGCCTTTGACATCAAGACCTTTAACATCGACTCTCAGGACAAAGATGTTTTGGCAAGAACGCTTGAAGAGATAGAGAACGAAGGGTTCTACTATGCCATCGCTCCGCTGACAAAAGAGGGAGTCGATGCCGTCATAAGCATCGATCCGCAAATAAACATCTTCTTTCCTACGGTCAACAGAGACGATGTCTCCTCCTCGTCAAAATACCTCTATTTCGGCGGTATAGACTATAAAGCCCAAATTGCCGTGCTTTTAAAAGAGGCCGTCTCTCCGCTTATCATATTTAAAGACGGATCAGCTCTAGCGGATAGACTCAGCATATACGCAGAAAACAAATACCTGCAAAAGACCATGGATTCTACGGGATTTGAACAGCCCATCACGGATGAGAAAAAGGTCTTTACGTTCAGCATAGACAAAAGCTCTACAAACTTAAAAGACGAGCTTTCTGAAAACAAAGAGATCGTGGAGGGTTCTTTTTTGACCAATACGCCCGTGGTTAAAACGGGGATGATAATGTCCCAACTGACTCTTTATGACGTCAACGAGACAAACGTACTCTCTACACAGATCAACTATGACCCGCTTATCCTCTCTATGACACAGTTTCAAGACAGAGAGAACATGATCATCGCAAACTCGATCTCTACAAACAACAACGTCATCATAGAGACGAACTCTCTGCTGAGCAACGACATCGTTTATGACTGGATCAACTATGCTACGACTGTGGGAATAGACTATTTTTTCAATCTCATAACCAATGTAGCCCGCGAATACCCGCTGGAGATGTTAAACAACCAGATCATCTACCCTATCACGCTAGTCAAGCCCTCTTATGCAAGGTTCATGACATACAAATCAATCGAAAAGTAGACTCAGAACCTCTAAGTTCTGAGGTTCCAGCTTTTTAATTTTCCCCTCAAAATCGACAAACACAAGCGTCAAATCCATCTCAAACAGTTTCTCTTCATCTCTCAAGACCTCTTGATGCAGTACGAAAGAGACTTTTTTCAGCTCGATAAGTGAAGTCGTTACATGTAAGAGATCCCCAAGCTTTGCAGAGATATTGTAAGAGGCTTCGATGTTTTTCACGACAAAATGTCCGTTTTGCATAACAGGCGAGAGTCCCCTCTCAAAAAAAGCCTCACTCCTAGCCCGTTCGCAGAAATTAAGATAATTGGAATGATATACAACCCCACCCACATCGGTATCTTCGTAATAAACCCTGATCTTCACTTCCAAACCCTTTATTTAAAGCATTTCAAACCATCTAGTTCGCTCTTGTATGTCGTAAATTATACAGAACTCTCTCTTTGATTTTGTTTCGTGCTGACAATCTTTTAAATGATGCAGCAAGTGTATCGTGTGAAAAATATTTTTTATTGCTTCTATTATAAAAAAGGAACTCCCTGTCTCCAGTTAATTTTTTGATGTCCTACTAAAACTTCCATGGTTTAAGGTAATATATCTACATATCTCATAGATGAAGCTGTTTTTAGAGTAAGATCACCGTTGTCGTTGCCGTTAAATCTTTATATGTAAAGCTGTAGGAGTAAAAGAGAAATGGGCTTTTACTTTCCTTCTTCCATATCTAGCATTCCTTACATGTAAGCTTTTATATACATTCCCAACGAGGACATTGGGAACGAGGAAAAGTTTGGAGATTTATTTACTGAGAAAGAATATTTTAGAATTTGTAATTATGTATACTGTCCCTTGAGTTTCAGATATGGATAAAAATATATTTTTGCTATAATATCTCAAGCAAGAGGTTTGTAATGACAAGAACAATATTGATAAATTATCTCAAAAATATAAAAGAAGAACTCCACACCAAGTACGGTATTACTACACTCGGTTTATATGGCAGCTATGCCAGAGACGAAGCTACAGAAAATAGTGATGTCGATATTTTTTATGAAAGAGATAAAAATTTCCAACTTGCAAGCGGTTTAGAATTTATGAACCTTGATGAAAAGCTAGCACAAGATTTACAAGTAAAAAAAGTAGATTTTGTTGCTCTTGATTTTATGAATCCTATAATAAAACATTACGCAAAAAAAGACTTTATTTATGTATAGTGAACGAAACCTTGTTTATATTTTAACGATGCTGGAGTGTATTGAAAAAACTTGGATTTATACAAAAGAGTTTGATAATCCTAACGATTTTATTTGGGCAAACGAGCAAAAAGAGTTGAATGCAACGATCTCTCTATTTATAGCTATCGGGGAAGAATCTAAAAAAATTGAACAATCTTTAAAAGATGCACTCATATGTGACTTTTCTTGGAAAGATATTGCAGGTTTAAGAGACAAAATCTCTCATGATTATAGAGGTGTCGATGCAGATATTCTATGGAGTGTTATTCACAAAGATCTTGTAAAACTAAAAACCGCGTTAATAGAAATGACACAAAAGATAAATCCCAAAAAAAAGCTTTTACAAGAGTTTTTATCCACTCCTTATTACAAACATCTTCAGTATCTAATTTAAATTACCAATCACACCCCAGAATATCTGTGTTCTTAGTGTTGATGATTATACCGTTCACAGCTTGAAGATTACTGCCTTGTACCTTTACATGTAAAAGCTCACATGTAAAGTATCAGGAGTGGAGATTTTTTTCTTGAGAGAGCATTTTAAGATTTGTAATTATATATACTGTCCCCGTAATGTTCGACTGCTAGAACCCACTGACCATAAAATCAATAGCAGCAATTATTTGCGAGCGATGATTTGCAAGTGAACCGCATTTATCTCCCAACACGGACTTATGAACGCCGGCCAATTCTTGTGTAGACAACGCAAACATTTTATGATCTATTTCAAATAGTGGATTGAGATGCGTAATTGCACTCAAATTTTCACCCAAAGGAATAACCACTCTCGTATCCAAGTCAGATAAGATTTCAGCTTGAATATCTAGCAGATATGGAAATTCAGAAGCGCTCTTGGAATCATCATTACGGTAGATATCAAACTGTGCCATTAAAAGCGTCTCAGTCTGTCAGAAAATGTTCCATTTATACTTATACGCTCATTGTAGCTTTCTATTGCCTCTTTGTTTTCTTGAACCCACAATGATTCTTTTTTATTAGCGATGATTTGTACTAATTGCTCTTCAAGTAACTTTGAAAGATTTATTTTTAGAGCTTTTGCTTGTGCGATCAAATCACTATTGATACTAAGATTTGCCGATTTTTTTGGAGCATTTTGATTATAATAAGCGGTCATGATCTTCTCCTATGCGCATATTCTATACGCATTATAGCATTGATTTTCATAACTTGTATGGTCGCTTTGTTGTTAGCGGTGATGTTGATGTTCTCTGCACTCAGGTTTGAAGCTACGCTTTGTTCTTTATACTCTTGGAGTTTCTTCTCTATGGCGTCAAGTTTTAGTACGTTATTTTATGCATCTCTATTAAACTTGAATAATCTCCATTATCAGCGACTTTTAAAGCCTTTATATATTCATCTCTTTTAGGGTTCTCTTTTGAAAGCAGATCCTCTTGCCATTTTACAGGCATAGAACCATGTTGTCTAAGGTAGATGTTTGCCAGCATCCTAGACCAGCGACCATTTCCGTTTAGAAACGGATGGATCTGAACTGCTCTATGATGTATCCGTGCTGATGCTTCATAGATATCAAATGTTTTATGCTTTTCCCAATATGCTATATCATCTGCTAACTCTTTTAGTGCGGTTGGTACTTGATACGCTTTTATGCCGATAGAAAGTTCAACGTGTCTAAATTTTCCAGCCCAATCCCATACATTACCAAACATCTCTTCGTGAAGCTTTGAAAGCCATTCATAAGTAAACGGTGCCAACTTTTTAGATGGAGGTGCTGAGAGATATTTTAAAGTAGCGAGTGCGATGTTATTCGCTTCATGTATACAGATCTCTTTTAAAGAGTAGACTTTATTTTTTGGTAATTTTAGTCCTGATATATCATCAAGCGGTGTCGCATCATTTATCGGTTTGGTTGAATTAATCATCAAGCTACCCAAAGAGTGTTTTTATAAGCACCGTTTAGAAACTCTTTTTCATACATGGAAATAATGTTATTTAGATTCTCATCATCTAAACCCTGCATCTCTAATGCTGATGTACTTTGAACAAGTGAAGCTAAATAGATGGCTTTTTCGTGGGCTCTTTGCTTTTTTAATTGTTCTAATGATAGCTGTTCATTGCCCGCAAAGTCTAAACCTAAGAAGTTTGTGATATGTTCAATCGTACTGAGTTTGACATCTTCATTGTTTAACACTCTGTTGATAGTTCTAACACTCACACTGCTAAGTTTGGAGAGATTCTCAACTGTGATATTTAACTGTTTTTTTCTGTCAATAATTTTATTAATCAAGTCTAAGCGTTGCATACTGACTCCTTTAACTATATTATGCCATAAATGGCATAAATTTATATCTATATTTTAAATCATCTGACAGAGATCTTGATGGCTTGAGATGTTGTAGATGTCTGTAGTTGTGTTTGTTTTTGCGGTTTTTATCTTTACATGTAAGGGTTTACATGTAAAGCTGTGAGAGTTAGGGGGAAGTGGAGATTTCTTTACTGAGGGAGAGCATTTTAGAATTTGTAATTATGTATACTGTCCCCGGAATTTTTAGTTTTGAATAAAATTACTCTTTTATCAATGTTTCGCACTGCTTTTTAAACTTTGGAAGACCATTTCTAATAATCCATTCTACGATTGCTAAATTCACACCTTCATAATCATGAGCAATGTAAGTTCTAACATCATACATACCTTTGACATCATTATCATCGAAGGCACTAAGAATATCATCTGCATGTTCTTTTTTGAGTTTATTAAACTGTTCAGCTATTGCCGTAAGGTGCATTAATATTGCAGGTCTGTTCGTTACATAGTCTTCAAGTGCTTGAGTAATAGTTCCACTCTTTTGAACTATCTGCTCAATGTAGTCAATTTTTTCAAGGATTAAATAAACTTTACTGATAGACTCTTTAGACATATATCGCTCTATCTATAATAAACTTTTTACCCGTTTTTCCCATACCCGTACTGTCAGCAAGGTCAACAGGCAGTCCGATAGCCTTACTTATCTCTGCTTGTATCTCATGAATACGCTTTATAGCACCAAAGCCGTATTTATTAGCAAATTCAGGCGTAGCCTCAACAAGAATATCCACATCACTACTCACATCAGCTTCATCACGGGAATATGAACCAAAAAGAGCTTTAATCAAAAATCCTTCTTGTTTATAAACCTCTTTAGCATTCACAAGATAATTTAAAATCGATTCTTTATTCATACTCGGATTATACCATGTTACTAATACATGTACAAATATTTGTATTAGTCCATAACATTTGGCACTGAGGATGAATTTACAAAAAAATTTGACACTTTGAGTGGAATGACCCCTATAAAGTAGACAAACTTTTAGATAGTTAATTGGATAAAATAATGAGATAAATCATTTTCTATTCTTTTTATTGATATAGAAAATGATTTTACTAAGGGAATGCGTCACATATAAGTTACTGTATGTTTTAGTTTTTAAAACGTAAAATTAATCCCCGCATATATTCTCGTGCTTTTTTGTTCTATGTCTACTGTAGAGTAAGTCATAGTATAATCATCTGCAAGATATGTCAACTTATCTTCTTTACTGTAGATGTAATCTATACCTGCGATGAGATAGATGTGTTCATCAGCTTTATAAGATATGCCCACACCTCCTTTAACGGATTTCTCTTTCATAGTAGATTCTTCATATCCACTGACATCTCCCCATCCGTATCCAAAGCCGACTTGAACATATGGATATAGATCTTGTGAGAGTTCAAACTCTTTAATAATGTCAAAACCTACTTCTGAAATAGTCGTATCTGCAGGATAAGATATTCGAGAAACTCTTATTTGAGCTTTCCAGTCACCGTCCGTTCCCACACCCAATTTGGCAGATATATCATGAGCTTCATTGTTTGTGACTGTATCAGTGTTCCAATAGCTGTCATGCGCTGTAAATGTGTTGAAAAGATACCCATATTCTGCCCCAACATAAACATCTGCAAATGCACCACTAGCGACTATACTGCTAAGTAGCAGTCCTTTAATAACTTTATTTTTCAAACAAAACTCCTCTTTTTTGTATTTACATATCTTTTGTTTAACTTAAGTATTATAACTAGTTTTTGTCACATTTACTACAATTTAAAACAAAATTCATTTTTTATTGTGTCTTTAGAGGTTATTTGCTGAGTTTGTAGCCGAATGAAGGGATGGTTTCAATGAGTTTAAATTCAATTTTACTTCGTAAGCGATAGACTAAAAAGTACTGTCAGATACAGTATTGCTTTGCCATATCTGCTCTCCCATTATTGAAAATAGTCTTAGAAGTTTTTTGTATCATTCTCTTTGAACTCATTTTTTATCTGGAGAATATCCTGTATTGTTAGAGATTTACTTTTATCTATGTAGATTTTTGCATCTGGAAGTATGTCACAAAACTTTGTTTTATCATTTATTTTTATTGATTCCTCGCTCCCATGCTCCAGCATGGGAGTGTCTACTTATCTTGTTTGTGATATAGTGGGCATTCTCACAAAGACCGTGGGAACGAGAAAACTCGTAAATATTGATAAATAAATCTCTTAGATTATACAAATGTCTGACTTTAACACTACTTTATTGAGATCTCTTTCTAAAATCATTTACCAAGATAGGCATAATGAAAAGAACAAGTGCCTAACATCATTTTTTCTTACACGGGAAACGCTTTCAACTTCATATCTAGGCGCCGTGGTAGAAAAATTGCCCAATGCCTAGTGTAAAGATAAGATTGCCGTATAACCCGTGTTCGATAGTGCTCATCAGCACTGAACGGCTCTGCTGATAGGTTGTCATAAAAAGCAGTGAGCCTAAAAAACTAAACGTTACCGCGATGGCATTGCCAAACACCGTATGGATATAAGCGAAGATAATAGCGTTGACAAGTAAAAAAAGCTGTCTGTTTCTTATGACACTTGCAAAACGATACTCAAAAAAAGCTCTAAAAAGTACTTCTTGCAACAAAGCGGAGAGAATCGGATAAAGAAGCATGATGAAAAGCCAAAACAAAAAGTGCTGCTTGATGAAAGTAAAAAGCAGTTCAGGGTAAAAAAGCCACGTAAAAACTCCTATAGCAGGAGCAATAAACACTGCTCGTTTTAAAATAACACCCATTTCTTTTTTATCAAAGTGAAACAGCAGCTCAAAACTCTTCGAGCGCCGAAGTATTATGTAGGCATAAAGTGTCGCCATCCAAAGCAGCGGCATGACAGCGGCTTTGGGAACGAAGCCTGCAACAATGGACAAAGGCGGCAGGAAAAAGAGTAGAAAAGTTTCTAATACTAATATCAAAGTCTTCATGCCATTAATAATATCAAAATAAAGAAACAAAAATGTTTCGAATCTAAAATATAATTACTTTCGTTCGACGAACCTTTGATGGTCTAGGTATCTTGTACATTTTACATCACAATATCTTTACTTACATTTACTTTCAAATCGTTTGTGGCTTGAAGATTGGAGCCTTGTCCCTTTTACATGTAAGGTATCAGGAGTGGGAAGATTTATTTACCGAGGAAGAGTATTTTAGAATTTGTAATTATGTATACTGTCCCCGGAACTTCGTTGGCTGCATTTAAATCATTATCAAAAACATTATTCACGGCAACAGTGAATTTTTCAGATTTTAGAAACTCATACGCTTCTGTAGTCTGAATGGTACGGTATTCATCTTTTAGAGATTTTACCGTATCTTGATATTCGGTACTGCCTGAAAAAAGAAGTGTCGTACTTTTCCCGTTACCGACGGTGTCAAGTTTGCTCACTAGTTTGGTTAGGTTTTCTTTACTATCTACGAAATCCGTTAACTGTTCTGCTTCCGCAGATGTTAATGTTCCTGTGAGTGAGCCTAATGCTTCATCGATCGTTTTTGTTCCATTATTAAGTGAATCAAATATTTCTTGAAATGTCATTTGCTACTCCTTAATCGAAATCTATACAAATGATTTCTGTAATTTCTGTTTTTTTACTGAGAAGACCAAAATGCTTATAAGTTTGAATTGCTTCTTTGAGAATTGCTTTCAATTGTTCTACATCACTTCCATCTATACTTTTTGGATCCATACTCAGATATTTCCAGCTTATTTGTATAGGGGTTACTTTGGGCTTAGAAACAGGTTCCCACCATAATCTTACTTCTATATTTACTCCTAAATAATGGAGAATAAAAATTGTCTCTTGTGTTGGAGATGGTAAATCATAATTTGGGTTAGTTACTCTTGCAATTCTCATCAACCAAATTTCTCTTTCTCTATCTATTGTCCAATCCGTCTTTCTTCTTGGTTCTTTAACTCCTACATATTTATAGTCATCTCCACGATAACTATCACATAACTCTACTAATCCATATTTTTCTATATCCTCTTGTGATATCCATTCATTCACAAATGCCATTGTTCTTTTCCTTTTTTGTTTAGTCGTTTTGATTTTTTCTATTGTTTTTAAAGCTTACATGTAAGTAAGTTCATCTGTCTGTTTCTTATACTGCATTTCTTCTTAACATGTAAAAATGATTTACAATTTTCATATTTTATCTTTTGCTCATGCTGTGTTTATTGTTTGGAGTTCTTTGATTATTAGTATTTTGGTGCAATTTTGCAACGAAAAATCGCACTGGGGATTGTTTAACTTATTTTCTTCCATCATGGCACCTTTGTAATAGTGTTACATGTAAAAGGTCATAATTATCTTTTCACTTCCCTGTGAAGCAGCCTCTTACATTGTCTAAAAACTTGCTTAGAACGGTATTGTTGACAATAAACATCACATTTTGTATTATTCAAAATACTTATATCATGTTATTTTCTGTATATTTTTAATTGAAAAACACATTAAATATAACAAAAAAAACTAGTGACGTGATAAGAAAGTATTAAAACTATATTAAACTTAAAAGATAATTACTTTTTGTAACAATTAAAAGAAATTGATAAATATTATTTGAATTAGTAGAAATTTGCAGAGTGGATATTTACATTTTAAAAAAACAGCGGGCAGAGTCATGGTCTGTGACATCTACATTTATATATTATTAATTTCATCTTCTAAAATTTGTAATATTTCTATAATATTCTCAAAACTCAACTTTTTATCAAAAATCATATTTTCCATAGCTTTGTAATCTTTCCTAAGCTCTTCAATTCTATATTCAGGTGGGATCAACTTTAATGTACCTACTTTAGCAGTATTATAATTAGCCCAATTTACAGGATAGAACTTTTTCTTAAACTCTACAACATGATTCAAAAGTTCAATATTTTTTATTGCATCATCTTTTACATTAGATGTAGCCATAAGTGCTAAATCATAATAATGTCTTGAATATCGCGGCAGCATTTGTTTTTCTAGTGCACGATGGGCTTCTTGATGTAAAATCGTAGCTTTTTCCCAAAAGGTTCTATGAGCTGCTATTGCATTTACCTTGAATTTTAACTTGTTAAACAATTTTGGGAAATACTCCGATGCATATGAACCAATCTCGTAAGTATGTGATGGCATCCATGAGGCTAATGGACCGATTTCTAATAAAATCTCAGGTCTTAAATACTTATCACTAAATGCCGCTGGATATGCGATATTGATACTATGTTCATCATCGGCATTAATTCTACAAATACAATAAGGCGCAGTAATTTCCGAAATTATTGGGAGTAAAGATTCTTTTATATAAATCTTTGCATTTTCATTCACTTCTTTGTTATATTTATCTTGTTTATTTTTAGTTCTTTGCTGATTTGGATCTTCACCACTTATAAGATTCCAATCTAAAATCAAATCAATATCTTCAGAAAATCTACCAATGAGGTTAAATACTTTTGAAAGTGACGTTCCACCTTTAAACATCAATATTTTATTGATTCTATCATCTGAAAAAATTTTATCAAGAACCCATACAACCCAAAAATCTTTTTCAACTATAGCATTTGTTGTATGCATTATTCTGGCAGTTTCGCTAAAAAGCTCTGAACGCTCTTGTTTTGATAGGTTAGCTACTTTATCCATTTTTGCATATCTCTTTTATTATTTCATAGATCCAAACAGTTGATGATTGTGTATCTTTTAATATTTTTTCAAAATTAGAACTATCTAATTGAGCTCTTATTTTTTTAATGATTTTATCATCAATACTTTCTTTTCCAAGTGTTTTAAGAGCCTGAACTATCAAGGAACTTTCTTTATGTTTAAAGCCTATGTTTTTAAGTGCTGATTTTTTAAATTCAATGGTAGCACCATTATTTAATTCATAAATTTTATTTGGACCATCACTATGATAAATATATGCTCCAGGAATTTGAGTTGATATTCCTAATAAATTTAATGCAGTATCGCCACTGACTTCAATGCGCCAATTAAACTTTCTAGCATATGCACGTGCAACTTGCTCTATATCTGGGCTTAACTCTTTTTGTAACAATTCACTATATTTAGGATAGTCATACATACCTCGAGCCACTCGTCTGATTTTTCCATTTTTAGTTAAATCTGAAAGCGTACTATCTGCTTCTTGTCTTGTAAATTTACCCAAAAGGTCACTGGATGAGAATACCCACCCCCTCTTATGACCTGATATAAAGTAAAACACCTTTTCATAGAGCTTCATAAGACTTTTATCCTTTAAATATTTCCAGAAATAAGTATATCTTTTTCAGTATTTATAATTCCTTTAATAGAAAAAAATCATATCTTAATATCTACAAACAGACAGGTTTTTACTGATGCCATGCACTGCTAACTATCTGTGTCAATTGTGCGTTGTTTTGGATATCGTTGTTACTGATGTGATGCATTCCATTCTCACATCCGTAAGCGTTTATCTGTTGGATGACCAGATCGATATCGTTGTTTGTCAGGAAGTTGCCGTCTGAAAGTTCTATACGCTCTATCTGGCTTCTTGAATTATCCTGATTTGTGACTTTGATCGTATCATTTTGACCATATTGGATGATTAGATCTCCTCTGTTCATAATAAAGCTGATATCATCTTTTGTGATCCCCTCTCCCAATACTATGGTATCTACATCATCGCTGTATCTTTGAGAATAATCATCGACAGTATCATCTCCATCACCCTTATTGAATCTGTAAGTGTCACTTCCGTAAGAGCCCTCTGAGTTCCGGGGACAGTATACTTATTTCTGAAGATTCTCTCATCTCAAACCGCTTTCTCCTCATACTCATAATATTCTCCTTTTCTTTGTTTCTTACATGTAAAGGTTTTTAATTAGGTATCCTGTCCCCGGAATTTTACTGATTCCACAACACGTTTGGATCTTTCTACATCTTCTGCTATCTGTGCTCTACCGTTTTGTGTCAGAAGTCTAGTATCCAACTCACCGCTGAGACCTTGATGACTTGAGATGTCGTAGATATCTACCGTATTGTCTTTGATGTCACGGTTGAGCATCGCGGTATCTGAGTTTGTCGTGTCTGCTACTTGTATATCTCCGCTTCCCAGAGTTGCCAGAGTCTTTGTTTTTGAGTGTGTCGTGTCGTTTGAGTAGTCTAGTGAGATGTTTGAAGCGGTGTTGTCTTGGATACTTCCGCCTATGTTCCCTCCCGCAGAGATACTTTTTGAGTCAGAGGTGTTGCTTAGGGAGCTTACATGTAAGGTATCTGTTTTTAGAGTGAGTTGTCCGTTGTCATTTCCCTGTGCATCTTGGGCTGCTAAGAGTGAGCCGTGGAGTGTTGTGTCTTTGTTTACGTTTATATCTACTTTATTTCCTGTTACGGATGTGAGCAGTGTGGTTTTACTGTTGGAATCTGAGTTTGAAGCAGAGCCTCCTACGCTAGAAGGTGTCAAACCGCTAAGACTTAGACTCGCACTCTTTGAGGTTGACGTTAATGTTAAGATGATTTTTTTAAGTTTTAGGCTATAATGCAAATAAGTTATAGAAAGAGGATATTATGTCAACAGTAGATTTAATAAGTAAAATAAAAAAAACTTCTAGGACTATGTCAAAAACTCAAAGAAAAAATAGACTAGTTAAAGCTCATATTATAAAAGATAACGGTGAATATGATCCAAAATATTTTAGTGCTGCAACCGTTAAAACTTCAAAAAGATTAGAATCAAGTTTATAATAGTAAATGTATTCAACAAAACCATCATATGTATTTGGCTTCCACGGACTGGACAAAACGGTTGCACTAGAGATACTCAATCAAAAAAAAGAATTTAAACATAGTAATAATAATCATGACTGGTTAGGAGATGGTGTTTATTTTTGGGAAAATAACTATGAAAGAGCTAAACAATATGCTATAGAAGATATGAAAAGAAAAAATTCTAAAATAAAAGAGCCTTTTGTATTGGGTGCGATTATTGATTTAGGAGATAATTGTTTAGATTTATTAGATCAAAAAAATTTAGACCTTTTAAAAATTGCCTACGAAGAATTAAAAAAAGACTTGAAATCACAAGGACTTCCACTACCAGAAAACAGTTCTTTTGGTAAAGATGATTTTGATTTTAAAAAAAGAGAACTAGATTGTGCTGTCATAAGGTATGCTCACGAGTTGGCTGCAGAAGCAGGTATTTATTTTGATTCTGTTAGAGCTGCCTTTATTGAAGGTGAAGAGATATATAAGAATGCAGGATTTAAAATACAAAATCATATACAGTTAGCTATTATTAACCCAAATTGCATAAAGGGAGTATTTTTACCTCGTGAAAAGGTGAAGTTTCCTCAATAGAAAACATCAAGTGTCAACGGTGGGGTATAATTCCGCAGACTAAGAAATCGAAAATGCCTATATAATGAGGTTTGTTTCGGGCATTATATTGAAAATGTGCCGAACTCAACTCCGCCGTTGACATCTACATGTAAAGACTCACTGAGGGATAGCATTTTAAGATTTCTAATTATGTATACTGTCCCTGGAATTTGTTTATCAACAACAAAGGAAGCCTAAGAATATGGTTACATAATAAATTGTACTTGCTATAAAAAAATTGAAAGCTAACGGTTTGATCTTATTATTGAGTTTTGTAAATTCACTATCAGAACCATCATCAGGAATATTCATATAGCGCCAAAACTTTAAACCTTTATACCATTCAGAAAAATCCATTTTAGGGTCATTTATCCAATCTTTTTGTTCTTGAGACAATAAACGATAATATTTTATTCCTTTTAAGATGAGGATTGTTACATAAATGCCAATTATCCATTGTAGGAGTATCATTATAGAAGTCATTTTTTGCTTCCTTTTTTATTTGTTGAAAATATGTTTTTAAAAAAATTCACTATAGGACTAAAGTCAATTAAATCTTGTTTATTTTCAATGTTAACATAAGTTTTACCAATCCTAGAATGTCCTTCAGGTATGTTAGTACTGATTGGTGATACATTTATAGTGATTCCTGTACTACTTTGTTTAGTTTGATCACTAATACTGGTACTTGATACATCTATACCAAAAGGTCCTGCTGCACCGCCATTATTTAAATAAGCACCAGCAAAAACATTTTTAACATCGCTTGTAAATGCAATACCGAATTCTCCTCCTACCCCAGCACTTGGCGATCCTGCTCCAGCTTCAACCGAGTTATATGTTCCATTTTCTACAACTAGTTTATTGTCTTCAAACTTATAATTTGCAAAGTTTCCATGGCTAGCTGCTAAAGAAGTACCTCCAGATACGGAGAATTGACCACCACTATAGAACACTAAATCATCCCCCTCACTCTTATCCAAAGCACTAAACTCTGCATTATTGGTTGCATAGGTGTTGTCGTTAAACACAGATGGTAGAGAAGTTACTTGCCCCGTATTGTGGGTGTTTGTATCTGCGAGTGTTCCTTGGTCTGTGTAGTTGAGTGCAAAGTTTGTATAGTCTGCCAAGTTACTTCCGTAGATATCTGCATAGGTCTCATCTGTCGCTACTCTTGCTCGTGCATCTATGGCATGACTCATCTCATGTCCTGCTGTAGTTAGGAGGTCTGTGGTTGAGCTGTTATATCTGTCGTTTATGTAAGCGTCATTGGTTTGGTCTGAGTAATACCCTTTTACCTGTTCACCGTCTTTACCCGGTTCGTTTGTATCCATCATCTTATTGTCATAGATAGCGTAACCGAGTTTTACCATGACAGCATCTGTCACTGAGTTTAGCATCTGCTCTTTTTGAGACGGTGTGAGATTGGGGTCATTGAGTGCTGCTGCTAGTTCTGGTGAGGAGACTTTACATGTAAGGTGTCAAGAGTGTGTAGTTTGGATATTTATTTACCGAGGAAGAGTATTTTAGAATTTGTAATTATGTATACTGTCCCCGGAATTTCGGAATTTTTATCAAGACAGACTTTTGAGGAAATCTGGATCAATCCAAGCGCTCTGAACTTGTCCATCTTTTAGTTCAATTGAATTAACGTCAAATGGTTTCAACTTTTCTATAAAATCTGTAATATCTAGTGCCAATTCAATTTGTTTCTCAGGTATTTCATGATCCCAAAAAAATATTTTTCCATTTGATAAATTCTGGAGAATATAATTACCACCTTCTGCCCAAGCAACTGGAATCATATTTTTTGAAACATGATCAATGCGTTTTAGCTCTTTAACGATATCCTTGCAGGGGATGAACCTATCTACACCGCAATCGTTATTTTCACTTACAGAGAAAATATTAGTTGCTGCTTTGGCACCATTATAAGATAGAAGAAAATTAATATATTCTGCTGGTAATTTTCTGTTTAACGCGTTTTCTAGAGACTCAATATCTTCTTTCGATACGGGTAAAAAACCGCTAAGTTTCACTATCATCAATCATATCCTCCATTACGAATTACTGCAGAACCACCAGTATGTCTAACTACATTGTGAATATCCCGTGGAATTAACTGCATACTATTACCATTTTCAACATGATGCCAAACATATCCTTCCGGCGTACTTTTTAATCCAACAACTTTATTAGCTATTGCAGCATCTTTTACATAATTTCCAGTCAACCCATTGATATTTACCTCTGCTTTCGAATATGGAGAAAAATCAGGGAATCCCTGCTTATTGAATTGAACGCCTGAAGGATGAGTCTGTCCAGCATATTTACTGTTGATAGGTGTACGACCATTGATAGTCGGTACTTTTACCTTCTCCCCACTCCCAAACAACTTATCAGCTATTTTACCAAAAAATCCTTTTGCAACAGGTACTGCTTCAACAACGAGTTTTCCAGGCATAAGATTTATCATCTCTGTCGGTCCTGTTTTTACGTCATCAGGATTTTCGGGAGTGTTGGCATACATCTCAAATGCAGCAACAGCTAGAGGGATAAGAAGTAATGGATTGTTATCCCCCTCACCCTTATCCAAAGAGCTAAACTCTGCATTATTCGTAGCATAGGTGTTGTCGTTAAACACTGATGGTAGAGATGTAACCTGTCCTGTGTTGTGTGAGTTGGTAGTTGCCAGTGTTCCTTGGTCTGTGTAGTTAAGTGCAAAGTTTGTATAGTCTGCCAAGTTACTTCCGTAGATATCTGCGTAGGTCTCATCTGTCGCTACTCTTGCTCGTGCATCTATGGCATGACTCATCTCATGTCCTGCTGTAGTTAGGAGGTCTGTGGTTGAGCTGTTATATCTGTCGTTTAT
>JAHJGM010000012.1 GCA_018824305.1 bacterium
AGCCTGTTGTAGGTTTAGCCGCAGTGTAACCACTGGTAGAACCGTGACATGCTTTGCAGTCCATCTCATCACTGACAGGAAGTACTACTTTTGTAGTTGCTAAAACAGCTCCGCTGGCATCTGTTGCCGTGACATTGACCATCGGATAGTAATTTTTAGAACCGTCATCATTATATGGGGTAAGAGGAATCCCCGTAGCCTCCCACCAATTGTGCTGTGAGTTGTAACTAAGTGTATGTGATGTCCGTTCTGGTACACTATTTCCCGTTAAACCTATATTTCCAACAGGTGTCTTATTAAATAAGAGCGTTACATAATCCCAAAAGTTTGTTTTAAGAGTGTTCGTATTTGTGTACAGCGAGGTCGTATTGTACTTGCCGTCAAGTGCAGCAGCTGCACTGTATGTAATTGTAACACCACTAGTTATATGTTTATTTGATGTCCCTGCTTTTTGAAGAAGCTGGGCATTTAGATTGTTATATGGAGGTAATATGGAAAAAACAGAATAATCATTTCCATCCATACAGTGCATACCCAGATCATTCCATGCCAATAGAGTGTAACTGGTTGTTGAACCGCTTGTTGTCGTATTTGTATTTGTGTCTGTATGACTATCTGTATGACTGTCACTCCCCGATGATGAACCAGTACCGCATCCATTCAATAAAAATACGAGCAAAACAGCTGTCAAGACATAAATTTTTGTTTTCATAATAACACTTCCTAAGATAAATTACACTGGCATTATCTACTACAAAGATGAAGATACTATGAAGATTAATCAAGCTAAACTCTCTTTAGAATCGTTAAACTATTAGTAAAATTTATGTAACCAATCTGAGACAGTTCTGTATTAACATCTCACTTATGAATCAACATGAGGTAACAGTATGGAACTGAAGATACAAAAACTCGAACAGCGTCTTGTGAAATATCACTTTATCGTGCAGGACAATGCACAGATCATCATTCACGAAGAGTATGATTTTATTGAGGATTGTTTTACTAATCTACACCTAAGTGTCGAAGATGTAGCAAAAGCACTTATCGATATATATATGGTGGCATAATCATGCAAGTATCAGTAGAAAACTATCTTGAGCACAACTACGACGGTTATAATAAACTTCCAAATATCATCAAAAACATATCTATAGCTCTTTTAAAAAAACTGTTTCACGAAAACGAGGTAAACAGCTTTCTAACCAAAAATCAGCACAAAGACTCATACGGTTTTGTCGAAGCTATTTTGGACCATTTCAATGTGGATATCACTATCCATAAAAATCAACTCGAACGTGTCCCGAGTTACGGAAGATGTGTGGTCATCGCAAACCATCCGCTGGGTGCACTTGACGCACTGGCACTTTTATATGTTTTAAAAGATCTCAGAAAAGATATCAAGATCGTCGCTACGACTTTTTTGGCATCGATAGAAAATCTCGGCGACCTGATCATCCCCGTAGACAACATACGAGGCAAGATGGAGAAAAGTTCATTGGAAAAAATGTATGATGCCCTGAAAAAAGAGCAGCTGCTCATAATCTTTCCATCGGGCGAAGTAAGCCGTGCGAGAGTCAACGGGATCAAAGACACGAAATGGAGAAGCGGGTTTTTAAAGATCGCTTCAAAGATGCAGGCACCCATCCTTCCTATCTATATCAATGCCAAAAACAGCAAGTTTTTCTATACGCTTTCTAGCATAAACAAATCGCTTGCGACCATCACGCTTCCAAACGAGATGTTTAAATTTTACGGCAAAAAGATCGAGTTTAAAATTGGTAAATCTATTCCTTACGAAAACTACAACATCCCTGCTCTATCCACCAAAGATACGGTCAGACTGTTAAAGAAACACCTTGAACGCTTGGAGACAAACAAGTCGTGCTTGTTTAAGACGCAAAACGAGATAGCGCTCGCAGAAAACCATCAAGAGCTGAAAAGTGAACTTCTAAAAGCAAAAGCACTGGGTGAGACAAAAGACGGCAAAAAGATATTTCAATACTCATCTGCGGAGGAGACATCCGTCTTAAAAGAGATAGGCAGACTAAGAGAGATCAGCTTTCGACATGTAAAAGAGGGAAGCGGCAAAAAAAGAGATATCGATGAGTATGACCTTGTTTATGAGCATATCGTTCTTTGGGATGATAAAGACTCGGAAATTGTCGGCTCATACAGAGTGGCAAAGACAAAAGATGTCTTAGACAAATACGGTAAAGAGGGATTATATACTTCGACGCTGTTTGATTATCAAGAAAGCTTTCAGGAATACTTCTCTCAAGGACTAGAGCTTGGACGCAGTTTTATCCAGCCTAAATATCAGAACTCACGCGCACTTGATTATCTCTGGCAGGGAATCGGTGCATACTTAAGAGAAAATGCCAACATAAGATATATGTTCGGTCCCGTAAGTATCTCAAAATCTTACAACTACGAATCGACGGCTATGATGATCTACTTCTATATGAACTATTTCGGCTCGGATATCTTACATGTAAAGCATAAAGAGCGTTTTATCATCCCTTCGCAAATGGAATCCGAATTTGAAAAGATATTTGAACTGGACAACTATAAAAAAGATCTAATAACTCTCAGAGACAGGCTGCAACTCCAAGGACTTGCGATTCCGACTCTCTATAAGCAATACAGCGATCTATGTGATGATAGCGGCGTAATGTTTACGGATTTCGGACTGGATAAGGATTTTGAAGACTGCGTCGATGGCTTCATTATCGTAGACATCACAAAGCTGAAACCTCATAAAAGAGAGAGATACATAGGCTAGACTTTGCCTATGTAAAAAATTCTACAAACACTTTATCAAGGTATTTTTTCGTATTTTCGACTTTTGCTATCTTTTTATCGAAGATCGATTTTGTCGCTGGAAAACGCTCAGAGTACTCACGGTAAAGATCACACTTCATATCCATGTTTTTGACAAACTGATCCATTACAAGTTTCATATCATCGGGATTTGAAACCCATCTCATGAAGTTTTGAAACATTCTTTCTCTGACATCAAGAGCGAAGTGTTCATCAAGTTCTGCCGCCATCGCTTTTAAGTCCCATCTTGAGAAGTATATTCCGCTTTTTACAGGAGGCATCACCTCTTTGTACATAGCCACCAAATAGTCCGGATAGTCTTCACGATTTTCATCTGTTACACAGCTTCCGTCATCACAACCCTCTTGCAAGAGATTTTTTTGAAGTACTTCAAACTCGCTTCTTAATTCATTTAAATCTTTAATATCCATTATTTTATGTCCTCTATTAAGTGTATTGTATAAAAATCCAGTAGATTATCAAAACCGATATACCCATCGAAACCTTTTAGACTTGAAAATATCTTTGAATCTTTCACATCAAGATTTAGTGCCGAAGGTTTCGATATACAAGATGAAATATCATCTAACGTCGTGTCGATAAGCATATCATATCCGCTAAAATCCACCCCGCTTGGAGAAAGATAATTGATATCCATCTCTACATGTAGAGTCTGACTCATAGCCAGAAGTTTTTCGATCTCACTATCGTGAAATGAGAGTTCATACCCCTCCAGCATCGTTGCAAGCCCATATGCGAGAGGCTTGTCACCGATAACGGCTACCTTTTTTATGCTCTTGTTTGCCAAAATAAACTCTTTGATGACTGATGGTGATAAAAAATCCCCGTAGAGTCTCATCCCAACTCTCTTTACAAAATCACAACCGCCGCAGGTCTTTACAGCTTCAGATGAATCATCAAGCAGCTCAAGGATATCCTGTTGATATTCAAGGCTAAGCATCGCACCGTTTACATGTGATTTTTTCAGATTTGAAAGCGTAAAATAAAAATCATCTTCACGGATATTCATCGGTATCATCATACCGTCGATATTTTCCTCTTTCAAAGCTTTATTGAAATTATGGCTGAGTCTATTTTGTGATGCCGACACTGCAATGTATCCGTATAAAACAGTCTCTTTTCCTATTCTATCATCGAGATTCATACTGTTTTCTTCGTTCATTTGACCCCCCATAACTCTCTTGCTTCTTCCTCTTCGACCCTGCATCTGTTACACAAGAGTTCACCGCCGTTATATGCAAAAGGCGTATTACATTCATCACATCTTTTGATATTGAACTTGACTAATTCTTCGCCTTTTGGCTCAAAAAAGTTTTTAAGACTAAAAGTCGTTCTTAGCATAAGAGAACTCGGTTCACATACATCATGACAACTTTGACACTTGACACAGGCAAGCGGATTAAACGCTATAAAAGAGCCTTTTATATCTGAACTGAGTGCTCCGGTCGGACAGATACGGTAACACATCTGACAATTCGTACATGTAGAGGCATCAAGGTTTTTTTGTGACGTAAAAGAGATGTCATCCATACTGATGACATGAAACTCTTCAGGCACCTCCGCACGTTTGAGTGCCATAAGAAGCAGACTTCTTCTATCAGGTACTCTCTTTTGTTTGATCTTCGCAATATCTGCCGTTGTGACAACATGAGATTTTATCTCGTCATCACCCTCATCGACCCTGTTTAAAAACTGCTGTTTTATCTGTGAAACACGTTTGATCGAGTCTTTTGTAATGAGTTCACGTCTAGATATCGCCTCTTTTTCATCCTCATGCATATGAGAAAGCTGCTCTACATGTAGAGGTTTTTTCTGCATCATTGCTTCAAGCAAAAAGTTTACTTCCTCTGCTCTTTGCTTGATGATATCAAGGTTTGTCTTAGCTATCTCACACTCGCCGCACGGTCCGATATCTAGCGTGATCTCCTCTTTGCTAAAAAGAGAGATACTGAGTATCTCCTCTGCACTCAGTGCTGCGATACACGGCAGTTCACTCTTACATGTAAGGATCTGTTTGTCGGTTTCTAAAAACCTAAATATGTAGTTTATAGGACTAAAATCATCTAAACTGTATGCAGCAGTAGGACAAGCTGCCCCGCATCCGCCGCATCCCACACATTCACTTGGTGTAAATGAGACGATGTTATTTTCTATCTTTATAGTATCTACCGGACAGACACTGACACAGTTGTCGCATGCTGAAAGCTTATTGCTGGTATGGACACATTTGGAGATATCTAATGAAAGCAAACTCATGCGCTATATTTGTATCCGCTGTCTTTTAGTTCTGTCAGGTATTCAAAATCACTCATCATAAACTCCAGAGCAAGTTCTGCCGCATCAAAATAAAATGCCGTACCCGCTTCTGATTTGACATTTAACAAGAACATCGGAGCCCATTCTAAAATATGCTCTTTTAGGAAATTATACTCGATCTCAGCTATTTTTGCTGCAATCGCAAGCTCACCATCAAGAAGTGCTTTATACTCGGCTTCACAAAGCTTATACATAAACTCCAGCTCCACACCGATATGATCGGCACTCATAACACGAGCCTTGTCTAGTTCCACTCTGAAATCAAAGTCATTATAAAGAGCTTGAACAGGATTGTCTCCGCCTGTCTCCATCATCATGTCATCACGAAGATAAAAAGATTCATAAGGGACTAAATGAAGTAAAAAAAGGTTAGTAAAATCAACATTCAGATATTTTTCGACTAAGTCCTTCGGACTTAGTTGTTTACGCTTATCCCAATCTTTAAAAGATGGGAAGAATGCAAGCATATTTTCATCATCCACTATTGATTTTAACAACGTTTCATCGATTTCATTCATCAGAATACGAGATGTAAGAGCATATAGGTTTACACGTGATAATTGTTCGGTTTTAAGGGTTTCTTGCATAGATAAGGTACCTTTTGGAGAAATATTTTTGAAGTATATTAAAGCACCACTTGATGTGGGCTTTAATAGTTATGTTACACGTTATTTGATATTAACTGCGTAAGCTTTGTTTGAAAGCGGAACAGCCGGACGTGGCATATGTTGAGGACGACGTAACTTGTCTCCTACTGCAAGTGGACGAGTAAGTTCATCTCTCCATGCTTGATACACTTTGAAGTTATTTTCATAATTTACTACGATATCACCGATTTTATCATCGACTTTCGCTTTTTCTATAATAACTTTTTGGTGCCATGCATGGTTACCTGCGATAGGGTCAGCATGAGTCGGAGCTACAGCATTTTGCCATGAACCGCTTAAACCGTTCCACCAAATTTGATCAAGGTCTTTATTGTACTCTTTGAACTGCCATACATCATGACGAGGATGGATACCCTCAGCAGGTTTTAACGTACCCACTTTACCATCATTTGTCATGTCATATCTAGGAGCACCTACACCCATAATACCAAGCTTATGCTCGAATCCAGGAATATTTACAGAATCTTTTAGTTTCCAACGACCGGCATGGTGTGAACATGCAAGTACACCAGGACGAGTTGCTTCAGTCGGAACTGCCATAGCTACAAAGTAACCGCTTTCTAGACCAGAAACAGTATCGGTAATTCTTACACGGATAGCATCTCCGCGTTTGATTCCAAGTTTCTCTGCATCTTTTGTATAGATCCAAACCGGATTATGGTTTTGAGAGATCTCCATAAGGTGTTTTGAGTTTACTGAACGTGTATGAATGTTATATGGCAATCTATAGATCGTATTTAATGCGAACTCATTGTCACCATGCATCATAGAGTGGTGTACTTGAGTGACGATGTGTTTCATCTTCTCATATTCACCCTCATTACGTGGATAAACAGGGATTGCATACTCCGGCCATTTCCATTCTGTCAACCACTCAGCAAAGAACTCAAGTTTTTTACTTAAAGTGTGGAAACCTTCGTGAAGCTTACCGTTTATTTCAATACCGATAGAGTGTTTACGTCCATCCTCTTTTACCCACAATGTTCCAAATTTATCTTTTGTAACTTCATGTTTAGGATGTTTTTTACCATGCGCGACATAGTTTTTACCGTCAAAATGAAGTTCTTCCTCTTGAGGTTTATAAACATCAGTTTTCTCTGTCCAAGCACCGTGATCTCTCATGTACTCATAAACCGGGAATTCAGAGTTTGCATATAGCTTTTTAGCTGTATCAGCTAGTCTTGGAAGAAGACTCATAGCTGCATCGAAATATTCAGGTACAGTAACAGCGCGTGAAGGATCTTTTTTAGATGCCCAGTATTTACGGATACCTAAGCTTCCATCAGCATCAATATGGTGAACCATAATATTTGCCCAAAACTCTGTTTCTTCCCAGATCTCACCCAGACCGTATTTCATGTGTGCTTCAAGTGTAGCACGAGACGGATCTTTTGCTTTCCAACCCATTTTTTCTGCTGCAACACGAAGTACCGCTTGACGGAATTCAATACGTTGTTCCGGTTTTGACGGAGTGGATTGCTGATCGTTACGCTCACCTGCAAGACCTGTAGGCAAGATGTAATCACAGTACCAGTTAGTCTCGCTCCAAGTCGGAGAAAGGTTAAATGAAAGCTCGATTTTTGTCTCATCTTTAAGCGCTTCTATCCATCTAAATCCGTCCGGATTGATCCAAACCGGATTATACATACGCGGGAACCAAACAGCAAGTTTAGTCGGTACGTTTAGACCTTTAGCGATCCACTTTTGTTGCCACTCAGTATCCATAAGAAGGTGAGGCATGATATGACTCATCTCATAAGATGACAGTGGATATTCCGGTGGCCAAGCGATCTCATTCCAAACATCGACTTTACCAGGTCTTTCACCTGCAACAGTGGCTTTGTCACCTTTTCCAGCAACTGAAATCTCATGCCAATGGTGGAAAGAAGTTCCTCCAACATCACCACGAAGTGCGCCACGAAGTACTAGTGTTAAAAAACCAGCACGAGTGTTCATCCAACCGCCACGGTGACCGATCGGTCCTGCACGCCATAAGTATGTAGCTATTTTAGAGCCGGCAGAGATATACATCTCCCATAATTGGTCTAGCTTAGACTCCATACCTTCAAGTTTACACTCTTTAACAACGAAATCTTGTGTATACGGAGCATACAGTTCTTTGATCATTTCGATAAAGTCTTCGTATTTGTCACCTTTTGGCATTTTCGATATGTAACCATATCCGACCATTTTTTTAAGATAGTCTTTGTTAGCCATTAGACGATCCCAGTTTACCCACTCTTTAACAAAATCATGAGCTACTAGATCTTCACCGTTTTTATCTTTTTCGTTTAAAACACGGTTTGCTAGGTAAAGGTAAAGTGCTGCTTCAGTACCTGGCCATGCCGGGATCCAAAGGTCAGCCATACCGGCCGAGTTAGACATACGTGGATCGATAACAACCATTCTTGCACCGCGTTTACGTGCATCAGCAATTAAACCTGCTGATTGTTGGAAGTAGTGACCAGCATCAGCAGCATGAGATGATTGTAAGAAAATTAGATCAGCATTTGCCCAATCCGGAGAGTTTCTATCATCGTTTGCCCATTGGATAGTACCTTGACGAGCACCTGCAGAACAGATGTTTGTATGAGAGTCAAAACCATCGATACCCATAGTGTGTGGTACACGGTGACCAAAACCGTTCTCATTTGGACGACCTACGTGATAGATCATAGATTTTTTAGACATCTCATCGCCGACTTTTAGCGTATCGTGCATCTTCTTACCGATAGAAGCCATAGCCTCATCCCAAGTTGTACGTACCCATTTACCCTCACCACGTTTAGAACCCGGTGCACGTTTAAGTGGGAACGGTATACGATCCGGATCGTACATCTGAGAAGTTACAGCATAACCTTTTGCACAGTTACGTCCGCGAGAACCTGTATGCAGAGGATTACCCATGTATTTACGTACTGTCATAGTGTCTTTGTCAACCCATGCAGTAAGACCACAACCAGCTTCACAGTTTGAACAAACTGTAGGTACAAGCATAAAGTTATTTACTTGTATACCGTCCGGATTTTCTTCACTTCTGACACCGTGACGTCCGATACCGCCGCGTTTCCAATCTGTACCGTCTAACTCTGCAAAGTTATCCCACTCTTTATGAGGAGGATAAAATGACAAAGAATCCGGCGTATTGGTAAATTTTGATTCTGTAACAGATTCTGCAACAGCATCTGTACTAAATACACCTCTTGCTAATGTAACGCCCGCAACTGAAAATGCAGCGCCTTTTAAAAATGTTCTTCTTTCTAAATACATCTATTACCTCTTTAACTCAAGTTCAATAATTGTGGAATAACCAACCATACATGTTTAACAATCCATAATCCAGCGATTGCAAGTATTGCAGCTAATTTCAATAAACTTTCACTTCTACTAGAGATACTAAGTAGAACTAAAACCATAGGAAGGATATAAGCTGTCGCTTGACCTATCCAGAACATTGTTGTATATGCACCAGCACCTTTAACAGCTTGAAGTGTCACGATGACCTCTTCACCCTTCATAGGTCCAAATACCATCTCACTCATATATACGATAAACGCAACTGCTGCACTAAGACCTAAGATGATCCCAAGATCTCTTTTTGCTTCATATGGAAGTTTCCCACCCATCAAGATAAGTGTTGCGGAACCTGTTAGTGTAGCTGCGAGTAGCATCTGAACAGCTTCTGTAGGCATTTGCCATAGTTCACGAGCAGTAGCTTCAGCCATGATAGCTGCCGTATAAAGTGTAACAGGGATTGAAAGAACAACCGCCCAAATCAACATCTTGTCAAAAGCTTCTGTGTTTTTCTTAATAAATACTGTAAATGCCATTAAGAATAGTAAAGCCACTAAAACAGTTACTATCCATGCACCCACTGCAATTGCAGATGTCAAGTGTGGATGTGTAAATATATGCCAGAATCTGAACATCTGGTGTAGATCGATTACTGTAAAGAGTAGGAATATGTGTATAAATACAATAGACACTACAACTACAGGAAAACGTAAATAACCAGCCTCATTCGGATATTTTTTAAGTAGATAAAAAAGTAAAAAGATAACACCGGTACCGATACTTTTTGCCCACATGTTCATAGTGATAATCCAACCCCATACGATGCTCGGCAAGCCTACATCTAGAGTTACAACTGCGTGTGTTGCTTCAATTGCTGCATGCATTAATGGTGCCCTCCTACTGGTAAGTGTTTTAACTCATTGAATAATGAAAAACCTTCAACGCGCTCAGATACTAACGGGTTAAGATTTACATCTCCACCGCCGACATAATAGTGATGAGGATCTGTTCCTTTTTCAGGTTTTCTCACTCTTGTATCTCTATGATCTTGAATATATTTGCTGATGTTTGACGTAGGATCATCTAAGTCACCAAAAATATTTGCTTCAACCGGACAAGCAACAACACATGCCGGCATCATGCTAGATGCGATACGGTGTGCACAGTATGTACACTTATCAGCCGTTTGAGTCTCAGGATCGATATAGATAGCACCGTAAGGACAAGCCATGATACATCCGGCACATCCGATACAACGCTCTTTATCAATATTGACGATTCCATTTTCGATATAGTGTAAAGCACTAACAGGACATATACGTTCACACGGTGCGTTTGCACAATGATTACAACGTAATGGTGTAAATGTACGCTTTGTCTCAGGGTACATTCCAACATCTACATACTTAACGCGAAGTCTCCACGTACTTAGCGGAACTTCGTTTTCCACTTTACATGCGATCTCACAACCTTTACATCCCATACAAAGATGTAAATCAACTAGAAAGCCCAATTGCATATACTCTCCTTCACCTACCTTGTAGATATTTTAGCGTTTTATTAGCAGAACTAATTTTTATTATAAAGATACCGTAAAATACGACACTCACAGCATTTTCGCTATTTGATATTAACCAATGTTTCTTTAACCGAAACTAAAATAACATAATTTTTTTTGATAAAAGTGTGATAAATAGGTATTTGTGTAATAAAGGAGATGGATTATTTTTTATAATATGTGTGGGGTGAATCCTTAGGAAAAGGATCCATCAATTTTAGTTAATGTTATATTAAATTTAAGTTAATATTAAGCTGGTTTCTTCACTTTAATCGAACACGAACAGATTGTTCATGTGCAGTCAAACCTTCAGTATTTGCAATCAGTGCACAAGCTTCACCTATCTCATTGATCGCAGCCGAACTAAAAGAGATAATCGAGCTCTTTTTCATAAAATTTTCTACTCCAAGCGGGGAGTAAAATTTCGCTGTTCCCCCTGTTGGCAAAGTATGGTTGGGACCCGCAACATAATCACCTACTGCCTCAGGTGTATAGTGACCTAAAAATATCGCTCCGGCATGTTTTATCGATGCTAAAAGTTCAAACGGATTGTTAGTCGCGACCTCTAAATGTTCAGGAGCTATCTCATTCATAAGTCTGATCGCCTCCTCCATATCTTTTGTCACTATTATAGCCCCACGCTCCTCGATAGATTTTCTCGCTATCTCTTGGCGTGGCAGTTTTACGAGCCAATTCTCGATTTCGACTTTGACCTCATCAGCAATTTTTTGCGAAGGTGTAATAAGAATAGAACTTGCCATCTCGTCATGCTCAGCTTGAGAAAGCATATCGATCGCCAAGTGATTCGGATTTGCACTCTCATCGGCAAGGATACCTATCTCGCTAGGTCCCGCTATCATATCGATATTGACATCACCAAAAACCATTTTCTTAGCAGTTGCAACAAAGATATTTCCCGGTCCCGTGATGACATCCACTTTTGGGATCGTCTCTGTGCCGTAAGCCATAGCTGCGATCGCACTAGCTCCACCGACTTTATACACCTGGTCGACACCGCATAAATGACAAGCTGCAAGAAGAAGTTCATTCGGTTCATTATCAGGCGTCGGAGTACAGACTACAATATTTTCAACACCCGCGACTTGAGCCGGGATGACGTTCATCAAAAGTGAAGATGGATAAGCAGCTTTACCTCCTGGGATATATAACCCTGCAGAATCCACAGGAGTCACTTTTTGACCAAGGATAGTCCCGTTGCTTTCAGTGTCAAACCAGCTTTTTGGTTTTTGTTTTTTATGATATGCTTTGATACGGTCGTATGCTAGATGCAATGAACTTTTCAACTTTTCATCAAGAGCGTCATAAGCTTTTTTCATCAGCTTTGTGTCTATCTTTAATTCACTGTCCTCTTTTGGAGTCCACTTATCAAATTTTGCTATATGCGCTTTTAATGCACTGTTTTTATCTTTTTTTATCTCATCTATTATGCCGCCGACGATCCCGCTGACATAAGCCATATCCATCTTGCCGCGGCCAAGTAGTTCCTCAAACTCATTATTGAAATTTTTTTCAGACGTAGTTGTAAAAATCATATTGTTCCCTGATTATCTTTTTAAAATTATAACTTACTTCTAGTATAGTTATATTTATCCATCTTTTTTTGTTTCTCAAATCTTTTATGAACTATATCTAAGACATTTAAAAGATTTTTCGCATCAATGGCACCCATTATAGGCTCACTCATCGCTCTGCCTCTATTATCCAAGAACCAGATGGCAGGTGTTCCCGGGCGCCATAATTCATCCGGAAACGCATCGTTATCATCAGTATAAGCGATATATGTAATGAAGTTCGCATTTAATCTATTTATAACATCAACATCTGAGAGCGTATAGTTTTCTAACATGACACAATACTTACATGTATGACGCGACACAATGAACATGATCGGTTTTTCACTATTTTCTGCATTTGTTATAGCATCTTTAAAGCTGCTTGCTTTTTGTAGTTCACTTGCGAATAAACTTGAAAAAACAAATAAAAGACTCAATAGTATATTTTTCATAATTTCACCTTTTTAAGTATCTCTTTAACGATTGTTTCTACATCTTTGTCAGTAACACTGATCGTCACATCGGCGATCTCTTTATACAGAGGATGTCTTTGATTAAAAAGTTCTCTTGCCTTATCTACATCTTGAAATAATGGACGTTTTTTTAGTTTACTTTGAGCTTTTGGATGATTGATAATACGTTCGTAGATGTTGTCAAACGGGGAATCCAGAAAAACGACGGTACCTATCTTTTTTAAGTTTTTAACTTTGTAAAATCCGCCGCCTGTTGATATCAAAGTGTTTTTTACACTTTTTTCCAACCATTTTGCCACTTTTGCCTCAATATCTCTAAAATATTTTTCGCCATCTGTCGCAAAAATCTTCTTTATTGTTCTGTTTTCCATGCTTTCAATAATATCATCCGTATCTATCGCTACGATATCCGCTTGCTTTACCATCTCACGCGCTACACTGCCCTTGCCTACACCCATAAAGCCTATTAATATTATATTTTTCATCTATATTTCCAAAATCAAATTTTATTTTACAATTAGCAAGTATACTTTAAAAGCACTGACAACTGCATAAATATAGTTTTACACTATAATATAATCCATGAAAGAAGAACTCCAAAATATATTTAAAAACAAGATGTTTCCAAAAATCGGTGATGAACTGTTTGACACGATCTTGGAGCATAAAAACATAAAAATCGAATTGATAAGATCCAATTCTATAGATCACGGAACTCTTTATAATCAAACGCATGATGAATGGGTTGTTGTATTAGAGGGAGAAGCAGTACTTGAAATTGATGGAACAAAACATACATTAAATGTGGGAGATCATCTGTTTATAGAAGCGAACCTGCCGCATAGAGTCATCAAAACCGATGAAAGAACTCTATGGCTGGCTATTCATATATTCTAGCTTCTGAATTCGTCTATTCTCGATTTAAGCGAATTCGCAACTTCAAGAAGTTTTGACGATTCTCTGTCTATCAGATTAACGCTGTTCTCATTTTGTTTTGAGAACTCGTCAATCTTATTTATCTTCTCTATGATCCACTCTATACTTTTAACGATCTCTTGCGTATCGTCAAAAGATTTGTCTGCGACTGCAATAGAATGATTCATCGCCTCTGATGTAGTATTTATTTTCTCTTCGACATCAGAAGATATTTCGGTAAGTGCAGATAGGTTCGAAGCGTTCTCTCCCATATTGTCACTCACATCATTGATAGATTGAACGATCGTACCTACACTGATCTCTATTTGCATCAGACTTTTTTGAGTACGTTCAGCTAGTTTTCTTACCTCATCGGCGACAACGGCAAATCCACGCCCGTGTTCGCCGGCACGCGCAGCTTCTATCGCAGCATTAAGGGCTAAAAGATTTGTTTGATCTGCAATATCTTTAATAATATCAAGTACTTCTTTAACTTGATCGGCATCATTTTTTAAGTTTCCGAGCTGAGATGCCAATGCAGTTTCAACTTCCATATAATCATCGACTTTTTCTACAAGCACGCTTAGGGCGTCTTTTGCAGTTAAGAGTTCTTTGTTTGCGGATGAGATGTGACTTTGTGTCTCTTTTGTAACTTCAATAGATCTATTTAAGATATCTTTTATCGATCCTGTTTTTTGTGTTGTCTGGTTGACTATTTCTCTTTCATTGGAGATACTTTTGTTTATAAGTTCTGCCTGATTGGACATATTCTTCGCTATGCTTGTATTTTGTTCACCTAAATTTTTCACTTCATTGATTGTATCTTGAACCACTTCTATAAAACTGTTTACTGATGATGCGGCATAAGCAAACTCATCTTTGCCCGATACATTGATACGTTTAGTTAAATCTTTATCCCCTTCTACTAAAGAGTGTGCACGGTTCCCTAGATTTTCTAGCGGATTAATGACCTCTTTTGAAAAAAACCATATTACAAGCGATACAAAAACGATACATGCAAGTGCAAGATATATCAGAAGAGTCATCTTCGTATGAGCGATCTCTACATCATTTTCAGCAAGAGACACCGTCATATCCATAACACCCAACGCTTCACCGACCTCCACATTCACATGACATTCTAAACAAGTCTGTGTCGCTATCAACGGTTTTAGCAATCTGATGGTATGGTGTCCATTGCTTGATTCAATAATATTAGTTTTCTTGGAAGCAAAAACATCGGCCACAAGAGGATCGGTAGTAAATTTACTATCAAGCCCAAATAGTTCTATTACTTTTTTTGATTTATCTACACTGATCTTATCGATCCCTTTGATTATCTCCTGAGATTCTTTCAGTGTCTCTTCGACCACTGCGGGGTCTCCTGCAAGCATACTTCTTGAAAGTGTTTGAAATACGGAGTCACTGAGCATATGTAATGATTTTTGAGCAGTTTTATTTGAAAATTCGTTAAAGGTTCCGGAAAGATAATAGTATATACCTACTATACCTACGATGCTGACGGTTATAGTTGAAAAAATTATTTTAGACTTGACTGTAGAAAGCATAAGAGACCCTTATAATATTTTGTGACATTATTGTATCATATCAAAAGGAATATTAAAAGAACTCTTTTGTATAATTGAAAAAACAAAAATATAAGGCAAGTGATCCTATGAGTAAACGCATTCTTGATTTAGTAAAACCTGGTGTATTGTCTGGTGATGATGTTAGTTTAGTATATAAAACGGCAAAAATGCTGGGATTTGCAATTCCTGCGGTCAATGTTGTCGGGACAGATTCGATCAATGCCGTTTTAGAAGCGGCAAAATTAGTAAACTCACCTGTAATTATTCAGTTTTCAAATGGTGGTGCCAGCTATTATGCAGGAAAAGGTCTTAGCAATGAAAATGAAAAAGCAGCTATTTTAGGTGCAATATCCGGAGCAAAACATGTTCATCTTATGGCAGAAGCTTACGGTATCCCCGTTATTCTTCATACTGACCATGCTGCTCGTGAGTTTCTTCCATGGATCGACGCACTTTTAGATGCTAGTGAAGATCATTTTAGACATACGGGCAAACCGCTTTTTAGTTCTCATATGCTTGATCTTTCAGAAGAGCCTATAGAACAAAATGTCGCTACATGTAAAGAGTATTTAGCACGTATGGATAAAATAGGTATGACATTAGAGATAGAACTTGG
Organism: bacterium; assembly: GCA_018824305.1. GTDB lineage: Bacteria > Campylobacterota > Campylobacteria > Campylobacterales > Sulfurimonadaceae > Hydrocurvibacter. The sequence goes on from JAHJGM010000012.1 coordinate 15,848, forward strand.
TGTAACAGGAGGCGAAGAGGATGGTGTAGATAACACACATCTTGATAATGCGCTTCTTTACACACAACCTGAAGAGGTAGCTTATGCTTATGAAGAACTTTCTTCAATTAGTGACAGATTTACGATCGCTGCTTCATTTGGAAATGTTCATGGTGTTTATAAACCCGGGAATGTAGTTTTGACTCCAAAAATTCTAAACAACTCACAAAAATATATTCAAGATAAATACAATACCGATGAAAAACCTGTGAACTTTGTTTTTCACGGTGGCAGCGGTTCTACATTAGAAGAGATCCGTGAAGCTATAAGTTATGGTGTTGTTAAAATGAATATCGATACAGATACGCAATGGGCTACATGGATTGGCGTAAAAGATTACTATGAGAAACATAAAGAGTATCTTCAAGGCCAGATCGGAAACCCTGAGGGTGATGATAAACCAAACAAAAAATATTATGATCCTAGAAAATGGCTAAGAGCAGGACAAATCACACTTATAGAGCGTGTAAAAGTCGCATTTACCGATCTTAACGGATTAGAAAGAAACTAAACCTTTATACCTGTATCTATCCAGCATACTTGCATTCCCGGTGGTCCCACCGCTGTGGATGTAAAGTATCTTCTCCTCTGTTTTTTCCAGAAGCATCTTCCACAGTTTCGGTGCATATACCAAGTCAAACTCTATGCCGCCAGTTTTAAGCTTTTCATACAGTTCGATAAACTCTTTGTAGGGTTTTGCAAAATGATATTTTTTCTCAGATTCCAGTATTATCAGATTGTCTGGAACGGTTTCTAATGCCGTCATCTGCTGTAATAAATAACTTTTATCGCCGATTGCAGGAGTCGTGTATACTTTATACTCCGGCAGAGAAAGTGCTAAGTAAAGAGCTGTAGTTCCCGTTCCAGAAGGAGTCGCGATACTGCGGACTTCCAAGCCTGATGCTCGTATCTCATTTGCTAACTGCTCAACACCTGATTTTGCACTTGTATCGGCACCGCCTTGATGTAATACAAACGTCTTTTCATCAAGGTTTAACATAAGAGATGCTATGAAATCTTTATATAACTCAAGTTCAAGCTCTTTATGATCCATACCAAGCCCTATTGCCATCGCATAGTTTGAATTCTTATTTTCTTTTACATGTAAGGGTTTTGTATAGTATTCAAATGTCCACTCTTTTGCTTTACACAGTGCAGCAATCGCAAGCATAGCATTTGACTGCGTGCCGCCGTAGGAAATTATTTTATCAAATCTTTCTTTGGGTGTGTTTATGAGGTTATAAAGTTTTCTGTATTTATTTCCGCTTAGATAAGGGTCGAGTAAGTCATCTCTTTTGACGTAAAAGAGACGCCCGTCAAGAGTGTATTTCTCAATGGGCGATAAAGGGATTATATTATTTTTTAGCTGGTACAATTTTTGCAGATTTTTCCAACTCTTGCATTTTAGCCTGAACTACAGTTTTAAACTTATCCATTTTTAAACGTTGTTCGATAAAACTTTTCACTTCATCAAGAGAAAGCGTACGAGCCGGTTTTTTATCTTTTAAGTATATTATATGGTATCCAAACTCACTTTTTACCGGATCAGTTGTTATTGTTCCAATATCCATGCTAAATACTGCTTTATCGAATGCAGGAACCATTTGACCTTGAGCAAATGTTCCTAAATCTCCACCTTTTGGAGCAGATGGACCTGTTGAATTTGCTTTTGCCAAATCAAAAAATTTACTCTCTAAATCAGCACCTTTTAAAAACTTCATTTCAGAAATAAGTTTTTTTGCTTCATCTTCTGTTTTAACTAAAATATGATAAGCATGGACACGCTCTTTTTCTTGAAACTCAGCTTTGTTTTTATCATAATACTCTTTGATCTCTTTATCTGTTACAGTGACCTTATCGGCAACTTTTTTTTGCCATAACTGCACTGCAAGTCTCTTTTTAATCTGCTCTGTAACTTTTGCCAGTTCCTCTTTAAACTCTTTGCTCTTGTCTATTCCCTGTTTTTTAGCATCATTGTAAACAACTTCCTGCATAACCATCTCTTGCAAAATACGTTGACCTAATTGTTGTTGCTTATCTTCGGGTAAAGATTGGAATCTACCCTGTGTTGCTTGCATTAATGCCTCATTTACTTCATCAGAAGTAATTGCTTTACCGTTTACCGTTACTAAAGTATTTGCGCTTAATGTTGTTGCGACTAAAGCCATTGCAGTTAAAAATTTTTGTGCGATATTCATCCATTCCCTTTTTTTTCTTTATAATAGTAGTTTATAACTTATAGATTAACCATTATTAAACAAAATTATCCAAATCAGTTTTATTTGTTAACTTTTCACTTAAATATCTATCAATTACTTTAAGCAAGAACTCTCTATCGATAGGTTTTGCCAAGTGCGCATCCAAACCTGCATTCAATATTCTCTCTCTATCACCTGAAAGAGCATGCGCTGTTAAAGCGATCACAGGTGTAAATACTTTTCTCTTTTTATCATACTCTTTAATGAGTCTTGTTGCTACAATACCATCCATTACAGGCATATCGATATCCATAAGTACCAGATCAAAGTTTTCTTTTAAAAACATATCAACGGCTATCTGTCCATTATCTGCCGTCGATACACTGTAATGTCTGTTTTCCAAAATTGTTTTTAGAAGTTTTTGGTTGATTATATTGTCCTCGGCTACCAGTATCTTGATAGAATATAAATCAGAATCAAAACTTTTAAACGTGCTTTGTTTTAGTTCATCAGAAGAGGTTTTTTTCCATAAAACTTTTAATACATCATAGAGTTTGTGAGGCAATAATGGGAGCATAATAAATCCATCAATAGCATCCATAATCGATTCAAATTTCTCTTTAGAAACCTTTTGACATACTTGAACTATCTGCAGATTTTTATACTGCGCTTTTATCGAATTTATTCTTGAATGGCTGATATAATCGGTAAGTATAAAAAGTGCAATTGAGTCTTCAAGCTCTTTATTTGCCAATCCATCGATCTCGACTACCTCAACTTCAAATTTTTTCAGATACTCTTCAAGCACTTTCAGCTGAATCGAGGAACCTTGTTCCTCTGCCCATACCGCTATTTTACTTTTTGCAACAAAATCATATGGTGTTTTTTCTACGATTTTATGCATGATCTCAAAATAAAAACGGCTCCCTTTACCTAACTGACTTTTGACTTTCAACTTTGACCCAAGCAGATTTAAAAGTTTATGTGATAGATTCAATCCGATACCGATCCCGCCTTCAGCGACTCTTTGTTTTTCATGAACTGCAGCGAATGGTCTTAAAATCGTTTTGAGTTTATCTTGTGATATTCCTATACCATTATCACTGACGGAGTATTCGATCAAAACACTTTCTTCGTTATATCTAGCTTTTAACTCTACAATAATCCTACCATCTTTATTTTTTGAGTATTTCATGGCATTTGATATAAGATTTGTAAGTACTCTTTTTATCTTATAAAAATCTCCCATCATCTCTTTTGGAATATGTGGATCGATGAGAAAAAATATCTGCTGCTTGTTATTGGCAGCGATTGAACAATACTCGCTAAATAATCTTTCAAATTCAACAAATGGTTGGAACTGCTCATTTTTTACCTCAACGGTACCTGTCTCAATTTGCATAAGATCAAGAAGATTCTCTATATTGTCCATCATCATATGAGAACTGTTATCTATGTTCGTGAGATACTCTTTTTGTGAGTTATCTAACTTCGTATCTTTTAAAAGCTCTGTGTATCCTATGATACTATTCATAGGTGTTCTAAACTCATGTGATATATTTTTTAAAAACAGTTTTTTAAAATTTTCAAAATATGCATGAGCCTTTTTCGCTTTTTCTATAATCAATTGGTTTTCAAGTAGAACAAGATGAAGGACTACCCCGTTTAATGCAAAACTTTGAAGCCTAAGGCTACAAGGGATAATATCTCCCTGCTTATTTTTTATATCAATGCAGTGATCTTCTCCCTCTTCCAGCGTTCTTATCCAGTTTACCTGAGAGACATCCACACACCCTGACTTTGGCTCTACTAACATATTCATATCACTATAATATTCCAAGAACTCATCATATGTTGAAAAACCCAGTGCCTCGTAAGTCGAATAATTACAACCTAAAAGGTTTGCATCATCATCCAATATAAAAAACAGATGTTTTTCAAGTTTCGCAAATGCGACGATTATCTCTGCATGTTCCGGGAACTGCTCAATTACCTTTGTTAAAGCCTGCATTTTACACCATCATCTCAGATAAGTATCTGTTCAGTATCAGGTCAAGTTTATTACGTGTGAGTGGTTTAGAGAGATAATCATCCAATCCCTCCGCCAGTAATCTCTCTCTATCACCTTCCATCGCCAATGCCGTCACTGCAATGATAGGCATTGTGTGTCCATTATTTCTTAGACGTTCTTTAATCTCCCTTGTTGCTAAAACTCCATCTTTGACAGGCATATCTATATCCATAAAAACAATATCAAAATCCTTATTTGTGCATAGATCGACTGCTTCTTGGCCGTTTGATGCGGTTACGACACGAATATTATATTCTTGCAATAAAATTTTTATAAGCCTCTGATTAATGAGATTATCTTCAACTACCAAAGCCTGAATATCCAATCGCATCTGCTTAGGAGATGGCGCTGCTGCTTTCTCATGTGAAAATATTTTATCAAGATGTTCAGATACAGCTGATGGCAATAAAGGTTTCACAATGGTCTTATCAACGATATGAGTCATCTTTGTTTGTAATTTTTCACCGATATCTAACATAAAAACAACAGGTACTTTTTTATTATGTGTTCCTAACTCCATAAGCCAGGAAGATTTATCTTGAGACGCGACAATATACAATGCATCAATATTCTCATATATATTTTTATCAATACTATTTACTTTTGTTACCCCTATTGAAAAAGATCTTAAATATGAGGTCAGAAGATTTGCATCATCGATTTTTGAATCATCCAATAATAAGACCTTGACATTCTTTTGAGCAATCATTTTAAATGACTGCCCCTCATATTTATTGAACTCTAATGAAAAGTTGAATATCGACCCACGACCCTCTTCGCTTTGAATTTTAAGTTCTCCACCCAAAAGAGCCACCAGGCCGTAAGACAAGCTGAGTCCTACTCCCAATCTTTGATCCGGTTGATCGGAAGATATAAAGGGCTGAGTGATTTCGGATAATCTATTGGCAGAGATACCTTTTCCATTGTCTTTTACACTAAAACCTACACTGCAAGCTCCATGCAGAAGTTTTCTTAAGAGTTTTATTTCAACAATGACTTTTCCGCCTCTAGGCGTAAATTTAATGGCATTTTGTACCAGATTATGGATTATCTGTTTGATTTTATGGATATCACCCTCTATCGTTTGTGGAAGCTTGGGATCTATGAAGAAACTCACATTAATCCCTTTATCGACTCCATCTTCCGTAAAAAACTTTGCGACTTCCTGCATTTCATGGACCAATGAAAACTCTGTATTGCTCAATGTCAATCTTCCGCTTTGCATCTGCGCCAGATCAAGCAGGGTTTCTATATTTGACATCAGACTTTTTGCGGAATTATTTGTCATTTTCAGATATTCGATCTGTTTTTGTGTAGGATTTGTTTTTTCCAAAAGGTCTAAAAAGCCGAGTATTCCGTTCATCGGGGTACGAAATTCATGCCCTATATTTGAAAGTATTTTTGTTTTTAATGCTTCGACCTCATCTGCTTTTGCTTTTGCTTTCTCTATTTCAGTAACATTTTTTAGTTCTAAAATATATAGTTCATTCCCATCTTCTTTTAATACATTGTTTTTGACTATAAAATCTAAAAGTACACCCTCTTTTGATTTTGCCTGAACACGATAACCCTCTTTTTTATGGACTCGTATATAGTCCATCCAGCTTTTATCGTCTTCGGTAAAGATCTCTTCCGATTCAGAGGTAAAAAGCTCTCTGATACTCTCGTAATCATTTCTGAAATCATGAATACTTCCAAAACCGAAGATTTTAATAAAAGACTTATTCGCACCGATATAGCCGATTTTTTTATTAAAAAATAAAACAACAGAATCATTCAAATCCATCATCTTATAGAAAAGATGTTTATTTATGACCTCTTGATCTTCTAAAAAGCTAGAGGTTGTGTTATCCTCTTCCTCTTTAGAAAAGAGCTTTGAAAAAAAACCAAAAAAAGACATTATAGACCCTTCTGTCAAAGAAATTCTAACTATTCTATCATATTCTTTCTAAAAAATGCAGTGTTTTTATATTAACTTGATAAAATCATATTCATGAAATTAGCAACAAAACAAGAGATCCAAAAGATTCATAAAAATTTTTTAGAACGTTATAGTGATGCCGTTACGGAGCTGAACTATTCTAATGCCTACGAGCTGGTAATAGCAGTGGCACTTTCAGCACAATGTACGGATAAAAGAGTGAACCTTATCACCCCTGAACTTTTCAAAAAATATCCTGATGTCTATTCTTTGGCATCTGCAGATATCGATGATGTAAAAAACTTGATAAACAGTTGCTCTTTTTTTAATAATAAAGCCGTAAATATCATCAAAATGGCTGCGCGTGTCGTAGAGGTCTATGAGGGTAAAATCCCTCTTAATGAAAAAGATCTTGTGACACTCGCAGGAGTCGGACAAAAAACAGCCAATGTGGTGATGATAGAATATACGGGTGCGAATCTGATGGCAGTGGATACCCATGTATTTAGAGTCTCTCATAGACTAGGACTAAGTAAAGATGAAACAGCATTAAAAACAGAAGCAACGCTGGTAAAAAAATTTAAAAATGATCTTCATGCACTGCATCAAGGCATGGTCCTATTTGGCAGATATATCTGTACCGCTAAAAATCCAAAGTGTGATACGGAGTGTTTTTTACAAGAGTTTTGCAAATCTACCGAGAGTTTCAAGGCCAAATGAGTTATAAAGACTTAAGTCTATTTATTATAAGCATTTTCTTTGCAGCATGTTCCAATACAGGAGGAATATCCGCAAAAGAGGATGATGAGTGTGACAACTCTTATAACTTTAAAAGTAACACTCTTCAAGAAAACAAAAAAAAGATACTAGAGTACAATGATATTACACACACCTATAAATTTAAAGACACTGCCAAGTAAAGTTGAAAAAACACCCTACTTTATGGCAATAAACGTTGCAAAGTTACCCCATCTAAAGACAGCCTCGCAATATGAAAACCCGCAACCAGTAGCCATATTTATATTTTCCAGTTCACTATAAGGGATCAACACATTCTCAAGAGCCTCACGCTTTTGCATTATCTCATATTGAGAATACCCCTGCTCTTTTTTAAAATCGTAGTAATAATCTATCAGCTCTTTATTGAGTATCTTGTTTTCACTGATAATTTTTTCGCTAAACAGGAATATTCCATTTTCATTCAAGCTCTCACAAATCTTTTTTATAAGCTTTTCTCTTACCAAAGGACGAATAAACTGCAGTGTATAGTTACTGATAAACACATCTGCTTTTTTATAATCAAATTCCAATATATCACCGTCAAAAACTCTTACATGTGAGCCAAAGGCATCTATCTTTTTTTTTGCTTGTTCGAGCATAGCTTTTGAGTTATCTATGCCGATAAGTTCAACGCCGTTTTTATCTATACTTCTTTCTATGTTGAGTAAAGTAGAAGCCGTAGAACAACCCAGATCATATATGATAGAACCATCTTTTATATGCTTACATGTAAAGTGTTTCGTGATCTCTTGAGACTCTTTGTAAAACGGAACGGAACGCGAAAGCATATCGTCAAATACGGCTGCCACATCCTCATCAAATTCGAACTGTTTTGCTATCGGTTTTGTAAAAACTTTATCTTTCATTTATTTGTACTTTTTTATTGAAAATATATTCTATTGATACCAATGACGTTTGTTTAGTACCGCACCGTTATATTCATCTATTAAAACTTTTTTTATCTCATCGTCCGAGATGGATATCAAAACACTTTTGCCCTCATCTTCTATTTTTATCATCTTAGGGTTTTGACTCATATAAGTAAAATTCCCGCTTCCTAAATGCTCGAATACAAAAGAGAGAATATGGCTGGATTTTGGAAGCTGCAGGTTTTTCAAAGAGCTGTCATCTATCATAAATTGGTAGATAAGGCGTTTTGCAAGTAGGAGTGACGCGAAATAAGATGAAGTTTCTCTTGATTCTTTGCTTGAAACCAGTTTTGACTGCATCTGACCAAGAGGATTGATATTGTCGACATTCGCACATGATATACCCACCAGAGAAATAAACATCTCGTCTTGACGTCCGCCATAATAATATTTTAAGCCCTCTTGACAGACTATATCGTATTTTTTATGTTTAAAATCCTGTATAAACTCTTCTGTCGTTTTCGCATTTAATACAGAAAAAAAGAGTATGTAAATTAAGATAAAATTTCTCATAAGATAGCTTTCCTTCTTCATTCATTGTATGAAATTATATCTAATTAAAGATAGTTCTTGATACAATCTCTTTTTTAGTTTAAAGTTTGGAATATATGACACATAAAAAATTTACAAATACAGATATCATACTTATAGATATCATCGGTTTTTCAAATAATTCTACAAAAGACCAGCTAGAAATCATCACTTATTTAACAAAAAGCTACTCCAAAATGATAAGAACGTTGCTTAATAACTCACAGATGAGTTTTAGCAAGATGATAGAGGGCATTATTCCAACAGGTGACGGCTTTTACTGCATATTAAACCCGAGGCTAAAAGGATATGGGGTCATACTGGGACTTAATTTTATATATTTTGCCGAGCTGATGATCAAGATGAATAAAAAATTTTCCGGTGTCAAAGTCGCCGTACATACAGGTGAAGTCTACCCTTTTATAGACATACTCGGTCACACGAACTTTATCGGTGAGGGGCTCAATGACTGTTCTAGATTTTTACAGATAAAAAATGTCAGTCCCACCGCTCTTATCGCTTCAAAAGATGCATTTTTATCATTTGAAAAATTTTTAAATATTCATCCTGACTTTAAAGAGCTTATGATCCAAAGAGAGTTCAAAAGAAGTTCTTTACAAGAATTTGAAGATAAACATGGTAGAATAAGGGTCACTTATCTTGTTTGGCTTAGACACACAGGCATAATCAATCCGCCAAATACAAATTTCAATTCTCTTTTAATGTAAGGAAATAAAGATGCGTTTTACAATTGATGAATATTCAAAACAGTTTAAGATGTCTAAAGAGATGATAAACTCTAAACTGAGATCTAAAAAACTAAATTACATCATAGAAGACGGCACCACTTATATTATAGTTACGAGAAGTTCTCTGGATCAAGAGAAACGACAAGAGATTCATCAGCAAAATTTAGAGAAAAAAAAAGAGGAAGTCGCTTCACAACAGATAAGCACTAAAAAGACGACTGTCGGAATGATTTTATCACTTTACCAAAGAGAAAATGCACAATTAAAACAAAAAATAAAAGAGCTTGAAACTAAAATCGATTCTTTGATCGATGATAAAGAACAGATGCTTAGGGATGAAAGAGACAGGATAGAAAGTGTTTATACTTCAAAAGATGAACAACTAAAAACTATACTTGAACTTATAAATAAAAAACTTCTGTTAGAGCAAAATACACAGACCGTACATGAAGTCAATCTTAATGAGTTTGACACCATCAATGCCTCCATCGATGATAATTTTTCATTTGTAGAACTAAAATACTATTTAAAGACACTGGACATCGAGCCTTATCAAAGAAAAATAATTAAAAGACGATTTATAGATGCTAGAGAGAATGATGTAAGAATAATCGAGCAAAATGGAAAAATATATCTAGATTTTGCAAAATATGATTACTCAGATCTCTTGAAATACTAGTAAAGTTTAAGAGAAAAGATGCAAAAACCGACACTGACCAGAAATATTGATTCATTATTAAAACAGTTTGCCTCAGATACATATACTCCTTTAGACAGCTGTGATTTCAATCTGCTCGGTACGGTCACATATATCAAATATCCAAACGACGAGACCTATACGAAAATTCCGAATGAACTTTATGAAGATTATTCAAAACATATAAATAATGTCACAAGAGATAAGATAAATATCAATCAAATATATAAAATAACCCTCTATGAAGCATCTACATGTACGATAAAGCTCGAATATAAGGTGCATTTTGATGAATTTAAAACAAATCCAAAACTTGTAATTCTTCCATCATCGCATATATTATACAAGATCATCAAACCCAAAGAACTCTACTTTTTATTAAAAGATGAGATCAATAAGATCAAGGCAAAGAATAGGATATTAGTTAATTTTCATGATAATGGAATGCTTGAAGATATCAAAAAGTTCGTACGGCACATCTATGCGGGCAAATTTACAAAACCTGTCAGAATCCAATTATTTGACGGTATTGCACCTGAAATATCTATGCAGAGTTCTATTGACTTGGTCTTTAAAAGTAAAAGGTCTCCAAATCATCAGTTGATCGAAGTCGAAGAGGGTGAAGTGATTTTGAAATACAGAAAACCGCTGTTTGGATCCAACGGTTTTAACTGTTTTGGAAAGCAAATTGAAGCGGGTGAATTTTCTGCGGACAATTTCAACTTACAAGTCGATAATGAATCAATAGACACGATAGAAGAGGATGACATGCTTATTCTCAAAAGTAAAAAACGGGGCTTTGTCGACTATCGTGACGGCAGTATCGCGGTAAATAATGTTATAAAAGTCAATAAAATCAATCGTGTTCAATCTAAAATAACAGATGATGAAGATAACGCTATCGAAATCGTAGTAGCACAAAACGACGTTACAAAAGACAGTGTCGGCGAGGGCACTGAAATAGTATCTGAGCGTATTCATATCAACGGGCATACCGGCAGCAGATCTGTTTTAGAAGCAACGGATGTCGTAGTCGAGGGAGCCACCCATAAAGATTCCAATATATTCGCTAGAAATGCAAGGATCAATAGACACAAAGGTACACTAAGATGTAACAAAGCGAATGTCAAACTTCTTGAAGGAGGAAAGATCCATGCTTCATATGCTGAAGTGGAGACTTGCCTTGGCGGAAGCATATATGCAAAAGATGTAGTAATAGACCACGTCAAAAGCAATGTAACTGTATATGCTTCAAATTCTATAACGATAAGACTCGTAAGCGGTGAAGACAACAGCTTTGTCATCGATTATAGAAAAATACCGGTAATCATCAGTCAAATAAGCAAGATAGATGCCGATCTGGATGAACTGAAATTTCAGCTAGAAGAAGCCATCAAAAGCAACAGCCCTCAGAGAAAAACTATCGAAGATGAAATAACCGTATTAAAAAATGAAAAAAATAAGTTTAAAAGCTCTTCACTGAGTGCAAGCATAAATATAAAAAATGCTCTCACGGGTCTCAATATAATAAAATTTCTTTTGCCCAACAACGAAGAGATCATATACAAGACCCTGCCTAGAAAGTATGATGAATTTCATCTCAAACTGGAAAATGACAAGATCACCCTCCATCCTGTTGGAATCACACGAGAGATATAACCCCTCTTCCAACTCTTTCTCACTCATTTAGTCAATCTTAAAAAAACAATCAAAATGTAGTACGACTTTTACATCTTAAATATAAATATTTTCATAAAATTTTTA
>JAHJGM010000013.1 GCA_018824305.1 bacterium
CTAATATAATATTTAATACTAATTTTCGTATAATTTAAGGTTTAATCTGTATAATATTCGCTATGGAAATCATTGACTTATTTAATATCCTTCACAATGCAGTTGAAGCTCAAAACAATGGTCGGAAAATATCTCAAAAAGAGATGTCAAAAAAACTTGGCATTCCGATGAGAACTTATCAGGACTGGAGACTTGGAAATACAAAGCCCCAAGCCTCGGCAGCTGTTATAAAAATGCTTGGGTATTTAGAAGATGATGAGATCATAAGAGTAGTAAGAAAAATAAATAAACTTGGAGAAAATTAAAATGAATACATTAACTGAAAAAGAGAGACGAGGTCTAGAAGATGTGTTTAATTCAATTCATGTAGATAAAACAAAATATTCGATCAGCAGCTATTTATCTTCGTTTCTACTCATTGACAATGGGACATTCAAGGCAAAAACATTCTCATACAACTTAAAGAATAGTATTAAATTAACTAAATTATCACGATTTTTGACAAATTATGTAAAAAAGAAGAAAAATTTAAGCAAATAAATTATAAAGTATTGACAGCTGAATCACTTGTAGATGCCTTTATAACTAACTTTGAGGTAATTTATGGTGTATCGCAATCTTCAAATAAATTAAGGGTGGATTAATGAATAAGGCACAATTCGTTGAATTAGTTCAAAAAAACGGTAACTACAAAACTAAAGTTGAAGCAGAGAATGCTATCAAAGCTTTTACAGAAGCTGTAACAGAAGCATTGGTTGGAAAAGAAGATGTATCTCTAGTAGGGTTTGGTAGTTTTGGTGCTGCGCTTCAAAAAGGTAAAAGTGGTAAAGTTCCTGGAACTAGCAAAACTTATACAACACAAGATAAAATGGTTCCTAAATTTAAAGCTGGAAAAGGTCTTAGAGATCGCGTTTCTGCTGGTAAATAACTCTTTTTTGAATACCGCTTTTGTAAAGCGGTATTTTCTTCATATGATAAGCTTAGCACTTTGTGAAGAGTTAAGTTTATTATATAAATCTCTTACTAAGTAATAACAATGTTTTCCTCTTTAATATCAAATATTTTCAAGAAAAATAAAAACTCTCTTATCGTACCCGACTCAATACTGGTAAAAAAACTACAAGAGTTTGCAGAAGAGAACTCATTATATGTTTTTAAAGATGCGAAGATTTTTCATCATGCAGAACTCTTGGAAATTCCTCTTTTGATTATAGATCCCAAAAGAGGAATTTATATCTTTGAGTATAAAACATGGTGTTACAACGAGATAAAGCATTTAAAAGTCTCTAAATCATCTCATGAAAGTTCATCTGAACACTCTTTGGCATTTGAAACAAAACATGATTTTATACAAAAAAGATTTAATGAGGTTCTTAACAATGACGGGGTTAGTATCTTCAACTTTGTCTTGATGGAAAATTTAACCAAAAACGAATTTCAAATGCTTGACAGTTCATTTGAAGAGCTGATACCCTCAAGTAAAACTCTCTTTAGTACCGATCCACATAGTAAGATCATGACCAAACTCTTTAACGCATCCGATGAACAAACTTCCATCTTAGATATCAATAGTATTATTTCTACTCTTTTTGTCCAAAATACCATAGTAGATACCGATAACTCCATAAAGATAACATCTAAAGAACAAAATGAGATTATCGATCATGATTTTTCCGGTATCAATCATATATCATGCAAGAACGCATCTGGAGCCACAACTACTATTCTTTTAAAAGCGATATATGAACATCTACAGCATAAAAATAAAAATATCTATATCGTACAACCGACGAATATCGCTTGTGAACTTTTAAAACAAAAACTTCTCAATACGATAGAGCATTCCATCGTCGAAATCGATTTTTCAAAAATATTAATTGTAACTCCCGATTATGTAAAGAACAAAAAATTTGATTTAATACTTATCGACAATGCTTCTATGCTTGATAAAACGTTTATTGACAAGGTCATATTGCTGAACAAAAACACGATAATTTTCGACGATGATCCTAGCGATTCGACGGAGTACGTTTTTTCTTTAACAAATAATTATAGAAATGAAGTGACAATAGAAACCTTACATGGCAATCCATATGCTATAACTTTCGTCAATATCCAAAGATTGCTCAATAGCGGTATAGATACAAAAGATATATTGATAGTTGCAAAAGACGCGAAAGAGGAAAACAATATCTTAGAAGACCTATGTCAGTTTATAGAGGGTACTACAGTTATTTTAAATCCTCTTGAAACTATCAATACACAAGAATTAGATAATATCTTGTTAGCAAAATATGATGAATTGTTTGGTTTTTCAAGGAACTATGTATTTTTATTTAATCCAAAAGATATTGAAAATAATGTGCATAACTTTTTATTTTCAAGAGCGATCAAGAAAACATTTGTAATATACGATGAAGAAAAAGATCAATTAGGAAATAGAGATGCAAAAGATATCCAAAACGAACCAAGAGTGGAAGACGCAACTATCACCGCAGGCTTATAATGTATGTAGAGAACATGGAACTGAAGCACCATTTAGCGGAGAGTTCTACGATTTTAAGGGGGATGGTGTTTACAGCTGTATCTGTTGCGGACAAAGACTCTTTGATAGCCAAACAAAGTTTGATTCAGGTACAGGATGGCCAAGCTTTTACAAAGCAATCGATGATAAAGCCATCAATGAGACAAAAGACACCTCATTTGGGATGACAAGGGTCGAAGTCACATGTTCAAAATGCGATGCACATCTAGGACATCTTTTCCCCGATGGACCTAAACCTACAGGACTAAGATACTGTATCAACTCAGTTTGCTTAGAGTTTAAAGAGAGATCATAATATAATACCAAGAAAAGATGGAGAATAAACCGTGAAAAAAATCATACTCACACTTCTACTGATGTTTTCATATCTAGTAGCCGCGAACCCTGTCGTTGTTCTTGAGACTACTCAGGGAAAAATCGAACTTGAGCTATACCCAGATGTAGCACCTAAAGCCGTTGAAAACTTTGTTACCCATGTAAAAGAGGGATATTATGACCATATCGCTTTTCACAGAATAATCCGTAATTTCATGGTACAAGGCGGAGACCCTACTGAAAGCGGTCGTGGTGGTGAATCAATATGGAACAAACCGTTTGAAGATGAATTTAAACCTGGTTATGCCTTTGATGATGCAGGAGTACTTGCAATGGCAAATGCAGGAGAAAACACAAACGGAAGCCAATTTTTCATTACAACGGCTCGTACAGGCTGGCTAAATGGACATCATACGATCTTTGGTCATGTTGTTGGTTCGATGGATACGTTGATGAAATTAAACGATGTTGCGACGTCGGGCAGATACGGCGGTGATAGGCCACTAGAACGTCAAGAAATAATAAAAGCATATATTAAAAAATAAACAGCGGCATATCTAAGAGCTTATCTCTTAGATACCTAAAAAGAAGATTATTGCGTTAACTGCAAGAGGGTTCTTTTCCAGAATCAGAACCATATTCAAATAGAAAATCTCTCATATCCTGCATCTTTTTCTCAAAACTTGAACTATTGACATAGTCTTCTGCTTTAGTGCCTTTGTGCCATGCTTTAAATTGTGCCCCATTATTTTCAAATGCCGCATTCCACTCAGCTTGTGTCTTCATTTTAGCACCTTTTATGCCATTACCGTGACATGTTTTGCACTTTTTAAGATAAGCTGTCTTACCTTTGCCTATGTCTGCAGATGCCAAACTGCTCATCATTCCGACTGCTACTAAAACAGCCATGAAAGCTGAAGTACTTTTTTTCATAATTAACCCCAAAAAATTAAATTTTCAAGGTTGATTATACATAATATAAACAAATATTACAAATATATCACATTCATATCACTAAATTTTTTATCATTACTCTTCTGAATATCTACTTTCACTGAACTGCTTCATTCTTACAGGATATCTGAGCTTGTCTTGTCTCATCTTTTTATAGAGTTTATCTTTCATAACACTTAACTCTTCACTATTGACTTCAAAAAACTCCATCATCTCTTTGTCTGATACTTTTGCACTGTCCATTACAAAAAGTCTTAGTTCTTTTTTTGTAAGTTTTCTTTTTAAAAGTGCATACAGTTCTTGCTCATCATCTATTATCATACTCGGATCGACTTCATAAAACTTACTTACAACTTCTCTTATACTAAGCTCTTTATGATACTGTTTCCATACTGAATTTTCTAACATTCTTTTCCTTATATTTGTTCTAATATTTTTGTTAAATCTTTAGTTTCGACTATTATCGTCGCTTCTTTTTTTAAGATCTCTTTTGCACAAAATGCAACACGAGTCCCTGCATGGGCGAACATAGAAAGATCATTAGCCCCGTCGCCCACTACCATTGTCTCTTCTTCACTTACATGTAGCAGGTTTTGCAGACGTGTGAGCATATCTCCCTTAGAGAAGTTGAACATCATATCTCCCCCCACTAATCCTGTCAGTAGGCCGTCTTTGTGATGAAGAGCATTTGAAAAGTCTGCATCATACCCGAGTATACCCTTAGCATATGTCGTAGCCGTTCTAAAGCCGCCGCTAAAGCAAACGACACTCATCCCGCGTTGTTTCAACTCTTTGATAGTCTCGATCGCACCGTTCATATAAGGCAGTGAGTGGCTGATCTCTTCGACTTTTTTATATGGAAGTCCTTTTAAGAGAGAGACTCTCTCCTGCAGGCTTTCAAAAAAGTCTATCTCGCCGTTCATTGCACGTTCTGTGATAGTCGCGACTCTTTCTCCGATACCCAGTTCTTTTGCAAAAAAGTCTATTGTCTCACCATCCATCAATGTTGAATCAAAATCAAACACAGCTAACTTCATAAATTCCACTCACTTTAGTTATAATTACGCAATTATACAATAGAGTTGTACTATAACTCTCATTTAGGACTATATTTGTTTACACAGCTTTTAGATAAATTAAAAAACTCGACCTATATTACCCTTGAGACGACTCCCGGACACGCGCCGAAGTTCTCCAATGTAATAGACAGACTCGAATCTCTTGGACTGCAAAATCTGGTTGATGGATTTAGCACAACGGATAACCCTCTGGCAAAACTGAAATATAATGCTCTTTTTGCCGCAAAGATGCTCCAAGACAGATTTAATAAGCCTGTAATAGCGACTATGTCAATGAGAGACAGAAACATAATAGCTCTTCAGTCCGACCTGCTTGGTGCAAATGAAGCGGACGTAAGAGCCATTCTTGCCCTTACGGGTGATCCGGCGAAACTCTCTGACCAGCCACATGTAAAGGGTGTCTTTGAAGGCGACAGTACACTTTTACTCGATATTATCTCATGTTTCAACTCTTCAATCGATTATGCGGGTAAACCTTTTGCAACGAAGCCTGAGCAGATATATCCGTTTGGTGTCGTCAACTCCTATGCAAAAAATCCAAAGACATTACAAAAGAAAATGCAAAAGAAGATAGCAAAAGGTGCGCTGGGGATCATAACCCAGCCGGTATATGGCCTAGAAAACACAAAACTGCTTTTGGACTTAATGGAAAACGCGAAAAAAGAGTGTTGTATCAACGAAGCCGATGCAACACTGATCTTAGGAATATTTCCTATAACAAAACTCAGAACCGCACAGTTTTTAGCTTCACATGTACCGGGCATAAATGTACCTGATATCTGGATAGAAAAACTCAGACGTGCAAATGAGATATCACCTGAAGAAGAGTATAAAGTAGGATTTGAACTGAGTAAAGAGCTTTTTGAGTCGATAAAAGAGATCCATCCAAAGATCCATCTGATGACGGCGAACCAGTTCGAGATCGCAAAAGATATACTAATATAATTCATTACATGTAAGGGAAAAAATGATAGATTTAAAACTACTGCAAAAAGATTTTGAAAATGTTTCGGTACAACTGAAAAGAAAAGGCGTAGACGAAGAGATACTCGCCGACCTCAAAGCAAAAAACGAAGCACTGAAAGAGGCAAAAGCAGCTTATGAAGCAGCACAAGCGGCACAAAACGAGATGAGTAAACTCTTTGGCGTTTACATGCGTGAGAAAAAAGATGTCACCGAACTTAAAGAAAAGGTCGATGCAAACAAGATAAAAGTGACCGAATTGCTAGACGTTCAAAGAGAGGCTGAAGAAGCACTCATCACTCGTGCTATGGCTGTGCCGAATCTTCCCGATACAAATGTGCCTGATGGCGAGGATGAAGAAAGCAATGTTGAGATAAAAAAAGTCCTTACTCCAAGAGAGTTCACGTTCAAACCGAAAGAGCACTGGGAGCTTGCAGAGCAAAACGGCTGGATCGATTTCGAACGCGGCGTGAAGCTTGCTAAAAGCCGTTTCAGTGTCATCAACGGCATGGGAGCAAAGTTAGAGCGCGCACTTATCAACTTTATGCTTGATTTCAATGAAAAACGCGGGTTTAACGAAGTCAGTGTTCCGCAGATCGTCAATCGGGCAGCACTAGAGGGGACAGGACAACTTCCAAAATTTGAAGAGGACCTTTATAAGATAGACGGAGACGAACTCTACCTCATCCCGACATCGGAAGTTCCGCTTACAAACCTTTATCAAGATGAGATCATCGCGCACGATGAGCTTCCGATAAAGATGACGGCTCATACCGCATGTTTTAGAAAAGAAGCAGGAAGTGCGGGACGTGATGTCAGAGGAATCATCAGACAGCACCAGTTTCATAAAGTGGAACTTGTAGCGATCACAAAACCTGAAGAAAGCGACAGAGTCTTTGACGAAATGCTTACATGTGCATCCGATCTGCTCAGCGCACTTGAACTGCCTCACCGCTTAGTCACGCTATGTACGGGAGACCTTGGTTTTGGCGCGGCAAAAACTGTAGACCTTGAAGTCTGGCTACCGGGACAGGGACAGTATAGAGAAATCAGCTCTGTCTCAAACACTCGCGATTTTCAAGCACGCCGTGCGAAGATAAGATATAAAGACGGAAAATCAAACACATTGGTACATACGCTAAACGGTTCATCTCTGGCTGTCGGACGTACTATGGTAGCCATTATGGAAAACTGTCAAAATGAAGATGGAAGCATCACCCTGCCAAAAGCTCTAGAAGCTTACATGAATTAATAAATAGTGCTTTTTTGCACTATTTGCTATATCCTTATCTCTTTTTACATCATAAAA
The DNA here is from genome assembly GCA_018824305.1 of bacterium. Lineage (GTDB taxonomy): Bacteria > Campylobacterota > Campylobacteria > Campylobacterales > Sulfurimonadaceae > Hydrocurvibacter. The sequence goes on from JAHJGM010000013.1 coordinate 7,166, forward strand.
CTTCTTTTAAAAAAACAATCGAAGCATAAAATTATGTTATGATTCATTATGAGCGTACAATTTAAAAATAGATTATTACAATATACAGCCATCGCGATAGCCTTGATTTGGACTGCGATAGTGATATCGGTAGTTTTGTTAAACATTTATAATTACTATAATAATGCAGATCAGTTTGCACTTCATGAAGCAGAAGTAAGTATAAAAAAGGATCTTGCGTATAGAACATGGGTAGCATCACACGGTGGTGTCTATGTCCCGATCACAAATAAAACACCGCCAAACCCTTATCTTTCTCATATACCGGACAGAGACATCATCACTCCACATAAAAAGCTGACTCTTATGAATCCGGCATACACGCTCTCTCAGATGATGAAAGATTACTCTGACTTGTATGGCGTAAAAGCAAAAATCACAAGTAAAAATCTGCTGAACCCAAACAATGCTCCAGATGATTGGGAAAACAAAGCATTGGATATTATAGAGATCACGAGAAAACCATATTATGAAAAAAGCAAAGTCGGTGATCAAGATTATCTTCGTTATTTAAACCCATTGGTCACAAAAGAGGATTGTCTAAAATGTCATGCAACTCAAGGTTATAAACTCAATGATATCAGAGGCGGAGTTGCTGTCTCTATTCCTATGGAACAATATTATAATATTGCATCAAAAAATTCAAAAAAACTTTTATTTTCATTATCGCTTATATGGGTGGCAGGTCTGTTTATAATCTATATGGCATATAAAAAAATAAGTGAAAATATTCAAATAAAAATTTCCATGTATGAACAAAATATTTATTCGCTTGTAGATGTCATAGAAAAAAGGGACAGTTATACGGCAGGGCACACAAGGCGTGTTGCGCACTATTCCAAACTCATAGCCACCGAAATGGGATTTAATGAGGAAAAAATCGATCTGCTTTATAGAGCGTCGATGCTGCATGATATAGGCAAGATATCTACACCTGATTCTGTACTTCTCAAACCCGGACAGCTTAGCCCTCTTGAGTTCTCGCTTATTCAAGAACATGTCACAACGAGTTATGAGATATTGAAACATGTTGATATTTTTAAAGATCTGGCAGAGATAGTAAGACATCACCATGAAAGATATGACGGCAAAGGATATCCGCAAGGATTAAGCGGTGCAGAGACACCGCTACTCTCATATATCATGTCTCTTGCCGATGCTTTTGATGCTATGACGACCGATCGAATCTACAAGGGTAAAAAAATTGTCGCAGAAGCACTCAAAGATATCACCGAGTTAAGCGGAAAACAGTTTCATCCCGAAGTAGTTCTCAATGCCGTGAAAGTCTTAAAAGATGTTGAGATAAACTTAAATATCCATCAAGAACCAAACACGAAACTTGAGCGAGAGAGGTTTTCCTATTTTTATAAAGATCAACTAAGCGATCTGTATAATAGAAGTTATTTGGAGTTTATTTTAGCACACAGAGACAATATAGAGTTTCAATATAATTGTGTTTATGGCATATACCTGCACAAGTTTACCCACTATAACCAAGTAAACGGCTGGAACAGTGGAAATTTATTACTGAAAAACTTTGCAGACGAATTAAAAAATATATTTCCTGATGCTATGATCTTTAGATTGTTTGGTGATGATTTTATTTTATTACATAAAGAGCATCATGACTTTCAGGATATATCTCTATTTAAATCACTCAATAATACAGATGTAGAAATGAGCTACAAGCATATTGATATTCATAATAAAGATATTAATATAGACGATCTTGAAAAGCTTTTGTAATCAAGGAAAAGGATGAAAGAAAAAGTATGCTAAAAAGTGCGATATTTTTGTTATTGACAACTACATTTTTATTTGGAAATGATTGGGTAAAAGTCTCAAACAGTGTTATTGATACAAAACATCATCTGCGATGGCAAGACACTCCAGACATACAAGAGAATGAAAATATATGGAAAATGCAAAAAACACATTGCAAGGGGCTTCATTTATCCGGTTTTAATGACTGGAGGCTGCCTACAAAAGATGAACTTTTGATCCTCGCTAACTCTAGCGAGGCAAAAAAACTTTTTTCTCATTTAAATAGTGCTCTCTTCTGGAGCATCAATGGAGATCCAAAAGATGACATGAATGCTTTCACAATTTATATGCCAAACGGACATATATCCACAAGTGATAAATGTGAAAAAAACTCTTCTCTGTGTGTAAGATCAGAATAGATTTATCAATTCATATCATAAAGAGATCAGTTGGTTTTAGTACTCTTCTTCCTCGTCTTCACTCTCATCTTCTACTGAATCATAATCATCATATTCTGCTTCATTTTCATCTTCATATTCTTCATATTCCGAATCATCATAATCATAATCGTCTGACATAGTTTGCTCCTTTATATTTATTTTCGAATTTTAACAAATATATTTTATCAATGCAATATCAAATAGATTTTTTCTCAAAGATATTACTCAAACATATCTAGAAGCATATAAGGTTCTAAAACTATATAAAAACATTAAATAATTATATTTATTCACAACTCACTACTTACTCACTTCTTTATTTTATACTTTCACAAAATTACAGGTTGAAAAATGGACAATAGAAGAATAGCTCAGGGTAAGATCAAACCTATTACATATTTTATATTGCAATTGATTATTTTAGAACTTATCTGCTATATGCTCTATCTTTATGTCATGACACCTTTGGCGATTATGATTTTTGTTATATTGCACGGGATGTCTTTAAGCAACATGATAGATAGCTACAATAGGGTTTTAAAACGGCAGCAAGAGATTTTATATGACATAGAGATGGAAGATAAAATAACTAATAAAAAATAACTAATTCTTATTCAAACTCACTACTTACTCACTTTTGTTTTATATACTTTTTGTCTAAAATATAGCTATAAGGAAAATTCAATGGCAGCTATCAGATATCTTCCAATCGATAAAACAATTATTGATGAAGGAATGACGTTTGAATTTGATTTGTTTATTCCCTCAGAGTGCAAAAAGAAGATGAACTGCTTTAAAGAGAATGGCTCATCAATAACCACTGATGAAAAAGCGATGATAGATTCAATGGGACCTTTATATGTAGAAGAATCTGAATTTGAAGACTATAAACAGTTCTGCCAAAATATAAAAGAAGCTCAAGAAGAGTTGGAATATATAAGCTTTGAAGAAAAATCAGAAACTCTTTATAAAAATGCCTCAGAAGTGCTCAATAACCTTTTTACCAATCCTGAAACATTAGCCAACTATGACGCTTGCAAAGAAGTGGTACATGAAATCGTCGGAGCTATCTTGGATGATAGTTTTACAATCAAATCGTTACTTTCCATTGCTGCACATGACTACTATACACACACACACTCTATAAATGTCGCGATCTATGCACTGAGTCTCGGTGCATTTATAGATTTGCAACAAGAGACTTTATTAGAGCTGGGAGAAGCCGCTCTTCTTCATGATCTTGGCAAAAGCAAAATAAGCAAGGCTATCATAAACAAAAACGGGAAACTGACAAATCTAGAGTTTCAAGAGATCCAAAGACATCCGACTTTAGGATATTCAATCGGGATAAAACTGGGTATAAAAAATAAAAATGTCCTCCTAGGGATAAAGCATCATCACGAAAAAATGGACGGATCCGGATATCCCTCAGGCATGAAAGGTGAAAGCATTCCCCTCTTTGCCCGCATAATATCCCTAAGCGATATCTTTGATGCATTGACAAGTAAAAGAAGTTATAAAGACCCGATGACAACATTTGATGCTTTAAAATTAATGAAAATCAATATGAAAAATCATGTCGATATCAAACTGCTGGATAAAATGATCACCATGTTCAGATAATAGAAATTTTGAACATCAATTATATTTATATCTCTTTGGGTTCTCCAAAATAGTAACCTTGAGCATAATCAACATCCATCTCTGCAATCTTTTCAAATACATTTTTTGAGTATACAAATTCAGCGATCGTCTGGATATGCATTTTTTTTGCAAAATCCACTATTGTTCTTGTTATTATTTGAGAGTTTCTATCATTATCTATATTTTTTATCATTGAACCGTCTATTTTTATATAATCGACTTTTAACTTTGTTAAATACTCAAAATTAGAGTATCCTGTTCCAAAATCATCGATAGATATTTTTACACCGTATTGCTTGACGTCATTAATAAACTCTATAACACGATCGAAGTTTTCGATCCCTTCTGATTCAATGATCTCAAAGACGATTCTGCTGCTTATACAATTATTCTTAAGCTTCTCGATTATCAGACTATGTATCTCTTTATTTAAAATATCTTCAACAGAGAGGTTGATAGAGACTGAATATGGCAGATCTTTAAACTTTTCAAATGTTTTTTCTATCATGATTTTTGTCAATTGATGGTATAGCTTATTTTTCTTTGAAAGTTCTAAAAAGTGTACCGGAGCGATATATTCACCGTCATGATCAGATATTCTCATCAATGATTCATATTTTACGATTTTTTGCGTTTTTACATCTACTATCGGCTGATACACGGGAATCACTCTATCTTCATCTATAGCTTTTTTAAGTTTTTTAGTCCAATCTAAATTTTTTGCATACTCTTGAGCCATTGCCATCGAGTCATCATAGACTAAATAGTTCTTTCTGTTTTTCTTAGCTAGACTTAGTGCTATGTCGGCATTTGCCAAAAGCATATCTATACCATATGATATCCCTATACTTGCTGTTAAATTGACTTCTCCTTTAACATCGATATTAAAACTTTTTTGAGATATTTGTTCACTGACAAAAGCAGCCATCTCTTTAAAAGTATTTAATTCCATATTTTCTTGACATAAAATAGCAAATTCATCCGAATGCAATCTGTAAACAGTGCTATTTAGTGGAGTCAACTCTTTTAAAAATCGAGCGAATTCCCTTAATATCGTATCGCCTACTTCATCACCGTAGAGATCGTTGATCTCTTGGAAAGAGTCTATATTTATGATCATAAGAAATGAGTGTAACCGTTTTTCAAGTTTTTCAGTCAATTTCTTTCTATTTGGCAAACCTGTCAGACTATCGTTGTAAAATTGATATTCTATAGAGTTGAGCATCGCATTGAATGTATCTTTAATAGAATCGATCTCCTCTATATTATCACCTACCTCAACACGTTTTGACATATCGTTTGACTTTGTTATATTTCTTATGACATTGGAAAAAGTTTTAATCGGCTGAATCAAATGTCTATTTAATTCGATAAAAATAGCTACAAATACGACTATTGAAAAAATTATTATAAAAATAATAAAAAAATTGATCATCTCATTAAGAGATATCTTTAAGTTCTCGATCGGAGAAGTAACATCTATTACCCCGAGAACATCATTAACATGAGCATTTGTATGACATCTCAAACACTCATTTCTTGCACGAATAGGATAGTGATACTCAATAAATTCATCATTTTCTATATTTAACGATTCTCGGCCTTTCATCGCTTCCATAACAGGCTTATCTGTCTCTCTTACTTGTTTATCTTCATCGATCTCGCCAAAAAGTTCTGCGACGATCCCACTTCTGTAAATCTTAATTTTCATATTTGGGTTTACATGATTAAGTCTTGTGATGATCTCGTTGATGTCGCTTTTTGTCCACCCTCTTTGCATCGCTGAATAAAGTGCCTCAAAGACAAGCATACTGGTTTTTTTCGCGTCTACGTAGGCTAAACTTGATATTGCCTCTTTTTTCATATACTGTCCGTAAAGAAAAGCCGTAACAAGAGTCAAGAACATCGTCAAAAAGATAATCTTGGCAGTAATTCTCGCATATGTTGTCTTTTTGCTCATCAAGTTTTTGCCTTTTCTATCTTTTCTTAAGTAAGTTCATTATTTTAACATAGTTTCATCCTATAAACTTTCGATCATACAAACTTTCGTCTCCTTTTTCTTGGTACTTTAATTGCTTATAAAAGGCCATATAAGCTTATTTATTTAAAGGTTTAAATATCATTATGGCTCAAGAACAAGAAGAAATAATCATCATTCAGGATGAAGATGCAGCATTTACGGGTGATGAGACATTACAGACAGCCGGAGATGATGAAGAAAATGAGAAGCGTAAAAAGATAATTTTAATAGGCAGCGCTGTTACAGTTATCTTACTTTTTATCATAATTATTGTACTTTTAATTACAAAACATTCTGCCAATAATGACACACAAGCTGTAAATTTTATAGAAACAAAACTAGAAGAGAAACCTAAAAAAGTCATAGAGCAAAGTCAGCTGGAAAAGATCATTGCAAAAGCCAATTATCTCTATGCAAACGGCAATAAACAAGAAGCATTAAACCTTTATGAACAGATAGCACTCTACAGCGAAGCGATCTCCCAGTACAACTTAGGTGTTGCCCAACTTAAAGACAAACAGTATCAAAAAGCTTTAGCAACTTTCAAAAAAGCGATACAAAATAATGAAAAAGTTTGTGTGAGTGCTATCAATGCAGCTGTTTGTGCCCACTATCTCAATCAAAAAGAAAGCTTTAGATACTATATAAACCTAGCTCTTGCATATCTTCCTAAAGAGATAAACTCTCCGATGTATTCTTACTATTATGCGCTCATACAATACTATAGAGGAAACTACTTAGAATCCCTTAGCGGCTTGAATCATCCCACTTCCGATGAATATGAGTTACAAAATCAGATCCTGAAAACAAAAGTCAACTCTCTTCTTGGTAATTACTATGATGCAATCGATGCACTGGAAAAACCATTTGTACAAAAAAACTCATTGACATTAGGACTTTTATATGCAAATATCGGTGATCTGACACTTGCCAAAAAACACCTAGCCAACTCTATACCGCAAAACATAGACCCTGTTCGTGAACAGCTTGCTCTAGCACTTATCAATATAAAAGCCGGACAGCTTCAAGAAGCATCAAAACAATTAAACAATCTTACGGATATGTATCCAGAAGAGGTCTATAAGCCCTATCCTGTGAGGGTAAGTCTAAAAAACTCTCTTTATGATACAGAAATAGCTCAAAAAAGTTATAGAAGTGCAATAGACAACTCTTTATGGATAAAATATGAAAAAATATTCTATTTTGCCCCGTATAAAGTTTTTAATGCTACCAATACTATCAGCTATATCAGAAAAGGCAATGCCAACATATATATCGACGATATTACATCCGCTAAGGATTACCTTGAAAAAAGCAGATCATCCTCTGCGGTAAACTACGGCATCGCACAAGCGATAAAAAAAGCATTATCATTTAGACTTAGAGATGCGAATAAACAACTTGAAGAGTTGGTGAAAATCCAGCCAAAGCACTCGATACTTCATTACAATCTAGCACTGACCTATGCACAACTCGGTGATATTCAAAATGCGTATGAGCATTTCAAAAGATCATATCATCTTGATTCAAATAACTATCTCTCAGGTATATTTACTATCATGTGTGCGCAAATATTACATAAAGACAATGATAAGTTCAACTCTATTTTAAAAGACAATCTATCTAGTGAAAAAGACTCAGAGGACACGGATCTATACAATACATTACTAAATATTACACAAAACAATCTGCTTGGAAGCTCTAAGTGGCTTAACAATAACTATCAGGAAAGGCCGTTATATCTGATATTAGAGGTGATTATCTCAAATAGATTGGATAAATATGAGGTGGCACAAAAAGCAGCACAAAAATTAAGTTTTCTACTGCCACATGATATTTTGCCACAGATCATTTATATCGATACAAAACTAAAAAAAGCTGATGATAAAGAGTATGCAAAAGACACTCTGTTCTTTATGAAAAAACAAAATTTTAATTTTGAAGACCTCTATTTCGGACCATATATTACCAGATATTTATATGTCCAACAAGCACTTGTAACAGGATCGCTATACTCTATGAAAGATAAGCTAAAAGAGAAACTAAATACGACGGTAGAGGCTCCTCAGGATATCCTTTATACACTAGCTTTAACAAATCTGTTTAGTAAAAACTCTGAAGAAGCATACACGATATTTAATCAACTGATTGATGACTATAAGATAGATGATTACAACACGCTTTTTCTTGGTGCAGTAGCTTCCATAGCTGCTTCTCATCATGAAAATGCCATTGCACTTTTAGAATTGGCAAAACTTAAAAATCCTGAATATCTTGAGACTAGATATGCCTTGGGACTTTTGTATCTTGAGCAAAAAAACAATAAAGGTGCGGTTATTCAACTTGGCCGTATAAATGAAGTAGGATTTCAATCGAACTACTTTACATTTGATATAAATACCGAAGAACTATATTTTCAAAAAGAGCACCATAAATAAAGTGCTACTCTTTTATATTTATGGTTCTTTTTTTGATGTTAATAGCAGCTCTTATTAATCCATAGAGTATATAAGAGATAAATATAAGTGCGACACCCTCGATCGGATATATAAATATAACAAGAGCAAAACAGAGTACAAATACAAATAATCTAAGTGCATAACGTTTGGAAAAGTTCAATTTTTTAAAGCTTGGGTATCTTATATTGCTTACCATCAATAACGAAACAAGAACGGACAATCCCAGTAAAATATATGAAAAATGGTGTAAAACAACATATTTTTCAAATAAAAGAATCAATATCGACATAAATACTGCAGCTGTAGGTATAGGCACACCGATAAACACAGAAGGCTCGACTTGAGATGTCATGACGTTAAAACGAGCAAGACGGATCGCTCCAAAGATAATAAACAATGCTGCTATAACTATACCGATTCTGCCAAAATCATGACCGGTATACATGTAAAGAAGAATGGATGGCGCAACACCGAAAGCAACCAGATCCGCCAGTGAATCAAACTCTACGCCAAATCTGCTGCATGTGTTGGTAAGACGTGCTACTCTGCCATCAAGCCCATCAAAGATCAAAGCTAAGATTATAAGCCAAGAGGCTGTTGTAAATTCACCGTTAATGGAATTTATAATACTTACTACCCCAGCAAAAATGCTAGAAGCGGTAAATATATTTGGGAGTATATAAATAACACCCGATTTTTTTTTGTTCATCTTATGAAATATATCCTAAAAGAGTCTCGCCGGCTCTAACATGTTCTCCTACATGTAAGGACAATCTACATGTAAGAGGAAGCCTGATGATAGTCTTGCCTTTAGTCATGACGCCGTATCTTTTGCCCTGATTGAGATCTTGATTAAGATGTATATTCGCCGTCATATCATCTATGCTGTTATCTAAGATATGTTCTACATACACAATATTTTTGTTTTTATCTTCAAATTCAATTTGAAACTTTTCATTTAAAAGCATAGATTTTCTTATATCGGTGGAGAGTCTCGTACCTTTTCTTACATGAAACGATTTCACTTTTGATAAGATAGGAGCTCGCAGAATAGAAGTATCCAATAAAGATGATTTTACTACTACTTCATATCCGTTGTCCAAAGTATTGATCCCGATCACTTTTCCGTCCACTGGACTTATAAGTGAACCGTTTTGAAAATATGGTATTTCACGCTCAGGATTTCTATAGATATAGATCAAAAATACAGATGCAAGAAAGGTTAAAAATTTAAAAAATCCCCACCCAAAAAGTGAAAACAGGATAAACAACCCGATAGATATGAAGAGATATTTATACCCTGCTTTTGAAACTATAAAAGTATCATTCACTATCATCTTTTTTCTCTTCACTTGGATTAGAATGTTTTTTACTCATATTCGCATCCTCTTTAAGCTCATCTGCGATTTCATCACTCACAGGGGCTAGCTTGCTTTCCATATTATTGTCCTGCTCAAATTTTGTGATAATTGCACGGACATCTTCACCCGTAATATTTTCTTTGTCATATAAAAGCGAAACCATCTCTTCGATTGCACCGCGATATTCAGTCAAACTTGCTTTGACAAGCTCATAATGTTCATTCAAGCTGCTTTTGATGAAATCATCCATGCTCTCAGCCATCTTCTCACTGAACTCTCTTGCAGCAGGTCCACCGCCGCCTAAAAATGACTGACGCTGTTTTTCTAATACCATAAGCCCTGCAACATCACTCATTCCATACACTTGAACCATAGATTTGATGATGTCAGTCGCACGCTCCAAGTCGTTTCCTGCACCTGTAGATATCTCGCCTAAAAAGACCTCTTCAGCAGCACGTCCGCCAAGAAGTACATCGACTTCTGCCCAAAGCTCGTGGCGCTGTGCCATAAACTTGTTCTCTTCTGGTGTATTTAGAGTATAACCTAACGCTGCTAGTCCGCGAGGCACTATTGAGACTTTTGAAACTTTTTTAGCACCTTTTGTGATCTCAGCCATAAGAGCATGGCCGCTTTCGTGATAAGCGACTATTTTTTTCTCTTTAGGATTGATACGACGAGATTTTTTCGATAATCCAGCTATTGCACGTTCGACTGCTTCAAACAGGTCTTTTTGACTCACACTTTTTTTACTGCTGCGTCCTGCTAAAAGCGCACCCTCGTTAATGATGTTCGCCAAGTCTGCTCCAGCGAGTCCAGCTGTTACACGAGCTATCTCTTCAAGATCGACATCTTTAGAGAGTTTCACCCCTCTTACATGCACTTTCAAGATCTCAATACGACCTTGAAAGTCAGGTTTATCGACAAGCACTTGTCTGTCAAAACGGCCAGGTCTCATCAAAGCACTGTCTAAAACTTCAGGACGGTTTGTCGCTGCTAAGATGATGATCGGAGTATCTGTACCAAATCCATCCATCTCTGCAAGAAGCTGATTTAATGTCTGTTCACGCTCATCATTTCCACCCATCATACCGCCGGCAGCACGACTTTTTCCGATCGCGTCTATCTCGTCTATAAATATTATCGAAGGGGCGTCTTTTTTTGCCTGTTCAAAAAGGTCACGAACACGAGCCGCACCCACACCGACGAACATCTCGATAAAGCTTGAACCGCTTACTGAGAAAAACGGGACTTCCGCTTCTCCCGCTACCGCTTTTGCCAAAAGTGTCTTACCCGTTCCCGGACTACCGACTAGTAAAACACCTTTTGGTATTTTTGCGCCAAGTTCTACATATCTTTGAGGATATTTTAAAAAATCCACTATCTCTTGAACTTCCTCTTTAGCCTCTTGTGCACCTGCGACATCATCAAATTTTGTCTTTGGTTTTTCGGAATTCACAAGTTTTTTCGAATTACCCATTCCAAGGATTCCGCTTCCCATGCTTTTTTGCATACGACCTGCGAAAAACATCCATATACCGATAATAAGCAAAAACGGCAACAACCAACCAAACATCTCCGTAAACCAATTCGATTCGCTAAAACCGGAGTAATCTATATTCTCTTTGTCTAACAGTGGAACAAGGGTATTATCACCGCTTACCATACGTGTGGTATAGGATATTTTTCTTCCATCCTCCGTACCGATCGCACGTACATAAGTCTGTCCGATCTCAACTTTTTGAACTTTTTTTTCACTGACAAGAGTTTTTAACTCAGAATAACTGACCTGCTTGTTTTTAGTCGCTGTTCCCATAGAGGAGCTGATAGCACCTGTCGCGCTTTGATCGCCGATAAGTGCTTTAAAGACTAAGATTATAACTACTGAAAATATTGCAAAAGTTATAAGTGGATTATTATTGAAGAAGTTATTATTATTGTTTTTTTTATTGTTATTATTTGATTCGGGAGATCCCATGACTTATTTATCCTCTTTTTAAGATTAGTGTTACCCATTCATCTTGTGTGATGCGTTCGATCAGCTCACAGTCATGATAAAATCTCAACACTTTGTTTTCATACTTGTCTAAGATTCCTGACAGTATCAAGATCCCTTGCGGCTGCGTAATTTTTTTAAGATCATTTGCAATATACGTCAATACGTCAGCTACTATATTTGCGATTGTCACATCATATTGTTTACCAGTTTGTGAGGCAGAACCTTCCCAAATATCTCTATATTCTACACTATTTTCATTGGCATTTATTTTAGAGTTTTCAACCGATATCGGGTCAGTATCACATGCATCTGCAACTGCTCCCAGTTTCATTGCAGCAATACTAAGTATCCCGCTTCCACAACCCACGTCAATAACCTCGGCACCGTTTTGGACATACTTTGCAACTGCCTGTAAACATGTAGCAGTCGTAGGATGATGACCTGTTCCAAAAGCAAGTGCAGGATCAATGACTATATTGATTTTGCCCTCTTGGGGTTCATCCCAAGTCGGATAGATATAAAAAGGCTCGATTAAAATCGGCGTAATGCCCTCTTGATACTCTTTTACCCAATCACTGTTTTTCTCTTTAGTTAAGGAAAATTCAATCTCCATAGGCTCATTCAACGCTTTTTGCAAAGCCTCCGCAAACTGCTCGAGACCCCATTTCATTGTTTCAAGTTCATCTTCACTGCGAATAACGAAACCGTCATCCAGCTCTTCAAAACCTATCGGTAAGGTATCACTTAAAAAGTCACTAAAAAGATCGTGGTGAGATGAGACTCTCACCACAAGTTGATTGTAGAATTCTTGCATTAACCCTCAATGCCCATTACTGCGCCGAGTTTCTCTTTTAATACTTGTGGAGTAAAAGGTTTAACAATATAGTTGTTAACACCTGCTTTTAAAGCTGTAATAACCTCGGCTTTTCCGCCCTCTGTCGTTACCATGATGATTGGAAGATCTTTAAAACGTTCATCTCCGCGAACTTTTTTCACAAGTTCCAAACCGTTCATCTCAGGCATATTCCAGTCCGTAATCAACATACCGATGTCAGGATTTGAGTGCAAAACATCCCAACCCTGTACTCCGTCTTCACCCTCTAAAATATCTTTGTATCCCAAACGAGCCAAAGTATTTTTAATAATACGACGCATTGTAGAACTATCATCAACTACTAATAATTTCAAATATAATCCTTTATATAAATTATATATTTTTGTTAAGAATTTAGGCTAATAATATCCTAAATTAGTTTGAAGTAACTTTAAACATATTTTCTAAGTCTAAAGTACCCTCGTAATATGCTTTTCCTATTATAACACCATCAACCTCATTTGTCGCCATTAAGGCCATAATGTCAGCTGCATCTTTTACTCCGCCGCTTGCAATCGTGCTCACTCCGCTTGCTCTTGCAATATCAAGAGTAAAATCGACATTTACGCCGCTAAGTGTACCGTCTTTGCCTACATCCGTACAAATTATCGCTTCAACTCCCGCATTTGCGAATTCACGAGCAAGATCGGTAGCTTTCATATTGCTTACTTCGCCCCAGCCTTCAACGGCCACATAGCCGTCTATTGCGTCTATTCCAACAGCGATCGGATACTTTGCCGCCATCTCTTTGACAAACGCAGGATCTTTAACGGCGATAGAACCTAAAATCACTCTATCAATACCGATTTCTAGCATCTTTTGTATCGTCTTTTCATCTCTTATACCGCCGCCGAGTTCGAGCTTGACATTGCAGTTTTCTCTTATTTTGATGATCTGTTCAAGATTTTTCGGTTCTCCTGCAAAAGCACCGTTTAGATCCACTAAATGGACCCACTGGGCACCCATACTTTCAAATTTCTTTACAAGTTCCCAAGGTTCATTTGAGTATATTTTTGCACTTTCCATCAGCCCTTTTGTAAGGCGAACAGCTTTTCCATCTTTTAAATCAATTGCCGGGTATAAAGTCATATATCGTCCATGTCTTAATTTTATTATATAAAATGAAGAAAACTTCATCTTGATTTATCCGATAAAGGAACAAAGTCCCTTTATCTTCGCTTGCGCCGCTGTGGCGACAAAACAAGGAAACCGTTCGCTTTAGCGATGTTTCCTCGAAAAATTCTACCTTATTAATTTAGATATTAATAAAGTTTTCTAATATCTTAAGTCCGTTTGTGTGACTCTTTTCAGGGTGCGGCTGAATTCCGAAAATATTCTCATGCGCTACGGCGCTTGTGAACTTATAGCCGTACTCGGTCGTCCCTATAATATCAGATTCGTTTTCACATACAACATGAAACGAATGAACAAAATAAAGATAATGAGATTCATCCATTCCGTTAAAAAGTTTATGTTCTCGCGTAAACATACGGTTCCAACCCATATGCGGTACCTTTAGCGGAGTGGGAAATCTGCTTTTGTCAAACTCTATGACTTTTCCTTTTATGAGGCCGAGTCCTTTGTTTTCGCCGAACTCTTCACTGCTTTCAAATAACAATTGCATCCCAAGACAGATACCAAACATATATTTTCCGCTTGCCGCGAACTCTTTTACAGCATCATCCATTCCACGTTGCTTCAAGTGTTCAATAGCATCACCGTAAGCACCTACTCCGGGCAATATGAGCTTGTCATAATCTTTAAACTTGTCCGGATCGGAGACGATCACTGTCTCTTTTCCAAGTTTTGCAAATGCGTTTTTCACACTTGCCAAATTGCCCATGTTGTAGTCGATTATTGCTATCATTTTTGCATTTTCTCTTTCGTAAATTTTATATAAATCGCCAAACTGATAAGCAGCATCGCGACACCGCCTACGATGTACATCGCGTATAAAAGTTTATCCGGATCGGTTATAGCGAATTTAAATACAAGCATTAGGGCTTCGATGGACAATGCGATGATAATAGAACCCAAAAACTTGACCATGGTCTTATGCGGGCCCGATATGTTATGTTCTTGCGTTTGTCCTGTTATCTCCTCTTCTATGATCGTCTTTGTCAGATCAAACATCGCCAAAGCGAGTGTGAGCAAGATAGTCGCTTCAAAGACATTTTTTATCTCAAAGTTTTGAGGTGAGATCTCATACACAAAAAAGCTCTGTACGCCTTTTGCAAAAAGCAGTATTGCAACGCCTATTAAAGCAATCGCAAACAACGCATACGAGATCTTAAAAAAGTTTTTAAAGAAGGTATCCATCGTATTGAGATGAGCGATTTTAAGTACGTCATCAAGAGGCATATCCAGACAAGCGACATATTTGATCTCGCCATGCTCGTCAAAAATCGGTTTTGATGCCGTAACCGTCAATTCACTCGTCAAAAGTGACGGATATGGATCGGTGATGGTACACCTTTTTTCTCTGACTGCACGATAATAATAAGCCCTATCGGCTCTTATCTTGCCTACATCATCCTCTAAAATCTCATCTTTTTTATATGTAGGCGATACCTGAACACCTTTATAGTCCAGTAGATATACACCCTCACAGTTTTGCAGATCGGCTTTTATCTTCAAAAGCCTCGGCATAATCATTTCAGGCGAGAGTGACGGTAGTCTATCGGGAATATTTTTAGAGAACAGATAACAAAAATAAGCTCTTGCTTTGGTGCGGCCAAGCGAAAAATCTTGTATATCAGATGCAACCATTATAGATACCTTTTATAAAATAATTTCGCGATTATAACATCATATTTTTAAATTAACCGACACCGACTATACACTCGGTGGTATGACAGCGGTTGTATTCACACTGAAACGTCGTATGTGTTATGCCAAAATCATCTTTTAAAACCTGTTCTAATGAGTTGATTATCTCACTGCAATCCCCAAGCATTATATTGTTATGAAAATTGAGATGAGCCTCAAGATGAATACGATGGTCATCTAACTGCCAAAGATGAACGTGGTGCACGTTTTCGATGACATTTTGTACATCTTTTATCTTTTGTATGACATCCTGCACATTTATACCCTCCGGTGCAAACTGCATCAAAACCGATACGGAAGATTTAATCAAACGCCAAGATGCACCGATAAGATACACGGCAATCATCATCGATACAATAGGATCGATCCAGTATATTTCAAAGAAATACATCAATAATCCGCCGACTACGACAACAACGGATGTCATCATATCCGTCAAAAGGTGAAGATAAGCGGCTTTTATATTCATGTTGTGATGGGCATCATCTTTGACAAGCAACACGCTGAGTGCGTTTAAAAATATACTGAGCACCCCCAGCCAGACGACTAGCAGTGAATCGACGCTCTGAGGATCTAACAGTTTTTGATACGACTCGTAGATCAAAAACAGCGCGATCGCGATCAAAACAGATGTGTTAAAAAGTGCCGCTATTATCTCTGCACGCTTGTAGCCGAATGTTTTGCTCTCCGTACTCTCTCTATGTGAAAGCCTATTGGCTATATAAGCTATCAAAAGCGCTACGACATCACTGAAATTATGAAGTGCATCGCTTAAAAGAGCCAGTGAACCTGAGAGGATACCACCGATAATCTGCGAGACTGTAATAAAGAGATTTAAGATGATGGTAATAAAGAGATTTTTTCCGCTTACATGGTGGTGATGGTGATGATGATGTTCTGACATTTTTTCTTCCGCTACTTTTGATATAATACCGCTCATGAAACTTAATCACATGGCCTTAGTCAGGCTTTCAGCTCTTGGCGACATTGTTAATGCCACAATTGTACTACAATTTATCCGTCAAGAATATCCGAATATAAAAATAGACTGGATATGTGAAGAGGTATTTGCGCCGCTTTTAACTGAACATCCGTTAATAAACCAAGTACATACGATCAATCTTAAAAAGATCAAAAAAGAAAAAAGTTTTTCACAACTTGCAAATACCGTCAAAAAACTCAAAAATCTTCCAAAATATGATCTTATCATCGATATGCAGGGACTTGTAAAATCAGCTGTAGTCTCAAGGATCATAGGTAAAAATATCCACGGATACGATAAGAAATCGGCAAGAGAAGCACTTTCATCCCTATTTTATTCATCGACTTCAAACATCCCCTACGAGCTTAGCGTTATCAAAAGAAATGTCGCACTCGTCAGTGATGCTCTGAACTTACATGTAAGCGATGAGATGGTGGATAATAAACTTCCTACGCTTCCCGCTTATAAGAAGCTTTCATTTGTGCAAGATGTTTATGCCGTCTTTGTCATAGGCGCATCTTGGGCAAGCAAGATATACCCTAAAGAGAAAGTCGTAGATATCTGCAACGGTCTGCCATGTAAGAGTTACATCGTATGGGGAAGTGCGCAGGAAAAAACCGATGCCCAGTTCATAGCAGACAATTCGCAAAATGCTCAGTTGACTCCGAAGCTTGATCTTAAAGAGTTATGCGCACTCATCTCACATGCCTCTTTAGTCATCGGCAATGATACCGGCCCGACACACATGGCATGGGCATATAACGTACCGTCTATCACGCTTTTTGGTCCTACAAATGAGAGGATGATATATCCGACTGATAGTAATATCGCTATTCATTCCGACTCAAAAGTCAATATCTCTCATATCGATAAAAATGATTATTCTATAAAAAATATTGACCCGAACATGGTCATCAACAGAGCTAAGGAGCTTTTACAATGATAGGTTATTACCTCTTTTTGGCATTGGAAAAATTTCTGATGCTTCTTCCAAAAAAGATCAGACGTTCACTTTTTACGGGACTTGCATCTTTGGCTTATCTTGTCAGTAAAAGATACACAAAAGTCGTAAGACAAAATCTGGAATTTGTGTATGGAGATAATCTCGATGAAAAATTTGTCGAAGAGGTGACAAAATACTCATATAAATCTCTTCTTCTAAATTTTTTATATACACTTGAGGGACGTTATTATCGCATCGACGACATCGCAAAAAAAGTTAAGTTTGAAAATTTGGAGATCATAAAAAAAGTCCAAGAGGAAAAACGCCCGATCATCTTTGTAACGTCACATTACGGAGCTTGGGAGCTAGGTGCTGAGATGTTAAGTGCACAGGTAGAGCCGATAATGGTCGTGTATAAAAAGATGAACAATCAATATTTTGAGGACTATCTTCTCTCTTCACGTGCAAAATGGAAGATGGACTATGCCGAAAAACACGGTGCTGCAAAAGAGCTGGTAAAACGCCTGCGTGCAAAAAAAGCGATAGCGATCTTAATAGACACCAATGTAAGCAAACAAGACGGTATAGAGGTAGAGTTTTTAAACCATCCGACGATCCAGATAAAATCAACGGCATATTTGGCTAGAAAATTTGATGCGGCACTCATCCCTATTCTCATCCATGCAGATGAAAATGACGAGCACTACACCATTAAAGTGTATGATGAGCTTATCCCGCCAAAAACGGATGACGCTGAAAACGATATCCTTATCTCAACGCAGATGCAGGCTTCTTGGCTAAGCCGTGAGATATTAAAAAGCCCGAAACCTTGGTTTTGGCTCCATCGTCGCTGGAAAAACGACTATCCGGCTATCTACAAAAAATAACCTTACATGTAAGGTTAATCTGTTACAGACTTTGCTTCTACGAGCTTAAGAAGCGCTAAGAAAAAGGATGTGATGGCAGGTCCTAGGATCATCCCCCAAAATCCGAAAGTAGCAAGCCCTGCTATGATGGCAAAAAATATGAGCAACTCATTTAGATTAAGATCTGATTTTATAAACCTCACATTTATCTCTTTGATGATGACCGGTTTCACGAAAGTATCGGCGATGATAGAGATCATGACAATAGAATATACCGCTATAAACAGGGCTTCTCCCATGTTGCCAAGACTATATTCATACGCAGCAAACGGTACCCACATCAAAGCCCCGCCGACAACAGGAATAAGTGAAGCAAATCCATACATAATGCCAAAAAGAAGTCCGTTGTAACCCATAAACGCAACTGCAATTCCAAAGAGTGCTCCCTCAAACATCGCAGTCGCCAAAATAGAATAAAAAACTGTACTCATGACCGATGAAAGCTCATAGGTTAAAAGTTTGTTGTCTGCTTCAGGCAGTTTTACGACCTTTTTGATAAACCCGATGATCGCCTCTCCATTATACTGAGCAAAGAAATAAAAGACTATTACCAAGAGTGCATTTTTGAGATATCCGGCACTATATGAACCTATGGTTCCTGCATATGAAATGGCTTTCGTGGCCAGATCACCAATCTGCAGATCTCTTAAAAAACTGTCAAGGTAGGGTTTTACAAATGCCAGATATTCAGGTGGATTTGCCATCAATTCTCTTAAAGAATGATCAATCTTAGACAAAGTCTCAGGATTAACATGGTTGAGTCTGATCGTAAAGTTAGCCAAAAAATATCCAAGCGGAACAAAAAATAAAACTGCAAGCAAAAAGGTCGTAAACAGACTACCTATAAATTTAGACTTTGAAAGCTTCGTAAAATAGCATTGGATATTCGCAGTAGAGACAGCCAAAAGTGCCGCTATCAGCATTGTCAGTAAAAAAGGTTCGTAGAGACGATACATCCAGTAAAGCGATGCACCAAAAAGTATGATAAGCAGATGTTGCGATTTCATTAAAACAGGCTCTCTTTTGTATTTTTAAATCTTAAGACATCGATGGTCTTATGTGTCGCCATTCTTCCTTTTGCCGTACGTTCAAGGTAACCGTTTGCGATCAAATACGGTTCTAGCACATCTTCGACAGTTCCCTCGTCTTCACTCAGTGCCGCAGCGATGGTACTCAGACCGATAGGTCTGCCTTTTGAAGCGACAAGAAGTTCAAGCAGACGGATATCCATCTCATCAAAACCGTGCGAGTTTATTCCAAGTTCATTAAGCGCATATTGCGTTCGTTTATGCTCGATGTGTCTCTCGTTCGCCACCTCGGCAAAGTCTCTTACACGGCGAAGCAGACGAAGTGCTATACGAGGAGTCCCTCTGCTTCTTTTTGCTATCTCATGCGCGGCATCGGCTTGTATCTCTTTATCCAGCTTTTTAGAAGCCTGCATAATGATACGTGAAAGCTCTTCATCCGAGTAGAAATTCATCCTGAAGTTCATCCCAAAACGATCACGCAAAGGATTTGAAAGCATACCTGCACGGGTTGTCGCACCGATGAGAGTAAATCTAGGAAGGTCGATCTTTACAGTTTGTGCAGCAGGTCCGCTTCCTATGATGATGTCGATACGAAAATCTTCCATAGAGGAGTAAAGTATCTCTTCAACGGCGGGAGAGAGACGGTGGATCTCATCAATGAAGAGGATATCGCCCTCTTCCAAGTTTGTAAGGATCGCAGCCAGATCGCCGCTTTTTTCTATCATCGGCGCTGCCGTGACTTTGATGTTTGCATTCATCTCATTTGCGATTATCAGTGCCAAAGTGGTCTTACCAAGTCCCGGAGGTCCGTAAAAAAGAGTATGATCCAGTGCTTCGGCTCTTTTTTTACTCGCCTCTATGAACACGCCGAGATTCTTTTTGATCTGCTCTTGACCGATGTACTCGCTCCAAGCACTCGGTCTTAACGTGACCTCACTGGTCTCATCTGAGGTGAATTTTTCGATCTCTACTAAACGTTCCATGCTACTCTCTTAATATACATATTTTTCACTAGGGAACTCTCTTGATTTCACCTCATCGGCATAGGTAGCGACCGCATCTTTTACCAGCGTCGCACCGTCAAGATATTTTTTAACGAACTTCGGCGTAAACTCTTCAAAGAGACCAAGCATATCTGAAAACACAAGTACCTGCCCGTCTACTCCATTGCCCGCACCGATGCCCACAAGCGGAACAGAGACACTTGCAGCCACGCGTGTCGCTACTTCAGCTTTTACACCCTCGATGACGATACAAAACGCACCCGCTTTTTCTATCGCCTTTGCATCTTCTATAAGCGAAAGAGCACTTGCTTCATCTTTGCCTTTGACTTTATAACCGCCTTCACTTCTCACAGACTGAGGAAGAAGACCTATGTGTCCGCATACCGCAATACCGTTAGAAGTCAGATGCTTCACTATCTCTGCTTTATCCGCTCCAGCCTCGATCTTCACCGCATCGGCAGGTGTTTGTTGAAAGACTTTTACCGCATTGGCGAGTGCGTCATCTTTTGACATGTAAGTCCCAAAAGGCATATCACAGATGACAAAACTAGAGGGTGAGCCCTTACATACTGCGTTGGTATGGTATAGCATTTGCTCTAGTGTTGCACTAAGTGTGTCCGATCTGCCGGCAAAACTCATGTTGAGACTATCGCCGACAAGCAAGATATCAGCACTTTGTTCAAAAAGTTTTGCAAAGAGTGCATCATAGGCTGTGATCATGACTAAAGGCTTCTCGCCTTTAGACTTTAATATTTTTGAAATAGTCATTTTTTTTGTCATTTGGTAAATCTTTTTAGATAAATTTCTCTAAAGAGATTTTAACCAAAAAATGATATAATCCAAAGCAATATAGGAGAACCATACTTATGGGTGTAAGACGGGAACTTGAAGCAAACTTTGATTTTGAGATAGTCGATGAGTTTTTGGAACATTTCTCAATGATGGTTGACATAATGGAACCGCTCATCGTAAGCCTTGAAAAAGAAAATACTTATAAAAATGATATAGGCGAACTTTTTAGAATATTTCATAATCTAAAGTCAGCTTCAGCTTTTTTAAGACTCGAACCCATCATAAGACTCTCAACTTTTGTAGAAAGTGCGTTAGAAACTCTAAGGAATCAGGATGGTCCCGCAAATGAGGAAGTCATAACATGGCTGCTCAGCATTAGTGATATGTTTGAAAAATGGTATGATGATCTCAAACTCGATAATGAGCTCTCAAAGATAGAGTTCTCCCTATTAAAATTACCTGATATGGATAAAAAGTGAAACAACTCGTAGCGTATATAACTTCTTGTTACCCTGAAAAATCTTTTAGCGTTGACTTAGCTCTTGCTCTTGGAGAAAACGGTGTCGATAGCATTGAGCTTGGCATCCCGTTTTCTGATCCTGTTGCCGATGGCCCCGTGATAGAAAAAGCAAACCACAGTGCACTGCAAAGCGGTTTTAAGTTTCATGATGTCTTAGATATCTCAAAAGAGATCGCAGATAGAGTAGATACTTTATGGATGGGCTATTTTAACCCGTTTTATCAGTACGGAATGGATGATCTTATCAAAAAAGCGAACGAGTTACATGTAAGCGGACTTATCATCCCTGACCTGCCTTACGAAGAAACTCTTGCATATAAAGGGCTCTTTGATACTAATGCTGTAGCAAATATCTCATTTGTTGCACCTACAGACTCCAAAGAGCGTATCAAGCAGATAGTCACAGATGCAAAAAAATTCATCTATATGGTCGCTTATACCGGCATCACTGGCTCAGGTAAAGCCGAAGACCTTACACCTTTCATCGAATCGATAAAAGAGTTTACTACCACTCCAGCATATGTGGGTTTCGGTGTCAATGCAAAGACGGCAAAAGACAAAGTAAAAGGAGCGGACGGTGTTATCGTCGGTTCTGCATTTATCGACATCCTTTTAAACGACGATCTCAGCTATGCACAAAAGATAGATGACTGTGCAAGTCTGGCATTTATCATCAAAAACGAGATCAACTCATAGTAACACTCCTTACATGTAAGCTTTAAACATCCTTACATGTAAGCACACTTTTTATCCCCATATTTGGCTTTAATCTTTATAACCTATACTTCCGAAAAATCAATAAGGACTACAATGTATAAAGTAATAATCGAAAAACAATGCGGATGTTTCAAAAAAAGCGGACATGATGCAGAGACAAGTTTTGACAACAAAGACGATGCACTTCTACACGCAAATGAGCGAAAAAACCACATGAACGACGAGTGGTGTCACAAGCACAACTTCTATGTCGAAGAAGAGGGAAAACACCTCGTTATCAAAATGAATATGGCAGGCTAAACCTGTTTACCCAAACTTACACAGTTTGGGTATAATTTCAAACATGGGGACGACTTGGCTTCGACAGGATCAGGTAGCTTTCAATTGCATGCCGGACTGAGCATTTCCGTTACGCGGCTCAAAATTGCTTAAACGCAAACAACACAAATTACCGCCCAGCTTACGCAGTAGCATAAGTTTTAACCCCTCTTAGGAGGCGGGCTGCTTCACCTATGGACTCTGGATAAGTAGGACTCGAAGTATAACCCTTTATGCAGATATATTTTTCGTTTGTCTCGGACGAAAAAAGAACCTCAGAGGCTCGTCTTGTGTAGCTTTGCAAGTAGTGCGAAGCAAGACTAAACTCAAACAACTTCTCTAAGCATGTAGACGTTGGGGGTAGCTTGGTTTTGGACTGCGGTTCGATACCGCACGTCTCCACCAATTGCTTTCTTAAAACCCTTCAAAAATAAACAATTTTAAATCAAATACTTCTTAAATTGACTATAAACGATATTCTTCAAAACTCTTATGCTATGATACTTCCAAAATTATTACTATATATTACAAAGGTATTTCATGGAAGTAATGGCTATTAAAGTAAATCAATGGCTAGAAGAATGGAACAGTGTAAGATATGACACTCAATTTAAAAAGAAACCAAAACCATATTTTTATACATTTAGTATTAAAGCTTCTCTTTTAAAAAAATTATCTGGAATTCAAAGACGTAAAGCTGATGCTGTAAATAGAGCCACAGAAATAGGTATTCAACGAAAACATGATGAAAAAAGATCAGATGAAATTCATGAATTTGTTCATTATGGATATCCATGGTCAGATTTAAGTGAAACAAAAAAACAAGATCCTGAATATATTAGTTTACAAAAACCCGGCTGGATACCAACAGCTATTGTTGTTAATATTTTAGATATTGAAGATACAAGAAAAGATCATAAAGTTGACAAAAATGATCTTATAAATATAGAGGCGTATGAAGATAATATTGTTAAGCTTATTCTTCCTAATGGATGTGAAGAAAACAACTGGAAACCAACAGATTATGTACCAATAGAAGTTATTGATGGTCAACATAGATTATGGGCATTTAACGAAGACCTAGATTTTGAAATACCAGTTGTCGCTTTTCATGGATTAGATATTAGTTGGCAAGCATATTTATTTTATGTAATAAATATTAAACCTAAAAAAATAGATCGAAGCTTAGCATTTGATATGTATCCATTACTACGTGATGAAGATTGGTTAAAACCCACACATGATTATATTGTTTATAGAGAAACACGCGCGCAAGAATTAGTAGAAATACTATGGGCATATCCAAAAAGTGCATGGCATGAAAAAATAGAAATGCTTGGTAATAGCAGAAAATTTGTATCACAAAATGCTTGGGTAAATTCTATTGTGGCAACATTAATAAAATCTGATAAAATGGGTGGTCTTTTTAGCTCAAAGATTCCTAGTTTAGGAAGACCTTTAGAATGGGGACGAAGTCAGCAAGCTGCATTTATTATATTATTATGGCAAGAACTTAAAAAAGCTGTAAAAAACAATAAAGAAGAATGGACAAAAAAACTAAGACCAACGGTTTTATTTGAAAGTCCCGATGATTTGGATGGAGCTTTTTATGGATCGAGTAGTCTACTGAATACTGATCAGGGAGTAAGAGGCGTTCTTTTTATTTATAATGATATGTTCTTTAACAATGTACATGAGTTTCAATTAGATTCTTGGACTTTAGATTTAAAAAGACATTCTAATATTGATGAGTTTATTACTAATGTTAACGTAGCATTGGAAAACTTAAAAGAACAACCGTTTTATTCTAAAATCAGTGAACTATCAGTGATTTTATCCCATTTTGACTGGAGAACATCAAAGGCAGATTTAAGTGACTTAAATGAAACTCAAATGCTTTACAAAAAAACTTTTAAAGGAAGTGGTGGATATAAAGAATTACGTAAGCACCTTTTAATGCATATTAGTAATTCAGAAAATTCTTATTCTAATACAGCAAAAAGAATATTAGAAACTTTGGATTAAATAAATGAGTTTATTGTCTCAATTAAAAGATGCATCTAGATTAGAAGTAACAAAGTCATTTAAACTTTTAAATACAAATTTTAGTTCATCTAAATGGCTTTCTACAACAAACATATATAATTCAAACTATGTAACTGAAACTGACCCTAAAATAAATGTAAGTGACTACAAAGAATATCTAGCTTCATCTTCCATACTTCATCTTTCAGATGCATGGACATATCTAAGTAGAGCTATAAATGCATCATTAAATGGAGATCAATTTTCTGCTAGACATTTAGCCTATTATGCAGAATTACGTGCAACTATGTCCCTTCTTGCTAGTCAAGGCATTGGTATACACGACAAACAACATTATATGATTCATAAAAATGGTTGTATCAATCAACTTAAGATACATCCAAAACAAAGCGGAACACATACTGCGACATGGATAATATTGAAAAGTTGGAGTCAAACCAGTTCTGCAAAAGATCTTCTTGAGAATGTTATTTCATATGAAGGAAAACCGATTAAAGAATGGGTAGATAATATTAGCTTAGCACCTTGGAACGCCTTGGCAGAAAATATTTTTAAAGATTGGGGAATGGACTTAAGAATACTTTCTCGTGATCATAAAATTAGAAATGGCGCAAGTTATAATCCTAATCAACTACTTACAAATACTAATGTTAGTGCATGTGAGAATATTCAATTCTTTTCTGAACTCTGGAATTTATTTAATCCATCTGAAACATCCAATTTTTCATTGATTGATAGAGAACTAATTAGACGATCTTTATTGAAAGTCAAAGATGGAATGAATCATGATGATTTTAAAAAAAAGATTGAGGATTTTCTTAATGTTTATTTTAGTGGTACATATAAAAAAGATCATATACTTGATTATTTTACCAATGATCATACATCTTCTTTTTTTACTATGGCTGAAAAATCATACAATAATGCAAAAGATGCAATTAAAGACCCTGAAAATCATCTCCAAATAATTGCAAGAGCCTCATTATTATTACGTTTAGCAACAGGATCATCTAAAAAATTAATATCCGATGCAGGTAGAAATTTTGATGATATTCATTTTTGGTGGAATAAAATAGCTACAAATGCAGGTATATGGGATGACAGCACTTTATATACTAGTAGTACATTAAATGATTTATGGCTAGATATAGATGACTATGTATTACAAGAACTTGATGGAAAAAAATGTGACAATACTGTATCATTGCACTCAATTAAAAATGATAATGAATTAAGTAAAAGTTTACATTTACTTTCTGAGTGTGAACGCATTATGTTATGGGGATTAAGTACTTGAAATATATGGGTTCCAAAAGAAGTCTTCTTGAAAATGGATTGGGTAAGATTATTCTTTCTGAGTGTGAAAATAAAAAAAGATTTATTGATCTTTTTAGTGGTACTGGTTCAGTGGCTACTTATGTGGCAAAAAATACTGAGCTAGAAGTTGTTGCTGTTGACTTACAAGTATATTCTACATTAATGTCTGATGCTGTATTATCAAGAACTTCTCCGTATAATACACAAAATATTTATACTACTTGGCTTCCTGAAATATCCAAAAAATTACGTAACTCTAAACTTTGGCAACAAATCGAAGAGTTAGAAGCGCAAGCTATCAAAGATACGCAGTATGTATTTAAAACACGAGATTTATGTAATCAAAAAAGCTTTATAGGTCCAGTATTGAATGCTTATGGTGGTTATTACTTTAGTGCACTACAAGCGATAACTTTTGACTATATGTTAAAAAACTTACCTGAAGATGAAGAGATGAAAAAGATTTGTCATGCCGCAATCATTTCTGCTGCTAGTCAATGCGCAGCAGCACCAGGGCATACGGCACAACCATTTAATCCAGAAGGAAATGGTTTAAAATATATTTTAGAAGCTTGGAAAAAAGATCCTATTGAATATTTTAAATTAGGTGCCGAAAAAATTGCAAAAGAGTATGCTTTAGTAGCAGGTTACGGATTATCTTCAGATGCTGAAACTTATACAGAATTTATAACAGATGAGGATGTAGTATTTCTTGACCCACCATATTCTGGTGTGCAATACAGTCGTTTCTATCATGTACTTGAGACGATAGCACGAAATAAACAATATGAAGTTTCAGGTGCTGGTAGATATCCATCTATTACAGAAAGACCTCAATCAGAATTTAGTAATGTTGGTAGTTCAAAATTGGCTTTGGAAAGACTTTTAAAAAAATTAGCTACAACAGGAGCAACATTAATATTTACATTCCCTGAAAAGGAATGTAGTAATGGATTATCGGGTGATTTTATTCTCGATACTGCTAAAGAATGGTTTGAGATCCAAACAATAACATCCAATAGCAAATTTAGTACAATGGGCGGAAATAATATTCACAGAGATGCAAGAATGCATTATGATGAGTTGGTTCTAATCATGACTAATAAAAACAGAAAACAAAAGTCTTTTAACAAAGCAATTTATACTATTGCGAACATTCAAAACTCAAAAACAAATGAGAATGCTATTCTTTTTTCTTAAACTACATCCCAGTGAATAAATCTCCACTTTTTATAGTTTCACTGTAAATGATTTTTACAAATCACTAAACACAGAAGCCACAACAGAACCTGCGACGACGAGTAGTGAGAGTTTTAGCATAGCTAGACCTAGAAATATTTGTGATGTTGTCTTATTCATCTTGTATCCTTTTATTTTTTGATACTTGAAGTATAGAAGAACTTTGTCAAGCTTACATCCACAAAGAGTTGACATATTCTTTGCATCTTTTGGCATTCTTTTGATATCTATGATGTACAATCACGCTCATACTAATATCAATAGGGGAAAATCATGCTAAAAATGATGATAGGGTTTTTTAAAGATTTTTGGAAATACAAAGATCAGGTAAAAAAACAGGACAAATGGATCAAAAAGTACATCGTGCAAAAAAATTATGCTCTCAATCAAAGCTGGATGATGTCGACGAATCTAGAGATATGGCTAAGTGAGATGGAAGCGACTTTTGGAAAACGTTACTGCCCATGTTTTGAGCCATCAGGCGATGCTGAGCTAGACAAAAAGATGATGTGTCCTTGTGAATTCATCGAAGATGAAATAAAAGAATACGGTACATGCCACTGTGCGCTTTTTGGTAGTGCCGATCTTGACAAAGCAGGTTGGAAAACCTCATCAAAGAGACTGATGAGTGAATATCGTGTACCGTTAAATATAAAAGATGGTGTACTCGACACAAGAGGAATGGCGCTTGACCCTAGACGTAATCTTCCGATTCCAGATGCGATGCACCAGCTCAAATCAACTCTCAACAGTTATAGCGGAGACAGTCTAAAAATGGTTGTCGCTCATGAACAAGAGGCAAACAATTTAGAAAAAATCGCTTCTTTTCGTGGGTATGGATTTGCAAAAGCGCTTAAAGAAGATGTATATGAAGTGACATTAGAGTTTAGAAAAAAGTAATCCGATGTCTTTCCCCATAAAAAGGGGATTTTGACATCGTAAGAGAGTGTTTGGAATGATTACATCATCCCGGGCATTCCGCCCATTCCGCTCATGTCCGGAGCAGATTTTTCATCAGGGATTTCATAGATAGCCGCTTCTGTAGTAAGAAGTAGACTTGAAACAGATGTAGCGTTTACTAAAGCAACACGCTCGACTTTTAACGGGTCGATGATACCTGCTTCAAACATATCTACATATTCGCCTGTCGCTGCATTGAAACCTATGTTTTCGTTTGTCGCGTTTTCTATGGCATTGACTACGACACCTGCATCATATCCTGCATTGATCGCTATCTGTTTTACAGGAGCTTTTACAGCGCGAAGAATGATCTCGCATCCGATCTTTTGATCTCCCGTAAGGTCAAGATTTACTTTCATAGCAGCGCGAACAAGAGCAGCACCACCGCCGATAACGATGCCCTCTTCAACTGCTGCTTTTGTAGCAGAAAGCGCATCATCTACACGGTCTTTTTTCTCTTTCATCTCAGTCTCAGTCGCCGCACCTACTTTTATGACTGCCACGCCTCCGCTAAGTTTTGCCAAACGC
Source organism: bacterium (assembly GCA_018824305.1). Lineage (GTDB taxonomy): Bacteria > Campylobacterota > Campylobacteria > Campylobacterales > Sulfurimonadaceae > Hydrocurvibacter. Next base: position 35,912 of record JAHJGM010000013.1, read on the forward strand.
TCTTGAAGTTTCTCTTTGTCGTATTCGCTAGAAGTAGCTTCTATCTGTGTTTTGATCTCAGCGATTCTTGCTTTGACTGCTTCGCTGCTTCCCGCACCGTTAACGATCACAGAGTTGTCTTTATCTATCACAACGCGTCCCGCTTGACCTAGATGTTGGATCGTAGCACCTTGAAGCGTGTGACCAGTCTCTTCAGAGATAACAGTACCGTTTGTAAGCACTGCGATATCTTGAAGCATCGCTTTACGACGATCACCAAAGCCTGGAGCTTTAACAGCAGTGATGTTTAAAACACCGCGAAGTTTGTTTACAACTAGAGTTGAAAGTGCTTCACCCTCTACATCTTCAGCGATGATAAGAAGCGGACGAGACGTTTTTTGAACTTGTTCAAGAACCGGTAAAAGATCTTTTAATGATGTGACTTTTTGATCACTAAGTAAGATATACGGCTGTTCTATCTCCGCTGTCATCTTTTCAGTATTTGTGATGAAATACGGACTTAAATATCCGCGGTCAAACTGCATACCTTCAACGACTACCAACTCATCAGAGATACCTTTAGCCTCTTCGACAGTAATAACACCGTCTTGACCCACTTTTTCCATAGCTTCTGCGATCATATCACCGATCTGAGTGTCTGAATTTGCAGAGATCGTAGCTACTTGTGCTATCTCTTTTTTATCTTTTACAGATTTTGATGCAGCTTTGAGATTTGCAAGAATTGCTTCACATGCTTTGTCCATCCCGCGTTTTACTTCGATAGGGTTTGCACCAGCCGTGATGTTTCTAAGACCCTCAGAAAATATAGCATTTGCCAAAACAGTAGCTGTTGTCGTACCGTCCCCTGCTTCATCCGCAGTTCTTGATGCGACCTCTTTTACAAGTTGCGCACCCATGTTTTCCAGTCTGTCTTTTAGTTCAATCTCACGAGCGACAGAAACACCGTCTTTTGTGATGACCGGTGAACCATAGCTTTTTTGGATCAATACATTGCGACCGCGAGGTCCCATTGTCACTTTTACTGCGTCACAAAGTTGTGCAACACCGCGAGCCAATTTATTACGCGCTTCATCTGAAAAAATTATATCTTTTGCCATAAAAAACTCCTTATATTATTTTATTATTCCAAAAACATCATCAACATCTATTACGATGTATTTTGTCCCGTCCAATGTCAGCTCATTGCCGCTGTATTTTCCAAAAACTACAGTATTGCCGACCGAGATGCTTTTTACTTCATCACTGATTGCGATGACTTTGCCTTGTGAAGGCTTTTCTTTTGCATTATCCGGGATTATTATACCAGTAGATGTTGTACTAGCCTCTTCCATACGCTCAACTAAAATACGATTTCCTAGTGGTTGAAAATTCATATATGTCCTCCTAAATAATTTTTGTGATTTTAGCAAGATAAAGGTAAAAATGTCAATACAATTTGAGCCATATTGACTAAACAATATTTATCATAAATGACTATAGTTTATTGATATTCAAATTATTTAAGAAAAGATATGTAAGTTTTAAGAATTTTAAAGGTTTAGTGATATATAATTCTGCCTCTTAAAAGTGTCAAGGTAGCTCAGCTGGTTAGAGCACTGGTCTCATAAGCCGGGGGTCGGGGGTTCAAGTCCCCCTTTTGACACCATCCACAAACTCCTATTTTACGAACTCTATCAAGCTTTTTCCTTATCCATTCAAAGTCTTATTTTTCAAAGTGTCACCAAATAGGTCAATCGTCCTACTCGCATCCATTGCTTTGTTGCCAAGATATCTAGCATAATGTTTTATTAACATTTGCAATGTGGAAAGATAAGCGGACAAGTCCTGTCTTTCTGATTTTTCTGCTTGGGATATACCACGGACTTATACGGATAAGTCGCGTTAGTTTGTATCAAAAATATTTTAGATATAATTATTCAAATAAAGAGGTTTGTATCATGAATAAAGTGGAAATACTTGATATTTTAAAAAGTAGAAAACAAGACATAGAACAACAGTTTGAAGTAAGTAGAATTGGACTTTTTGGTAGTTATGCAAAAGACATGCAAACTGAAGATAGCGATATAGATTTCTATGTAGAGTTTAAAAAAAAGTCATTTGACAATCTTGCTGGTTTGTGGGTGTATCTTGAAGAGTTGTATCATAAAAAAGTAGATATTTTTCACAAACATAAAAATAATAATCAAGTCATTATCTCTAATATACAAAAAGAAGTCATGTATGGATAAAGCAAATTTAGAAGAGCTGATCAATTTTATTTTGACAAGTATTGAACTTATAAAAAATAGGTTTAAAATAATAAAATCTAGCGATGATTTTTTAAAAGATAATGATGGATTGATGAGGCTTGATGCTATATCTATGAGACTACAATCAATTGGTGAAGCACTCAAAAATATTGATAAAAGAGATAAAGATTTTTTACTAAAAGCTGCCGATAACATTTATTGGAGCAAAATAATAAAAACTAGAGAAATTTTAACGCATCATTACATAGATATTGATTCTGAAACAATTTTTGATATTTGTAAAGAAAAACTTGATGAGTTAGAAGATAAAATAATCCTATTAAAAACGAAAATACCAGAATAAATTATTGTAAAAAGTGTCACCAGATTTTGAAAAAATAACCCAAATTAGCGTGTATGATGATGTCTCAACTTTTCTCATAAGCTGGGGGATTCAAGTCCCCCTTTTAACACCATCCACAAACTTCTATTTAACGAACGCTGTCAAGCTTTAAATAAAAATCCATATACTCAATTTTCCTCAACCTACTTTGCGACATACCATTTCCCTGTAACAGGTTCAGTCACAATTCCTCTGGCACTCATAAACTTGATAGGAAAAGAGTCTCTCGTTGTCCCATTAACTGCTCTATAAACTATGAAATGTAGATGAGGACCTTTTGTTAGCCCTGTTATACCACTATACCCTATGAGCTGACCCCTGTCTACTTGATCACCTTCTTCTACTACTACACCGTATTGTTTTAAATGAACATAGGATGCGAGTGTCCCGTCGTTATGCTCTATGATTATATAATTTGCATATTTTTCAAATGAACGAGTCACTCCCCCGATGTTTGAGTCATCTTTTGTTTTAACTACTCTACCCTCTCTTGCAGCATATACCTCTGTACCTACCGGCATCTCGAAATCTACTGCGTATTGACTCATCCCGTAATGAGTAAATTTCCCATTAAATCCTTGTGCGACTCTTCTTTTTGTTCCAAGCTTGTATGGGAGTCTATAGATATAATTGTTATCATGTTTAGCATCCTTAGAACCAATAGTCCAAGTATAATTTGCTTTTAGTACAAAGCCCTTTTTCTCAATATGAAGACGTAATACTTCCCTTTTCATCAAAGGGTTTAATACAAATAGCATTGGCATTTTTTTGTCACTCTTGAGATTCTGATAGCTTGCATTATAAGAGACTGTTACACTAAAAGGATTTTTATTCACTCCATCTACTATGACATATTCTCCGACTTTTTTTGCTTTTACTAAAACAGTGTCATCTGAAGCGAAGAGAGAACCGAGAAGTAAAAATAATAAAAATAAAACTACTCTCATCTCACACTCATCCCCTCATCCAAATATTTAATAAGAGGATAGATAAAAAACTCTATAACCCGTCTTTTCCCCACTTTTAGTTCCGCTGTCACACTCATACCTGAGTTTAAAAAGATTTTTTCCCCGTCGACTATTAAGTAATCATCTTTTGGTTTGAGATAGATCTCATACACAGGTCCCAGTTTTTCATCCTCAGTCGCATCATCGGATATATGCGTGACATTGGCATGTATCAGACCATATTTTTGAAAGTCAAATGTATCTACTTTAACGGCTGCTTCCATATTGTCTTTTATGAAACCTATATCTTGATTCATTACCGTAGCTTTTATGACCAGTGGAACATCTTTTGGAATGATGGTTATAAGTTTCTCAGCAGGTGTCACGACACCGCCGACAGTATGAACCATAAGTTTCCCCACATAGCCCTCAACAGGCGAAGTAAGACGCTGTTTGGTGTTTTTAAACTCTATGGCTTCTATTTCTACTTTTAAGAGTGTTGCATCTTTTCTTTTTTGAGTCAGCTCTTCGAGCAGTTTGTTTTGATAGGTCTGAGTCTCTAGAATCTTTTGTTCGTCCAGTTCGTTGAGTTTTTCCTGCAATTGATTGATCTCGTGCTCTTTCATCAAGGCTTGCTGTCTATACTCTATCACATCTTTTTGTGCGGCTTCATATTCGCTTCTTGCGATAATATCGATCACTTTTAATAAACTGGCAGCTTTATCTTGCGCGTTTTGGCTAAACTCATTTAAACGACTTTCATCGGCTTGTGCAGATTCCATTTGCTGCCGTATCTGTAAAATTTGTTTTTCTATTAACGAGACTTGCTGTTTAAATCCCAGTTTTGTTGTATTGTATATAAGTTTTTGCGTGGCGATTACATTGGAATCTTTACATGTAGCCGGAATATGAAACTTTTTGTCTTCGATCAAAGCCGTGAGTCTTGCAGTCTCTATCTCTAGAAGTTCAAGGTTTTTTCGTTTTGATTCCAGATCGGTCTCGGTGACCGAAGGATCGATCTCTACTAAGACTTGCCCTTTATGTACCAGTTCACCCTCTTTTACCAACAGTTTGCTTATAACACCCGTTTCAATGGGCTGGAGTATCTTGATCTCGCCATGGGGGATCACCTTTCCTCTGGCACTGACCACCACATCTATCTTTGCAAAGAACAGCCACAAACTGCTCAAGATCATAAAGACTATAATAGTCCAAAGTAGTGTACGCCCTACCGGATTTAAGGGACGATCTTCTATCTCCACAAGCAGCGGTTTAAACTCGTGTCTGTCTTTCGTATGAAACAATCCCATAATCAATCCTGTTGTGTATAGAGCTTATGGTAATAACCCTTAAGCTTAATGAGTTCATCGTGAGAACCTCTTTCGACTATGCTGCCTTTGTCTAACACCAAAATAACATCACAATCTTTGACTGTCGTCAATCTATGCGCTACTATAAACATCGTCCTTCCGTTTTTAATCGTGTTAAGATTGTTTTGAATGATCTTTTCAGATTCGTAATCAAGTGCCGATGTGGCTTCGTCAAATATGAGAACTTTAGGATTGATGATAAGTGCTCTTGCGATGGCTATTCTCTGACGTTGTCCGCCTGAGAGTGCTGCTCCTCTCTCGCCTACTTGTGTATCATATCCTTCTGGAAGTTCGGAGACAAACTCATGTGCTCCTGCCATCTTCGATACGGTGATGATCTGATCCATGGATGCATCGGGACGCGAAAGGGAGATGTTGTCTTTGATGGTACCGCTGAAGAGATAGTTTTCCTGTAGTACCACGCCTATATTATTACGAAGCCATTTAGGATTCATATGTCTGATATCTACATCATCGATGTATATCGTTCCGCTGTTTGGAACATACAGACGCTGGATAAGTTTCGTGATCGTACTTTTACCGCTTCCGCTTCGACCTACCAAACCGACACTCTGCCCTGCTTTAAACTCGGCACTTATACCATTTAGGACATTTGGCAGATCGGGTGAATATGAAAACCCTATACTGTCAAACTTCACGCTTCCCTCAATTTTTGCAAGGGTGATCGCTTTCTCATTTTTTTGTTCTGTCGGTGTATTGAGTATATCTCCTATCCTGTCGACTGAAAGAAGCGTCTGCTGAAACTCGTTCCAAAGATTTACTAAACGAAGTACAGGTCCGCTAAACTGGTTTGCAAACATCTGAAACGCAATCAACTGTCCGACGCTGAGTTTATTGTCAAGCACTAATGTCACACCGACATACAGCATCGAGATGGTCATCAGTTTTTGCAGCATTCCCGATAGTCCGCCAAGGACATTTGAGAGATTACTCAGATGAAAACTCGAATTGACATATTTTGCGAGATAGTTTTCCCATTTATGCTGCATAGAGCCCTCTAATGCCAAAGACTTGACCGTTTGTACACCCGTCACGGCTTCAACTAGATACGCATTGGATTGTGCACCCATCTGGAACTTCTCTTCAAGACGTCTGCGTAACTGTGGGGTGATAAAGAAATAGATCAACCCTATGACCCCCACAAACATTACAACCAGCATTGTCAACTTTACGCTATATACAAGCATAACTGCAACAAACACACTGGAAAACACCACATCTAAAATGACGCTGATAGATTTATTTGCTATAAACTCTCTTATGCTGTCAAGTTCACGCACTCTTGCAATGATATTTCCGACTTTGCGCTTTTCGAAATATGTAATTGGCAGAGCCAAAAGATGATAAAACAGTTTTGCACCAAGCTTTGCATCTATTTTTGAGGTTGTATGCACAAAGATGTAGTTTCTTGTAAGATTGATGATAAATTCAAACACTGCGACTACCACAAATGCAACGGCAAGTACATCTAACGTGCTCATTGATCTATGAACCAAAACCTTATCTAAGATGACCTGTGTAAAGAGCGGAGCCACAAGACCAAAAAGCTGCAATATAAAAGAAGCTATCAGTACCTCGCCTATGATCTTTTTATAGTTAAGCATCTGTGTATAGAACCAGCCAAATCCAAACTTGACCTGATGAGAAAGCATCTTATGTTTTAAAACGATACTCTTACCGCTGCTGATAGTGTCACACTCTTCATAACTCATGATATAGGGTTCTTTAGAGGTAATGTCAAATACCAAGACCTCTTTTTTTTCTTCATTCACCTGAATGACGCTCATATAAGTGTCATCATTTTTAAGGATGATTATCGGTAGAGGATAATTTTTTACGAGCTTTTCAATAGGCAGTTTTTTTATACTGCTGCGAAAACCTTGTAACTTTGCTATACGCGTCAGCTGTTCTATGGAGGGTTCCTGCTCGGTTAGAGCATGTTCCTTCATAATACCTCTACTGTCTATAGGTATACGATTGAGTTTACCGGCGATCTCTAAAGCTGTTAATGCGGACTGCATTGATCCATCCCTCTGTGTAAAATGTTCAGTGAAGCACGCTCATATGCTGCATCGATCTTTCTTGTCTGGATATTTAAAGTATGTTGTAAGAGTTCATACTCTGCATTTAACTGTGTCAGAGCATCGACTTTCTGCTCCTCACGCAAACGGCTTAGCATCTCTCTTTTTTTATAATTTTCTTCCAGCAGATGCTCCTCTTTTTGTTTTAACGTATCGAGTTCATCCATTCTTGTCGTTTTTGATTTTGTCTCATGCTCGTAATTGTGTTTACCATCATAAAACTCTTCTTGCAGATGTTGAAGTTCCAACTTTAATCGCTCTTGTTTTGAGCTCTCTTTAAATCCGTCAAATATGTTGTAACGTATGGCAAATCCCACATTCCAGCTCTTTTTGTTTATGTGTGATATCGTATAGTCATACTCCGATGGATCAGTGCTGTAAAGATAATAGTTGCTGTAAAGAGAAAGTGATGGCAACTCTTGACGAAACTGCATAGAGATCTCATCTCTTTTTTGTGCGATACGCCTAGTTAAGACTTTTGCCTCTGCGGTATCCTCATACTCTTTTGTCAAATCATCTTTGTTGTCATCATCCATTGCAAGCAGTTGTACATCATCGCTTAGTTGCATATAGCTCAACTGTGATATTTTTATGAGGTCATCCTTATACTGCATCTGTGCGTTTTCGATATCACGCTCAATACCGATGACGGATATCGCTTCATCACCAAGATCGACTTTAGAGTATTGACCTGCATCATAAAGACGTTTTTTCATCTCATAGAGCTTTTTACGAACCTCTAGCATCTGCATCGTATAGTTTTTTTCTACCGTCGCTTTACGCGCACTTGCATAGTGTTCAAGTATCTGCTCATAAAGTTTCTTCTCTTCTGAACACCAATCGATCTTTTTTATATCTACTTCAGCAGCAGCGATGCTGACCTGCTTGCTCGTTGCCCCAAAGTTGTACAAATCATAATTTAATTGAAAAGCCATAGAACTCTGATAGCGGGTTTGACTGGAAATCGTCAGTCCCCCGACATATTCACTCGTTAATGAACTGCCATCAAGTGCCTGATTATACTCACCGTTATACACAAAGCCTAAAGTAGGATAATAGGCCGACTTGGCACTTTTAAGATTTTTCGACTCGATTTTTGCATCTAGTTGTTTTTGTACAAGAGTTTTAGCATTATGCGAAGCATGGTTTAAGATCTCTTGCAATGAAACCGTGTCAGCTATGAGTGAGCTGACACATACAGATACGAATAAACAGGCTTTTACTGATGCCATGCACTGCTAACTATCTGTGTCAATTGTGCGTTGTTTTGGATATCGTTGTTACTGATATGATGCATCCCTTTCTCACATCCGTAAGCGTTTATCTGTTGGATGACCAGATCGATATCGTTGTTTGTCAGGAAGTTGCCGTCTGAAAGTTCTATGCGTTCTATCGGAGAGTTTGCATTGTAAGTATTTGCAACTTTTATAATGTCATTATCTCCGTATTGAACCAAAAGATTTGTACCGTTTAGAGTAAAGCTTACATCCTCTTTGGTTATGTTATCAGAAAACTTGATAGTGTCAACGTCACTATCTGCTCCCCAAGAAGCCCACTCGTTAATGGTATCATGGCCGTCACCTTTATCAAATACATAGGTATCACTTCCACTGCCACCTTCTAAGAAGTCGTCACCCTTGCCTCCGCTTATGAAATCATCTCCTGCAAAACTGTATACGGAGTCATTTCCATCTTTGGCATAGATATGATCATCGAAATTATTGAGTCCGCTGATCCAATCATGTTGATCACTTCCTAAAGTTAAAGCCAAGGAGTTCACTTCATCTAAGTCAAATGTACTTCCATCGCTAAAGTTTAATTGTTCTATGGTATTTCTTTGGTCGCTTCCAAACCAGTATTTAACCGTTACAGAATCGTTATCGTTAGCTTTGAACACGAGGTCGTAATCTTTTCTTAGTATTTGTAGGTTGTCCTTGCTGATACCTTCTCCAAATATGATCTTATCCGTATCATTGCTGCCATACCAAGAAGTATCCACTACTGTATCGTTGCCGTCACCTATATTAAAGAGGTAGGTGTCGCTTCCGCTATCTCCGTTTATGAGGTCATCTCCGCTTCCACCTTTTAAAGTATCGTTACCGTTACCTCCATATAGAGTATCGCTTCCGCTTCCACCGCTTATCCAATCATCACCATCATTACCCACTAGGAAATCTTTTCCACTTCCACCGATGATAGTGTCATTGCCTCTTCCTGCATCTATGTAGTCATTACCTTCACCGGCGTAAATATTATCGTCACCGTCTCCTGCATTTATATTGTCGTTTCCATCTCCACCGATAAGAAGGTCATCTCCATCTCCACCGCTTATATAATCACATCCCTCCTGTGCAATGATAATGTCGTTTCCATTATTTCCAAGAAGCCAGTTACTATATTTATCTCCGCTTATGAGATGGTCTTTTGAGTCCAAAGCCATATAACCTCCATACATAGAGGAGTTTATAACATCTCTTGTAAGGATAATATCTCCTTGAGCAGTTCTTAGGGCATTGACACCGGCATTTGTATCTGTAAAATAATTTTTTAATGTGATGGTGTTCTGATCTTGCACTTTTATCAGAAGGTTATCTCCATCTCGCAAGAAACTAAGCATATCTTTATCTACGTTATCCATAACTAAAGTATCATCACCGCTGACATCATCTATAACGAGATCTTCTCCCTCATAGATATATCCTTTGACAGTGAAGTTCAGCATTGAAGTCACGCTTCCGCCGTTACCGTCATCTACCGTGATCACTGCACTATCATCACCGTTAAATGAACCGTCTGCTTTATAGTACCAATTCCCATTCTCATCGACGGTTACGACACCGTGTTGTGCTTGAGTCGATACTCCGTAAGTAAGAACATCACTATCGTCTATATCACTTGCTTCTACTTTTCCATCTATGTTACGGATATTTGTAAGTGTGAATGACTCACTTGCGTTTACTACCGTCGGTACATCGTTTGTACCCATAAGTGTGATTACCAAGCTCTTCGTATCCGTGGCGTTTTGATCATCGGTGACTGTTATTGGGATAGTAATCTCTTTGATCTCATCTTTTGCCAATGACTGGTAGGCATCGTCTGCCGGATTAAAGCTATAGCTTCCGTCACTGTTGAGCGTGAATCCTGCTACTGTTTCTGTTGTACTATATGTGGCAGTTGCATTATCATCCGCATCAGTTGATGTTATATTTCCTAGAATGACTGCGGTATCCTCTTGTGTCTCTATTGGGTTGATTACTTCTAAGATAGGAGCATCGTTTGTTCCGGTCACGGTTATAACTATTTCGGATGTCGATGTAGCACCTGCGGCATCTGCAATTGTATAAGCAACATAAACCTCTTCACTCTCACCTGCAGCCAAGTGATCAAAGTCACTGCCAGGTGCAAATACAAACTCTCCCGTAGTATTATCTAAAGATACTACTCCTTTACCTGTAGGAATTGTGACATCTGTAATGTTCATTGTATCGCCTGTATCTACATCCGTATCGTTTGCCAAGATATCCGCTATGTTGAGGACTAGTTGAGTATTTTCCTCTATTGTTGCACTATCCATGTTTGCTACAGGAGCGTCGTTCACCGCTTCAATTGCAAGACTTAACGTAGTTGTAGTACTTAAACCATATTCGTTGGTTACTTTTATAGTTACTTCATCGGCTCCATTATAGTCTTGATTGGGGTCATAACTGTATACACCGTTTACATCTACACTGAAGTTGCCGTTTGCCGAAGGTATAACGATTTCATATGTAAGTGTTCCGCCTACAGGATTTGTTACACTCAATGTATCTGTTGTAAGGTTGTCTTCTTTCAGGTCAATTTCCGATGTAGTTATGCTAGGAACTGAGACTTTTGTATGGAATGTAAGTGTCTTGGTTACAGTACCGCCGTTACCATCATCTACTGTTATTACGGCAGAGTCTTCTCCCATATACAGCTCATCGACTTTATATGTCCATGTTCCGCTTTCATCTACTGAGAGAGTTCCGTGCTGTGCTGTAGCTGTTACCGTGTATGTAAGCGTGTCGCCGTCTTCATCGGTAGCGCCCACATCCCCGTTCATCTCTCTTACGTCTTGTAAAGTATAGCTTGATGCATCTGCTGCCAACTCTGGTGCTGTATTGTTTTTAATAGTCTCTAATCTAGAAATAGAGAAAGATTCTCCATTAGTAAATGTCAATGTTTCAATCTCAAATCCATCCTGTTGCCAATTTTTTATCGTTATACTATCTCTTTGTTGTAACGGTAGTTCTTTATCATATTCAAATGAAAGAATCATATCATTACCACTTTGCGTAAAAACTACGTCACTACTAACGATATCATCACCAAACATAATAATATCATCTCCAGTAAAGTCGGTTACAATATCTCTACCATCACCTTTGTTAAATATGTAAAAATCATCTCCACCAAAGTCAACTAATGTATCATCACCTTTACCACCAATAAATGTATCATCGCCATAACCACCATCTAGCAAATCATCGCCACTTAAACCATTTAAGTAGTCTGCTCCATCATTTCCAGAGAGTGCCTCATCACCAGTTGTCCCGTAAAGAATGTCATTTTTTGCTCCGCCTGTTAGCTCTGAGTTTTCATCTAATACTCTTGCAGTTAGAGGCAAAGTATCTTTTGTATTGAGTAAAATATCGTATAGTTGAGATTTATCCAGTATAACATCATCAAATTCAAATTTTTCTATAGAACCGCTCTCGTTAAAAAATCTTTGAATTGCAATATGGTTTTGGAGTGTTGCAAAACTGCTTGTATCATACTCATTTTCTTTGATACCTATGACAATATTATTTGTACCTTTATCCCATTTAACGATTGCTTGATCCGAAGTAATGCCTTGTAACACCAAGGTATCATCTCCGCTGCCGTTATCATCGATGACTACATCTCCATCTGTTATGTTATAGATGTATTTATCATCCCCATCTGCTCCAGAAAGAGTAGTACCGTAAAACTCTGTTGTTAACGTATCATTATTTGTAATAGTATCCATAGCATTAAATGCGAATCCAACATCTCTTATAATTCCTTCACCATCGAAAGTTTTATAATTAGTTTCATTCAAAATGAGGTTTCCGTTTTCCATCTCTTGCTCAAACGTGATTCCATTTTCTTGAGTCAAGTTAATAGCCGTAACGTTGGTGAGCTGAATATTTGTAAGCTCACCCTCTTCTGTTTTTCCGTTTTGGTTTTTATCTTGCCATAAAGAGAGATTACCGAATGCTTCATCTTTATTATCTATAATATTATCGCCGTTCGTATCGTATTGGGCAAGTGCCTCATAACCGGATTGTGCAATGCTACCATCTGGTACTCTAGTGGAATTCCCAAAATGCTCCGTAGCATCATTAATAATGCCGTCCCCGTTTAGATCGGCGACTAACATAGCATCGTCTCTTTGTGCCCAAGCGGTATGTTCTCTGAGCCCGTCACCATTATAGTCAAAATATGCATTTGAGTCATCTAAAGATACGGATGTAACCCCATCTCCATTTAAATCAAGTACTATCGGTGTCGGATAACTGCCCGGAGTTAAATTAATTCCAAAATAATCTGCGATATTATACGTTTCCCCATTGCTTAACTCTATAGTTTCGACTGTATGCTCTTCATAACGCCCAAAACGCACTCTGATAATATTATCATAACCATCAGCAGAAGGATGAAAAACTGTAATCAATAAATCATCACCTTCTAATTCCACATGAACGTCATTTATAGAAGTAACAGAAGAAGTGAGTCGAATTACATCTTGTTTAGAAACTTCCGGTGCCTGAATTTGTTCTTGATAAGGTTTACCTCCATCATCATAAATAATTTTATATGTAGGATCAGAACCGTCATCATAGATAGTATCGTAACCATCACCTAAGTTAACAACATAGGTGTCATTTCCCATTCCACCATAAAGATTATCATCAAATATTCCACCTTCTAGAGTATCGTCACCCTCTCCACCATACAGGTCATCTGAACCACCATAAAAGACATCATTTCTATTATCACCGAGTAAGATATCATTTCCACCCCCTCCATAAAGGCTATCATGGCTTAATCCGCCTATTAAGGTGTCATCTCCATATCCGCCATAAAGTGTATTGTTCCCTCCGTAATAATCTCCTGTTTCATTATCTCCATATAAAATATCGTTACCGCCTTCTCCAAATAGAAGGTCGTCACCATCTCCCCCGTAAAGTATATCATCTCCCCCGTAATACATATTTTCTTCATTATAAAAATAAAAAGCATCATCAGTTTCTGAAGGGTGGTATTCTCCACCATTATCACCCCAAAGAGTGTCATTACCGCGTCCACCATATAACGTGTCGTTACCGTCCCCTCCATATAAGGTATCATTACCGCTAAAATAGTTTCGCTCATCATCACCCCATAAAATATCGTTACCGCCGTTACCGTATAGGCTGTCACTTCCATCTAAACCATATATATCATCTATACTATTGGAGCCATATAAACTACCATCTCCGATATCATCATCATTTGTACCCATAATTGTTTCTTCGGATCTGGAATTTGCATACTCAAATAAACTTTGACTTTCTGCTAAAGCTAGAAAGTTATCATAAGTTAATTCCAAACAACTATCTGGATATGCAAAGCAAATTTTTTCAATCTGGTTATCAGAGTTTTGCCAATTTTTTATACGAATCTGATTCGACAAGTCTTCTCTTACCACGCCATCTTCACTGACTGCTATGACATAATCATCACCATCAATATACGCAATTACTCTGCTGTCCATTGTACCATTTAGATTAAAGTAAATAATATCATTATCACTCCCGATTTGTTTTGGAACTGCTGCTCGTGGCATAGCATCATACTCGTCTGCCTTAGCTACGAAGAGATCAACTGGCATTTCTTCCGTGCTAATATTTTCTATAACTATCGAGACAAATGGCTGACCGAGATTATTACTTGAGTTCCAAACAAATTTTCCATTTTCATCTGTATAGACTTCTGTAAATACTTCTTTTACTCCATCGCTCGTAAAACCTTGCCACTCTTCACTATATATTCGAATTTTGACATTTGCTTGTGAAGTTTGAAAAAGGTAATTAGTATTATCACTTACATAAAAATTACTAGCGAAGTATTGTTGTGCACCTATATTTTTCTCAATATATGCATAACCACCTTGCATAAGTTCATTTGATATCTCATAACTCCTAAAGGAGAGTGCATCATTTATAGTTGAGTATGTATTAGAATTTCCAGAATCTAGAATGATATCTTTTCCATCACCTACTGCATAAAAATACCCATCCGAACCATCACCTCCATCTAAATAATCGTCACCCGCACCACCAATTAAACTATCATTTCCATCATTTCCATTCACTTCATCATTACCGCCATTTCCATTAACTACAGATAAAGAGCTTGAAGGAACAGTTAAAATATTATTCTGATCATCACCATTTATAAATATTGTTTTAAAATTAAGTACAACTTCTTGCTGTATAAACATGCTATATAGTTGTTCTTTTGTGAACGTTTGTCCATTAGTAAATGCTATCTTATTAACTGTATTTGTAGTCATTACATCTTTAATAGTTATAACATCCGTTAACTCTGCAAAGTTTTTACCGTCCTCTTTTATACCTATCTGAATATCATTACCATCCATTTGTGCAGTGAGATCATTAATCGTAATATTTGAACCGAAAGTTAACTTATCTGTTCCATTAGTATCTACGATAACATCATGACCATCGCCTATATTAAAGATGTATGTGTCATTCCCCTCGCCGCCGTGTAGCGTGTCATCTCCTGTTCCGCCTTCAAGTGTATCATTTCCTGCTCCGCTTGAAATCACATCATCTCCGCTTCCACCAAGGATAGTATCATCTTGTGAACTGCCTTGTATAACGTCATCCCCGCCTTGCAAGTCTATATTCACAGCCAATTCATCCGGTACGACTATCGTATCCGCTTCTTCACTCGGTATATGTTCAATAACATTATTAGCATTAAGTACTGTTCCATCTGCTAATTCTATGGTCTCTACTCTATTATCTTGAGAAGTCCAGTTTGAAATAGTGATTTTATTTGCCAAATCACTGAATACAACTCCATCTTCTTTGAGTGCTACTATTAAGTCATTCCCGTCTTGTTTTATAAGGAGATCATCTACTGTGATTCCTTCTCCAAAGAGTAACTTGTCTGTTCCATTAGTATCTACGATAACATCATGACCATCGCCTATATTAAAGATGTATGTGTCATTCCCCTCGCCGCCGTGTAGCGTGTCATCGAGTTCAATACTTTGTATAATATCATTGCCGTCACTACCTAAATGACTCATCATAGTTGGAACATCCCACACAGAGGCATCGCTAAATGTTATATTCTCAACTCTTGTAGAAGCATCTAACCAGTTTGTAAGAGTGATCTTATCTTGTAGCTCTAAAGTAGCCACACCATCCTCTTTAAGTGCTACTACCAAATTATTCCCATCTTGATATAGCACCAAATCATCTTGTGTAATATCTAAACCAAATTTTAAACTATCAAGTCCATCTTGATCATCGACTATATTACTTCCATCTCCACGATTGAAGATGTATGTATCATCTCCTAAACCACCTTCAAGCCTATCATCGCCAGCTCCGGCATCAAGGGTATCATTTCCATCGCCACCGATGAGTAAATCATTACCATCTGCAGTCTGGATCGTATCATTTCCACTGTTTCCATTTATAATATTATTTCCGCCAAGGGCTATGACAATATCATCACCAGCCAATGCATCAACATAATCATCACCTGTTCCATAAATTAAACTATCGTCTTCTATTGTAGGTTCAATAGAAAGATATTTTACATAATCTATCTCTGTTCCATCTGACAATACCATATTTTCTATTCTATTATTGGATATAAACCAATCTTTAATGATAATTGAATCTTCCAGTTCATTTAAAGGAGTATTACCATCTTTAATAAAGATAATTACATCATTATTGTATTTAGTAATATTTAAATCATCTTCGGTAATACCTTCACCAAATTTTAAAGTATCATTCCCAGCATTGTAGTAACTATAATTATCACCTTTTCTACCATAATCATAAATGGTATCATGCCCGTCACCTCGATTAAATACATAAGTATCATCACCTAAATGACCATAAAGTTTATCATCCCCTTTTTTACCTTCTATAGTATCAGCCTGATTAAACCCTGCAATATCTTCGTTCTCATCACTTCCTATATGTGAAATGATATCGTTCATACTCCATGTTGTTCCATCGTTAAAACTAAAGTTTTCAACCGTGTAGTAGTCTCTACTAATATCGCGTGAATTTTCATCATCATACAATGCCCATTTTTTAAGGGTAATCTTATCACTCAAATCATCAAATGACTTGCCATCTTCTTTGAGTGCGACTATTAAATCTTCGCCATTTTCTACAAGTACAAGATCATCAGGAGTTACACCATCTTTAAATTTTAATGTATCATTACCACTGCGACTCCAGTCGGTAAAATCATTTTCGACAATAATATCTTGACCGTCACCACGACCAAATAAGTAAATATCGTCTCCTTCACCACCATATAAAGTGTCATCGCCTTGATCACCGGCAATAGTATCATCTCCGTCTTCACCATATAAAAGGTCATTACCTTCACCACCGAAAAGTACATCGTCTCCACCGCCTATGTAAATGATGTCATCACCTGCAAGTGCATCTATATGATTTTTCTCATCACCGTATTCTAAATTATCGTTTTGTTCTGTAGGGGTAATTAAAAAGTCTGCGATTGCCATCTCACCCTCATTTTCCAGAACCATTAACTCCACTCTATGGTCAATAGTCTCTTCATTAAACCAATCTTTAAGTGTAATACTATCGTTTGCACCTAATGTCATGATCAAGTCAGTACCCACTTGTGTAGTAACAATGTCTGAGCGAATAATACTTGAACCAAATTTTATGCTATCAAGTCCGCTAGTATCAAAGATCGTGTCATGTCCATCACCAATATTGAAAACATATGTATCGTTACCGCTGCCGCCGTTTATCGTATCATCTCCACTGCCACCTATAAGATAATCGTTCCCGGCTAATGCATCAATAACATCATTACCTGCACCACTCTCCATTTCTTCACTAAATTTGCTGCCGTTTATGTTATTGTCTTCACTTCCATATATATAGTATCTTCCTGTGATCCAATTTTCATCAAACTCTAACTCTGGATAAATAGCAGTTTTATCTATTGCTAAAACTTCACCATCTCCAAACTCAATAGATTCTATACCTCTATTAGGATTTTTCCAATCTCTCACAACTACATAATCTTTTAATTCCGTATAAGTATCATGATCTGCATCTATTTTAATGATAAGGTCATCACCTTTTATACCTAAAGTAACCTTGTCTTGCGTAATGTCTTCAAATTTTAAAGTATCGTTTCCTGCATTTACGGCTATCTCTTTATTAGTAAATTTATCATCGATAATAACCGTAAAATCACCTTTTTTATATACATATGTATCATCACCCATACCACCGAATATTTCAGCGCCCTGTTTACTATAAAGCGTATCAGTTTGAGCATCCGTAAGTATTGTTGCAATTTCACTTGCCGACATACTTGAACCATCTGTAAAATGAATCGTTTCTATATTGTTCTTTTGCTTAAACCAATCTGCAATAATGATTTTATCTGTTAAATCACTAAATGACACTCCATCCGCTTTCAAAGCAATAGTTAAATCATAATTATCTTGTTTGAAAAGTACATCATCAACTGTGATACCATCACCAAAGACAATGTCATCATTACCGGCACTGTCGCTTAACATATCTTTACCGTCACCGCGATTGAAGCGATAAATATCGTTTCCTGCGCCACCATCGAGAATGTCATCACCTGTGCCGCCGATAATCGTATCATTTCCTGCACCTGCGTAGAGCTTGTCACTACCGCTACCTCCATCGATTGTATCACTGCCGACTCCGCTGGAGATCGTATCGTTACCATCTCCCCCATAAATCATATCATCACCACTGCTAGTTGTGATGGTATCATCACCTGCTAATCCATCGACTGTGATAGTGGCTTGTGTGTAAGTATAATCGAGGATATCATCACCTTCAGTAGGTTTCGTCATAATAGAACTAAGCGAAATTAATGTGCTATCATTTAATACAATGTTATTTATAAAGTTTGATTGTATTGTAACTTTGTCACTCCAATCTTCAAAAGCCACACCGTCTTCTTTGATACCGATCACTAAATCATTACCAACAAGTCTAGCTTCCAAGTCATCAGCTACAATACCCTCAGCAAATTGAAGTGTATCACTCTCGTACGATTTTTTTACAATGATATCTTTACCATCTCCACGATTAAAAATATATGTATCGTTACCGTAGCCACCAATTAGTGTATCATTACCTGTTCCACCTTCTAGAATATCATCTCCCGCTCCACCGTTTAACGTATCATTACCTGCTCCGCCGATAATAGTATCGTTACCATTTCC
>JAHJGM010000014.1 GCA_018824305.1 bacterium
ATTCTTCATTGCAGACTTCAGCTTTGGTATACATACCAAATAAAAACTCCACACAAATAAAACTCCATACCATAAATACCGCAGAATTAAAAAACAATATATCAAAAAGTGTAAATAATTCTTTACATGCGCCCCAAAGGAAATGCCCTTGGGGTGTAAGCTTACATGTAAGACAAATAAATCAAATAAGAGAGGTGGCGTGATGAAAAAGATATTGATATTTGTAACTTTGTTGATTGTGAATGTATATGCAGTTGATACACAAGCTTTATTGAAAGCTCACATAGAAGCTTTAAATGTTTATCAAAAGCAAAATAGGGATATAAATAAGACTATAAATATTTTAACAAAAGCAGGTGTTCAAAAAGTCATCGATCAAAAACCGGAAAATATGACAGAGACACAATATATTCATTTGTTAAATGATTACGGCTTTTTTTTATCAGAAACTAAAGAAAGATACAAAGAAGCTTTGCCTATTTTCAAAAAGGTAATTAAGTTATCGCCGAAGAGAGAAGTTGCTTATTTGAACTTAGGCGATTTGTATTTGAAAGAATATCAAAACAATAAAGATGAAATGGATAAAAAAAGTATACAGAGTATGTATAAAAAATACATAGCTTTACGAAGAATCAAGAATCCAATCCCGAAGATTCCTACACGTGTTGTGGAGTATGTTTATTTCCAAGATAAAATAGACTATGCCGCTTCAAATGTGTGGGGATATAATTTTATTGATGATAACAAAATATACCATAGTACATCTTCTTTATATTTACTTAAAAACAATGATTTTTTATACCGCTACGCGAAAAAAAATATTTTATTTTTTGCTCAGGTTGAAGTAAATGATGATTTTGTATTTCATAATAGAACCTATAACACAAAATATATTGAGACAAAAGAGATAAAAGAAAAATTAGGTAATGAGGTATTTTCACACCAAATTGCATGGTTAAATAATCGGGAATTAGACTATATTTATAAAAGCCCACTTGATTTAAACGTGTCAATAAACAAAGAACCTACTTTGGTGTTTAAATCAACACTCAACATAGAGACAGAGAAAAAGAAGAAGGCATATCAGGTAATCTATTACCCTAAAAAAAGTATCGCGACAGATTCGCGACAATTCTGCCAAGGCTGTGAACCAGTCATGCTCAATGCCAAGGTGGTCGATATGAATAGACTAGCCGATGTGGTTATTCCTCTTTATGATAAAACATTTTTATATCAAAGCAATGGTCTGATCATTCGCATAGATGAAAATGGCCATTCAAAAGCTGATTTCATCAATAAAGATGTATTTATTATTGATGATGAAACTATCCAAAAGTTATTTTACGATTCATATGACGATACTGACACATTTAAATTACAACATCCTATTAATGCAGTGTATAACTATCTTATTAAAAATAAATATATTAAAAGGAGCAAATAATGGCAACACCAATCTTTAGCGGATTTAAAGAGAAAATAAATCAACTTTTTTTACAAAATGAAGGAAGCAATGCTTATGCAATAGTTGATGCACAAGTAGGTAAGAGCGGTTACTCTTTTGGTTGGCCACAGTGGGACCTCTCCACAGGATCAGGCCGGATAATAAGAACAGGGTATACAGTTGAACAGTTATTAAAAGATATTTTAACAGAAGCAAAAATCGGTGAAAACTATATTATTGATCGAAGTGAAATTCAAAATATTATTGATCAACTAAAAGCAAAAGACCCCACAGTAGATATGAAGTTAGTTAATAGTGCACTAAGCAGTGATTACGGGAAAAAACAGATTGATACAGAATATGGCAACTATCTGGATACTCAAATTACACATATAAATAACATTACAGCAACAGTAAACAGTGATGATACAACCTTTTTTTCCAAAGAGATGGTTCGTCTTTTTTTGGTAGATTATCATAACCAATATACTCTTTCTACAAATGGGGAAATGCACAGTTTTTTAAAACGTGAAGTAGCTACTTCAACTTCAGGTATTTCATATAGTTTTCGTGGTGAGAAGTTTGGTATAGATGATCTATTAAGTGGTTATCTACATAGCAAATACGCCAATATAACAAATATTGGTGATGCAGTAAGACGTTTTAGCAATGTACTGAGTATTTCAGCGTACGGTGCTATGGACGCTGAAGAAGCTATAGGGATGGTACGGATTTACCAATACTTGAAATCCAGAAGTGTTGGATTCAGCCAAGCCGACAGACAGTCATTGTTAGGACTTTTCAATAGTGCAGAGCAAACAGTCATTGCAAAGTTTGGTGAAGGAGTGAGTTTTACTGCTACCGATGGGTTAGAGCATATTATAATTGGAGATGACTTTGACCGTGTAACGGTAAATGGTAAAAATACATTAGGCAATGATGTTGCAGCTAATCAAGTAAAGAATGACACCCTCCAAGGCACCATCAAAAACGATCTCATCTTCGGCGAACGAGGCAACGACATCCTCAAAGGCAACGGCGGCAACGATGTCCTCATCGGCGGAGAGGGCAACGACACCCTCAAAGGCGGATCGGGGGATGATATCCTCATCGGCGGAGTAGATAAAAAGACCGACGACGCACTCAAAGACACCCTCTCAGGCGGTACAGGTCGCGACACCTACTACGCAGGAGCCGGCGATACGATAAAAGATGATGACAACATCGGTACCATCTTCTTCCAAGAGACCCGCCTCAAAAAAGGGATCGCCAAAGAGGGTGACCCAAGCGGCACCTATCACGGTGACGGCGGTACGTATACCCTCGCAAACGGCACACTCACCTACACGAAAAGTAATTTCGACCTCGATCAAGACGGCATACGCCAACGCACCGCGCACCCTGTAGCAAAAGTTTCACCTCATACAAAGGCAGCCTAAATGAAAAAGTTCAACACAATCATTACAGTTCTACTAACACTGAGTTCGCTTTTACAAGCCGATACGTACATTCTCATGATGAGCAAAGACGATCAGGTATGTCAACATATGCTCTCAATTTACAACACTGACCTCCATAAAGAAGGAAAGCTACTGCTAGAAACTCACGAAGAATACAGCAGTATCAAATGGGATAGAGAAACCAAAATTATGCAAGATAAGTATCCTTATAGTGCCTATGTCGGTGACCTGAAGGTTTCAACATTTGACATCAATAATGATGATAAAAATGAGAGTGTCGTTTTTTATCAAAATTTATGGAATTACCAATTGTCTGATGACAGATTGACATATTATCCGTCTGAAACGATGGATTTGATAAAAACAGGGATTCAAAGTAGAGAATTATTTAAGGGGCGTTTAGGTGCAGATTTAATGGATAATGGAGGATTCTACGAACTTCATGAATTACCTGTGCAAAAAATCTTGAAATCTGGTAATAAAGTGATTGGCGCATATATCAGTACAGGTTCATTAGTATTCATCCGACCATTTTTTTATCAGAAAAAGTTCTATATCAGCTTATTTGGAAGCTATTGGAAGGATCCTGGATTACTTCCTTTTGAAGAAAACAATATCGTTGTCATCCGCCAATACCAACCCGACAACACTCTAAAAGATATCTGCTACTACGCAAAACTACACCATTCAAAAACTACTAAAGGAGAGAAATAATGGCACTCAGTAATACACACACAAATTGGGCACACGGTTCTTATACAAATGATAGAGATTATTATTTAAAGGAAAAAGAAAACAGTGATTTGTTTGGGGATGGAGTTACAAACTTAAATGCTCATGATGATAATAACGGACATTTAGCTTTTGGTTACGGCTACGATCTTTTTGCAAATGTCAATAATCTTACTACCGAATTACGCCCTTATGTCAGTGCAGTTGGTGGAGGAGATGTTGATGTTGCACTTGCTGAAGTGCAAAATTTGATAAGAAACTATAACAGTTCAACGACGACGTTAGATGGCTTAGCTAACCAAATCAACGCCCAAATCACCCTCGGCACCGAAGCTAATGCCGCAGAGTTACTGGCTTCAAAAGCTACAAACTACGAAACGGCTCTTTCTGCCGTATTGGGCACTGATAATCTCCCTCAATCCAAAGAGCGTGCGGCTATCATCTCTGTGCTTTACAATCTAGCCGGAGGAGATACTCAAGCACAGTTAGAGACAGCTATTAGAACCCAAATCCCAAGTACTATTCAAGCGATTCGTGACAATAATCGTGTAGCCGCATGGTATGAAATCCGTTATCGCTCCAATGCAGATTCTCAAGCCGATACAATTGAACGTGGCATCGCCAACCGTCGCGTCAATGAATCCGATACATTTGGTCTTTATGGTTCAGCTGATGGAATAACACCTACAAATGATAATGAAGCCAAAAACGTTATTCGATTTTTAGAAGCACACCGCGTGCAAATTCAAGCTGAAATAAACCACGTCCGAGGACTTCCGGGGAATACAACATATCCCACACTATTGTTGGGTGCAAACGATCTTGATCTCGCCCTCACTCCTGCCAAAACCCGCCTCATCACCAACTACGCCCAAGGCACCACCATCGACGGCTCGATCATCGTAGGGCAAGGTATCGGAGCAAGTGGGGAATCATACGCAGATACTACAACAAGTAACAACGACACCAACCTCCAAGGCACCGATAAAAATGACCTAATCTTCGGAGAAAAAGGCGATGATACTCTCATCGGCGGAAAAGGCACTGATGTTCTTTACGGCGGAGATGGAGATGATACCTTGATGGGGTATGACGGATACGGGACTCCCGATGATGAATCAGACATCCTCCAAGGCGGAAACGATTTCGATACTTACATAGCAGGTAATAATGACATCATCATAGACTCCGACGGCAAAGGAGAGATCTACTTTGAAGGCAAACAGCTCACAGGCGGAACAGACTCCTTGGGAGATGGAACCTACATAAGCGGAACTCTTAGTTATAAACTAGAGAGTACTACCCTTACCGTAACAGATAGTAAAACAGGGCATACACTTACAGTAAATGATCTCCAACCTTCCGAGAAAATTGAGGGAGAAGACCGTATCTTAGATGTAGGTCTTGGAATACAGCTAGAGAGTAGTACCAAACAAACCACAGCTCCCACAGGTGCAACCTACGTAACAGTAAACAGCACAGATGAATGGCACCAATACCAAATACCTATCTACGCTACAGACAAAGACGGTAAAACCTACATAGACCACTACGTAGATAATCCAGCATACATAGTACACTGGGCAGGAAGCAGTTTTTCAGCGGACGATGACTCTAATCTCATAAATCTATTACCGGGTGGAGGTACCATAGACGGCGGAGGAGGTGATGACCACTTCCAAGTCAATAGCGGCAGTCAGACTCTCACAGGCGTAGCAGCAATGTCCCTTATGAGTAGTCCTGTAGCAGGAGGCTTTACCTTATATGGCGGAGATGGAAATGATACTATCTCAACAGCGAACAATGCGACCATTCAACAGTGTTTTTTTATGAAGTTTAATTCCTTACATGTAAGCTTACATGTAGAGCAAAAAAATCAAACTAAAGAGGTGGCGTGATGAAAAAAATAATAATATCATTAATGCTTTTAGTGACAAGTGTTTTAGCTGTAAATGAATTTACAATTGCGAAGAGTAGAGATGATAAAGTTTGTAATCAAATTTTAGATTTATTAAACAATGATTTAAATAATCGGATATGGGTTAATTTGGATAAACATAAAGAGTTTAATTGGATTCATTGGAAACCATTAAAAGAAAAATATCAAGACAGCTTCTATGTAGCCCACTTTGATATAAATAATGATGATATAAATGAATCAGTTTTTTTATATAAAGGACAATGGAATTATTATGATACAGAGAGTATATATTATATGACTGAGAAAAATGGTGATTCTATTGAGATAGAGTATGATGATAGTAAAGTAAGAGATGGGCAATTAGTTGAAAAAGGTTTAGGCGAAATAAGTGGAACATGGACGAATGCTTTTCGTAAATATAAAGAAAATAAGTGTAATAAAAATATTGAGAGTGTTGAATATGTTGAAATATTAGGTGAAAAAGTAGATAGCATATATCTTGGCCAATATTTTCCTTTAAAACTAGATGGTGTTTATTATATAGCAGTTTTTGGTTATGCAAAGTCACGAATGGAACAAAAAGATATAGCCGCGGATGGACGAGATATGACAAATGAAGGTAACGTAATGATGTTGATTAAATTTGATAAAAATAATCGACGAGATAATATCTGCTTCCTACAAAGAAATAATTATAGATTAAATCAAGGAAAAAAATAATGGGACTATCAAATCTAAGAACTGATTATGTACATGGTGGATATATAGAAGATAGAGCTTGGCATATTCGAGAAAAAGAAAATATGGTACTTTTTACTACAGGAAATAATCTTGATGCTCATAGTGATGGGACAAATAGTCTTGCTATCGGTTATGGATACGACCTTGTACAAAATGTAAACTCTTTAGTTGATGACTTACTATTTTATGTAACTTCTATATCACCAGCAGATACAGAAGAGGAAGCATTAAATAAAGTTGTTACTTTAATAAAGAATGCCAATGGCGTTTATGGAGATAGTTTAGCTACTCAAATCAATCAATTGATAACTTTATCAACTAGGAAGAATGCGGAAGATTTATTAGAAGAAAAAATTGAAAAATATAGTGATGCTTTAACTGAAGCGCTGGGAGTAGATGATCTTACACCATCTAGAGAAAGAGCTGCCATAATATCAGTTCTTTATAATATTACAGGACCAAAAGCTTCTTCTATTAAAAGTATGATACCTGGAACTATATATGCGATAAGAAACGATTTGCGTGCAGAGGCTTGGTTCCAAATCCGCTATGACACAAATGGCGGATCAAGTCGAGCGATTGTCGGCTACGGTATAGCAAAGAGACGTGTAGCTGAATCAGATTTATTTGGTTTATTTGGATCAGACGGTATTACAGATGATAGCGCAAAAGCAGCATTTAGAATGTACAATATTCATAGAGAGTATATTATTGCGCAAGAGTGGTCAACAGAGGGTACAACTCCGATTGGTTTTGCATATGATGGTGTAAACGGAATTGAAAGTCAACTTGAAGATAGTAAAAATTATTTAATCAGTAAATTTGGTGAAGGCATTTCTTTTGATAGTATTGATAATGTCATTGTCGGTATAGATACAGTTAATGACAATAGCTCAAATCGCGGTCAAGAAAATATAAATGACTATCTTGCCGGCACCGCCAAAAACGACCTGATCTTCGGAGAAAGAGGCGACGACACACTCATCGGTGACAAAGGCACTGACGTACTTTACGGGGGAGACGGTGACGATACCTTGATGGGGTATGATGGCTATGGGACTATAGACAATGAATCGGACATCCTCAAAGGCGGAAACGATTTCGATACTTACATAGCAGGTAATAATGACATCATCATAGACTCCGACGGCAAAGGAGAGATCTAC
>JAHJGM010000015.1 GCA_018824305.1 bacterium
ATATTAATAATAATAATTTCAAATCTCCTCCATTAAAAAAGATTGGAATTATATCTAAAAATAGCATAAAAAGTACAATAAATTTTCTAATTAGTTGTATATTTAAGAAAGTCTGTTGATTATATTAACAAGTTTTTCTTTGAGCAGTTCTTTGTCTTTATGTGAGATCTTGCCCATCTGCAGGCGCAGATCAAGCCCATCTTCTTGGATCGATATCTCATCTTCCTCTTTATCTGTTTTGTTAAAAACACTATATAAAGAGATAGGACGTGTAAAACCTTTTGGTGTGATCTCTTTTGATCTTTTACATGTAAACTTGCCATCTACCAAAAGTTGAGTCTCTTCTGAAATCAGTATCTCATTTGGATTAGCAGATGATTCGATACGGCTTGCAAGATTGACTGATGAACCGATGATCGTATATTCGAGTCTGTTTTCACTACCGAAGTTCCCGACCGTACAGTATCCGGTATGGATTCCGATACGGATCATAAAAGGTTTGGTAAAACCTTTTTTATTCCAGCGCTGATGCAGAGTATGCATATGCTCCTGCATCTTTAGAGCCATATGAACACAAGCAGTCGCATCCTCTTCAATGCCGTTTGATTTTGGATCACCGAAAAAGAGCATGATGGCATCACCTATATATTTATCGACCGTTGCACCATATTTGAGGGCGATCTGCGTCATATCATTTAAATAATCGTTTAGCAGTTCGCTTAGATCCTCAGACTCCATAGTCTCTGTAGTGTCCGTAAAGTTGACGATGTCTGAGAAGAAAATAGTAAGTTTTTTCCGTTTTGATGTCAATGTGACATCTTGTGCTCCTGAGAATATCGATTCATATATCTGCGGTGAAAGATATTTTGAAAGTTTATGCGAAAGCTGTTTGAGCATCTCGTTTTTACCCTGTTCTTGTATCAATATCTCTCTGTTTTTTGTTTCCTCTTTGAGCTTATTTAATGTATCGGACATACCGATGAGCATTTTATTGAAAGATTTTGAGAGTTTGCCTACTTCGTCATTTGATGAGCTGTCAACTCTGTAGGAATAGTCTTGTTTCTGTGTGATCTCATCGGCGATCTGGGATAAAGAGATAATAGGTTTTATAAGGCGGTTGATCAAGAAGAGGGCAATGATGGTTATGATAAAAGCACCTAAAAAGATCGTCACAAAGAACCAATATTCAGATTTATGAAGAAGTTCTAAAAACAGTTCTTTGTCCTGCTCGAGTACTATTTCAATGTTAGGAGTGTCTTTAATAAAACCTTTAACGACAAATGCCTGTTTGAATGTTTTTTCTTTAAAAAGAGGCTGTTCATTATCAAGAAGAATATAATATATCCTGTCTTTTGTATTATTGAAAAAATATGTCAGATTCTTCGGTGAGAACTCTAAAACAAGATCTGCAATGACACTGTTGTCAAAAGTAGAATGAACCGGGTACGTAAAAAAAGGCTTGAAAGTGATCTTTTTACCAAGTTTGGATGTGTCGCTGGATGCGATGATATTGTTGTTTTTATCTATAATATAAAAATCACCGTAGAGCTTTAACTCATCTTTTTTCTCTTCAAGAAGTTTGCTTATACGGCGGTCGAGATCACCGGAAAAAATATCATTCATCACATCGAGTCTGACCATAAATTGCATGTCGTTTTGAAGTGTCTGGATATATTGTTCTATACTTTTTGTCGTAAGAGAGAGCTGTGTCTGCATCTCTTTGGTGATATTTTGATTATAGGTGTCACGTAGCATATTCCCGATGTAAAACATAATAGAGATGTAGGGTATAAGCGCGATAGAGAGTATAAGTAAAACAGCTTTTAGTCTAAAACTCATATAGTACTTTCAAATCAGGATCGACCATCTCTTTTGGGATATATCCGATCGTTCCCTCGACATTTTTTATGAACATCTTTATAGAGGCGATCGAGGGCTGCGTCACAGGAGGACTTATCCCTTGGAAATGTTGTTTGATCCAATAATTATTGAGCCTTTGTCTGTCGATCTGCAAAATATTTTTTTCAAACTCCTGACGAATCGATGCGCTTGCAGACGTATTGATAGGGATCACTTTAACATCATCTATATAGTGAAGTTTCATCATAAAGATATCTCTTATCTGTCTGGAGGTTAGCGTAGTGAGACTGCTTTTTGACGATGTAATAACTGCAAACTCCGATGCAGACAAAGTCAATGAAAATAATAAGAATAATAGAGTTAAGCGTCTCATTAAAACAACACCGAAAATGAGATAATAAATTTGTTTAGACGTTCATCTGAGTTGTATTGAAGTTCGCCTTTTAATGAAACCGGGTAGATAGGTCTGTAGCTATATCCTAAGACTCCGATATTGTTTGTCTGAGAGTTACTGCTGTCATGGAAGTATTCATAACGTCCGATAAGAGCATGTTTTATGTTGATATGATAAATTCCCTGTCCGTATCCGCCGATCCTGTATGTCTGTTCGTCCTGGATGGTGTCATCATTGCTGTTGTAAGCCGCTTCCATCTGAAATACAAAAGGATATATGTCGTATTTGCCGTCAACTTGAACAAAATTCGTATGTTCTTTATCCTTTGTGACGAAATTACCGGCTGAACCTCCGTAACTTATCTCTGAACTTATTTCGTGTTCTAATGAAAAAGCAAAAAACTGATCTGCCGTGATGTTAAGCGTATCATCATCAAGATTATTGTTTTTTTGCGCAAAGACGTGGTACTTTAGGGTTGCAGATTCATTTGCATATCCATATACATCAAGACCGGTTAAAAACTTCGGAAACATCTTATAACTGTATAGCGGATCCGAACTGGTGTCCCGCAGGACGTTTATGGGTTCAAGGTTCCAATAGCCTATGGGAGATATCTGTTTTCCCGCGCGAAAATTAAACATTTCGGAATAGCCGTAATCCGCATATGCCCGTTCATAGTAAAATCTTTGATTGGAATCTTCCGAACCTGTCGTATAGTTCTTTTGATAAAAAGGTGTGGCTTCAAGCTCGACGAGATATGAAAGTTCAGGAAGGACGCGCCCGTATGCCAAGACGGCGACATCATCGAGTCTAAATTGCTTTTTATCATTGCTCGACTCATAATCGGCTGAGATATAAGCCCCGATATGGAGTTTTTCACTTAATGTAAGACCGTGCCCCATCTCATAATCTTCAGCATAAAGAGAAGATAGAAATATAAACGCAAATAGAAAAAATAGTTTCAAATATACCCTTTGATGGAATATAACAATTTATGATTATATCAGAAAAATTAACAGAGTTTTTTTAAATATTTCATAACTTTTCAAATAGATTAAATGTTATGATAACGGCATGAAAACTATTTATATTTTTATATTTTTTTATGCTTTGAACATACAGGCGATCGATATAGCGGAATTAAAAAAGGTATATTCAAACGATATGCAAGAGTTTAGTATAGGCATGAACAGCTTTACATGTAAGCCCTATGGTGTAGTCACTTTAGAACAGGCTCTTGCCAATAAAGATCTGATGCCTGCATGTAAGCAAAGAATAGAAAACTACTTGAGCGCAAATCCGTTAAAAAAGTATTTTATCCAGATGGGTCTGCATGTAAGGCAAAATTATCATATTGAGTTCAAAAATACAAAATGTGCAGTGTATGCATATGGAGAAAAGACACTCTCAGAGGCATTACTTGAACAGGGGCTTGCGATAAAAGAGGCCAATTTTAATGATGACGAATTTAGATATCTCTTTGTTAAAGCACAAAATCGTGCAAAAAACAGCCATGCTGGAGTTTGGAGCGATGCGGATCTACAGAGCTGCATATTAGGTGCTTATCAATGAAAAAAGCTATTTATCACAGTATCTGGATATCTTCGCTGAGTGTTCTTTTAAACTTTAGTTTCAAAATATTCTTGGCAAGGTTTATATCAAAAGCAGATCTTGCTCTGTATTTTACGTCGATCGATATCTTTACTATGACTCTTTTGATACTTGTTGGTTTTCGAAGTTCGATGGTCGTGACATTTGCTCAGACAAAAGATGATTATAAGATATTGAACGTCTTTAAAGCAGTTCTTTTTGTGACCGTACTTGTCGTTTGGGGATTTATTATTCCATATCTCAAACATAAGATCGGTGTCCATATAGATTATTGGTATCTTGTCTTTACGGTTATATCTCTTGGCTTTAGCGTCTATTATACAAATCTCATCGCCATGTACAGAATGTATAAAGTCATAAACTTCGTGACTTTTTTGGAACCGGCGCTCTTGATCGTATGGTTTTTGGTGGCTTATTTCTTTGCACATACCCATGGCTTGCAGCCTCTTTTTATCTCCACCATTATGACCGCTTTTAGTATCTCTTTATACATCTACGTCAAAAAGACCAAAGAGATAAGAAGCGTTCCTGTAGATAAGCCCAAACACCAGCATGATACACAGAAGTTTTTGAAAAACTCTCTTATCTCCACCATCGAGTTTGGTTCTGGAATCGTGATGATGTATACGGCCGTGCTGCTTATCATGAAGTATTTTACTTTGGGGGAATTGGGAGATTTTCAGGTCATCGTCAAGCCGATCTTTACCTATATGATCATGCTCTTCGTCTTTCCGATCTTTCGCTTCGTGCTCCCCGAACTCTCAAAACTTTACAGCGAGAAAAAGTTTGATGAACTGCGTGAGATAAAGCGTTGGGTGCTGAAGTTCGCTTTTAGTGTCAGTATCACTTTTATCGTTTTATCACTTCTTTTTGCAGACAGATTTGTCCTGTTTACATTTTCAAAAGAGTATGCCGAAGCATCGTTGATGATCATACATATCTCTTTTTTCTTTATCTTTGTCATCTTAAACGCATATCAGATATCGTTTATCAAAGCCAGCGGAGACTTTTTATCGGCACTCTTTATCCGCCTGTGGGGGATCGTATCACTCGTTATCATTTTTTACGGAATATATTTTTTCTATTCAAAAAATATCATAGCCGTTATCGTAGCACTGATCGGGAGTTATATATCTATGTTCTTGGTCTCACTGTATAAGGAAAGGAAGATCTTAAAAGGGCTAAAAGAGTAGGTATCCAGACTACTCTTCGTGAGTCATATATATCCAGAACTCTTTGTGTGATCTGCCCTTGTTTAAAAAGTAAAACTGAAGGATCGCTACTCTATAGAGCGTTATCATCATTTTTATATATGGAATAAAAAGAGAGATGGCAACAAAAGAGGATTGGTGTTTTTCCCCTTTGCTTGTTATCATCTCCTGCATACCGATATTTTTGCTAAGATAGATTCCAAAAAGTATGGAAAAAACAAAATTAAGTATTATTCCAAAGATGAAATAAGCAATAAAATCCTGTTCGTACATCCCAGCTATCATGATCTTGTATCCCTATTTATAGTTTTTTATAGCGTCTTCAAGGATTTTTGTAGCACTCGCTTTGTCTTCAAAGCCTTTTACTTTTACCCATTTGTTCGGTTCAAGCATTTTATATGTTTCAAAAAAGTTTTTTATCTTTGCCAATGTGTGTTTTGGAATGTCGCCAAGATCTTGGATCTCATCAAATGTAGGATCGATCTTTGATGTAGGCACCGCTAAAAGTTTCTCATCTATTCCGCTTTCGTCTTCCATAATTAAAACACCTACTAAACGGCAGTTTACGACACAACCTGCTTGCATAGGGTATTCGGCAAGAACCAAAACGTCAGCCGGATCGCCGTCTTGAGAAAGAGTCTTGTTTACAAACCCGTAGTTCGCAGGGTAATACATAGCTGAATGCATTACACGGTCAAGTACGATCGCACCGCTCTCTTTTTCTACTTCATATTTGATATTTGAGCCACATGGAATCTCAATGATCGCTTTTACTTTTTCCGGGTTTTCGCCGTAACCGATTTTATCTAAGTTCATAAAATTTACCTTTTTTGAGTTTTATTGCTGAAATTATATCGTTTAAAGTTTATATGTTATTAAAATAATTTGAAAAAGTAACAAAGAATTTAAAAAGATATAATTCCGCCCATAATCCATAAAAGTTTAAAGTAATTTGTACTATTATAATGGACTATTTAAATGAGGTGAATGATATGGAGACAAATTTAGTTCTAGAGGGAACAAAGTTTATGTTTCTTGGTATGGGAACAGTTTTCGTGTTCTTAGTCATTATGATCGTTGCGACAAATGTTGCTTCCAAGATCATAAACAGATTTTTTCCGGAACCTGTTAGCATACCTAAAGAAGAAACGCAAAACACGCAAAATAACAAAAAGATAGTCGCCGCCATCACGGCTGCGATTATGCATCATAGACAAGGATAGATATGGCAAAGAAATTTATTGATATCATGGATACGACATTTAGAGACGGGTTTCAGTCCGTCTTTGGTGGTCGCGTACTTATGGATGATTTTTTCCCAGCTGTAGAAGCAGCAAAACACGCTGGAATTACACACTTTGAATTTGGTGGCGGAGCAAGATTCCAATCACTTTATTTTTACCTAAACGAAGACGCTTTTACAATGATGGACAGATTCCGTGCGATCGTTGGACCGGATGCGAACCTTCAGACTTTAGCTCGCGGTGTAAATACAGTTATGCTCGATACCGGCTCAAAAGAGTTGATCGATCTACATGCAAAAATGTTTAAAAAACATGGAACAACGACAATCCGTAATTTTGATGCATTAAATGATGTTGAAAATTTAAAATACTCAGGTGAGCGAATCGTTCATCATGGGTTGAAACACGAAGTAGTAGTAACAATGATGGACCTTCCTCCGGGATGTTTCGGTGCTCATGATGTTGCGTTCTATGAAAAAACTCTTCGTGAAATATTAGACAGCGGTATCCCTTACAACAGTATCTGTTTTAAAGATGCAAGCGGTACTTCAAGTCCTAAAAAAGTTTACGAGACTATCAAAATGGCTCGTGCTTTAGTACCTGAGGGTACACACCTTCGCCTTCATACGCATGAAACTGCAGGTGTTTCGGTTGCTGCATATTTAGCGGCGCTTGAAGCTGGAATCGACGGTATAGATATGGCGGCTTCTCCTGTAAGCGGCGGAACTAGCCAACCGGATATCCTGACAATGCTTCATGCTACAAAAGGGATGGATTATGACCTTGGCGGTCTAGAGATCGATAAAATATTGGCATACGAAAAAGTAGTCGCACATTGTTTAGACGATTATTTTATGCCGCCCGAAGCGACAATGGTATCACCTCTTATCCCATTTTCGCCAATGCCTGGCGGTGCACTTACTGCAAATACACAGATGATGCGTGATAATAACATCCTAGACAGATTCCCGGAAGTGATCGATGCAATGCGTGAAGTCGTTGAAAAGGGCGGTTACGGTACTTCTGTGACTCCTGTTTCACAGTTTTATTTCCAACAAGCGCTTAACAATGTTATGCAGGGTCCTTGGAAAGCGATAGCTCCTGGTTATGGAAGAATGGTTTTGGGTTACTTCGGTAAAACTCCTGTTGCTCCGGATCCTGAAGTTGTAAGAATAGCTTCTGAAAAATTACATCTTGAACCGACTACCGAAAAAGTTCTTGATCTTACTGATGCTGATGAGACAAAGTCGTTGGCACACTGGATAAAAATACTTGAAAAAGAGGGCATAGAGACGACTGAGGAAAATATCTTCATCGCAGCTGCTTGTCATGAAAAAGGCATCACTTTCCTTAAGGGTGAAGCAGAAGTAAACGTAAGAAAAAAATCAGATATGAAATGTGCAGAGCCGACACAAACAAATCAAAATAATGAAGGAACAAACAGTATGGGTACAGGAAGTTATACAGTAGTAGTAGATGGACAAAAGTTCAGTGTTCAAGTTGCAGAGGGTGATGCAAACATCCAAGTAACAGCGGTTAATGGTGAGAGTACATCGACTCCTAAAACTTCAGTAGACGGTACAACAATTAAAGCATTACTACCGGGTGCAGTTTGGAAAATAGTTGCTAATCCTGGTCAAAGCGTTGCTGAGGGTGATGTTATCTTAATCTTAGAATCTATGAAAATGGAAATCGACGTAGTAGCTCCAAAAGGCGGAGTTGTAAGATCTATCAATGTAAATGTAAACGACAAGGTAGTTGAAGGTCAAGTCGTAGCAGTAATAGGATAAGTGATGAAAATATTTTTAGTAAAGCTTATAACTCTGTTTGCTTTACTTGGATTTGTTGGAGCAAGTGCAAATGAGCATGAAGCTGCCCCAGAAGCCCAAGTAACTGAAAAACAAGAGACGTATGTAGGAAAAGACTTTTCCCTGATGGTTAAAGATTTTTTAAAGACTACAGGTGTCAATGCTATCTTAAATCCTGATCCAAACGAACTTAGTGCAACCGGAAAACCTATGAGTGATTTTCATAAAGGCTGGGGTCGTGTACTGATGATCCTTGTTACTTTTTTAATATTCTGGTTGGCGATTAAAAAAGGTTTTGAACCACTCTTACTTTTGCCTATCGGTTTTGGTGGACTTTTGGCAAACATTCCTGTCGCAGATATCGCGGGTCCTCACGGATTTTTGGGTGTTATCTTTCAAGCAGGTCTCTCAAATGAACTTTTCCCGATTCTGATCTTTATGGGTGTCGGTGCGATGACGGATTTTGGTCCATTGCTGTCTAACCCAAAAACTGCTCTTCTTGGCGGTGCGGCTCAATTTGGTATATTTGGAACACTTGTAGGTGCCGTAGCACTTTCTCAGTACACAGATATCTTCCACTTTACGCTTCAACAAGCTTCTGCTATCTCTATCATCGGTGGAGCGGATGGTCCGACATCGATCTTTATCGCGACAAACCTTGCTCCTGAACTTTTAGGTGCTATCGCTGTTGCTTCGTATTCATATATGGCTTTGGTTCCTATTATCCAGCCTCCAATTATGAAAGCGCTTACAACAGATAAAGAGCGTCGTATCAAGATGACTACGCTTCGTCACGTATCTCGTATCGAGAAATTGATATTTCCTTTATTGGTTTTGACTCTTTCAATTTTGGTTCTTCCAGACTCTACACCTCTTATCGGTGCATTTATGTTTGGTAACTTCTTAAAAGAATCAGGTGTTGTCGATCGTCTTTCAGACACGATGCAAAATGCGATGATCAATATTGTCACTATTATGCTTGGTTTGGGGGTAGGTTCTAAACTTGCAGCAGATCAGTTCTTGGTACCTGATACATTGGCAATTCTTTTACTTGGAAGCCTTGCGTTTTCAGTAGGTACGGCAGCAGGTGTTATCATGGCTAAGATCATGAACATGTTTCCGGGAAATAAGATCAATCCTCTTATCGGTTCGGCTGGAGTTTCAGCAGTTCCTATGGCAGCTCGTGTGTCGAATAAAGTCGGTATGGAGTATGACAGAACAAATATGCTGTTAATGCATGCAATGGGTCCAAATGTTGCAGGTGTTATCGGTTCGGCTGTTGCAGCCGGTGTACTTCTTTCTATTTTCAAATAGAAAGATCTCCCTTTCCATGTAAGTCGTTCTTACATGGAAAGAAACTCTCTTCTTAAATCATTTACGCTTTACTTCTTGCATTCATAGCATCTACGATAAGAGGTATGATATTATGACTTTTTGTCTTATCGATAAATCCGTCAGCTCCAAGTCCTGTAGCCTCACGTTTATTGTTTTCACCCGTCATAGAACTGTTTACGATTAGCGGGATATTTTTTGTTCGTGGATCTGCTCTTAATTTTTGAATAACTGTAAATCCTGAA
The DNA here is from genome assembly GCA_018824305.1 of bacterium. GTDB lineage: Bacteria > Campylobacterota > Campylobacteria > Campylobacterales > Sulfurimonadaceae > Hydrocurvibacter. Next base: position 9,706 of record JAHJGM010000015.1, read on the forward strand.
ACCTCAGGCATTTCGATATCTGTGATCACGGCAGGAATAATGCTCGTGTCTTCCATTGCAAAGATATAGTTCAGTAAAACTTTTCCGTTGTCAAACATTTTGTATTTTAATGAAGCGTTGTTAAATATCTGCATCAGATGTTTTTGTGCAGTTTTAGAGTCTTCTGCGATTAGAACTGTACCTCTTCTCAGTTTGCTAGGGATATCGACTTCCTCTAAGGCTCTTCGCCCCTCGTTTACATCGACCATCGCTTGAGGAACTACATCTGCCAGAAGTTTTTCATAATCTAAGATAAGACACATGTTCCCGTCTTCTAGTCTTGTATCATTGATGACAACACCGTCTTCACCGAGTCTATAGCTGTCCGGTGCATGCATTTCGCTCCAATTTTTCTTGATAACCCTATATGCAGACATGATACGTAGTCCGATAATAATACCGTTAAAATCACAGATCAATATATTTGATTTTTTTATCTCTTCTTTGCTTAGCTGTATATGCAGCCAAGCGGGAAGGTTCAGTATCGGGATCTGAATCCCTCGAAGAGTGATAGTTCCCTCCAGCATAGGATGTGCCGATGGTATTTGAGTCAAATAATGATTTTTAGATTCGACTACTTCGCGTGTTTTAAAAACATTGATGGCATAAAAAGCTGAATCTGCACTGTTGCTTACTCTAAAAACCAATAGTTGTACTTCATTGTTTTTCGCTAAATTCGTAGAAGCATCTACGTTATCCAATACGGACATCCTATCATCCTTTTTGTTCGTTTATATGTAATATTATCAAAATAAATATGAATATGAGTTTATATCCTTTTACTTATTTTTTTAAAAGTGATATATGAGTAGAATGCATATAAAATTTAAGGAAATAATAGTGAATAAATTTATTTTATTGGTTTTAGTTATATCATCGTTAAATGCAAAAGTGTATTATTCCAAGGTAGAGCCTTATGAAATCAGGACGATCTCATCCAACGTATCCGCTCAGGTAGTGTTCAGCGATGAAAAAAGTCTGGGAAAAGTTCTGGGCTCGGAAGATTACATCAAACTGGACGATGAACTTGACCAGGTCGAACTCAAACAGCTCCAAGAGAAGAAAATTTATTTACAAGATACGATAAAACTCGATGAAGAGATTGTAAAAAACTATCAGGAGATATTAGAGAAGAAAAATACCAATTATGATCGTATCAAACTCCTCAAGATAAAATCGACTGTTGAAAAAGATAAAGAGTTTTATGATCTTTATACGACGCAAAACCAGTATTTGGCTACACAAAAAGAGTTGGACAATCTTAAGATACAGCTTTTAGACACCTCTTTGCAGATCGCAAGATTGAACAAATCAATAAAAGACAAACATCTCAGTGCAAAAGGGTACGTGCTTTATGATCTGATGGTAAAAGAGGGACAGGTGGTTTCCATGGCGACACCTCTTGCAAAGATAGCAGATATCTCAAAAGCGATCCTTACGATATATCTTGATGAGGAAGATGTCAAAGGCATCAACGGAAAAAAAATATATATCGATGGACAAAAAACAGAGTATAAGATAGACAGACTTTGGAATATCACCGATGAAACCCATATCTCCGGTTATCAGGCACAGATCGTAGTCAAGACTCCGCAAAGATTTTCAAAACTGGTTCAGATAGAGTTTAAAGATGAATGATTTGAGCGCTTGTCCTCTTGACTGCTATGACGCATGTAGCATCGTGTATGACGGAGTCAAGCTTAGAGGTTTAAAAAAAGGGTTTACTCAAGGATTTTTGTGTCCGCATCTGAATCATTATGAAGAGTTCGCAAGGATAGAAAAACCCACCTATAAGGGTGAAGACATCACTATGGATGAGGCACTTTCTCATCTTAAAAACATCATAAAAAAGAGCGACAATATTCTTCATTACAGAGGTCATGGGAATTTCGGATTGATGCAGGAGGTCACGGACTACTTCTTTGCATCCCGCGGTGCGACTTTGACTGACGGGACTTTGTGTGACGGGGCAGGAGAAGCAGGTATTATCGCAGGGCGCGGACACAATGACATCATGAGCCCACAGCAGATAGCAAAGTCCGAAGTCATAGTGTTTTGGGGAAGAAATCCGCACACAACGTCATCGCATCTCTTGCCGCTACTAAAAGAGAAGCAGGTCATCGTCATAGACCCGGTGAAAACAAAGATCGCATCTCAAGCAGACCTGCATGTACAGTTAAAGCCTCACGGGGATCTGCAGTTTGCCATGCTGCTTTCACGTTTTTTATGTATCGAGGGAAGTGTGGACAGTGAGTTTGTCGGCAGGTGCGCCGCCGAACATGAGGATTTTTACGAACTGACTCAGACCATACGTATAAAAGCGGTACTGGAGGAGATCGGTGCAACACTTGGCGACATCGGCAGGTTTTTGGAGATCATCAACGGCAAAAAAGTAGCCATAATCTGCGGAATCGGAATACAAAAGTATCTTGACGGTGCAGACGTGATGCGAGCCATTGACTCATTTGCAGCACTTTTGGGGCTTTTTGGAAAAGAGGGATGCGGAGTAAGCTATCTTGGAGCTTCAAGAGCGGGCATAGATTCGCCGTTTACGGTAAAAGCAAAAAAGGTCAGTAAAGTCGATACAAAATTCGGCGATTTCGACACCGTGTTCATCCAAGGTACAAATCCGCTCAATCAGATGCCAGACACAGCAAGGGTAAAAGCGGAGCTTGAAAAGGTAGAAAATCTCATCTACTTCGGGCTTTATGAAAACCAGACTTCCAAGATGGCAGATCTCGTTATCCCTGCAAAGACATTCTTAGAAAAAAATGATATCAGAAGTTATTACGGGACTCATTACATGTCGCTGATGCCAAAGCTTAAAGAGAGTACAATCGGCATCAGTGAGTATGAACTCGCTCGCATTTTATGCGATGAGTTCGGAATAGAGTTGAAAAAGGAAGATGAGTATATAGATCATTTCAAATCGCTTAGCCACGAGGATGAAGATGGACTTCTCAAAATAAAAGGCAGAAGTGAGATATCGTATGAAGATGGCTTTAGCACGGATGACGGCGAGTTCGCATTTTTGGATACGGTCGATGTTGATTTCAACATGAGGGATGATTTTTTTCTCATCACATGTAAGTCGCCCTCAAGCCTGAACTCTCAGTTTAAAATAGACGATAAAGTCTATGTCAACTCCTCTCTTGGCTATATAGAGGGGCAGATGTTAGAGGTCGTCTCAAAAACGGGAAGTGTGACTCTACATGTAGGGCTAGACAACAGACTAAGAGCTGACTGTGTACTCATCTATTCAGGTACAAACGGGGTAAATAATCTCACTACATGTAAGAGAAGTTATGAAGGAAACAGCGCCGTATTTCAAGAGAACAAAGTCAAATTAACAGTAATCTAAAGGAATCATTATGTACTACAGAGTTATTTTTTTATTGGTCGTATCACTGTTTTTATCTGCAAATACTTTGGCAGATACGGTCTCACAGCAGCAGTGTGACATAAAAGGCAGTGGTTTCATTTTTGCAGGCGGTGAGTGCATCGCGTACAAAGAGGCAAAAGGGGACAAGGAGGGCTCATTGACCATCGTAGTACACGGTACATGGAAAGAGGGTGCTAATGTCTTGGCAAGATACGCGACGTTCGCCGATGATCTTGCAATGCTCACGGACATAACTACCGTTGCCATCGCACTGCCGGGATACTCAGGTTCTTCGACCAACCATTTTCAGGCACTATCCCACGATAAAACGAAAAAACTTGCCGCTGACAAAGGGTATATCAAGTTTTTAGATGCACTTATCACAGCTTTAAAAGCAAAATATAAAGCAAAAACAGTGAATTATATCGGTCACTCAGCAGGAGCGATGATGGGTGCGACGCTTATGGGAATAGACCCCGGTCTTATCCAAAACATCGCACTTGCAGGCGGGCGATACGATATCCATGAAATCTCAAAAGAAAAAGACCTCATATCTGCAGTGGATATTTTTGACAAAATAGACAAAGATGCAAACATCCTGCTCATCTACGGCACAAGAGACGAGATCTCAAAACCAGATGTGACAAAAGATTTTTACGCTCTGGCTAAAAAACAGGGCTTACATGTAAGCATTGTAGAAGTAAAAGACGCGCCACACTCAGACTTAGATTCAACAGAGACTTCAATGGAAGCTATCAGTAAAATGTTGGATTATTGATAGATTGTGAAGATAAAAATGGTTTTCAAAAGAGTTAAATAATTCTTTTGATGATTAGATGTATAATTGCTTAATAAAATAGAAAATAGTATGAAGGTTGTGAGATGACAACAAAAGAGTTAGATAACAAATATGTTTTACCTACGTACGCTAGAGCGGATGTGGAGTTTGTGAGCGGTAAAAACGCAAAATTGATAGATGCAAACGGAAAAAATTATATAGATTTTACTTCGGGCATCGCGGTTGTAAGTATCGGTCATGGAAATGAGAGACTTACAAACGCTATATGCGCTCAGATAAAAGATATGATTCACATGTCAAACCTTTACTATACAGCACCCCAAGCTCGTGCGGCAGAGAAACTTGTCAAAGCAAGCGGATATGATATGAAATGTTTCTTTGGAAACAGCGGAGCTGAAGCAAACGAGGGTGCCATCAAGATTGCACGCAAATACGGTGAAAAAGACGGCGAAATCAAAAGATACAAGATTATCACGCTAGACCATTCGTTTCACGGACGTACTATCACGACTGTCAAAGCGACGGGTCAAGAGAGTATGCACAACTATTTCGGACCTTTTCCAGATGGTTTTGTGTATGCTAAAAACATCGATGAGATAGAGAGTCTGATTGATGGGCATACCGTAGCCGTTATGATAGAGCTAGTACAAGGCGAGGGTGGAGTCCAGCCTCAGGACAAAGAAAAAGTGCAAGCTTTGGCAAAACTTTTAAAAAGTAAAGATATCCTGCTTATCGTAGATGAAGTTCAAACGGGTGTTTACAGAACAGGCAAGTTCCTAGCTTCAAATCTTTATGAGATAGAACCCGATGTCGTGAGTCTGGCAAAAGGTGTTGGCGGCGGTGTACCTGTGGGTGTCGTGATGACAACGTTAAAAGATATCTTTAATGCGGGTGACCATGGTTCTACATTTGGTGGAAACTATCTAAGTTCTACTGCTGTGTGTGAAGTGATGGATATACTTAGCGAGTATGAGCAAAGCGGAGATTTAGAGATAGGTATGCTTCTTTTTGACAAAGCGTTGGAGAGATTTTATAACTTGCATAAAGATATCTTCTTAGAAAAAGTCGGTCTGGGTATGATGTGCGGTCTTCGTGTCAAAGATGCAGATACATTGGCAAAAGTCATAACCAGTGCGAGAGAACACGGTGTCATGGTCTTAAAAGCTGGAAGAAACACATTGAGATTGCTTCCGCCGCTTACAATCACTAAAGAGGAGATCGATGAGGGCTTTAAACGTCTTAATATCGCTGTTAACAGTTTATAGTCTCTCTTTTGCAAAAGAGGATAATCAAAAGTTAGAGAACTATCTCTCCGATATTAAAAAGCAAGAGTTCTCTTATGATTACCAAAAAGTAGAAGCTGACAGCTCAAAACTGCGAGACTCTTGGATCGCACCCTTAGTCATCAGTTATGCTTACTCGAAGAGCAACCCTAACAATAATATTCAAGATACCCAAAAAGCCGCTATCGTGATGGATCAGCCCATCTTTCAAAGCGGCGGTATCTACTACGGCATCAAATTTGCGCAGGCTTCAAGAACCTACTCCAACTTTACGCTGGATGTTGCAAAAAGAAAACTCATAAAAGACACCATAGCACTGTTGATGCAGATAAAACAAACAGAGTTTATGAAACAAAAGCAAGACCTTCAGATAAAAAATGCCGAGATAAATCTAGAGCAGAAAAAAGAGGAATACCTGAACGGTCAGCTTGATTCAGGTTTTTTAGACAGTGCGATCATCCAGACAAATGAAGCGAATCAGGCTCTTTTTGACATAGCGGCAAATGAGCAAAAACTGATATCGCAGTTTAAAAGCATAAGCGATCTGGATTATCAAAGTGCAGAGATCCCTACGCTTAGGATATTAAACGAGGATGAGTTTTTAAAAAACAATATAGTGATCTCTCAGATCAAGAGTCAAGAAGAGAGAGACAGATATAACAAAAACGTGACTATCACAAAATACCTTCCAAAGATAAGTTTAACAGCTGGATACAACTGGGACAAATCGGAAAATCTCTATAGCAGTAATACGGGAACGGTATACTCCAGTGAGACAGATTACTACAACTATGGTGTTAAAGCATCCATACCGCTAGATGTCAATACATTTAGAGATGTCGAATCAGCAAGAGTTGATTATCTCAAATCGCGAGTGGTCGCCATCGATAAACAAAGAGAGTTAAAAGCTCTTTTTGAACAGGTGATGCTGAACATAAAGAGTTTTGAGAACAAGATAGAACTTTCAAAGAGAAACAAAGAACTGTATGAAAAACTTTTGGAAGACACACAGCAGCTTTTTCATGCAGGATATAAGACGCAGTATGATGTAGACACCCTGAACAATTCTGTCGAGATACAAAAACTGGACACAAAAATTTACGAGATAGACAAGCAGTTAGAGCTGTTAAGTCTATATGAAAAGTTTAAAGATGAGATTTAGCGAATATATGAACGAGTGGCTTTACGGCAAGGACGGCTACTACACTCACTATAAACAGATTGGTAAAGAGGGTGATTTTTACACCGCTGTAAGTACCTCAAAATTTTTCGGCGGGACGATTGCAAAGCATATAATCTCTTTGATAGAAGAGGGATTTTTAGAACGTGATGCAGTCATCTGTGAGATAGGCGCACATCACGGCTATTTTTTAGCCGATGTGGTCGAGTTTATCTACACTCTGTATCCAGAGCTTTTAGAGAGTCTGCAGTTTGTCATCATCGAGCGTTTTGATGCACTGCAAGAGCAACAGCGCGAGTATTTTCACCAGTCATTTGGCGATGTTGTCTCTTTAACACATTATAAGTCATTTAGCGAGCTTACATGTAAGAACGCATTTTTCATCGCAAACGAGATATTTGACGCATTTGGCTGTGAACTTTTACATGATGGTAAGATCGCTTCGGTGCATGATGGAAAAATAGAGTTTGACACCGTTGATGAAATCATCTTGCAAAAAGCTAAAAAATATCATAAAGACAAAGGCGAGATAGCCGTCGGATATGAAGAATTTGCAAAAGAGATGGTTGCTTCGGCTGAGAAGTTTGAGTTCGTCAGTTTTGATTATGGAGAGATGCAGGCCCGTCCGGACTTTTCACTTCGCATTTACAAAGATCACGATGTTTTTCCGTTTTTTGACGAGAAAATAGATAGAGATGCCTTGTTTAAAAACTCGGACATCACTTATGACGTGACGTTTGAACATGTAAAAGACGCGTATGAAGAGGCGGGAGCTAAGTTTGTGGAGTTGAGGGCGCAGATGACGGCTTTGGTCGACATGGGCATCTTGGAGCTCTTGGAGATGCTTCGTATCAACGTTGATGAGAAGATATATGAGCAGGAGCTTCAAAAAGTGAAGATGCTCATCATGCCAAATCTCTTAGGCGAGAGATTTAAGATGATCAAAATCAGAAAGTCGTAAAAGGAAAAGCATGGCATTAGATCTCTCAGACACTTTAGTTATCGGTATCTCTGCGACGGCTTTATTTGATCTTAGTGAAGCGGATGCTGTCTTTAAATCAAAATATAGCCAAGACAAAGAGACTGCGATGGAAGAGTATCGAAAGCATATGCTTGAGCGTGAAGATGAACTTCTAAAAGACGGGACGGGGATGCCTTTAGTAAAAGCGCTTTTGGATCTGAACAGATTTCAGCCAAAAGGCGAGTCTGCTCTCATTGAAGTGGTTGTCATGTCAAGAAACAGCCCTGAAACAGGGATACAAGTGTTTAACAGCATTAGAAAAAAAGAGTTAAACATCTCAAGACATGCATTTACAGGCGGAGAATCCGTAGTAGATTATCTTGAAGCGTACGATGTCGATCTGTTTTTGACAACAAACATAGATGATGCACAAAAAGTGATAGACGGCTTTACATGTGCGGCGGCAATTGTAAAAAAACCTCCAGAAGATTTGGCAAAAATTCCGGAAGGGCAGGTACGCATCGCGTTTGACGGGGATGCCGTTTTGTTTGATGAGAGCAGTGAGATCGTATATAAAGCCGAAGGACTTGCAGGGTTTCATAAAAATGAAGACACAAAGCAAGATGTTCCGATGAGCGAAGGACCTTATGCGACACTCTTGAAAAAACTGGCACGACTTCAAGAGAGACTACCCTTTAGTACAGAGTTTTCTCCAGTAAGGATAGCCATAGTCACGGCAAGGAATTCTCCGGCAGAACTGAGAGTTATCAAGACACTTAGAAGCTGGGGTGTGTATGTGGATGAAGTGTTTTTTTTGGGAGGACTTGAAAAGTCAAAGATACTTAAAGCTTTTAAAGCACATATCTTTTTTGACGATCAAGACCTGCACCTTGAGGAAGCATCAAAATATGTGCCTTCAGGAAAAGTACCTTATCTTAGCAGTTCTCCATTGCATGAGATGAAAAAATAGATTTTAGTCTTTTTTGACTATCTTTCTGATGTTGCGTTTAGGAGGTAATGCTTTTTGCTTTTTTTTCTCTTTTTGCTCTTTCTCTTTTTCTAACTCTTTCTCAAAGCGTTTTGTCTTTTTCTCTTTTTTTGCCTGAGCTTTTCTAAGTTCTATACTCTGAGTCGTTTCAAACTTTTTTATGACCTCTTGAACGAATGAACGTCCGAGTGCTGTTTCGATTGGATAAAGCAGTTTTTGCTCTTGCGGGTCTAGAAGGATAAAAGAGTACGTTTTTGCAAAAGAGATGCGTTTTAGGTACTGCTGTGCATCATCAGGAAGGTCATAGTTGATGATTAAATCAAAACTTGAATCTATGTTGGCATCATCGGTTATAGTCACTTTTGGATTTAGTGAAATATCTTTAAAATTCTTTATAGTCTCTTTTGATATTATTGCTATATCAAGGTCGCTGTTTTTTTCGATAAGGAAGTTTATAAGTTCGATTTTACGGTTTTGATCGCATGGTAGAACGCGGTGATTATGGCGTTTTATTGCACTTTGTGACATATAAATCCTTAAGTCGTATATAGTTGAAATTATATCGTAATAAATTAATAAAAAAATAGTAATATTCCCTCTGAATAAAAAAGATGAAAAGAGACAAAATGAAGGTAATCGTAAACGGAAATAATAAAGAATTTAATGAGGGAACTACAATGTTAGAGCTCATAAAAGCTTTGGATCTTGAAGATAAGGTTATGGCAGCGGCACTTAATATGGAAGTGGTCAAACAGGAAAAATGGGTTACATGTAGACTAAATGACGGTGATAAAGTAGAACTGCTTGATTTTGTCGGCGGCGGTTGATTATTGCGCTTATAAAGTCTCGATAGCAACGACTGCGATGGCATAATCGCCGTCATGTGTAATAGATAAAGATATATCTTTTATATTGAAGTTTTTTTGCACCTTATCACTCAGTGTGATACGAGGAGCACCTTTTTGTGTTTTTGGCAAAGATATATCAAAAAAACTGCACTCAGATCCTATACCAGTTCCGAGTGCTTTTGAACACGCTTCTTTTGCAGCCCAAAAACCGGCAGCCGTGCGATAGTTTTTTACTAACATGATCTCATCTTCACAGAGGAATTTCTTAAGAGCAGCTTCACCAAATCTTTCCATCATACGCTGCATTCTTTGGGTTTTAATAAGATCAATTCCTATCATCGCTGGCTAAGTCCCAAAAATATTTGTAACATAAACTCTTCTTTCTCACTATATTTTAAAATTGTAGCTTTTCTACTTCATACTTTGGCTTAATCATTGTTTTCTTTTTGGTTTAACTTTAGTTCATAGATAAGTTTATAGCTCATAAAACCTAAAATCATAAGCGTGATAACAAGAGACACCCAAACTAAAATAGAGGTATAGTTCACTTTTTTTTCTATCTTGTTGGCACTACTGTTAAGAACTTTTTCTTCATTAAGTGTTGCGGTGATAAAGTCCGTATTGAGTTGAATCATACTATGGAGATCAGCATTTGGTAAGGCTGTTTTTATACTGCCATAAACTAAGCTGTAAGGTGGTTTTCCTTGGGCAATAAAGTATAGCTGAGCGGGATCATATGAAAAACTAAGACTAAAGTCCTTTGGAAGGTATGAGTCGTTCGCAGGTTCGATGCGGTAGTGATCTGCATTTGTAAAAAGTGTGGTTTGAAGATTATTGATTGTCCCGTTATGTAAGGTGTAGATGGTAATCTTTTTTATGAATGTCCACTGTTTTTCATCACCATTTTTACAGAAGAGGTTTAATTTGTAGAATTGCTCTTTTGGCGGTAGTAGAAACTGTAGAGTATTTAGTGTCAATTGTTTAGAACTGTCAAACTCTATGCCATTGCCTATATATATAAACTGAATACTTCGCGGAGTGGGTTTAAGGATGAGTATTTGTGCTTTAACTGCGGTGACCATCTCAATATTGAGTGGCTTTTGTGTATGGATTTTAAGGTAGCTACATGGATTGATGTTCAGTTCAAGACGATTTTTAGTAATGTTGCTATCTTGCATGGTTATGTTTGCAAGCATTTGACTATTAGATATCTCTTTCCAGTGGCTTAAGTCATTACTACATGCAATATCTGTTAGGAGCATATATTCATGGTCATTACTTTTGATCTGTATATAATCAATGCCATTTTTCATCTTAGAAGCATCAAGGATATAGTCTTCATCGCTGATCTTACTATTTTCTATGAGCGTAAGCTTTTTACCTTGATAGTTGATGTTTAAAGTAGTATTTTTTTTCTCTTTTATTGTCTTTACATGTGAAAAAGGGAGTGTTAGAATTTGAATCTTTTGTTTTTTGGTGTCGAGTTGTTCAATTGCATGAGGCATGGTTTTGTTGTCTGCATCAAAAATTGCAATATCAAGGAAATTGCTTGTATTGAGATGATTGTAGATTACAAGTGGCAGATCTATTTTAACAATGCCCTCTTTAGAAGGCATCTCTATCATACGTTCAAAAGCAAAGTCGTTTTTTTCGATGGCATGTAAAGCAACAATAGTAATAAAAAATGATAAGAGTAATTTCATAAGTTGAGTTCCTTTTTAGGAGGCAGTGGTGCGATAAAACCAATAACTAGAATCAGTATACCAACTACCAAAAATGAGATAATACGCTCAAGTGACCCGGTTTGTGCCATATCTGTAACTAGCAGTTTAAAGATCACTAAACCTAGCAGTGTTGCACCAGCAATCCACAACGAGCGTGTTTGCTTGTGTTTAGAATAGATAATGACAGCCAAAGCGACGAGGGTGTATAAGATTGAAATACCTGTTTGAAATAATCCGTTAGCTTGTAGGCTATTAAAGTTGTAAGAAACATCACCGTAATAGTGAACGAAACGTGCCCAAAATAAGCCAATAAAAACCATACCTGCTCCAGCAATAAGTTTAAGAAGCAATTCACGTTGGATATTTATATTTTTCAACCAAAGGGCCAGTGTAGCAACAACACTAATCTGCATCATATCAAGAGGATTTAGCAAAGGGATATAAGGGAAATTTGAGAGTTCACCGCTACTATACAAAGTGAATAGTTCCCAAATCATCAACATGACTGCCAAACCTTGAATACCGAGATTACGGTATAAATCGTTTTTATCGCTAAGCGGCCAAAAGCGCGGATGCTTTAGTATCACATATATTGCCCCTATAAAAAGGAGGGGTAACGCACTCAATGCAATTGTAAAAGAGAGTTTATGGATATAGTAAAACATTTCCCAAGAAAGAAGTATTGTGACAATCCAAAGTCCTATAGGATGCCAAAATTGTGAGAATTTAAAGTCGATTTTTGCTAAAAGGAAATAGTATGTGAACATAAATAGCGGTAGAGCAATATAATTAAACTCAACGAATGGATGGGAAATATTATAAAAGACACCAAACATGCTTAGTATTGAAAGCGGGAAGAAAAACTCAAGAGCAAGTAACATTGTTTTCCATTGGTATCGTAGGGCGATGAACATAAAAAGTAGTGCCGATAAGCTAAAATAGATCGAAGAATAAGCATAAAATGAAAAACGTAATTCATAGAAACCACTGCCAATCCAAAGGACTAAACCAAGTGTTAATAGGATAATATGAAAATATTGCTCATAACTTTTAATTTTTTCTTTGTATACTTCATACACGTAGGCACTGATAAGAGTCGCTACAGAGAGGATGAAAAGTCCAAGATAGACTTTATTTAAAAATAGCATCGATTCATGGATATATTGAATTTGATTTAAAAAAGTCCCTACTGCATATATCTCAAGAAGAAGAGCAAAAAGACGGGCATAAACTCTATTTTGGCGAAGAGATATCCAAATAATGGCACCAGACTCAAGAGCATAAATAACAGCACTGATCTCAGGAGCAAAAGCAAAGGCGATGACGAGACTCAAAAAAAGAACCCCGAGAGCTAAAAATGATTCTGCCAAAAGAGAAAACTTAGGTTTATCTCTAAGCCACCATGCAAGAGAGATGTAGAGCGCACCAACACCAAGAGCTGAATAGCTTAGCAAATATTCGATATTTCCACTCAAAGATGCTTGAAGACCAAAGGCTACAGTCGGTACGCCAAATACTAGGGCTGAATCAACATAAGCCTTTAGTTGAAAACTTGTTCGGTAAGCAAAAAGAACGGCAACTGCGACATAGAGTAAAAAGAATAGGATCAAAAACGGTTCAGTAGTCGCAAAATCTTCAGGACGATAGCTTATGATTCCCCAAGCCGTTGAAATAACAAAGGTGAAAACAAAACCTATAAGGTTGAGCAAGCGCCATGATTTGTACCAGGCAATTGTTACAATACTGAGATTTAAAAAGGCATAATAACCAAATAAGACAATATGTGAACCTTGACCTGTTGAGGTAAGTATAGGTGCGAGAAAACCACCGACAGTCGCAAAAATAGCAAGATAAAAGGCATCTTGAATAATGGCTAAAAAAGTTGCAAAAACAACAGTTAAGATCATAATGCCCAAAGCGATAGAAAAAGGAAAAAGTGTGAAAAATTTTGCCGCAGAGAAGATAGCTAAGTAAAAGACTGCGATACCTATACCTTGGAGAATGAGCCCAAATGCACCTTGACGATTTCTATATTTAAAACCGATTCCAATTAATGCTATTGCGAAGATAATAACACTCAAAAGCCCAAATTCGACACTGATCATATCATTGGTGAGTGCGAATTTAATTAAAAAGGAGAGGCCAAAGAAAAGAATAATTCCTCCAACTTTTACTAATGGATTTCCAGTGGTAAAATATACCTTTATTTTATTTACCATCTCATCGATAAAGTTTGGAGTGTTTTTAGTATATACATGTGATTCATGATTATATTGCTGTTGGGTATTTACCATCTCATCGATAAAACTCGAGCTATCTTTGACATGAGAATATGATTCAAAATCATTAGATTCTTGTGAAATAATATATTCAGCTTCTACGGCTGTAGTCTGTTTCACTTCTGCTATTGTAGCAGTGGACGTTATAGGTGCAACAGACTCAGTTGGTAAAGGTTGCATTAGACTTTGTGCGATTTTTTCTTCTAGTTTTCCTAGTTTTTTTTCGAGGATAAGATATTTTAGCTCAAGTGCTTTGTTGGTACTAAAGAGCTTAATAACGGTTGTAAGTAAGATTAATGCAGCAATAAAAGCTGCACCCAAAAAGTCGCCATCAAGAATCTTGAAACCTAACATAACACCTAAAATACTGATAATAATTAGCCACATAATTGCACCTTTGTAATGATGAAAGTGAACATTCCTATTGAAAATGAGTAATGCTAATAAAAACTCAAATGAACATCAGTACTTAAGATATAGTACTGTATATGTGTAATTATGTTTTTTAACATTAAGTGTTGAATTATATCACATGTTAATTGAATATTGTGATATTAAATTATAAGTATTTTACTCGAATATAATTGAAGATGAATAACCCCTGAAAAGGGGGTTTAGCGAGATGTAATTGTAGTGATCTACTGAATGACGAATTCTGTAAAGTAGATACCGTTGATACTACCGTCTGTCAGCATCGGATTTAAGACATCCATGATCTGTTCGCTCAGTTTATCTTTTCCTTTTAAAGTTGAGACCTCTTCAAGAGATTTTGAAGATAAAAGTCTTAAAATCCTGTCTCTAATAACAGCTTTTTTAGAATCAAGTTCTGCTGCCAATTCCTGCCCGCTAAGTTCTAATGATATTTGAGCTTTTAGATAACGGCTTCCGTTCTCACTAAGCAAATTGACGGTAAATGTGTCTAACGGATACAAGATACCAATTTTGTTCAATGTTCTTGAATTATCAAGTTCAACACGGGATTTTTTCATTTTCGGAGTGTCTGAAGATTGTTGCTGAACATTATTTTGCATTTGTTTCGATGAGTTGTCATCACCGCCCATCATAAGTATCCCTATGATCGCACCGACTAAAATAACAACGACTAATACGACGATAACGACGATCAACATCAGTGAATTTGACTTCTTACCCTCTGTCGCTGCTTCTGTTTCTTCTGTTTTTTTCTCTTCTGCCATAATATATCCTTAAATTTTGTGAACGCTTATTTTGTAAAATTATACCACATCAGTTTTTTTAACCAATGACTTAAGTGGTTCAAATTGATATGTGTCCGGATCATAGTAATCTATTCCACCTGTCTGTATATCGTAATACCAGCCATAAATATGTAGATTTTCCTCATCGACTCTCTTTTTTACTGCCGGATATGTTAAAAGGTTCTCAATTTGTGTGACAACGGAGAGTTTTTCCGTGACACGCAAAAGCTCTTCTCTGTCGGCATTTTTTCCAAGACTTAAAACAGCCATAGATTTGGCTTTTTCACCAAGATCAAGCCATTTTTTTGTATGTGTAAGTGATGGGTCTTCAATGGTCTGAAACAAGTGGTTGATCGCACCGCAGTGTGAGTGTCCGCATATAATGATCTCACTTACATTGAGCACGCTTACCGCATACTCGATCCCCGCCGCGGTTGAATGATAATCTTCATCGGGCTTGTAAGGAGGGACAAAGTTCCCGACATTTCTGATAACAAAAAGATCGCCTGGGTTTGATTGGATGATTAAATCGGGAATAACTCTGGAATCACAGCATCCTATAAATAAAGTTCTTGGATTTTGACCGTTTTGGGCCAATTCTAAAAGAGATTCTTCATTCTTTTTAAAATAAGCTTTTTTAAAAAGCTCATTACCTTCAGCAAATTTCTTTAAATCCACAACATTGTCCTTTAATTCTTAGCAGTGTGTTATACCTAGCTCTTTGATCATTTTATTAAAAATGTGTTCTGATGAACGGTCATAATCATCATGATATTCGACTACTAGTACTTTTTTGTTATTTGGAAGGTCGCAAGTGTAGATTTCCGGTTCCATAGGATTTTTTTCTACTATCTCATTAACAACTGAACAAACTCTATCTTCTTCCTCTTTTGTTTCAAAAACTATTGAAAGTTTTGTGTATCGTTCTTCACTTTTATGTTCTGCAGTTATCATGGTGTAAAAATCCCCTCTTCATATTTAAAACATTATACAAAAAAGTTGTTAAACAATCAAAACCATTCCAGCAGTTTTGTCACTTCATCGACAATATAAGTTTTAATTGTAGATTTTTCCAACGTTTTTTTGGCAATTAAGGCTTTTGTGATGTTTTGCATCTTCGCTTCTTTGAGTCTTGAATCTAACTGAAAAACTTCTCTGACATCTCCGACAAGCGATACTTCTCCGATAAAGACGGTTTCTTTCGATATGGCTCTATCTCTGAAGCTGCTTATGATCGCCGCAAGTATGGCTAAATCTGCGGCAGTCTCAGTGATTTTGATACCGCCTGTGATGTTGATGAACACATCATAGCTGTTTAAAGGGATCTCCAGTTTTCTCTCTAACAGTGCTAAAAGCATATTGAGTCTATTGTTGTCAAAACCCGTAGCTTGACGTTTTGGATTTGAAGAGTGTGATTCGGATACTAAAGCCTGTACTTCCAAAATGATAGGACGAGAACCCTCCATAATGACTGTTAGTGCAGAACCGGGCTGAGAAGTGTTGCGATTGAAAAATCTTGATGAGATATCTTTGGCACTTACAAGACCGTCATTTCTCATCTCAAATACACCGATCTCGCTAGTCGGGCCGAAGCGGTTTTTAAACCCTCTTAAAATACGAAGTTCCTGAGATGAATCGCC
This sequence comes from bacterium, assembly GCA_018824305.1. GTDB lineage: Bacteria > Campylobacterota > Campylobacteria > Campylobacterales > Sulfurimonadaceae > Hydrocurvibacter. The sequence continues at coordinate 26,046 of JAHJGM010000015.1, forward strand.
CTCAAAATATAAAACGGTATCGACCATATGCTCTAAGACTCTAGGACCTGCGATAGAGCCTTCTTTGGTTATGTGACCTATGATAAAGATCGCAATATTTCTATCTTTGGCAATGCGCATAAGTTCAAATGTTATCTGTCTGACTTGGGTCACTGATCCCGGAGCGGACGTTATAGCTTCGGAGTAGAGTGTCTGAATAGAGTCGATGATAATAAACTCATAATTTCTATGATGGAGTTCTACCAATACTTGCTCCAGTCTTATCTCACTCAGCAGGAAAAGGTTTTTTTCATTTGATCCTAGTCTGTTTGCACGAAGCTTTACCTGACTCTCAGACTCTTCCCCTGTGACATATAAGACATTTTTTCCGGTTGATGCTATATTGGAGCCTACTTTTAAAAGCAGAGTTGATTTTCCTACACCCGGACTTCCGCCGATAAGTGTGAGTGAACCGGGAACGACACCGCCGCCAAGAACGGTGTCTAGCTCATAATCAAGCGAAGAAAATCTTGGGATGTCAACCTCTGTGATATCCGGCATCGATATGGCTTTTGTCTTTGAATCGCTAAGAGACGAGATGGATTTGATGATCTCCTGCTCTTTTTCATTGAGTTCGACAAAAGAGTCCCAAGCACCGCAATTCGTACATTTTCCCATCCATTTTGGAGTCGTGAGTCCACAGTGTTGACACTCAAAAAGAACTTTTTTCTTTGCCATAGGTATCTGCCTTTAGTATAGCCTTACATATAAGGGAGGAATTTATTATATTGTAGGGGAAAGTCCGTATTGTGGGTAAAAATATGACATATTGTCATATTTTAGTTTTCTTCATCTACTGCAAATATCTCATCTAGAAGAGTACTGACAAACTCGTATTTATCAAATTTTATAAGGTTTTCCGGTTGTTCACCGACACCTATGTAAAGTATCGGCAGACCAAGTGCGTAAGCGATACTAAAGACCGAACCGCCTTTTGCCGTTCCGTCGAGTTTGGTGATGATGATACCGTCTATACCTACCATCTCGTTAAATGCTTTAGCCTGAGCGATAGCGGAGTTGCCCTGAGTCCCGTCCAAGATCAATATGGTTCTATGCGGTGCACCTGCATGTGCTTTGTCACAGATACGGTTTATCTTTTTAAGCTCGTTGGCAAGGTTCGTCTGTGTATGTAAGCGTCCCGCAGTGTCAATGATGACATTGTCGATCTTTTTTGCTTTGGCTGATTCTATCGTATCGTATGCAACGGCTGAGGGATCATGTCCTTGACGGGAAAACACGATAGGAATATCGAGCTTGTCTGCCCAGCGTGTAAGCTGTTCTATCGCAGCGGCTCTAAATGTATCGGCAGCGCCAAGCATGACACGTTTGCCCTCGTTTTTATACATAGACGCCAGTTTAGCGATAGTCGTAGTCTTTCCTGCTCCGTTCACACCGATAATAAGGTCGACAAAAGGTGCTTCACATACAGGTTGAGTGTAGCTTGTATAGGCGAAGGTAGCGAGTAGTTTAGCTTCTAGTATACCACGGGTGATCTTTTCTTGGTATATCTCATTTAAGATGATCTCGACTAAAGCGTATTCGACGTCGGATTCAAGCAAAATATCTTCGAGCTCGTCTTTTGTGAGCGTGACTCTTTTTTTTGGTGCGACTGTCTTGATGGCATCGACAGTTTTTTTAAGCCCCTGTTTTATAAATCCAAACATTATTTACCTAGAGCTTTTTTGATATCGTTTTCTATAAACTCTTCGGGTGTCGCACCGACATAGTAATTTACCAAGTTACCGTCTTTATACATGACCATAAGCGGAATAGGGAAGTCAGATTCAAGTCCCTCTAACGTAGAAGCGATAGAAAATGCCAATTTACGGTTGTCTTCTGACACGAACATCATATAGTTGGCACCATACTCATTTTTAAAATCAACGATATCGGCAGTTGTAAGGTCTTTTTGAATTGACAAACCTGCGACTACGACATCCTCTTTGTACTTTGCTTGCAGAGATGCCAGATGAGATGCTTCTGCACGACAAGGCGGACACCAAGTCGCAAATATATCAAAAATAACGACTTTGCCTTTTGCGTTATCTAGCGTAAAATTATTTCCCTCTTTAGTAATAGTATGAGACTCTTTGCTGAGATCATCCAGCACAAACTTATTTGTCGCGATTATACTATTCTCACTATTTTTATTGTTATTACAACCTTGAAACAACAGTGTGATTGCTAAAGCCGAGATAATAACTGATCTTTTTAGCATTTAAAACCTTTTATCTGATAAAATATCCGAAATTATATCAAAAGATTTACAATGGACATGACAAAAGAGAGCTTTCGTAAAAATTGTTTGGAAAAGCTGTGTACTACATCAAGATTTAACAAAATTTACCGTGATAACTTGGTCAATAATCAAATAATTTCTCTGTTTAAAAATAGAAAAAATCTGAATATACTTTGTTATTGGCCTCTTGATCTAGAGGTAGATATAAGAAAATCAATTCAAGTGATTCGTAAAAATAATAATGTTGTTCTTCCGTTTATGCAAGAAATCAGTTTTAAAATGGTACCATTCAGATTACCGCTATCACGAAAAAAGTTTAATATATATGAAGCGGGAAACAGTTTTAAAAATATAAGAAAAATTGATGTAGCTATTATTCCTGCGGTTGGAGTTGATTTAAAATCGCGACGTATTGGATTTGGAAAAGGGATGTATGATCGTTTCTTTGAAAAACTCAAAAATGATCCATATAAAATTTTTTTACAATCACAAATCTGTTATACAGATGAAGATATTTGTGATACCCATGATATTTCGTGTGATATGTTGATAACACCGAGGATAAGATTGTTGCATCGAAGGAAAGTAAATGCTGACTATC
>JAHJGM010000016.1 GCA_018824305.1 bacterium
GGTAGTAGGTTTTTTCATTTCTAAAAAAGTTTCAAGTGCTAATTTTGATATTTACGTAGAACAGGCCAGATCGAAAGCAAAAGCTATCGAGAGTGAGGCTGAACTACTTCTACATAAAGCAAATTTAAAATCTCAAGAGATTGAGTTGGAAGCTAGAAAAGAGTACGAGAGTGTAAAAGATCGTGTAAAACGGGATATGCAGGATCGCTCCGAAGAGCTGCAAAAAAAAGAGAATGAGTTTAACCGATATAAAGAGAGTGAGACTCAAAAGTTAAAAAATGAAAATTTAGCTTTATCCAGTGAAAGATTGAAACTAAAAAGAAATGAGAAATCTCTAGAGATAATAAAACATGATTATGAATCACGTATAGACGATGTCATAAGAGTTTTAGAGGGTGCTTCGGGAATGACAAGACCCGAAGCCAAAAGTTTACTACTTGAAAAAGTAGAAGAGAGTTCACGCGCAGATATATCTCATATCGTTCGTAAGTATGAGAACGAAGCAAGGGCAGAGGGGCAGAGAAAGGCCAATTTTATATTGGCTCAGGCAACAACGCGTTTTGCTGGAGAGTTTGCAAGTGAGAGACTGGTAAACAATATCTATCTTGAAAGCGATGAGTTAAAAGGTCGCATTATAGGCAGAGAGGGCAGAAATATCAAAGCTCTTGAAATGGTGCTTGGTGTAGATATCATTATTGATGATACGCCAAATACCATTGTCGTGAGCAGTTTTAATCTATATAGAAGAGCGATCGCTACCAAAACGATAGAACTTCTTGTAGAAGATGGCCGTATTCAGCCTGCTCGTATAGAAGATATCTATCAAAAAGTTTGTGACGAGTTTGAAGATAAGATACTTCAAGAGGGCGAAGATATCGTGGCAAAAATGGGTCTCCCTCCGATGAACCCTGAGTTGATGAGACTGATAGGGCGACTAAGATACCGTGCGAGTTACGGGCAGAACGCTCTGGCTCATACGATGGAAGTCGCTCATTTGGCGGGAATTATGGCCGCTGAGATGGGTGGGGATCCGCTTCTAGCAAAAAGAGCGGGACTGCTTCATGACATTGGTAAGGCTCTGACCCATGACGTCGATGGAAATCATGTGGATCTAGGCGTAGAAGTTTGCAGCAGATATAATGAAAGCGAAGTGGTCATTAATGCCATCTATGCGCATCATGGGCATGAAGAGATAAAAAGTATCGAGTGTGGAGCGGTCTGTGCTGCAGATGCACTCTCAGCAGCTCGTCCCGGTGCTAGACGTGAAGTACTTGAAAGTTTCTTAAAACGTGTAAGTCTTGTAGAAGAGATAGCTTCAAAGCATAACGGTGTCAAACAGTGTTATGCCATCAATGCAGGCCGTGAACTAAGAGTCATCGTTAATGCGACTCTTATCAATGATGACGAGTCGGTACTTTTGGCGAAAGAGATCGCTAAAGAGATAGAGGAAAAGGTCCAATATCCCGGCGAGATAAAAGTAAATGTGATCCGCGAAACAAGAGCGACGGTTTACGCTAAGTAAATTGAGCTCTTTTACTCTTACATGTAAGGGCAATCCTTACATATAAGAGTCTTTAAATCTCTCCTATGTAAACATCAGTATCACTATCAATCAAGCATATAATACTCTTTCTCTTTGAATCTCTTTGTGCGTCATAATAATCTTTAAACGTGAGGATCAGAGTAATATATATATGAGCTATAAAATAATGGTGTTATAGTGATTGGCAAAAGTAAGATATTTGTTTAAAAGGTGAATTAGTTTATAGAAGTTTCGAGGTGCTTGAAAATGTAGTTTTGTTGTGGTGGCTAGAGAGCCGAGGGGGATTAGAAATCACCCTTAGCCGCTCTTGCTGGAATTCCTTCCATTGCATTTTGAACTAGTGTAGCCATTTTTAACATTTCCGGAGGAAGTGTATATCCACCATGAATTGCAAGTGTCATATCCATACTGATAAGGAATGCATCACCGTTTCCGTATTGAACATACATAATTCTACATGGCATAAAACCGCCGTAGTAACGAGAGTAGTTCAAGAATACTTTTGCAGTAGTAAGATTACATAAAGACCAAATTCTTGCTTCTTTTACTTCATCCGGTTTTGCGTCTTCTTTAGTATACATTTTTACATAGCCAGTCAAACGCATATTATATTCATCGGCAAGTACTGTGATTGATTCTTTTACATCATCACCTGATATACCCTCTTGAACTTTCCACTCTTTCATCATCGCTCTAGCAGGATCACCAAACTCAGTTACTTTTGAAAACATAGCATCGTATGCCGGCATAGCACCGTCATCCAAAGTGTGCGCTTTTGTTACCGCTGTCCAACCCATATGCATTGTAGAACATCCGCTCATAGTCAAGATTACAGCAAATGCGAATGCTGCACCTAATATTTTTTTTATCATATACATCCTTCATCGTATAGTTTTATCACATAAATTATATATTATGTAATATTTTTCCTTCCTGAAGTCTTTTGCATTTTACAAGAATTCAGGAAATTTTTACATACAAACAAAGGTAATCGTAACCTAAAGAAACATATTCTTTTATTAAAAAAAATAATAAGATGGAAAAACTGGATATTTTAGCACGATGAGAGTGAAGCTAATGGAGTTTAATCCATCCATTTTGAAGCGTCATATCCGTCAGTCGGACGGACTACCTCTTTTTTTTCAAGTTCTTTGATCATTATTATGGTCTCTTGGCCATTTACTGCACTCGTTTCTTCTGAGCCTTGTTGCTCAACAAATCCAAAACGTTTATAAAATTTTATAGTATTAGAGTCTTTTAACGTAGTAACAGATATCTGCTCAAACTTTGCTGCCGCTTCTAAAAGAAGTTGTTCAAGGAGCATCGAACCCAATCCTTGAGATCTAAACCCGGGTTTGATCGCCATAGTCAAAACAGGTACGGTATCTTCAAATCTAAGTAAGCGTATCCAAGCCGCACCGGCAAGCTTATAATCTTTTAAAATATAGATACCCAGATCTCTGCTCGTATGCCCGTAGTGCTTAGTATATATCTCAAGTTCGGGAAACTCCGTGAGTGTTTTTCCGATCTTATCGAGTCCATAAGCATAATGAAGCATATCGGATGCTATCTTTTGTTCGGACGAGCGTAGAAAATAGAGTTCAGTCTGCATATTTATTCTCCCAGTTCGCTGAGTCTTGTTTCATACTCTTTGGTTATCTCGTCAAGTCTGTTTTGAGACTCTTCTAAAAGTTCAAACTTCTCTTCTATGGCATTTTCAAGTTTCGAGATAAGTTGAGAGAGTTCCATTATCTTAGAGTTGTCCGAAGCATTGGAAGCTTTTACAAGCGCAGTGTGATGTATTTTTAACTGCTCTTCACTCTTTATGATGAACTTTTCTGCGTTTTCAACCTCTTTTTTTAAGGGTGAGGTGAGTTTGCTTCTTTCTTGTATGAGAGCGGCTCTTATTTTTTTGTTTTCCCCTCTGTTGGCTTTTGAAACAGTTTTTGGTCTTTCTTCTGCCTCTTCATCTTCCCAGCCCATTTTTTCTAAGAACAGATCATATCCGCCGTCAAAATACTCTGCACCCTCTTTGGCAAAGATGATAAGCCTGTCACAAACACGGCGAAGCATCTCTTCGGAGTGGGTTACGATGATGACCGAACCTTTGAAGTTTTTGATCGCGACTGTAAGAGCTTCAATGGAGTCCATATCCAAGTGATTGGTAGGTTCATCCAAAAAGAGCAGGTTGACATCACGCGCGAGTATCTGCCCAAGCATCACACGGCTTTTTTCACCGCCTGATAGTAATGATATCTTCTTTTTGGCGCTGTCTCCGCTAAACATCATACCGCCGCAGATACTTCTCACATTTGATTCTGAAAGCTTTGGATTGCCTATATAGATCTCATCCATTACGGTGTTGTTTGGATGCAGATGTGCGATGTTCGTCTGTCCGAAATGGGCATGTGCCGTCGAGGTATGAAAGTTAACCTCTCCGCTAAGAGGTTTTAACTCACCGGCTATGGTATTTAAAAGTGTCGATTTTCCCTTGCCGTTTTTTCCGATGATCCCAAGACACTCCCCTTTAGAAAGTGCAAAAGAGATGTTTTTAAAAAGGATGTTTTCAGGTGTGTATCCAAAACTCAAGTCTTTTACTTCAAGCAGGACTTTGGCAGGGGTGTCTTTGAAGTTGAAATCAAATTTGAGACTTGAATCATATCCAAGGTCATCAAGCAGGTCCATCTTTTCAAGCTGTTTGACTTTTGACTGTGCAAGTGCGGCGGTAGAAGCGCGTGCTTTATTTTTTGCGATGAACTCTTCAAGCTCTTTTACTTTTTTGTCCTGAGAGATCTTCTGTTTTTCATACAGCTCTTCATCTGCTTTGAGCTGAGCATAAAACTTATGCGTATCTCCTGCTATGAGGTTGAGTGATCTGCGGATGATCCCCATCGTGTGAGTCGTCACGCCGTCCATAAAATCCCTGTCGTGTGTGACAAGGATGACTTCACCCTCAAAAGCCCTTAAAAAGCTTTTAAGCCAGCGCAAAGAGACGATGTCCAGGTAGTTGGTAGGCTCATCGAGCAGAAGCAGGTTTGGCTCTGTGACAAGAAGCTTCGCCAGATTGATACGTATTTGGTAACCGCCTGAGAAGGAGAGAGGATCTTTTTCCAAGTCTTCATGAGAAAATCCCAGACCAAAAAGGATCTTTTCTACCTTGTAGAGACTAAACTTGTCATCCTCGCTAAGAGCCAGAGCGGCTTCTTCTCGCAGCGTTGGTTCGCTAAAGACCAGATGCTGTTTAAGCGCGCCTATTTTGTATCCTTTTGGGATGACGACCTCACCGCTGTCAGGCATCTCTTCGCCGAGGATTAATTTAAAAAGGGTCGATTTTCCGCTTCCGTTTCTTCCTACCAATCCTATTTTGTTGCCGTGGTTTAGTTTGAAGTTCAGGTTTGAGAAAAGCTCTTGAGAAGTAAAACTTTTGGAGATATTTATAAGTTGTATCATTGGATTCTTTTAAATTGGTGTAAGTGATTTCGTATTATATCGAGTTACATGCAGAGTAGGAAATAAACTCCAAAAAAGGAGTTTGTATAATTTGTATAGATGTTTTTTATTTACTCTTGTGAAATATCTGCAACACTCTCTTGAGATTGTGCAAGATCTCTTTGAGTCTGTCTTCTTATGACTCTTTTGTAGCTTTTGACCATAAGCATAAAAGGTACGATCTGTACGATGGCAATAAAAGAGATACCGACTAAGTTTTCAGCATTAAAAAGGACTAAGAAAAGATAGCTAAGAAGTTCTAAAAGTATCACTTGCAGTGAAAAAAACAGGATCGGTTTTTTCTTTCCTTGAGCACTTCTTCTATTTGTGATTACAATTTTCTCTTCCATTCTTCTTCCTTATATAAGTAAAATATATATTATTAAATCGCTACATTATATAACATTACGTCTGAAAAAGTGCGTAGATAGATGATTTTGGCGTAAAAAAAACTATATCCTTATCTCTTTATTGTAACGACTACGGCTCCGCGCAGATCACCCATTTTATAATCGACGGCTTTGTCATCGGGGTATCTTGAAGAGATCTCTTTTTGCAGTGCAGGATTAGCCGCTATATCTCCGTGACATTTAAGACATACAGGTTTATTGATGACTAAAGGTGTATATAATTTATATGTATGTTCATCGATCTGTTTTAAGATGTACGGAGGTACTTTTTTCTTTTCGCTTTTTAGTGTCTGGATAGAATCTAAAACCTTCATCTCATCATCAAGCGGGGCATTCGCAGGATTGCGGTATTTTGCACTTATGCGTTTTGCCGAGATCCCTTTTTTTAGATTTGCATTTACTTTATCCGTAAGTGCATAAGCTTCGTTCGAGCAGAAGCTAAGCGCATCCGTGATTCCGCCTTGTTTTATGTGTTGCTTCATGTTTTTTTGAAGTGTCTGCAAAAGTGTTTTTGTCGCGATCTGACCATCTTTAACAATGGATTTTATTTCTTCGTCATGTTGCTTCTGGGTCTGAGCCAAAAGAAGGCTGGAACAAAGAAGAGTTATTGATACTATTTTTGTTGTTTTCATAAGTAATTCCTATTTTTATCATATTATAAACTTATAATCTTAGATTTAGCTAATACTCATCCTCATTTATTTCTGAGTCATCGTACGGATCAAGATGCACAATTGTATGGACTTTGTACTCGGGAAAGAGTTTTTTGAGTTTCAGCTCGATCTTGTCACCCACAACGTGTGCATCATAGAGTGTGACCGTGACGTTAAAAACAAGATGAACGGAGATATAGATATGTGAACCCGCTTGTCTCGTACTTAAAAAATGGTAAGTCGTTATCTCTTTTTCATTATCAAGCAGATCTTTGATCTTGCTCAGTTCTTCCTCTTCGATGGAGATATCCAAAAGCATCAAGATCCCCTCTTTGACGATAGGCAATGCTGAATAAAACATATAAATAGCGATCCCGATACCCAGTATCGGGTCGATAAGCTCGATACCCGTCATAGAGATAAGACCAAGAGCCAAGAGAACCGCACCGTTTGAAAAAAGGTCTGTTTTGTAGTGCAGGGCATCTGCGCGGATGACCATGTTTTTTGTTTTTTTGGCGATATAGTTCAAAAATGTGACCAAAGCGCCTGTAATGATGATGGAGATGACCATTACGACTATCGATTCCTGCAAATGCTGTGTAGGAGTCTTGTTTATTATTTTCATAATAGCCTGATACAGGACAAAAAGAGCAGACATGGAGATGATGGTTCCCTCGACGACCGCGGCAAGAGGTTCGAGTTTTCCTCTCCCGAAATTGAATTTGTCATCAGGTTCTTTTTCTGCATGTCCCAGTGCAAAATAGTTGAATGCAGATACGGTGAGGTCAAGAAGCGAGTCGATCGCAGAGGCCAAAACGGCAACAGAACCGCTCATCACACCTACGATCATTTTTAAAATCACAAGTACCGTTGCTACAGACATCGATGCAACAGTCGCTTTTTGTTCTATACGCATAATTATCCTGTTTTTTGTTGAGATTATAACAAATAAGTTGTTACAATAACGACATGAATTTAAATGACATTAGAAAAGACAGACAAAAATGGATGACGTGGAAGAATATAGCTCCACTAAGAGAGATCCTAGATAATCTACCCGATGTAAAAGCAGAGGTAGAACTCAAAGATACGCTTACCTTTACATGTAAAGAACAGGTGGATATAAAGCTCATAGAAGAGAGTGCTAGGGCTATGATGCCATGGAGAAAAGGGCCGTTTGACCTCTTTGGTTTATTTATAGATACCGAGTGGAAAAGCAATATCAAGTATAATCTTATCCGTCCGCATTTTAACCTCAAAGATAAAAGAGTAGCAGACATAGGGTGCAATAACGGATATTATCTTTTTCGTATGCAAGAAGACAGTCCAAAGAAGCTTGTGGGATTTGACCCGTCTGCGTTGTATAAGACACAGTTTGATTTTATAAACCACTTTGCAAAGACAGATATCGTGTATGAGCTTTTGGGCGTCGAGCATCTGCCTTTTTATGAAGAGAAGTTCGACTTTATCTTTTGTCTGGGAGTGCTCTATCATCGAAGCGACCCTGTGATGATGTTAAAAGATCTGTACAAAGGGCTTGATGAGAAGGGCGAAGTTCTTTTGGACACGTTTTATATAGATGGTGAGGATGAAGTGGCACTCACTCCAAAGGGAAGTTATTCAAAAATACCCAATATTTACTTTGTACCGACCATACCGGCTCTTAAAAACTGGTGTCTGCGGGCAGGGTTTTCAAGCTTTGAAGTATTAGAGACTTCTGTCACTTCTTTGGATGAACAGAGAAAAACAGAGTGGATTGAAGGTCAAAGTCTTGAAGATTTTCTCAATCCTGACGATAGTAGTAAAACTGTAGAGGGATATCCCGCTCCAAAAAGGGTGTATGTGAAACTTACTAAGGAAAGAAATGGCAAAGAAAAACAGGAAGAGTATTGAATCTGACAATGAGAATGACAATGAGAATGAATTATTGGAAGATAATGAAGATGATTTAGATATTGAAGCATACAGGGATGAAAATAGTACATATTTAAAAACACATGAAAGTATAAATCAAGAACTTAGCGGTGAAATCGATAAGATAGAACTGGGATATGTGGAGGTTGAGCTAAAAACCACATCTGATATGCTCGCTGATGATATGGGGCTTATTCACGGCGGATTTATTTTCAGTGCGGCGGATTATGCTGCTATGGCTGCAGTCAATGAAAGAAATGTGGTCTTAGTCGCCAGCGAATGTCAATTTCTCTCCCCTGTAAAACTCGGTGATACGGTCAGAGTGATCGCCAAAGTGCGTCACAGAGAAGGACGCAAGAGAAATGTAGAAGTGGAAGCTTATGTTTTGGATATCAAGGTCTTTACAGGTCTTTTTAAAACTGTCATCACTGAGCGACATGTCTTGAAATTAAAACTGCTTGATACGGCTGCGGCAAGTTCTTAAAGCATATTTATCCAGTATGGAGCATGCTGTTGTTCGGCAGATATGGTAGTACTTTCTCCATGCCCGGGAAAAACAGTTTTGTCATAATCTATCTCAGAGAATCTTTTTAAACTCTCTTTCATCGCCTCAGGGTCTGAATATGGAAAGTCGGTTCTGCCGATAGAACGTTCAAATATAAAATCTCCGCTAAACATGGCATTGCCGATCTCAATGGTCGAACATCCCGGACAATGTCCCGGAAAATGACGGAATTTTACTGCTACTCCGTCAAAATCAAACTCTTCATCACCATTGACCTCTACATCGGGAAACGATGGCGGAAGGTCAGGCATCCAGCTACTGCTTTGAAGCAAAAAGACATCCCCTTTTGGAGTATATAAAGGAATATTTAACTTCTCTTTTAACTCTTGATTGCTCCATACATGGTCAAAATGTCCATGAGTATTGAGGATCGCAACAGGATTGGTGACGTTTTGCATCACCCATTCCACAGCACCTACACCGGGATCGATGATAAAATCTTTTCCATCGACCGTTACGATGTAGCAATTGGTCTGATATGGACCCATAGGTTGTCTTTTTATATTCATTTTCATGTCTCAAATCTGTTTAATTTTGAATTTAGATCCACAGCAGACCTATAAAGGTTGTCCGCGATGTTTGAAAGCTCCTGCATACCCGTGTCATTCTCTTTTGATATGTTTGTCAGGGTCTCTATCTGATGCAGCATATCTTTGTTAAGAGACAATATCTGATGTGAGCTTTGGACACTTTTGTCTGTCAGTGTCGTTGTTTTGTCTATGGCATCTACACTGTTGTTGATGTTGCTTTCGACGTTTTTGGAAATCTCGGAGAGATGTTGGATGTTTTTGGCATTGCTTTGCATCTGTTCGCCGACTTCCGTCACTGACTGGGCTATGACATTGATGGTCGCATTGATCTCGGAGAGGCTTTTTTGCGTACGTTCTGCAAGTTTACGCACTTCATCGGCGACAACGGCAAATCCGCGTCCGTGTTCACCCGCACGCGCGGCTTCTATGGCAGCGTTAAGTGCCAAGAGGTTTGTTTGATCTGCGATATCTCCGATGAGAGTCAAGACATTTTTGATCTGCTCCATTTGAGAAGAGAGCTGTGAGAGTTTGATATTGAGTTCATTCTCGAGTTCCACACTGTGTTCTACGCTGTTTGTAAGCGTGTTGATATCGTTCTTTGCTTCTTGGAGTTGGTTATTCGTTTCTTGCATGTTCTCTTTGGTCTGCTCAAAATTTTTTGACGTGGTCTCCAAGATATCCTGAATAGAATGGACTTGTTCCGTGGTCTTTGTCGCGATCTTAAACTCTTCATCCACGTGTTCTTTTATTTTTGTCACGATAGTGTTCATATTTTGCGCATCGTTTTCGTTGATGCTCGATACGTTCTTGGTCTCATCGACCGTCTGGCAGAGTTCAGATACAAACTGGTTAATGCTTCTTGCCATGATGCCGGTTTCATCTCTGTTGGATACATGTATGACTTTTGTGAGGTTATTGTGCTCTTTTGAGACGATATTGGTGATATTTATGACCGAAGATGTGGTCTGTTTGATAACGAGATAGATGTTAATAGCAGAGATAAAGAGTCCTATGAGACCTATCACGATATTTTTAAAGATGATCTCATCGATATCAATGTGGGTATTCATGATCGCTAAAGTCACGCTAAAAAGAATGAGTAGCGTGATATTTCCAAAGATGGTACTAAATATAGAGAGGATCATTTTTTTGCCGAACGACAAGAATTGATATTTGTCGGAAAGTTCGATCTCATGCGTCCATTTTTCTAAGTCTATGACAGAGATGATAAACACAGGGATGATAAAGAGCAGTATCAACGGGATCGTGAAAAGCTGAGCCAAAATGAATTTTTGAGTCGTGACAAAATCAAAATTGACGATAACGACCAGAGGCCCGAGACTGCTGTAAAGCAGTTGCGCTATCATAAAATAGATAGGAAGATGGGCAAGGGTCTTATAAAGTTCATCAGAAGTTTTTTTTGTATTCACGCCGTTTTCTATGATCTTAAGCTTGGTATTGAAAAAGAAGACAACTGCCGATGTGACTATGAGGACGTACGCTATCATCTGCACGGATAAAAGGATCGTGATGATCTCATCGAAATTGAAGATATTTGAAAAATATACGATCATTACCCAAGCAAAAGGAGGGATCATAAAACCTGTCAAAAGAAGAAGTAAAAGTTTGGTACGATAGTTCATAATCACCTGATTTGTGTTATTTTAGAGTTTAGAAGTATAACTTTAATATGATAAATATATCTTTATGCTTTTTCTACTCGTTTTTGAGTTTAAAATCTCCCAAGTGCCTTATAAAACTGCTCTTTGTCCATGTATCCTTGATGGGATGCGACCTCTTTGCCGTCTTGTATAAAAAGTATGGTCGGCGTGGCAAAAAGGTCCGTTTTGATATTGAACTTTGAGAGTTGTGATCTTGTTGCATCTCTGAGAGGTACAGAGCCGTGGTAAGAGGAGCTGACATCGGCTTTGAACTTTTCACAGTAGGGGCAATACCCCTCGGCGACTACGACGATGATCTCTTTGCCGCCAAGTGGTGCTATCATATCTTTACTGACATAACCGCTGTCAAACTTCACGCCCGTAGAGTGGTTCGGGCAGTAACCAAAGGGATGCTTTTTAAGATAGTCTTGATGATAGTCCTCTGCATCGTAAAACTTTTCAAGCGGTTTTATCTCGGTCACTATCTTGCCGTAACCGTTTTTGTTGAGCAGTTTTTGGTACTCCTCTTCAGTCTGTAGGGCGATCTTGTGCTGGTTTTCATTTGTGTAGTAGATGGCACTTCTGTAGTTCGTCCCGACATCGTTGCCCTGACGGTTGAGCTGAGTAGGATCATGAAGCTCCCAAAAATCTTTTATAAGCTCTTCGGCACTCACCTTAGAGTTGTCAAACTTTACTTTTACGCCTTCGGTATAGTTGATGATCTTGCCGTCTTTTGTCTTTCTGTATTTTAACAGGTCCTCATATGTAGGATTCGGGTAGTTTCCGCCGACATAGCCCGACTTCACGTCCACAACTCCGTCCACATGTTCAAAATACTTCTCAACACCCCAAAAACACCCAGCGGCAAATACGATCTCTACTATCATGACAAACTCCTTACATGTAAAGAGAGTGTAACCAAACAGCATTTAAATAAAATTTACTTATGAAAGTTAGAGAAAGGGTGTCAGGTTGTATGTAGGTATGAAAGTTGAGTATTTATGGAAATCAATCATTAATACTTTGAATAACTTCATCTTGTATAATATTAGGTTCTAGTTTTTGAATCAGACGCAACAAAGACTTTAATTTGTGATTGTTTTTATCATGTCTTGACCATGATGAAAAAGTATTTTTAATATCTTCAAAAATTCCTTTATATTTATTATTTAGCAACTCTGCATTTTCGTATAACCATTTCGAAAATTTATGCTCAATATTTAGACCATAAACTTTTCGTCCTTGGTCTAATTGTAATTTATCTATCAATTCTTCATCATATCTAACAAAAAAGCCAATTGGAAAATATTTTCTATTTTTGTCTATAGTGGCATCAGTATGATTTTTTACAATATTATATTTTCCATTCTTATCAATGAAACCATCTATGAATAACTGAGATAATATTTCTACAAACATTTCCCTAGTATGACCTTTCCCAATATAATCAACTGACAAATGACCCATGCTTGGAAGATTTAATATCTTTACTTTTTGAGAAGTGTTTATTAGTTCGTTAATATCAACTAAACTAGTATAATTATGATCTTCCAATAAAAAGATTTGTTCTTTTTTCCATTCAGTTAAAAATTTATCATCTTGAATTTCTTGAACAGTAAAATTAGTATTAAATCTTTGATAGATTAAAGAACAATCATGGGTTTGTTGAGCAAGATTAGTCTGGGTTATAAATCTAGATAGTGATAAATTGACTGCTGATAATGTTTGATAGCTAAAATTTATGTCACTTGACCTTGAAATATTCATAGAAGGTCTATATTCATCAGATAGACTTATATGAGCTAAAGCAAAAATGTTTTCTCTAGTGAAATTGAGTATAGGATTATTGAATTCATTTGTAAAGTCTTTTCCAATAAAAATTCCGTTGTGTCCAATTTGATTGGTTATAAAATTTTTAAATTTATTAAATTCTGAATATTTTTCCAAAGAAATAGTTTCTGTGTCGACACCTTTTTTATATTGAACAGTTGCTTTTAATTGAAGAGAAGTTTCATTAAATATATCCTTCTCAAAAGTACAATATTTGTGCACTCTTTGTTTTGGTTTCTCTTGTTTGATCGGTGTAATAAATTCGATTAAAACCATCTGTGTTTTTATCTTTTGAGTTGGGGAATAGTCTGATAAATTTACAGGTGTAATTTTGATTTTGAACTTTTTCGTCATATCCTTCATATCAAAATGATCTTTTAATATTTCATTATCTATATCATCAAGTTCAACTATTGTTTCCATATCAATCCATGGATTACTATCCAGTTCATCAAGTGTAGTACCAATTTTTTCTTCGTTATATTTAATAGCTATTGGAGAATAAAATATATGTTTTTCCAGTTCTTCTTTGATATTGAACCATCGGTTAAGTTTGCTAAAATCAATTTTTATTGCAATTGAAGTGCCAATATCATTTCGATATTTGTGTGAGTTTTCATTTTTTGATGGAAATGGTTTTACCACTCTATGTTCACTTTCTAACTGTGTTACAAAAAAAGAGTGTAGAGATTTAATTGAAACCCTTATAGCTTCTGCATTTTCTTTTTTTGTACTTATTTCTAATCTGTCTGCAACCATAAAACAAGATAATATTCCTATTCCAAAACGGCTTATTGCCTTGAAACCAAGATGTGAATTGAAATCTCTTGACTCATAAAATGATTTACCAATTTTAGTAAAATAGTTAAGTAAAACATACTCATCCATACCGATACCAAAATCATCAAATCTTATCCAATAAGCACCATCTTTGCCATACCAGTCACTTATTTCGATTGGTTTACACTTAAAGTTACTGTAGCCTTTTTCTTTGTCAAGTCTCTCTTTGTAAAGAGAAGCATCTATGGAGTTTTGTAAAATCTCTCTAATAAAGATCATAGGGTTTGTATAAATATTATTGCCGGTTAATAAATCTAAAACTTGATTATTGTCAAATGTAAATTTAAAATCTCCGTATTTATAACCAATTGGCTTTATGCCTGATAGATCAATTTCGCTTGGAAGCTTAAATCTGTCTCTCCACTTATGGCAATAAGCATTAAATACTCTATCGCACTTCTCAATTTCGTATTTTATTATTTTAATAAATCGCCTAATATCATATTCGACATTTGGATCATTAGGATTGGCTTTAAAATATAAAATATTATTGCTATATTCAAAGCCAACATTATCTATATGCTTTTTCCATTCTTTTTGACTATATTTATCTGCTTCATTAGTTGGATTGTCTAGTGCTAAAAATTTGTATGTTGAAATTGAAGTTCTATCGTTATCAAAATCCATAATGTCTGCTAATCTTAATAAGATGGCACAAAATACAAAGTCATCAACATTAGCATTAGAGCTTAAATCTTTTAAAGTTTGTATATCTTTTGTTTCATAATTATGTGACATTGAAATTTGATATGAAATGTTTACAATGTCATTTCCATCAATAATAATAGATTTCTGCTCTTTCTCCAAAATATAATCTTCATTAAATAAATATTTTTCTAATCTTTTATGATGATTGATTCTAATATATTCAGAGACAATATTGTTGGTTAAGTTGTTCTCATCGCACTCAGGTTTATTTTGGCAATAATCTCGAAACCAAACTTCATTAGTAATTTCATTACTGTCATTGCAAATCATTCCTAAATCGTGCCAATATGATGAAAGAAGTAAAACACATGCTTCAGTAGTTGACAATTTATTAATGTCATTCCCCAAAAGCATCTCAATATTCTCAATTATTTTTAAAGAATGTTCTTCGTCATGATTTGTAAAAGTTGGAAATGATCTTACAATTTGTTTTAATAAAGGACGACTTTTATTTAAAATATTTTTTATTATTCCTTGCTCTCCAATGTCACTACTACGTTCAAAAATTTTCCATAAATTACTTTCTTCAAATTTTGTAATCATCTATATCCTTATTGATTCTTTCATTACTTGGTTTTAACTGTTACATAACTATTCATTCAACAAACATTATATATAAAACAATTCAATAATTCAAAATTAATTGACACAAAAAAGTGTTAAATATACATCCCTTTAGTTTACATGTAAAGATGAGGTGAAGTAGTGTATAATTTTTTCATGAAATTTTATGAACAATTAGAAAAATTACTGACACAAACGAACCATAAAACCAAGATAGAAGAGTTTAAAGATTTTTATCAAAAATATAAAAACGGTGAGTGTTCTTTTGAAGAGGGGTATGAGAAAAAGCTCTCTGAAAAGCCGTCTTATGAGAGTTTTTGTAAAGTGGTTCCTCCTCAAGACGTACCAAAAAGAAAGAACCTTACGACAAAAGAGGGGCAGGTCTATCTGCTTCATGCCATAGCTCACATAGAGTACAGTGCCATCGATCTCGCTCTTGATGCGGCTTACAGATTTAGCGGACTGCCAAAACAGTACTATGACGACTGGCTTGAGGTCGCAGACGATGAGGTGAACCATTTTCTGATGCTTGAGGAGCTTTTAAACGAGGTCGGCGGACATTACGGCGAAGTGGAGGTGCATAATGCACTCTTTGAAGCGATGCAGAGGACTTCACATTCGTTACTTGAGCGGATGGCGGTCGTTCCTCGTTATCTTGAAGCTAACGGGCTTGATGCAACTCCCGCAATTCTTAAAAAACTAGAGAAACTGCCAAAAAGTGAGATGCTTGAGCGCATCATAAAAGCCTTACATGTTATAGTCGATGAAGAGGTCTCACATGTACAAAAAGGGGACAGATGGTTCTCTTATGCTTGTGAAAAAGAGGGCAAAGAAAAAGATGTTTATTTTGAGATAATCGACAGATATTATCCCCTTTGGCTTGGCAAGAAAAAAGAGCTGAACGTCGAGGCCAGACGTGAAGCAGGCTTTACATGTAACGAATTGAAGGTTATGGCACATAAAGAAGTGTGCTAAAGGATATTAATTCTCTTTTCCTTTGTCATAAAATTACGATATAATAATTTTCGTTAATAAAAGGTTTTAAACAGAGTATGAAAAAGTATGCACAAATCGCTGATTATCTAGTAAGATTTTTAGATAATGAGGTTCGTAAAACAGGACTGAAACGAGTCGTGGTAGGTCTAAGCGGGGGGATCGATTCGGCAGTGGTCGCAGTGCTTGCACACCGTGCATTTGGCGACGATCTTTTGTGTGTGAAGATGCCCTCTCACTACTCGTCTCAAAACTCTCTTGACGATGCAGACGCGCTCTGTCGGGATTTTGGTTTGAGATCGGTCGTAAAAAGCATAGCGCCGATGCTTCAAGCGTATGAAAAAGAGAATGAAGATATGAACAATCTTCGCCGTGGAAATCTTTCGGCTCGTCTGAGGATGGTCACGCTTTTTGATATGTCTGCAAAAGAGGGTGCATTGGTTTTGGGGACAAGCAATAAAAGTGAGCTTATGCTTGGATACGGGACGCTTTACGGAGATTTGGCGAGTGCGTTAAATCCCATCGGCGACCTTTATAAAAGCGAAGTTTTTGAATTTGCACGCTATCTGGGTGTTACGAAAAGTATAATCGATAAACCGCCCTCAGCCGATTTGTGGGACGGACAGAGCGATGAGTCCGATTTGGGATATAGTTATGCTAAACTGGATGAAGCGCTAAGATTGTACGTTGAAGAGAGACTCAGTGTAGACGAGATAGTCAAGCGCGGAGTCGACAAAGAGATGCTGGAGATGATAATCAAAAAGATTTACGCAAATCAGTTCAAGCGTAAAATGCCTGTTATCGCAAAGCTGACCTCTCGTACGATCAACCACGATTTTAATTATCCAAGAGATATAAACCTATAAGGAGAAAATATGGAAGTTCCATTCAATAGACAAGAAAGCGGTGTTACAGAACATGATCATATTGCTGATGTTTTAGATGGCGAGGAGACAAATTTCGTTCAAAAACTTGAAGAGGATTTTGAAGCGTATGTGGGTGCCGAATATGCCATAGCTACATCAAGCGGGACTTCTGCACTTCATCTGGCGATGTTAGCCCTTGATCTTAAACGCGGTGATAAAGTGATCTGTTCTGTCAATGCTTTTCCTTCAGTTCCTGAAGTGGTACGTCATTTTGATGCTGAACCGACATTTATAGACATAGATCCAAAGACTTACAATATAGACCTTGACAAACTGGAAAGTTACCTTGAAGACAACTCGTCAAGAAAACTCAAAGCCGTCATCGTGAGTCATATTGCAGGGCAGTGTGTCGATCTTGATCGTCTTTATAACATCGCAAAAATCTATGACGTCAAAATCGTAGAAGATGCGGCTGATGCTCTTGGTTCGACGTATCACGGTAAAAAAATCGGTTCTACGGGTGCAGACATCACATGTTTTAGTTTCTCGCCGCATCTTAAAAACAGTATCTGCAACGGCGGTATGATGGTGACAAACGATGAAGATATAAAAAATAGAGCGAAGCTTCTGAGAAATCACGCGATGGTTGTAAACGAAGATGGACTTGATTATATCTACGATATTACGGATATCGGGAACAAATACACTATGAGTCAGCTTGATGCCGCATATATAGACGCTCAGCTTGAAAAACAGGATGCCTCGATCAAAAGACAGCGCGAGATAGCACGTCTTTATAACGACGCACTGAAAAACACTCCTCATATATCTTTACCTGATCTGGATAACAAGGATCACTCTTTTGCTCTGTATATCATCGAAGTAGATAAAAACAGAGATTCATTTGCAAAAGAGTTGGAAGAAAACGGGATCAAAACAGCGCTGCATTACATCCCGCTGCACCTGCTTTCATACTACAAGACAAAATATATGTTGCGCGTAAACGACTTTCCTGTTGCTCTTAAAACCTTTCAAAAAGTCTTATCTATTCCTATCTTTGCTTCGATGAGTGAGGCAGAGATCAAATATGTCATCGACACGATCAAGAAAATAGCAAAAACTAGAGTTTGAAAAAATCATTAGTATTTTGGGTTGAAAGATATCTGTATAAACCGACTCTCTTTCAACGTCTTTTATCGTTACTTCTTCTACCGATCAGTTTTTTATACTGTCTTATAGTCTGGATTAAATATAAAACAAGCATCCCGACGGATTACGGCGTCGATGTCATCAGCATCGGCAACCTGAGTGTCGGCGGCAGCGGAAAAACTCCCCTCACAACGGCACTGGCATCAAGATATGAGAACGTTGCCATCGTGCTTCGAGGATACGGGAGAAAAACAGAAGGCTTACATGTAGTCTCTGATGCGAAAGAGATACTGTGCGATGTGGAGTCAAGCGGTGATGAGGCTATGATCTATGCGCTAAAAGTGCCAAATGCGATAGTCATAGTAAGTGAAAAAAGAGAAGAGGGCATAAAAAAAGCTAAAGAGATGGGTGCAAAGCTTGTCTTTTTGGATGATGGCTACTCAAAGCATCATATCAAAAAGCTGGATCTGCTTATAGAGGTACAGACGAAAAACAATCTTTGTCTTCCCTCAGGCCCTTACCGCGAAAGGATATGGAGCGGTAAAAAAGTCGAGGTCTTAAGCGAGGGCGCAGATTTTACAAGAACCGTACATGTAGAGAATCCAACAGAGAAGATGGCACTTGTCACAGCCATCGCAAGACCGCAGAGACTGGATACATTTTTGCCCAAAGTCGTGAGCAAACACTACTTTGAAGACCACCATTTTTTTACAAAAGATGAACTACAAAACATTTTATATGCAAGCCAAGCGGATTCTTTGCTTGTAACTTTTAAAGATTATGTGAAAATCAAGGATTTTGATATTAATATTTCAATACTTGATCTCCAACTTGATGTTGACAAAAAAGTATTTGAACTTATTGATGATTATATAAAGGATACCCATGCAAAAGAAAATTGAAACAGTCAAGACGTTACTTGACGCACTGCCGTTTATCAAGCAGTTTGCAAACAAAAAAATAGTTATAAAATATGGCGGTTCGGCTCAGACTTCGCCGCAGTTAAAAGAGCAGTTTGCAGAAGATATCCTGCTTATGTATCTTGTGGGTATCCGTCCTATCGTAGTTCATGGAGGCGGAAAAAGCATCACGGATATGCTTGACGCTTTAAATATCGAGTCGAGATTTATAGAGGGGCAGCGTGTCACTACAAAAGAGGTCATGCGTATAGTCGAGATGATTCTAAGCGGTGAGATAAACAAAGAGATCGTTTCGCTCTTAAACTCTCACGGTGCAAAAGCGATAGGTATCAGCGGAAAAGATGCGCATTTTGTCACTGCCGAGCCTCTGGATTTTTCAAAATGGGGACTTACGGGTAAGATCAAAAACGTCAATGCCGATGTCATCACGAATCTTTTGGATGAGAAATTTGTCCCAGTCATCGCGCCTATTGCAGCGGGTGAAGAGATGGGACATCCAGGATATAACATCAACGCCGACCTTGCAGCTTCATACATCGCAAAGTCGATCGGTGCGAAAAAGATCATCTTTTTAACAGACACGGCGGGCGTATTAAACAACGACAAAGAGCTGCTTCATTCATTGACAAAAGCCGAGGTAGAAGCACTCAAGGCTGACGGTACGATCCACGGCGGAATGGTGCCAAAAGTGGATGCCTGTTTAGAGGCGATAGAGGGTGGAGTCGAAAAGGCTCATATTATTGATGGCAGAGTTGAGCATTCGCTTCTTTTGGAGATATTTACATCCGAGGGTGTAGGTACTCAAATTACGCTATAATTTCACAAAAATTTTTAGGTACATGATATGAACTTTATTGAAACACGCGGCAATGACGGCAAAAACCCTAAAGAGGTAACATTCTCAGAGGCGATACTTTCACCTATCGCTTCATTTGGCGGACTCTATGTGCCAAAAGAACTTCCTGCTTTAGGTCAGGCATTTTTAGACAAACATCTCCATTCGAGCTATAAAGAGCTGGCAAAAGATATGCTTTCTCGTTTTGAGATCGATATCGACTCTAGCGTTATAGATGAAGCGCTAAACCTTTATGACAAGTTCGATGACTCTAAAAACCCTGTACCCGTCGTAAAAGTCAAAGACGATCTTTATGTAAGTGAGCTGTATCACGGTCCTACACGTGCGTTTAAAGATATGGCGCTTCAGCCTTTTGGTATCGTGCTCTCTTCCATAGCGCAAAAAAGAGGGGAAAACTACCTTATCTTGGCGGCAACAAGCGGAGACACAGGTCCTGCGGCACTGGAGACTTTTAAAAACCGTGCAAACGTTCAAGTGGCATGTCTGTATCCTGATGGCGGGACAAGTGATGTTCAACGCCTTCAAATGGTCACAGAAGACGCTAAAAACCTAAAAGTCATCGGTATCAACGGAGTGTTTGATGATGCGCAAAATGCACTCAAACGTCTTCTTGCGAGCGATGTTTTCAAATCGGCTTTAAAAGAGAAAAACATCCTTCTCTCTGCTGCGAACTCCGTAAACTTCGGGCGTATCATATTTCAGATCATCTACCATATCCACAGCTACTTGGAACTTGTCCGTCAAGGTGCCGTGAAGATGGGTGAGAAAGTCTATCTTGATGTGCCAAGCGGAAACTTCGGTAATGCTCTTGGCGGTTACTATGCTATGAAGATGTGTATCCCTGTGGAGAAGATCATTATCGCATCAAATGAGAACAATGTTCTTACACGCCTTATCAATACGGGGAAATATGACCTAAACGGTCATGGTGTCGTATCGACTACTTCTCCTGCGATGGATATTTTAAAATCATCTAACGTGGAGCGTATCTTGTACGATATGTTCGGTTATGAGCGTACAAAAGAGCTGATGAACGATCTTGAAGTCAAAAATGTCTACGAGTTGACGTCAAATGAGCTTTCTACTTTACAAGATGTATTTGCCGCTGATTTTTGTAACGGAGACGAGGGTAAAAAGTACATCAAAGATACATTTAACTCAGGGTATCTGATGGATCCTCATACAGCTACATGTCTAAAAGCGTATGAGAGCTGTGCGACTGAAGATTATGTGACTATCGCATATTCGACTGCAGAGTGGACGAAGTTCTCTCCGACGATCGCAAATGCGCTTACAGGCGAAAACGATGCACGTGACGAAGATGCACTTCAAGCGATCTCAGAGGAAGCAAAACTTCCAATCCCTGCTATGATAAAAGGGCTTTTCTCTAAAGAGATCGTTCAAAAAACGGTTATAGAAAAAGATAAAATAGAAGAAGAGATACTAAAATTCTTATAAGATGAATGGCTTACATGTAAGCCATTTACACCGCTCACTTTTCCTTTCGTTCTTATTTATATCTGATCTTATCCCTCATAATATCAAGTAATTTTTTAGCCATGGTATGCTTCTGATATATTTGTCATTTTGTTAAACTATTACGATTTTTGCTTGATATCCATACAATAAGATAAGATATTACGGCTATACGTTAATAGTTCTATATAAAAACCATACAAGAACATTGAAAAGATATTAAAAAATATTGCAGTTTGTAATGTTTTTTATTAAAATTCCTTGTTTGGTACATTTAACACACTTTAATAGTATTACACTTTTAATGATAGGATATTAAGTAGTTTTGTAGCTTACATGTATATAATGTACTACTAATAAATAGTTGCTCGTCCCCGCGTAGCGGAGACGAGCAACGCCGCGCTGAGCACTGAACGTGCCACCAGCCGATTGCCGGTCTTCGCTACGCTACGACCAAC
>JAHJGM010000017.1 GCA_018824305.1 bacterium
ATTTGCCCCAACTTTTACTGGGAATGCGATAGTTTCTTTGTTGCGAACAGTACGGATATACTCATTTGCTTTAAATGCAGCATGGATATTTTCAATCCCTTTTCCGTAAATGTTTGCAATTAGATATCCATCACGACGCAACGCTTTTGTACCACGTTTACCGATACTCTCTCTAATTATGCCTTCTAACATACTAAATCCTTAATTTTAAAAATGGGCGTAATTATACCTAAAAAAATTGAAATCTACTCTTTTAATTCAAAAATTTCATCTTCTCTGTACTCTTTTTCCACTTTTTTACCGTCATTTGATGCACCTACGACAATCCTATCATCCAAACCTTCCATTTTCAGTTTCAGATCCGATGCCGATGTTGCGAACTCAAATGCTTTCTCTTGTGTGATTTTTCCTGCTTGGTATAGATCCAATATAGCCTGATCGAACGTTTGCGAACCGTAAATATCTTTCCCCTCACTCATCGTATCGACTATCTCATCATCACGATTTTCTTTGATAAGCTGTTCGATCCTTGGAGTACGCACCAAGACTTCAAGTGCCGCGATACGCTTGTTATCGACTGTCGGTATCAGACGCTGAGAGATAACGCCTCTTAAAACCCCTCCCAGAGTCAAACGAATCCTATTTTGTTCATTTGTCGGAAAAGTCGAGATAATACGGTTGACGGTCTCTTTTGCATCAAGTGTATGCAGGGTTGAAAAAACAAGGTGCCCGGTATCAGCAGCATGCAGTGCTATCTCTATCGTCTCCCTATCCCTCATCTCTCCGACAAGTATGATATCCGGATCTTCACGAAGTGCCGCACGAAGAGCAGAAGCAAAAGAGTGTGTATCTTGTCCGACACTTCTTTGATTGACGATACATTTTCTGTCTTTATGAACAAACTCTATCGGATCTTCTATGGTGATGATATGTCTGCGCTTGTTCCAGTTGATCTCATTGATAAGTGCTGCAAGCGTCGTCGATTTACCGCTACCCGTGACACCTGTGACAAGTACGAGTCCACGTTCAGTCTGAGTAAACTGATGTACTACTTTTGGCAACGACAACTCTTCGATCGTCAAGATTTTTACGGGAATGATACGAAAGACCGCAGACACTCCCTCCATCTGAAAAAAGATATTTACACGAAATCTGTTTTTGTCATCAAAAGGATAGACAAGATCTAACTCCTTTTTCTCGACAAACTCGCCAAATCTGCTTCTTAAAAGCTCTTTGGCAAATGTGATGGAATCCTCGCGGGAAAAGATCTCGCCAGAGAGCGGAATAATCTCACCGTTGATACGAGCACGTACTACGGAGTTTGCCTTTACATGTAAGTCACTCCCGCCCGCTTCGATCATACGTTTCAGATAAGCTCTGATCTTTTTAAGTGTTTCAAACGTCAGTTTTGAGACATCTACATTTTCAGATTTTTGTTCACTCATAGGTTCTCCATTATTTCTTTAAATGCTACTTTAAACGCTTCAAGCCCATCTGCTATTTGATGATCTACAACCTCGTCAAAATCGATTCCCGCATCTTTTATCTCTTTAAAAAGCTGTTTTATCTTTTCTGACGCAATAGGAAGTTTCGCAGTTTTATCTCCGCCTTTCACATAAGCTTTGATGGTGTCGATTGGTGCCGTATTTACACTGTTATAAGCCAAAAGTTCATCTACGTAATATGAAGCTCTTAGATTGTCGCCTTTGACTCCCGTGCTTGCAAAAAGTGTACGGCATCTGCTTACATGTAAAGCTTCGATCGCAGCATAGATATCAGCTGCATTATATACGCCCGCAAGCGATGTTGCTATGCCTTTTGATTTTAAGATATCATCCAAAGCCCTGTCTATCCTGCTGACGAATATACTGATAACCGTATCTACACTCTTGCCAGATTTTTGTATACCTTGCTCAAACGCTTTTGCACATGACACCGCCTGTTGTTTTGAGAAGATAAGTGTCGCATTGACTGCGATGCCTGAAGCTACAAGCTCTTCCATAGCCTCATAACCCGCACCCGTTGCGGGTACTTTGATCATAACGTTTTTTCTTGCTATCGTTTGATAAAGACGTTTGCCCTCTTCTATCGTCGCTTGTGCATTATCACATAAAAACGGATCGACTTCGATACTGACATATCCGTCATCACCCTTATCATAAAGCGGTTTAAGGATGTCAGCCGCTTTTTGTATATCATAGATCGCAACGGCTTCATACTTCTCTTTTGACGAAACTCCATCAAGTGCTGAAAGCTGCTCTTTATACGCAGAAGAAGAAAGGATCGCATTTTTGAAGATCGCGGGATTGCTTGTCGCTCCGTTAATAATACCCTCGTTTATCAGCTGTTTAAACTCATTATCCAAATAATCTCGCTCGATAAAATCAGCCCATAAAGAAAACTTTAAATCTTGTATATACATCCGCACACCTATCAAAAATTTTATAAATCATTATATCATTTTTTTTAAAAGAAATAATTTAGTGAAGCCTTGTAGGTATCTTGCGATCCGGAATCTCTTTGTTTGTATTCGTAAGAGAACTGCAGCGAGATACTTTTACTCATTCTATAGTTTTCACTGAAATTTACAAGCCATTGATTCTTTTGATCATAGTACCATCTGTGCGTCAATTCCACATTGGTATTAAAACTCTCCGATCTATCCAAAACGACACCCGCAGAAGTACCCACACCGGTTGATATATTAGTATTGAGGTAAGTAAACGGATCAGCTAAAAGGTAGATATATCCATACTTGTTTCCCCAGCTTGCTCCGGCCCCTACTGTTAAAATATAGTGGGAATCATCATCCATAAAGTCTCTGTCAAATCCGGTTTTCATGCGCCAAGAAAGATTTTGAAAGAACACGCTTCTTTGCGCCAATGATTCGATGGACAAGATCGTCCCTTTTTCAAGATCGATCTTGCCCTCATAATAGTTAAGTTCCAGATCAAGAAACTCTATTTGTGTACCTCGTAAAAAACCCACATTGCTCTCTCTTATATCATGATATGCCGGTCTAAGACCAATGTATTCTATGGGCTTGCCATCTCGCCAGCCTTGTGCCACCGATGTACGAAGTGCTCTATTTCCCAAGTCGGGGTTAGAGGGTTCGATGACTTCGATCTTTTTCCCTTTTCCCAATGAAGCTCTGGCACTAGAGATTTCATGAAAGCGTTTTAGATAATCCTCTTTTTTTAGTTTCCCTTTCATGAGTCTATACTCTAAAAGCTCGGCTGAGGCTTCAAAGATATACTGTTTTTGTTCCAGTGAAAGGTTTTCATCCTCTTTGATCTTATCGATTGTCGTGTTTTTGTCTAAAAGTCCCAAAACCTTTTCTTTGGCATCATCACTGAGTGCGTCCTCGTAAGCCAAAAGTTCACTTCTTTTAGAGGGTCTGTAATTTTTGGCCGTGATGATCTTTTGTTCTTCTACTACATGTACGGTCTCAAGCGGGATCACTTGATACGTGAATTTCTCTCTTAGATGCAGAGAAGGACGGGCGACTTCCAAAAGCCACAACATGTTATATGAACAGTTCTCGGTAAAAAAATAGTAAAGAGAGGAGGTATCTCCAAGTTCCCAGATATGTCTGACCATATCCAGTGTTTCCTCAGGTGTAAGATCAAGATCGTATTCCCATATATCACGGGCCTCTGTATCTCGGTACTCTTTTAGCTTGTCATAATAGGGAAGCAGCGAATATGTCCCGTAGTACCCTCCCACAAGCCCCTTGATCGCAAAAATGACTCCGTTTTCTTTTGAAGCGTCCGCCGCTGCTGCATAATTGATGGCATACGAAAGAAGTTTAGAGTTATATGAGGAGTTTATGCGTAAAAAAGTATGCCCGAACATGGAAGCAGGAGAGTTGATATGCGCAGCGGGAAAGACAAGCGTGACCGATTTTGGATCCAAACGCTCTAATATCTTGTCATAT
The DNA here is from genome assembly GCA_018824305.1 of bacterium. Taxonomy (GTDB): domain Bacteria; phylum Campylobacterota; class Campylobacteria; order Campylobacterales; family Sulfurimonadaceae; genus Hydrocurvibacter. The sequence goes on from JAHJGM010000017.1 coordinate 3,938, forward strand.
TTTTTACATGTGACCTCGGGAAGGTCTTTGAGCTCCAATTGCGATGTCAGCCAATGCAGACGCGCCGGAAATCTGCAGGCAGTTGAATTGTCATCAAAAGTTTTCTCATTATAAAAAGCATCCAATGTAGCATGAAGTTCATCTTTTGGATTGTATTTTCCATCTTTGGCAAAAAAGAATCTTGGATCGTCTATCTCGCTTTCATCTTCTGTAAAATGAAGCAAAAGGTGCCAGTAACGCTTCTCTGAGAGATGTAGTTCATCCGCTTTTTTGTGGTATTGTAAAAGATCTGCATGTAAAAAGGATAAAAATATTGTGAGTAAAAAAAGAATACGAAAAGTTTTGATGAAAATTCCTAAATAAAGATGATACGAGAAATAAAAGCACTAAGCGAAAGATTCGCTTAGTATAAAACTACAATTAGATAGCTGTAGTTGAGATGTTGTCAAGTACATCAGACATTTTTGCATTTTGAGATGCGTAGATTCTGTTGTAGTTTGCTTGTAGTGCAGAAGCAAAAGATGCTTTATTGTCCACATTTAAAAGCTCAGCCAGTGTGTCAACAGACTCACCGTGTCCTTGAGCGATCTCGTGAGCCAATTGATCCATGTTGGATGCAACGAACTCTTCAGCTCTTTCGTTCATGACAAGTCTTGTTCTTTTACAACCTGAAGTCCCTGAAGTGATACCGAAAGTCTGGTTTCCTGAAGTACCGTTAGTAGTCGCTTGAAGAGCAAGCATCAATGCTGATGAATTGTCTTGAATGATAACAGAACCAAGACCACACCCTGTTTGGTTGTTCGGTGATGCGATACTCGTTGTTGCAAGTGCCAATACTGCGGCTACGCTTACTAAAATCTTTTTCATTATTACTTCCTTTTTTTAAGTTCAGCATTAGTATAGGGATGTTTTCCTTAATGAAAACTTATTTTTTCAAGATTAAAATTCCACTTTCCACTCATGCGTAATTTCATCATATACAACATTTTTTAATCTCATAAGAAAGTATTCACGTGCTACCTCTTTTGCTCCCAGACTTGCTAAATGGGGTGTAGGAACCTGACAGTCGATAAAGTCGTAACCCCATTTTTTTAGGTGTTCTACCAGTACGGCGAATGCTGCTTTTGAGGCATCGTTTACTTTTGCGAACATACTCTCTCCGCAAAAGACACCGCCGACTACGACACCGTAAGCGCCGCCGACAAGTTCTCCGTCAAGATAGGCTTCGACGCTGTGGGCTTTGCCCATTCCGTGCAGGACATTATAGGCTTCGATGATCTCAGGTTGTATCCATGTCCCGTTTTGTCCCTCACGAGGCGCTTTGGAACACTCCGTTATCACATCCAAAAAAGCGGTGTCGAACTTGTACGTAAAATGTTTCATTCTTTTTTTAAGAGATTTGCGCAGTTTAAAATCGGAAAGTTCTAGGATAAAACGGGGATCAGGCGACCACCAAAGGACAGGATCTCCTTTGCCGTACCACGGAAAGATGCCGTTTTGATAAGCACGCAAAAGCCTGGAGGGGTTCAGGTCTCCTCCGTATGCGACTATCCCCTCTTCGCTTGCATCTCTGGGATCGGGAAAGATAAGCTGATGTGTCAGTTTGGCAATATACAAACTCTATTTCTCTTTAAAATCAAATGTCAGCTTTTTATCAAAATCGATATGGACATCGCCGCCATTTTTGAGTTTTCCAAACAGCATCTCGTCCGTTAAAGGGTTTTTCACGTTCTCTTGGATAAAGCGAACCAAAGGACGTGCTCCCATCTCTTTGTCATACCCCATTTGTGCAATGTAGCCTATAGCTTTTTCGCTTACATGTAAAGAGATTTTTTTCTTGCCGAGTTCTTTGTTGATATTGTTTATGAACTTTTTGACGATCGCTTCGACTATCTCGACTTTGAGAGGTTTAAACTCGACGATCGCATCCAAACGGTTTCTAAACTCGGGAGTAAAGAAAGATTTCAAAGCCTCGCCGCGTGAAAGCGAGCTGTCTGCATTAAATCCCATCACGTTACGTTCGCTCGCTCCGACATTTGAGGTCATAATCAAGATGACGTTTTTAAAGTTCGCTTTGTACCCGTTGTTGTCCGTAAGCGTCGCGCTGTCCATAACCTGAAGCAGGATGTTTACAAGGTCTGGATGTGCCTTTTCTATCTCGTCAAGTAACAAGACCATATACGGATGTTTTCTTGCAGCTTCGGTCATTAGTCCGCCCTGCTCAAACCCTACATAACCCGGAGGCGCGCCCACTAAACGAGAAAGTGCATGTTTTTCCATATATTCACTCATGTCAAAACGTTCAAAATGCACGCCCAAAACCGATGCAAGTGCACGTGAAAGTTCCGTTTTACCCACACCCGTAGGTCCTGAGAATAAAAACGAAGCGATCGGTTTATCTTCGCCGGTCAAACCTGCACGTGAGCGTTTGACGGCTTCGCTTACTTTTTTGACCGCTTCATCTTGACCGATCACAACCTCTCTGAGATCACTTTCCAAAGTCGCAAGTTTATGCACATCGTCCTCGCCGATTTTTGATGTAGGCATCCCCGTTATTTTTGAGATGATGGCTTCTATATCATGAGGCGTGACACTTTGACGTTTGCGTTTTTTCAGATGAAACGATGCCCCTGCCTCATCCATAAGATCGATCGCTACATCCGGTAAAAATCTGTCCGAAATATATTTTTTGGACAGATCGACCGCCGCATGTAAGGCTTTGTCCGTGTATTTGATACCGTGGTGTTTTTCATATTTGGGTGCAAGCCCTTTGAGTATCAGATAGCTGTCTTCCAAAGAGGGTTCACCCACATCTATTTTTGCAAAACGGCGGGAGAGTGCTTTGTCTTTTTCAAAAGCATTTCTAAACTCGGAGTATGTGGTCGCACCCATACATTTAAGCTCACCCGAAGCGAGTGCGGGTTTTAACTGGTTGGACGCGTCCATACCGCCTCCGTTTACCGCTCCTGCACCCACAAGCGTATGTATCTCATCGATAAAAAGGATCGCATTGTCGACCTCTTTGAGTTCATCTATAACGCCTTTGAGACGTTTTTCAAAGTCGCCTCTGTATTTTGTTCCCGCAAGAAGCGCACCCAGATCAAGCCCGAAAACAGGCGCATCTTTGATGATCTCAGGTACGTCGTTTTCACTGATGCGAAGTGCCAGACCCTCAGCGATAGCAGTTTTTCCCACACCCGGTTCGCCCACAAGCAGAGGGTTGTTTTTCTTTCTTCTGCAAAGTGTCTGGATAACGCGTTCTATCTCATCATCTCTTCCGATGATAGGGTCTATCATCCCTTTTTTTGCTTTGTCCAAAAGGTTTATGGTGTATTTTGCAAGTGCGCTTTCTTGTTGTTCATCCGCTGAAGCCGTACTTTTTTCACGATGTGAGATCGCATCTAAAATATCGACTCTTTCTATGCCGTGAGCTTCAAGCAGCATACATGCATATGAGTTTTCCTCTTCATAAATGGCTGCTATGAGGTCTCCCACATCCGCACTCTCTTTTTGCGCACTTTGGATATGGCGTATCATCTTATCGATGAGACGAGAGAGTCCCACGGTCTCATAAGGGTCACTTACCACATCTTCGGGAAGTGCATCCATACTTGTCATGATATACTCTGCAAGCTCCTCACGCATTACTTTCGGATCTGCTCCGCACTCTTTTATGATCGAAATCCCCTCGCTTGAACCGAGTATCGAAAAAAATACGTGTTCGATGGTCAAATACTCATGTCTCTGGTCTTTCGCATAAGAAAGAGATTTTTGAAATATGGAATTTAATTCTGCGCTTATCATTACTCTTCCTCCATAGTTGCTTTTAATGGAAAACCCTGTTCGCGTGCAAGTTTATGCACCTGCATCATCTTTGTCTCTGCGATCTCATAAGTGTAGACCCCGCAAAGACCTCTTCCTGCTTTATGTATCTCCAGCATTATAACCTCTGCTTGTTGATAGCTTTTATGAAAGACGTTCATCAAAATATCTATCACAAAATCCATAGAAGTATAATCATCGTTCAAAAGCAGCACTTTAAACCGCTTTGGCAACATAACCGATATGTCACTCTCTAACTCATAATCTGTTTTTGTATCCAAAATAGTTTCCTAAAAATAGTCTCATATATATTATAAAATTAACTTTACCTATTTTTTTGTATTTGTTGGCTTAAAAATAGAGGGCACTTTTAAAAATCCTAATTTATCTCAGCATTCCTGTGAAGAGTTTAATCAAGGCAGATGTTTCTAAGCGTAGTTGAGACTACGTTTAGGGTTATCTAACGCCGAGTAAAATCTTCACAGGAATGCCCTTTGGGAGGAATAAAAAGCAGCCACCTTGCATAAAAAAATTTTCAACCTTAGCATTGGCTAGGCTTAAAAATTTATTTTTCACAATCTAACTGCTTTTTGTTCCTCTGAGATTATCTAGGATTATTAAAATGCCCTCAAACTATTTCGCTGCATTTAAAAAATCATCAATTATATCTTGTGGATTTTCAAGTCCCACGGAGATACGGATAAGCCCCTCGGTTATGCCTAAGAACTCTTTTGTCTTGGTGTCGAAATCACTGTAGATAGTCGATGCCATGTGCAGGGCAAGCGTTCTGCTGTCACCGATATTTGCTGTGAGAGTCGCTATCTTTGTAGTGTTCAAAAACCTAAATGCCTTCTCTTTGCTTCCCATATCTATGGTAAAAAGTGTGCCGCATCCGTTTTTAAAATCACTCATATATCTTTCATGGTGGGGATGAAAAGAGAGACATGGATGGTTTACATGTACGCCTCTTTCATTTAAGGCTCTTACCACTTTTTCGACACTCTCGACTATTCTGTCCATTCTAAGTGGCAGAGTCTCAAGTCCCAACATCGTCAGGTAACTGTTGTAGGCACTCGCACTCATTCCAAAGTCGCGCATCGCACGTTTTTTTGCATTTGCGATGAGAGCCGGTCTGCCCATCTTTTCTATAAACTTATGAACCTCTGCATATCTTGGGGTTTTAAATTTATCTTCACCCTCACTGATGGCACGAAATACTACCGCACCGCCAAGAGCCGAATCGTTTCCGCTGATGATCTTTGTCGTCGAGTAGACCACGATGTCCGCACCCAACTGCAGCGGTGCGATGCTCATCGGAGTTATGGTGTTGTCTACTATCAGGACAACGCCTGCTTCATTTGCTATTTTTGCTACGGCTTTGATGTCAGGCAGACGCATATTCGGATTGCCTACACTCTCCAAGAAGATGATCTTTGTCTTTTCATTCACTGCATTTTTAATGACATCGAGTTCATCCACGTCAAAAAAAGATGTCGTGATGCCAAAGCGTGCCAATGTCTCGCTGAAGTATGAATAGGTACCGCCAAAAAGACCGCCGATGCTTATGATCTCATCGCCGCATTTGAGAAGTGACATAGTCGCTAAAGTCGTCGCCGCCATTCCTGAGCTAGTCACTACACTACCGATTCCGCCGTCCATATCTGCAAGTATATTTTCCAGTTGTGCCGAAGTAGGATTGCCCATACGGGAGTAAAGAGGCTTTTTCACGCTCCCGTTAAAGATACCCTCTGCCGTTTCGCTGTCTCCGTATGCAAACGAAGCAGAGCCCGTGATAACGGGACTTACAGCACCCTCTTTTTTTCCTGTCGATTGGACGAATCTAGTACAAAAGTTCTCAAAGCGATTCATTAGCAAACCTGTTATAAAATTAAGATCAAAATAATATGAAATTATATCGAAAGTAAGCACATGAAAAAAAGAATCTTCATCACCGCGACAAATACAAACATCGGAAAAACTTATACGACAAAACTGATTTTAAAAGCATTTGCGGCAAAAGGTCTCAAAGTAGGAGTCATCAAACCGATCGAAACGGGAGTCGTCGATTATCCGCTTGACGGAGAGGAGCTTTTGGAGTGTGTCAAAGGACTTAATCCCAAACTCTGGTCGCTGGAAGTCGAGGACATCGTCCCCATTACCTACGCACTGCCTGCTGCACCATTCGTCGCTTCAGACAACACGCCTCTTGACCTGAAAAAGATACTCAAAAAGATCGAGGAGATGGAAGCATCATGTGATATCGTCATCATCGAGGGTGCAGGCGGACTTTATGTACCCATCGATGATAAAACAATGATGATAGATCTCATAAAACTTTTAGATGCAAAAGCTCTTTTGGTGACACACTGCTCGCTTGGATGCATCAATGACACTCTCTTGAGTCAAAAAGCGCTTGAAACTAAAAACATTCCTCATCTTGTGGCATTTAACTGTAGAGAGAGTGACGAAAGTTTTAGCGTAGTGTCCGAACCCTACTTTATAAAAACAGGACAAAAAGTGTTAAAAGTGGGTGATGATATTGATTCTATATGTGAACTCTTGTATAATCTATAAAAAATAAGAAGAAGTGTAATCATGCAGCATTTAATCCGTACAGACGACTTGACGATACAAGAGATAAACACTATTTTAGACGATGCAAAAAAGTTCAGCGACGGCAGATTTGACAGGATCTTACAAGATAAGATCATCATCACGCTGTTCTTTGAAAACTCTACAAGGACAAAAAGCTCTTTTGAGATAGCCGCTAAGCGTCTGGGCGCTGAGATAGTTCATCTTGACGTTGCAAAAAGCTCTACAAAAAAGGGCGAGACACTTGTAGATACGGCGATGAACCTTGACGCGATGGGTCCACATGCCATCATCGTGCGCCATGAAAACGCAGGGGTTCCAAAGATACTCTCAAACCATACAAAAGCTTCCATCATCAATGCGGGTGACGGTGCTCATGCACACCCTACACAGGCACTTTTGGACCTTTACACCCTGCGCGAACATTTCGGCGATGTCAAAGGCAAAAAAATAGCGATAGTCGGAGATATAAAAAGCTCACGCGTCGCCAACTCGAACATCGAACTTCTTACGAGATTCGGGATGGAAGTGACACTCGTCGCTCCGCCGCATTTTTTGCCTAAGACATCTTTAAAAACAACACACGATCTAAAAGAAGCTATAGAAACCGTCGATGCCATCATGAGTCTTAGAACACAGACAGAGCGCCACTCTTCACAAAACTACGCTTCGCTCAAAGACTATGCGAGCGATTTTTGTGTTACCAAAGAGCTTATAGGGGAGCGTGATATCATCATCTTACACCCCGGTCCCGTTCACAGAAATATCGATATCGATGATGCACTTTTGGCAGATGAAAGATGTAAAGTCCTAAAACAGGTCAGCAATGGTGTAAACATCCGTATGGCAGTGCTTAAAAAACTCATCTATGATGCTAAATAAACTCGACTCTCTGGCATCTGCCAAAGAGCCGTTTCTTTTTTTTACGGACTTCAAAGCTTCAAAAATAGAAGTCTATAGACTTGATGAACTGGCATATAACGACATCGAGTTTGCCTTTGACGAAGATTTCTCATACAAAAAACACACCGCTTCACTGAGTAAACATCCTCTTGCCTTTGATGATTACACAAAAAAATTTGACGAAGTCATAGAGAACATCAAAGCGGGAAACACCTATCTTTTCAACTTGACCGCACCCACACATGTAGAGTGCGAGTATGATTTCAAACAGATATTTCAACTTGCAAACGCTCCCTTTAAACTGCGTGTCAAAGATAAGTTTATCTGCTTTTCTCCTGAACGTTTCATCACGATACAAGACAACAAAATATCGACATTTCCCATGAAAGGTACCATCGACGCATCCATAGAAGATGCCAAAGAGAAGATACTCTCAAACGAAAAAGAGATGGCAGAACACGTGATGATCGTCGATCTGCTGCGTAATGACCTTGGCATCATCGCAACTGACATCAAAGTAGAAAAGTTCAGATACACACAGACCATCAGTGCAGGAGACAAACAACTCCTGCATGTAAGCTCGAAGATCGTTGGAAATCTGGAGAAAAACTGGCAAGACCATCTCTCAGAAATACTGCAAAAGCTCTTGCCTGCGGGAAGCATCAGCGGTACGCCGAAGAAAAAGACAGTCGAACTCATAGAGCAGATAGAGGGGTATGAGCGAGGTTTTTTCAGCGGAGTATTCGGATATTTTGACGGAGAGAACCTGCAAAGTGCAGTGATGATACGATACATAGAAAAACAGGGTGAGAGACTTATATATAAAAGTGGCGGCGGCATAACTCTTGACAGCGATGCCCAAAGCGAATATAAAGAACTTATTGATAAAATATATATTCCCTAAAGGTGATTATATGGCTCTTAACAACTTTTTGACAAGCGGTTTATCGTTCAATCAAAATGAACAGAAGATAAAAAATCATTACAGTCTGGTAAATATATCGTTTATCCTGTCTTCATTCGTACTCATGTATGCAGCGGTACACAACCTTTTTGTAAACGAGTTGACCCTGTTTTTTACAGAACTTAGTCTCATTACTTTTAATGTCATCCTCTTTTTGCTGCTGAGAGTCAAAAGAGAGTATTTTGAGTCCATAACGACTATTCTTTGTTTTGAGTATCTTCTGTTTTTCAATCTGCTGATACTGTTCAACCATCCATCCGAACTACGACATATATGGATATTCACATACCCCGTAGTCCTTTTATATTTCAAAAACAAGAACGGTATCTACTGGCTATTCGCATTTATTGCCCTTATGTTCATACTCAAACTGCAGCCGTTTATCCAAACATATTACTCACTCTATCAGATATCTTACCTTGCACTTGCTCTTATCGTCATATCTATTATCTTGCAGTTATATAGAAAAAAAATAGATGAGGATGAGCAGACGATCAAAAAGCAAAACGAGGCACTCGAGTATTATTCGCTCAAACTGCAAGAAGAGGTGGAGCAAAAGACGACAGAACTCTTGGAGGTCAATCAGAATCTTGAAAGAATGGTAGAGCAAAAAGTCGGCGAGCTTCTAAAAAAAGACAGAATACTGGTATCTCAGTCCCGCCAAGCCGCTATGGGTGAGATGATAAGCATGATCGCACATCAGTGGAGGCAACCTCTTTCAAACATAACACTCCAGATATCAAATCTGCAGATCAACTCCATGCTCAACGACCTCAAACCGAGCGAGATATTGGATAAACTCGACACTATTTCACAGACCATCATCTATCTCTCGGAGACCATAGATGATTTTCAAACATATTTTCAACCAAACAGGGTAAAGGAAAGTATCGATATCTGCAAAATCATAAAAAAAGCCGTGATGTTTACACTTCCAAGGACTTTGGGCAAAAATATATCCATTGATTTTAACTGCGACAACAGTATAACCATACAGACTTATACGAACGAATTTATCCAAGTCCTCATAAACATCATCAACAATGCCATAGATGCGACCATATTGACACAGCCTTTGGAGCCTGCGATCCAAATATATATAGACCGAGGCGAAGATGAGGATTTCTTCTCCCTTTATATCAAAGACAATGCAGGCGGAGTTCCGCCAGATATCAAAGACAATATCTTTGATCCCTATTTCAGTACAAAAGGCAAGAATGGAACGGGCATAGGGCTTTACATGAGCAAGATGATCGTGGAAAACCATCTTGAGGGGAAGATCGATCTCATTAACATCGATGACGGAGCACTCTTTAGACTCAAGATCCCTATCAGCTAAAGATTATTTTTTTATTTTATTATACTCGTGTTGCGCACTTTCTATATCATCTAGAAACTCGCGTACATCTCTATAGCCAGCCGTTTCGAACATACTCTCTTTCGTGTTTGGATTGACAAAGTAGACAACGGGAACGATAGGTGTTCTGTAATAGTCGGGCATCTTGGCATTTCTGTCTATGAGTACGTTGACAAAGTTTTTCGTCTCATCTGTGATGAAACTGTCAGAGAGGGTATCGTTTTCCAGTCTTTTACACCAAGGACATCCGTCTCTTACAAGCACAAGCATCATCATCTTATGCTCTTTCTTTGCTTTTGCTATTCCCTCGTCAAACGAGTTGATATAACCCAGTTTTTTTGCCGCTACCGACGCTTCATTTGCATACAGCGACAACGCCAACAACATAAACACTAACACTTTTTTCATACGATTCCTCTAGTTTAATCTATAATTTATGGGTACTTCCAAGACCATCTCTTCTACAGGGGCAGGAAGCTTTCCTTGCAGGTTTTGTATGGTATGTATAGCAGAAGCGTCAAGTATATCATTTGAATGCTTGACGATCATCACGTCTTTTATATTGCTATTTTTCAAAAGCGTAAATTTAACTACGACATCCCCTTCTATCCCGCGTTTTCTCGCACGCAGAGGATAGAAAAGGTTCTCTTTAAGCATCTGTATAATTTTAGACAAATTTTCATTTACATATTGCTTTTGCATCGCTTTTTTATACTCTTGCAGCCTTTTTGCATCCTCGATGGAGGTATCCTCGGCTTTTTCTTCGCTCACTAAGGCAGGCGCTTCTGCACTTTGCACATCCTGTGTCTCTTGTGCCTTTGACTCAGGGGCGATCTCTTCTTGGACTTCGTTAGTCGCCACCCTCTCTTTTGTCGTTACATGCGGCACTTTTTTCAGTTCTTTTTTCTTGAGCGTTTTTTTCTCTACTTTTTTGGGTTCCTCTTTTGGCACTACTGCCTCTTTAGGCTTTTTTTCAACACTGGGCATACAACCGCAACCGCAGTCGATGGTACATGTAGAGAGGTTGACAGAAACACGTTTGGGAGGCATTTGTGCAGACACGTAGTTATATAAAAACACCACAAGCAACACCACAAGAACGTGAAAAGCAAGAGAAATAGAAAAAGAGCTGCCGTGTCGTATCATAGATACGATTTTAGCGAAAAGAGTGTTATAGTTGAGTTAAGGCATCAAATATCGTAGCAATGTTTTTGCTTTTAAATTAAGTATTCTGTCCCCAGAATTTTACAAGAGATCTGCTCAGTGTACATCATAGCCCCACTGATCCCGTCATCTCTACGAAGTATGTCTGTTATTCTGTTTATTTTGCTTTCCAAATTTTGCCTTTTGTTACATGTAAAGATTTTGATGGTTTTTTGACATAGGTTTTAAGCTATGTTAATTTTTTTGAATATTTTTAACATGACTTATGGAATATGTTGAAATATTTAAAATATTTCATTACAAATTTTATACATCAATTCTAATTTATAATTCACTATATTTTTACCATTATTAGCTTGGTTTTTACACTCTTGATTTTTATCAATTACAGAAATATTTTTTTCATTAATTTTTTTTGCTTCACCTAGTATAAACATTTTACTATTAATTTCTTTTTGCTCATCTTTACTATTACCTTTTATGTTTACTGTCGTTTCATTGATTAGATAATCAATTTTATTAGTAATTCTGAGATTGTTATTTGTAGTTTCATTCTTAGAATTATTTATATTGTAGATTATATTTCCATGATTCTCTTGAATAATTGGACTTTGATTGTTATTGTTCACATTTATATCACTGGATGACGAACTTGTTGGCATAAAATATAATGCTAAACCAATTATAGATGCTAGTGAACCTATTACTCCTATTTTTTCAAACATTGATAATTCTCCCCATTTATTTTTTAATTTTTCTCTAACTGATTGACTCATATTTTCTTCCTCAAAAATCTTTTTATAATAACTATTTGGTAAATTTCTATCTTTATGTTGTTGATTATATGCTTGTTCTAAAGTATGTTTTGCTATTAATTGTAATCTTATGTTTTTACTATTACTTAGTTCTTCCAAAAGCTCTATATACTCACTATCAACTTGAAAATAGTTCCATAAATTATTTATAAAATTGTACATATTATGATATATATCTGGTGAAAAGCTCATACCAGTTGGTATTTCATATTCCTCAAATAGTTTATAGTAATCAATTAATATTGCTTTTAAATATTTC
>JAHJGM010000018.1 GCA_018824305.1 bacterium
AAAGTATCTGCATATTTTTTATTGGAAAAGACCTTGTCCTGATATTGAACCTGAAGGTCATAGATCTTCTCATCCATAAAACCTTTTTTCTTATATAAAAACTCCGCATATAAAAAAAAGCTCAGCAGTGCGATGATGATAGCAACGACAATATTTTCTATTCTAATCTTTTTCAGCGTTTTTGTTATAAAAGCAAAATAATTCACTATTCTCTCCATCTAAGATACACTTCAAATATTATATCAAACATATTTTTTCTCAAAACTCATTTTAGCTTTAATGACGAAATAAATCCAATTATTAGCGTAATAATCGTAAAACTATAGAGAAACGTATATCCAAAGTTCTCGACTATAAGTGCGCCGATGATCGGAAAAAAGAGCCCTATGGATGTAAGGTTTGACTGCAAAGCGATATAAACAGGGCGTTTGTGCTCAGGTGCTATGATGAGGATCATGTTAGAAAAGGCAAGACGAAGCCCGTCCATCGCACCGCCGATGAGAAAAAACACCACAAAATAGATCTCAACCTTTTTGCTTATAAGCAGCAATAAAATGGCACCGATATGCAAAAGAAATCCGCCGCGGATGATGTGGCTGTTTTGAGAGAGATATCCCCAAAGGATATTGCTTATCATCCCTCCAAGCATCTGTGCGGTTATCAGTCCGCCGATGATAAAACCGCTGAGTTCTATCTGCTCTTTTGCATCCAGAATAATAAAAGGTAGAGATAAAAGATAGGTATAAGAGATCAGATACACGATTATCTGGCGTCTTAGATTCTCATCTGACTTTAATATTTTCAGACTGTTTTTTAGGAAATGTCTGAACTTTGCCTCTTTTTGCGTGACCTGCTCTTTGACGGGTTCATTCACAGTCGCAAATGCATAGATCCCTATGAGCATAAGCACCGCACTGAGCATGTAGAGGACACCGTAGGAGTTTGGTGCATCATAGACAGACATGACCCAGCCTGCGATACCGCCGCTTATGATAGACCCAAGCCCCATAAAAAACTGTCTGTTTGCAATGGCTTTGGCTCTTTCTTTGTGGGTAAAGACTTTTGCGATTATCTCATTAAAATAGACTGTACCAAATCCCGCGGCAAAAGAGAAGATAAATAGACCTAACCCGATGCTTGCAAGTGCGACATTTGGATGTTTCTCGCCAAAAAAGAAGATGACAAAACCGATGAAAAACCATGCAAAAAATCTGGCGGCAAAAACGCGGTAAAGATAGGGCATCATCCTCGGATAGCTCTGGGCATAAAACGCGGCGAAAAGCTGCACTAAGATAGAGCCGCCTTTGATAAGCGAGGTAAAAAATCCGATCAGCAGATGGGAACCGCCAAAGAAGCTTACCATAAGCGGCAAAATAGTCGCAGGTTCGGCGATGGTCGTAGCAACGGAGATAAAAAAGCCGTGAATGGCGTACTTTTTTTTAGCGGAAAGTGTTTGTTTTTTCAATATTATATTTTTGACTGTACCGTTATTTTAGTAGCTTCGAACATCTCTGTAGCTTTTTGTATCATCGGTTCTTCGAGGATGGAAGCTCCGTCAAACTCTTTTACCGACTCATCACCCTCACTGCAGTTTGTCACACAGCTTCCGCTTCCCACTTCACTCTCTTCGACCATAGACGAGGGTTGTTCCTCCTCTTGCGCTTCTTGTATTACAGGAGTAGGCTCCTCCTCTGTTTTTGCACAAGGAAGGTTTTTCATAACCGTCTCAAATCCAAACACTTCGCGCACAAGCTGTTTAATAACGCTAAATCCGCGGCTAAGAGCTTTTTTGCACCCCTCGTCCACACAGCTTTCCCAAGTGAGCACGCCATCTTTGAAAGAGATAAAACGGATATGTTTGTTAAAACACTCGCCGAGTTCCATGTTTCTATCCATGATATTTGCCACTAGCATCTCATATTTTTTAAGAGATTCGTCATCTTGCAGCGCTTGCGGCTCCTCTTCTACATGTAAAGGTTCAGGCTCTTGCAGAGGTTCTGGCATCGGAGTTTGTTGCACAGGCTCGGAGATTGGAGTCTGCTGCACACTTTGAGGCATTACCTCAGGCTCTTCCAGTCTTTGAACAGGGATCTCCACATTCACGATATCTACGCGTTTTATCTCTTTTTGCAAAGACTCTATCATCTGATCGATCTCTTTAACACGCAATGCCTCGACCATCTTGAAAAAGAGCAGTGAAAGCACAAAACTCCCGTCCGCATTGATAGCAAACAGACTTTTTGAATCACTTAATATCCTGAAAAACCTATCTAAGATAAGGGTAGAAAAAAGCGCATCAGTAGCGAACATTCTCTCTTTGAGGTATGAGATAAGTTCATCGACTACCATCTCTGCCTCATAATCCTCAAGCACTTTTGTGTACTCGACTAGTGCCGCATAATCTTTTGCAAACACCGCTTTAAATATATCTGCTATGAAGTTAGGATCAACTAGCCCCAGCATATCCGTGACCGTCTTGACATCCACAAAGTTCTTTGAGTAGATGATCGCCTGATCCAACAGGGTGAGCGTATCACGAAGACTTCCGTTTCCGCTGCGCGCGAGTATCTCAAGAGCCTGCGGCTCATACTCGATGTTTTCCAGATGCAGGATATGCTCAAGATGATGTACGACTTTGAGTGCAGAGATACGCTTGAATCTAAAATGCTGCGTACGCGAAAGAATCGTAGCAGGAAGCTTCAGCGGGTCTGTCGTAGCTAAGATGAACTTCACATATTCAGGCGGCTCTTCAAGGGTCTTTAAAAGCGCATTGAACGCCTGAGGAGTCAGCATGTGAACCTCATCGATGATAAATATCTTGTATCCCGCCGATGCCGGTTTGTACTTTGTCTGTTCTACCAGTTCGCGGATATCGTCGATCCCGCGGTTAGAAGCCGCATCCATCTCGATAATGTCAATGTGACGGTTCTGCTGTGCCATCGAACAGTGAACACACTCCCCGCACGGGCTCGATGTAGGACCGTTGTCGCAGATAAGCGCTTTTGCGAAGATACGCGCAGTAGAAGTCTTGCCGCTTCCTCTAAGCCCTGAAAAAAGATAGGCATGAGAGAGTCGTTTGGAGTCAAGAGCAAGGGAAAGAGTCTGAGAGATAGCTTCCTGTCCGATCAGCTCTTCAAAACTGTTAGGACGGTATTTTAATGCTAAGACTTCAGAATTTTCTTTCACGTGTGACTCCCATATATTTTAAAGAGATTCTATCATTAAAAAAATTAAGAGTTACTATAAAAAAATGCAAAATATTGTATAATTTCCTACTCAAACATGAATAGCGCATAGCTGTTGGTAGGTCTTTGATTTAGTTTTTTAATGTCTGTGTTTGATGGTTTGTCAAACTTTTCACAGTGGCATCAGTGCTACTATTTTTATTGTTTTTTAAGAGGAACGAATGAAAATTTCTGATATTAAATTAGAAATGGAACTTTATGGCGTTGATTCAGAGGATATAGCTGAAATCTTAGAACTTTGCAAAAGCAAAGGGTATGATACACAAATAATTGATACCGAACTTGAAAAAAAAGGTTATGAGAGAATTTTCTCAATCAATTATGACGATGACGATGATGATGACGACTTCGATGCTGAATACCCTTCAGTACAAAAGTTTGGCCACAAAAAAAATTATATAGATTAAAGAAGAGTAATGGACAACAAACAATTAGTGAGTGAATATTATGCTATGTGGAATAGTCATGATTTTACAAAAGCAGATTTACTCCTCAATGAGGATGTCCGCTTTCGTGGTTCTTTGGATATAGTCGCTAACGGCATAGAGGGTTTTAAAGATTATGCAAAAATGCTTCTTGAAGCATTTCCCAATCTTTATCATGCTGTTGAGATCCTTATCTCCGAAGGGAATGTTGCTACGGCTTATGTGACCTATTCAGGAACACACTGGGGAAAACTTCTCAATTTTGAGGCTACGCAAAAACGTATCAGTTATGCAGGTGCAGCTTTTTTCCATTTTAAAAACGGAAAGATCACAAGCATCAACGTCCTAGGCGATTTAAACTCGCTCTACAAACAGATCAGCAACCCTTAAAAGGTTGCAGATCAGATCTGCACTACCCTGTTTTTCCCGCTCGTCTTTGCTGCATACAGTGCATCGTCTACGCGGATCAACAGAGAATCTATAGTATCACTGTGCCTAAAGGTCGTTACTCCGAAGCTGGCAGTTACTTTGCCTACTCCCTCAAATTCATGCTCTTGTATAGCCTGACACAACCGCTCAGCTAAGATAGTCTCCTCTTTTTCTTTGATATTCGGCTCGATGATCATAAACTCTTCACCGCCCCATCTGGCAAGAAGATCGCTTTTTCTGACATTTTTTCTGCCTATATCTGCTATTGCCCGTAACACCTTGTCACCCGCCACATGCCCGTAAACATCGTTTATCTTCTTAAAGTTGTCTATATCGAACAAGATGAGAGAAAGATTTATCTTGTATCGTTGGGCCAAATCAAAAGAGTGTTCCATAAATTCATCGAACTTCATACGGTTGGCGATACCTGTGAGTTTATCAGTCGATGCAAGCTGTTCGAGTTCCTTTTCTAGACGTATTTTTTTTGTCATATCTTTTCCGGTAGATACAAAGTTCGTTATCTCCCCTTTGGCATTCATGATCGGTGCGATCGCTTTGTACTCGTCAAAAAATTCACCGTTCTTCTTTTTGTTAATGAAGTACCCTCTAAATACTTTACCGCTGAGTATAAGATTCCAAAACGCTTGATAAAAAGCCATCTCATGCCTGCCTGATTTGAGTATCGATGACTTTTTTCCGATCACGCTCTCTGATGTGTATCCCGTTTCCTCTTCAAAAGCGGGATTGACATACTCTATAACACCGTTTTTATCGGTTATCACGACACTGTCACCGCTCATCTCTATCGCTTTTGAAAGCTTGACCAAGCGTGTTTGCAATTCATGACGCAATATTTTTAGCGAGGTAATGACAGTAAAAGCCGCCAGTACTGCACATATCGCACGAAACAGTTGCACAGGAAGATCAAAATACTCTTGAAATACCTCTTGGTTGAGAACAGTCGCCGGATAAATAGGTGCTTTAGGGACGATAACCCCGCTTAATATACCATAGACAGCCAATATAAGACTGAGTAAGATCAAATATTTTTTGGCTGATCTGGAGAGATGTTTATGTACGTGTTCTCTTTGCATAAACAAAACATAAGCACTCATAAAAATACCAGGGATACCCAAAAGGTATCTTGCCCAGACATTGCCGGCTGTAAAAAGATCGTCATACCTAAGCGTGACCGCTATAAAAACTATGACAAATATACCTGCGATGCTTGCAGCGTGAAGATGCATATTTCTTTTATCTTTTTCAATTGAGAGGGAGACAAGAGCAAAATAAAGCAAACAAAGATATGAAAGAGGCAAAAGAACAAAACCGATCTGATTGAGCAGATAAAGATGTGCGCCATCTATCTGTTTAAACATATCTACCCATTCGTTTATTCCGTGGATGATCCCGAAACTGCCTACAAGCCAAATATACTTGACAAACTTGACTCCCTCTATTTTTTTAGGATAGAGCAGCAGCGCTAGACCGAATGAGAAAAAAGAGAGACCATACACAAAAAAAATATAAATCATCCAAAACCTAGTATATAATAATTTCTAATACATTATAGCATTTATTTTTTTGAACTTTATAAGCTGTTATGTTCAGATTTTAAACAAATTTATATCAGACTGCTTATACACATTTTTCCGCTGTCTTTTTTTGCAATCTTTTTTTGGGCCGATAATACTAGGTTTATCCCCTCGAGATCCTTTTTTGTCTTTGATTTTACAACTATCACCGAAGCACTGACACTGAGCAGATCGAACTGCTTTGTGTTGCCTTCTCTGTCTTTTGAGATAATAAATCCTCTGTCTATATCTTCTCTGCTATAAAAAGCCTTTACGTCTTGGGCAAACTTTTTTATGGTGTTTTTTATGTCGTCGATGTAGTTCATCTCATCTTTTTTATTCAGTTTGACGGCTATAAAAAAGTCATCTCCGCCTATATGTGCTTTAAAAAAATCGTTTGGGACTTTTTGTCTTAATATATCTGCAAAAAGCATGATCACTCTATCCCCGTTTCTAAATCCGTAATTATCGTTATAGGCCTTGAAATTATCCAGATCGAAATAGCATAATATGTAATCATCGTTATCCAGATGAGACAGATATTTATCGATCGCGATATTTCCGGGCAGTTTTGTAAGCGGGTTTTGCTCTCTTGCATAGATGAGATTTTGCTCGTTCATGATGGTGATGATCGCACGGGCTGAAAGGAAGCCGAGATATTTGGAGTTTTTTGTTATCAATATCCCGACAGATTCGGGATTGTTTGAAAAAAGTTCTATAATGGTAGAGATATCACTGTTGATATCTGCCGTGCCGCAGGGTGTCATAAGATTTTTAAGTTTTGTCTTTTGGGTAAAATCGTTGTTTAAAAGCGACATCCCAAAAGGCGAGTAGAGAAAATGTTTGATCTCCCTGTCTTGCAAGACTCCAAGCGGTTCATCCAGCGAGTTCACTATCGGCATTATGCTGATATTTGGGTTTTCTTTGAGATATTTTACTACCTCGGTGGTCTTTGTCTTGATATCAAAAGTTTTTGCTCTGTCTATATATGAATTAATATGCGTATTCGTCTCTTTGTCTCTTTTGTCATTTTTTAAGATCTCTACGATATTCTCATATTTGTTATGTATCTCTTTTGTATTGAGTGTCGGTCTTTGGATTAAATATCCTTGTACGAAATGGCACCCGATATCTTTACATGTAAAGAACTCCTCTTTCGTTTCCACACCCTCTGCTACTACTTTGATGCCAAACTGCATTGCCAGATTTGTGATATTTCGCACAAGTGACTTTTTTTTCATATTGTTTTCTATATTGCTTAAAAAGAATCTGTCGATTTTTATGACATTGGGCGTGCATTCATATAAAAGCTTATAACCTGAATGACCTACTCCAAAATCATCTATCGCAATGCAGAAATCTTCATCCTGATAATGTTTCAGGACTGTCGTTATATCACACTCTTGAGTGATCTCCTGACGTTCTGAGATCTCAAAACAGAGATTATCTTTTGGGATATTATATTTTTCAAGCAGTCTTTTTGTATTTCCGTGAGAGTAGTTTTTTATCTCAAAAAGGCGGTTGTCGAGGTTGTAAAAAAGCTTTATCTTCTCATATCCCTCTATGGTCGTAAATTTTTGAAATGCAAGTTCTCTGAGTCTGATATCAAAAAGATAGAGCATACCCTCTTTGTAGACTTTGTCAAAAAGTGAGAAAATAGACTTAAACCCGGCATCTTCGACATTGCGTAAAAGAGCCTCTACTGCATAGATTTTGCCAGTGTGGATATTTAGTATGGGCTGAAAAGCGATATCTAAGATATCTAACCTGTCAAGCCAAATCTGAGTAAGTGCTGTTTCCATTTAAGCAATATATCAAATGAAAATTTCAAAACGGTTACACCCTGACCCATTCGCGTTAAACGGAAAAAATCATTATAATCCCGGTGCTTTCCACATGGAGGTCGTCACGCCCTCGTCTACAAGCTTTAGCTGAGCCTTGTAAGCGTGCTCGAACTTCACTTTTTGTTCATCATATATCTTTTTGTTCTCTAAGTTCGGTTCATACGTTTTATCCCATACGACCAGCTCTTTTGCAGCGTCTACGATATCTTTGTATATCCCCGCACCCACACCCGCTGCCATCGCCGCACCAAGTGCCGTGGCTTCGGTTACTTTTGGGATCTTGACCTTGCATCCCGTGACGTCAGAGAGTATCTGTGACCAAAGAGCACCTTTGCTCGCCCCTCCGGCAAAGACGATGCTGTCTATCTTGATGCCGGTAAAAGCCATGATCTTGTCAAGATTGATGCCGGAGACGATCGCCGCGTTTTCCTGCAGACTTCGAAACATCGAAGCACGGTTACATGTAAGCGGATCGAGTGAGAGATTTAAAAAGCTCGGAGCTGCGTGGTACCATTTGCCGTATTTCATCGAGTCTGAAAATATCGGGATGATGCCGTATGATCCCACGGGTACCTCTTTGGCTTTTTCTTCCAATACCGCATAGGTATCGATGCCTCTTTGTGCAGCTTCAAGTTTTTCCATATCGCAAAACGCATCCCGAAACCATCGCATCACAAGACCGCTGAAAAAGGTGATCCCCTCCGCTTGGGATTGTCCGCTCACTACATGCGGATTGACACGCACGGAGATATCTTTTGGCGGAGTCGTGTCACTGGAAATATTCACGACCTGCTGCCAAAACGAACCGCCTAAAACTGCCACATCACCCTCATTCACTACACCAAGTCCCGCAGAGCCAAGCTGAACGTCGCCTCCGCCCATCACGATTTTTGTAGCAGTAGAGAGTCCTGTCTCTTTTGAAGCTTTTTCATTGACAGTGCCCATAAGTGTTCCGACTTCAAGACATGGAGGGAAGATCTCGTCTTTGAGACCGATCTTTGTTGCCATGGCAGTATCCCAGTCTCTGTTTTTTAAAGAGAATATCCCCGTCGTTCCGCCGTTGCTTGGGTCTGTAGCGATAATGCCGCTGAGTTTGAAAAGTATCCAGTCGCCTATCATCGAGATGTGTGCTACTTTCTCATACAGATCGGGTTTGTTGTTTTTAAGCCACATGATGCGTGGAAGTGCGCCCAAAGCAAAAGTCTGCCCCGAAGCGGCATAAAACTCCTCTTCGATACCCACAAAGTTTTCTTTTAGAAACTTGACCTCTTTATGGGCTCTTGCATCGACGTTTGCCACTGCAAAAAGTTCATTGCCTTCGTTGTCATAAAGCACGATCCCCTCACGCATACTCGTAGCACTGAGAGCCGTTATATCTTCGCCCCTCAAACCTGCAAGTTCCAACGACTCTTTGATGCAGTTACATGTAAGGATCCAGTTGCTTTTAGTGTCAAAACTCATGCTGTTTGGTACATTAGGCTCTTCTAGATGTGTCCACTCGCTTTGTGAGACACTGATCTGGTTGCCCTTCGTATCGAAAATTACCGCTCTAACACTTCCTGTTCCCGCATCTATCGCCATCAAGTAAGACATTATTTTTTTCTCAACTTTGCTTGTTCTAATTCCCAGTATTCCATTGCAAAACTGTCTGAGAGATTGATGCTTTTATATCCGTCAAGCATATCTGCACGCAGTACCGCAAGCATCGTGTGCTCGATGATATCGTTGATGATACTCGCTTCTTTCTCGTTTTTGCCGAAACTCACTATTCCAAAATCTTTTATGACCGCGTAGTTTGGAGCGGGATTTAAACATATCTCACTGTTTGAAAAATTTTCAAAATACTCTTTGTAATCATCTTCATACTTTTTGATGGCTTCTTCAAATTTACTGCTTTCCAAGAGTAAAGGAGTCCTTTTTGTCCTGATGATATGCTCGGGTGTGAGAACGCCCCTACATGCAGAGTGTGACAGGTCATCGTGACTGGCGTACGTATATGCCAGATCGGAACTGTTTACATGTAAGACTGTTTCATACCCCTTATGTTTGCTGATGACCTGCTGGAGTTTTTTCAGATCCACTTTTTTCTTGGCAGCCGCTGATTTTAGAGTCACCTGCGCATTCTCATTTAAGAACTCTTCAGCACGGCTCACTGCATCGATCATCTTCGTGTATGAGTTTTTTGCATCATCGTCAAAGGTAAAGATCCCATGGTTGTGAAGGATGATCCCATCGCATTTTGACCAGTCAAGGTTCTTACTTTTTTTATAGATCGTCTGCGCAAGGACGAAACCCGGCATCACGTACGGGATGATCAAAAAGTTTGGAAAAAGTTTTTTGATATTTTCTACACCGCTGGCAGAGTTTGAGATCGTCACGACAGCATCAGCGTGAGTATGATCGACAAATTTAAAAGGGATGATCGCATGCAAGATCGCTTCGACCGAAGGGTTTGGAGCGGTTTTATCGATCATAGCTGCCTTTTGTCCGCTTACCATCTCCGTGTCGCTCAAAGATTTCAGCTTTGCCATCTCTATGAGCGTATCGAGTTTGACAGGAGCGAAGCCCTCGGCTTTTATACTGACCAAGTCCCAGCCGCTGCCCTTTACATAAAGGATATCTTCACCATCCACT
Source organism: bacterium (assembly GCA_018824305.1). Taxonomy (GTDB): domain Bacteria; phylum Campylobacterota; class Campylobacteria; order Campylobacterales; family Sulfurimonadaceae; genus Hydrocurvibacter. The sequence continues at coordinate 10,152 of JAHJGM010000018.1, forward strand.
TCCGTTTTCACAGAAGTGTTTCCACCCCCGTGAAGCACCAGTTCATCGCTTCGTCCTAGAAGATTTGAAGTATATACCCGTAACTCAAGATCGGTTTTAAAAGCTTGTGATTCCTCATCAGACCATAGATTTTTCAAGACTTACCCTAAGACTTCTAATTCGTCTGTATATTTCTCAAGACAATACGGCTCATAACTTGATTTATAAACCGCATAGTGTGCTGAAGCTTTATGCCCATCAAGTGCAGCTTCATCCCTCCAACTCTCATAAGCCATAAATTTTTCAGGTTTGTTCTCGTACTGGAATATCTCGTAAAATATACATCCGTCCTCAGCTTTTGAGGGTGCGACCATCGCGGTCAAAAGCTCTTTCATCTTCTGTATCCCGTCAGGTTTTGCTATAAAAGTCACTCGTTTTGTTATTGTCATCTTTTTTCCTTTATTGAGATTTTATCAACTCTTTTATTAAATATTTTGAAACTTTATCCAAAAAAGCTGTCATATTCCTTTCTTGAAACATCTCTCTCGGGCAGTTCCTCTGCAAAGAGCATAGTGTCCTCATAAAATGTATTAAATGAGTACAACATCGATTTGATCTCCTCTACAGATCCAAACATCTCATGGAGTTTTAATATCTTATCTTGCAGCTGCATCTTTATTTTTTCATTGGTGTTTCCGGCTTTTTTCATAAAGTATTCGAGTTTTTTAGCATATGCCGAAAGAATGTACTTCTTGATGATCGTGCTTTTTGATTTGATAATAAAATAGGATTTAAACAGTTCCAGCAATCCTTTTACATCCCCCTGATAAGAGAGAGTATCCGCTTTATCGATGATCTTTTCCCACTTTTGTTTCATTTTTATGACACAATCAAGATCGATATCATAATTGAGATTATCGATGATCTCATAGATCTTGATCACATTGTTATTTTTACAATACTCACTTAACTGTATCAGCAGTGCCACTTCTTTTTGTATCTCTTTGACATCGCTCTCATACTCTTCAAACCCCTCTAAGATGTCTAAATACTCTCTCACTTTTAAAAAGTCCAAAGCCGAAAGTGATTTTGTCAGGTTCAGATAACAGCTGTCCGCATACTTCATAAGCTGTCCGTATATCTCCAGCTCTTTTAAAAACGGATGATGCTTGATATAGTTAAATATCTCTTTGTAGTTTCTGGAGTCCAATCTTTTTTTAAACATATCGAACACGACTTTTTCTTTTAAAAGCTGCTGTATCTGCTTTGTTTTTGAGGGTATCCCGCGAAAATCTTTTAAAAGGTCCTGAACTATTTCGTCAGAACGCGGATCAAGGATGACATCTTGAGCTTTGTTGAATTTTTTGCTCCAGTCGTCTTCCATTTTTTTGTACTCTTTTGTATCTAAAAACGATACATATTTTAGTGTTAAGGGGTATGCCAACGCATATTTTTTAGTATCTACATAATATTTGAATTTCTCAAACTCTTCGAACTCGCTTATGATAGTCTTGATAGTACTGTTCTTTTTGGCTGTAGTATTAAAGGGAGCCAATATTTTTTTGGCTTCATCGATTTTTTTCTGAGACAAAAGCTCTTTTGCGACAACTAAAGCCTCTTCCCATTTTTGCTCGATCATCTTATACGCTTGTGTGTAGATGACAAAAGGTGATCTCTCTAATTCTTTATAGATCGCACCGTAATTTTTTTCTTCATAATAGGCGTTATATTTTTCATCATCTATGAGCTTCTCTTTATAGACGGCTCCGTTTCTCAGAGCTATAAACAAGATCCCGTCATTTGTGACAAATATATCCATTATGGACGCAGTGTATTTGTGCAGACTTGGTGAAAACAAGACTTCATTTACCATGTCATAGACTAAAAGTCTTCCAAGTTTCGTGCCGACGAAAAGAAACTCTCTTTTTGGATCGAGCTTTATTTTTGTGATGTCGTCTGGAACTTTTTCGAGTCTTTTTTTGACCTTTCTCTGAATAAAATCAAAAATAATAATATTTCCGTTTTTTTCGGCAGAAACCAGTTTGCCCTTGTTTAAAAATTCGATACCGCTTATAAAGCTGTCATGCCCGATAAGTTTTATGGGGTTTTTTAAAGTACTCAGATTCGTGACATAAATAGTCCCGTCGAAACTTCCAGTGGCAACTAGCTGAGTCGTATTCGTGATGGTTATCGCCGTGACATAATCGGTATGTGAAGGAAGATTATATAAAAAATGCCCTGTTTTAAGATCAAAGATGTATGTCCTGCCATCCATACCACCTGAAACTAAATATTTATCACTGTTGTTGATAAACAGCGTTTCTACTTCGCCGCTGTTTTTAGCGATCGTATAAAGCGCTTTTTTGTTCACGGTATCAAATACGACCGCTTGGTTCGTTTTAGGTTTTGACAAGACTACATACTTTAAATCAGTCGAGATAAACTGGGTCTGCCTGTAATGGTATTCTTGAGGCAGATTTGTCTTAAATCCCGCTACCGTTTTTAAATTCTCATCTAAAACTCTAAAGTTTCCATCCTCTGTCAGTACGCCTAACTTTGAGTCTTCTTGGTTGTAGACAATATTTCTTATGACCGAATCAAATGTTACACTATCCATTAAGAACTTCTTTATTTGATATTTTATACTTTGCTGAGTATTGCTCTTTAAAATTATGATAAAAGCTTTTTATTATACTGGATTTATGTACGAGATAAGAAGTAGAAGATAAAATAATTGAAATTTTTTTAACAAAAACACACAAAAGTGTAATATCGAGGCATCTTTTGTGCTCTTTTACAGACTATATTTCGATGCCAAGCCACTTTCTAGCTATATTTCTAAGAGCTTCCGGATTTTCCGAAGCAAAAAACTTGATCTCAGGAGATGGATATCTCTTTGTGAAAACGAACTCTTTTTCAAGCTGCTCTGCTATAGCATTACCCGAATGGATCAGTTTGGTCTTTTCTCCGAAATAGCTTTGCAAAGCATCTGAGATAAGCGGAAAATGCGTGCATCCAAGAACCAAAGCATCGGGAGTTTTCAAATCCTTGAAATAGTGTTTAAATGCAGCGTCTATCATCTCTCCGTCATAGATCTCCTCTTCCACTAAAGGCACAAACAGTCCTGTAGCTTTTGCATCCAAGTTTTTGTATCCCAAAGCCAGAAGCTCTTTTTCGTAAGCTTTGGAGTTTACGGTCGCTTTTGTACCGATAATGAGGATATTTGAATCCTTACATGTAAGGGCGTTACATGTAGCGAGTGCTCCGGCTTCCACAACTCCCACGACAGGACAAGATGAGTTTTCCCGCATCTCTTGCAGAGCATAGGCGCTGACCGTGTTACATGCGACGATAATAAGATCCAACTCGAAGTTTTTAAAAAACTCCACCGCTTCGATAGCATAACGGATAATGGTGTTTTTATCTTTTATCCCGTAAGGAACACGAGCGGTATCGCCAAAATAGATGATCTCTTCAAAAAACTGGTGCTCAAGAAGTGACTTAACAACCGTTAATCCGCCGATCCCACTATCAAAAACACCTACTTTCATTTGCCAATGCCTCACTTTATCAAAAAAGCACCAAGGTGCGCGAACCCTCCGCTGAGGAGAACCCAGTGTTAACATAGTGTAAGAGATTTTATTTCTTACACGTTCTCAAACTATTGATTATTCATACTTTCTAAAAACTCTTCATTCGTTTTGTTTTTCATCATCGTAGTATATAAGAATTTAAGTGCTTCGACCTCATCGTCTTGTTTATGAAGCATAGAACGAAGGATAAACACTTTTTGCAGTATCTCAGGAGAGATAAGAAGTTCCTCTTTACGAGTCCCTGATTTAAGGATATCGATAGCCGGATAGATACGTCTGTCGGAGATCTTGCGGCTTAGTACAAGCTCGGAGTTACCCGTACCTTTAAACTCCTCGAAAATGACCTCATCCATTTTTGAACCCGTCTCGATAAGCGCAGTCGCGATGATCGTCAAACTTCCGCCGTTTTCAATGTTACGAGCAGCACCGAAGAAACGTTTTGGTTTATGAAGTGCATTTGCATCAACCCCGCCTGAAAGTACTTTCCCGCTTGATGGAGTAACCGTGTTGTACGCACGGGCAAGACGAGTGATAGAGTCAAGCAGGATAACGACGTCGCGTCCAAGCTCGACACGGCGTTTTGCACGCTCGATCACCATCTCTGCAACTTTTACATGGTTTTTTGCAGGCATATCGAAAGTCGAACTATATACTTCGCCTTTTACGCTTCTCTCCATATCCGTGACCTCTTCAGGTCTCTCATCCACAAGAAGTACCATCAAGTCCATATCTGCATGGTTATGTGAGATCCCGTTTGCTATCTCTTTTAAAAGCTCCGTTTTACCAGTTCTTGGAGGTGCAACGACAAGACCGCGCTGACCGCGGCCGATAGGAGCAAAAAGATCCATCATACGGCCTGTGAGTTTGTTTGCCTGATACTCTAACTTGATCTGATCCGTTGCATAAAGCGGTGTAAGGTTTTCAAAAAGAGGACGTTTTTTGCTCTCTTCTGGAGGAAGGTAGTTGATCGCTTCTATTTTAAGAAGTGCATAATATCTCTCTTGATCTTTTGGAGGGCGAACCTGTCCTGTTACGCTGTCTCCGCTACGAAGAGCAAAACGCTTGATCTGAGTGCTTGATACGTATGCATCGTGAACACTGTCTCCAAAATCTTTATCGATCGTACGCAAAAATCCATAACCGTCAGGCATAACTTCGAGGATACCCGTGAAAAGGATAAAACCGCCCTGTGCGACTTGAGCCTTTAATATCTCAAATATGATATCTTGACGTTTTAACTCATTTGGATCTTCTACCGCCAACTCGTTTGCGATGATTACCAGCTCTGCTGTCGTCTTCGTTCTGAGGTCTTCTATCTTGTGACCTTGAACCGGAGTATGGGTGCGACTTTTAGTGGTTTTTTTGTTTGTTGTGGTTGTTGTTGCTTGTTCAGCCATGAATTGCTTCACCTTGTATAGTTTGGATTTTTAAAATGAAAGATTTGTGTAGATTTTGAAGTTTTGTATTACACTTTGGTAACGCCATTTTACACTCATTTATGTTATTATGTCAAGAAATAACATAATATTAAGGTAAAAAGCATGAAAAACACGTTTTATTTTGATACTAAACCGAATAAAAAAATCCTTAGTTTTATAAGCGATGAGAGAAAAGAGATAGGGTTCTATGAACTCTGCCATGCAGATGTGACAGATTATGAAGAGTTTGCAAAGAGTGTCGCGGCAAAAGATATCGTAGTCATAGGTATCGGGGGCAGCGCACTTGGGACATCAGCGATCTACAAATTTTTAAAATATACGAACAACTATGACAAGAAACTTCATGTTCTTGAGACGACCGATCCCATTGTCATAGGTGATGAACTAAGCAAGATCGATTTGGAAAACGCGTTTTTTTGTGTCATCAGCAAGTCTGGGACTACCGTTGAGACTATCTCGGTATTTAAATACATCGCTTCTTTGGTCGAGATAACATCAAAGAACTGTACCGTCATCACCGATGAGGGTTCACTCTTAGAAAAATTTGCTATTGACAGCAATATCAAAGTCTTTCACATACCGCATAATGTCGGTGGGCGTTTTTCCGTCTTAAGTGCGGTCGGACTTGTCCCTCTTGCCATTATCGGAGTCGATATAAAAGCATTGCTCGGCGGTGCAAAAAAGATATACAACTCTTTTTTCAACCAAGAGGGGTATGACACTTCACTCCTTAAAAAAGCAACTTATTACGCACATACATCAAACACGTACAACATCAACTGTCTTTTCAGCTACTCAGAAGTATTTCGTGAATTCAATGCTTGGTATGTCCAGCTATGGGGAGAGAGCCTAGGCAAAAAACAGCTTCACTCGCAACTTCACGTAGGACTGACACCTGTGGGACTTATCGGACCCACGGACCAGCATTCGTTTTTACAGCTGATCGTAGACGGAAAGCGTGACAAAAGTGTCACTGTTATTAAGATAAACAATTTTGACACGGCTATGAAAGTGCCGAACAACTCACTGAAACATTTAGAGTCTTTGGATGTTCTAAACGGCTACAAGTTCTCGGAACTGATAAACATGCAGGCTGATTCTATCATAGAATCACTGGCATCATTTGAACATATTCCGCTTGATGTGATAGAGATATCTCATATCAATGAAGAAGCGATGGGAGAACTGATGTATTACTTTGAAGTCCTGACAGCCCTAGTGGCAAGAATGTTGGATATTAATGCTTACGACCAACCGGGTGTCGAGATGGGTAAAATAATCCTAAAAGAGAAGCTAAAAAGCAAATAATCAAGCATCTCTTGCAAAGATAAACCTGTTTACTCCATTTTCATACTCATAAGCAAGCACTTGCTTATGCGCCTTTAAAATGGAATCTACCAGATAAAGTCCAAGTCCGAAACTGTTTTTTGAAGGAGACTCTTTTGAAAATGGCTCTATATAAAAACTGAGTGAATATTTCAGTTTCTCTCCATTACTTTCAAAGCAGAGTTCCCCATCTTTGACGATTATCTTTATATGCTTGTCGGGTGAATATTTCATCGCATTGTCGATCATATTTTTTATAGCTGTCGTATAGAGTCTATAGTTCGCATTTATCTTCACCGATGCAAGGACATCTACACTTACATGCCCGCTCTCCACCATGGCTAGATCTATTGCACCGTCTATGATATCCACAAGTCTGTATGAAGAAAACTCCTGTGTACATGTAAGGGATGTCACCTCTTCTATCATCGCAAAATCATTTACTATCGTCTCCAGCCGTCCGAAGATCGAACTGAATCTATCACGCTGTTTTTGGGACTCTAACATCTGCGTTGCGATCGTACCCTTTGCAATAGGAGTTTTGAGTTCATGCATTATATTTCGTAAAAACAGAGTTCTGGCTTCAAGCATTGAGTTGATCTTTAATCTTGCACTCTCCAGCTCATTTGCGATGACGGCTATTTCATCGCTTCCTTTGACTTTAAAAGAGACGTTGAGATTGCCCTCTCCGAATAAGACAATACGCTGAAAGAGTCTGATCAAAGGACGAAGCCTTTGTAATATAAGCATAAAAGAGATGACGATAATGGAGATGATACTCACATATCCGGATAAGAGGTTCCACGCTTTATAGGGTTTGAGAGTATTGTCTATAATCATGATCTTTCCGTTATCGGAATTTATATAGAAATAAATAGCCCTTTTATACTGCAGCATAGCAGTTTCCATATGTGAAGTCGTATTTTGTTTATAGATCATATCTTTACTGAAAAAATATGTGCTGTCTATCTTTTTCTCTCCATCCTCTTTCAAGATCTTTCCTTGTTTTAAGATCTCGGAAGTGAGATTTTCAGGGATGACAGCCATATTATAGATCGCAAGGTTTGCTTCAAAGATGGCAAGAGAACTTCTGTTTTGCTGATATTCGTGAAAAAGCTGAGTGATTATGGAGTGTTTGTTGAAGATATTATTGACATATCTTTTATGATTTAACTTATAAAACTCCCAAAATATATAACTGACGCTAAAGAGCGTTACACTCAGTGCAAAAAGTACGGTAAGTAAAACTGCATGACGTCTCATTTAATCAGTTTGTACCCAACGCCGCGAACAGACTCTATAAGTGTTTTATCTCCGAGTTTATTTCTGATACGTCCTACCATCACGTCGATACTTTTATTTGATGAGTCCTCATTGATCGCATTGACATTATGGATCAAGTCCTCACGAGACACCACATTGCCCTGCTTTTGTATCATATATGAAAGTATCCCGTACTCAGCATTGGTCAGATCAAGCGCACGGCTTTTATAACTGATCTGCATAGAGGAAGTGTCGCATTTAAAATCGCTTTTCATCTCATCTTTTTGCAAGACTTTTGTCTCATACCTGCGAAGTACCGAATGTATGCGAGCCTCCAACTCTCTTGGATCATACGGTTTTGGCAGATAATCGTCGGCTCCCAACTCCAATGCCGCTACTTTATCCGTCACATCGCTTCTTGCCGAAGAGATAATAATAGGAATATCTTGACGCTCGCGTATGGCTTCACAAACCTCTAATCCATCCATTCCAGGAAGTGTCAAGTCCAATATGACCAAATCAAATGGTTCCAGTTTTAAGATGCTTACAGCTTTAAACGGATCATCTTCCGTGATCACCTTAAAATCAAACTGTTCAAGATACTCCGTCAGTATCTCCGCTAATTCCAAATCATCTTCTATCATAAGTATTTTATTCATAGCGATACTTTAACTAATTTGTATTAATATTTAGATAATAATATGGATTATTACAATAATGATAATAATTATCAATATTCAGCACATTTTAAGTTGATAACTATTATCATTACCAAAATAAATAGTCAATTGGGGGATTCATGAAACTAAGAAAATCAGCGACACTGCTTTTACTACTCTCTTCTGCTGTATTTGCTCACGATATAGAGCTAAACAAAGATGATAACAACCGTGTAGAATCAGTAAGAGAAGCTATAAGTAACATTGGGGAAACAGAGGAAAAAAATGTTTCATCTACAGAGATATTTAACGATATGTTTAAAAACGGCAAAGTAACGGGGCAGATAAGAGCGATGTATGCCGGATATGATTATAAAAATGATACCGATACGCATGCGACCTCCCTTGGCGGTCAGCTAAAATATGAACTGGCTGAACTCAACGGATTTAATGCGGGTGTCGCATTTTATACGGCAAATGACATAAATTTTGCAACAGGCGACGGTTTAAAACAAAACAATGAACTTTCATCATCCAACGGTCATTATACGGATGCAACAGAGGCATATATAAACTACAAAAATGATGGATTTAATTTTCGCGCAGGACGTCAAGTCATAGATACACCGCTAGCCGACAGCGATGATATAAGGATGATACCAAACACTTTTCAAGCATACATCGCTTCATTTACGACAAATGGCCTGTCATTTTTAGCCGGAAACCTGCAAGAATGGCAAGGAAGTGATGCAGGACTTGACGATGGTTGGCAAAAAACAGGGACAGACGGGACTTGGCTGGCATCTATCGCATTTGAAAACGACAACTTGAACGCTTCGTTTTGGTACTACAACATAACAAAAGAGCTGAACGCATACTATGCCGATGGTTCATTTAACTATGAGATAAACCAAGACGGCAGTCTTGAATTAAGCGCACAGGCTTTGATCGAAAAAGAGCTAAATGGCAGCACGAACGAAGCAAATATCTATGGAGCAGCAGCAGAAGCCGTCTTTTACGGATTTGGAGTCAATGTGGCTTACAACAAAGCGATAGTGGCAAAAGGAAAACAAACTTTTTCCGGCTTTGGCGGCGGTACGCTCTATACAAATATGGACCCTATGATATTGGATAATATTGCAATAGACAGGGATGCTGATGCAATCGCGGGTGGAATAAGTTATGTATTTAACGATCTGAACCTTTTTTACACTTACGGAGTGTTTAGAGGAGAGAAAGACTCTACGGGTCAAAAAGCGTATGTGAGATTACAAGATATAGGTTTTGAGTATGACGTAAGTGAAAATTTTAGAGTTTCTGCTCTTTATGCTATGCAAGAAGATAAAGAGCTTCCAAGTGATCAATCGACAAATTTTAATAGACTTCAGATAATGGCAGCATATAATTTTTAAGGTAAAAAATGAATCTTTTAGAGTGTAATAAAAACGATATATTGGAAGTTGTAAAACTAAATACGCAGGGAGCTTTGAAGCAAAGACTTCTCTCATTTGGTGTTATAAAAGGTGCGACTATCAGCTTTTTGGGATACTCTCCTACAAAAAGCACGGTCGAAATAAAAGTCGGAAAAATGAATATAGCTCTTCGTAAAGAGGAAGCTCAAACAATTGAGGTAAAAACAAAGTGAAAAAAATAAAGATCGCTCTTGTCGGTCAACCCAATGTGGGCAAGAGTATGCTCATCAACTCTATCTCTAATGCTCACTTACATGTAGGAAACTTTACCGGTGTGACAGTAGAAAAAACAGAGGTGCTTTTGACATACAAAGGGTATGATATCAACATCGTCGACCTTCCCGGAACATACATGCTCAGTGATTATTCCATTGAGGAAAAGGTAACGACCAACTTCTTATGCGAAGAGGATTATGATCTTATCTTAAATGTCGTAGACTCTACCAATCTGGAAAGAAATCTCCAGTTGACATCCGAACTTTTAAATCTAAACAGAAAACTCGTTATCGCTTTAAACATGAGTGATGAAGCTAAAAAAGAGGGTATCGACATAGATGCCGAGCTTCTTACAAAGCTTTTGGCTATCAATGCCGTAAAAGTCTCAGCTGTGACAAAAGAGGGAATAAAAACCCTTTTAGAGACTATTATCTCGACCTATGAAAGTGAGCTGAGTACGTCAAAACTTATTTTTAGCGCACCCATAGAAGAGGAGATAAAAAATATTACCGAGTGCTTGAAAAACCATCATTTCAAATCGCACAACGCATACAGACGCATCGCGATCAATCTTTTGCAAAACAAAGAAAAAACATATAAAAAGATGCATAATGACCCTATCTGGATAGAGCTGCAGCCGATCTTACATGAGGCAAACAAGCATTTTGCTCTTCACCACGGTACGGAAGATATCCAAGATATTTTTGCCGAAGAGTATATGGCATTTAACAAAGGGATCATAGCCGAAGTCGTAAAACTGGAAAAAAACGAACTTCAAAAGATAAATACGACAGATAGGATCGACAGGATCTTGATCCATCCTTTTTTTGGGATCCCTATATTTCTGTTTTTAATGTGGGGACTTTTCCAGCTTACATTTGAACTAGGCTCCATCCCTATGGATTGGATAGACAGCTCTTTTACATGGCTTGGTGATGTCATCGGTGCGACTATACCAAATGATAATGTACGCTCTTTAATAGTCGACGGGGTCATCGCAGGTGTCGGTGCCGTCGTTATGTTCGTACCCAATATCGTTATTCTTTTCATCGGTATCGCTCTGCTAGAATCGACGGGTTATATGAGCAGAGTCGCGTTTTTACTTGACGGTTTTTTCCATAGATTCGGTCTTCACGGGCAGTCTTTCATACCGCTTGTCACGGGTTTTGGATGTTCCATTCCCGCTTATATGAGTGCAAGGATCCTTAAAAATGACAGAGACAGACTTCTGACTCTTTTTATCATAGGATTTATGAGCTGTGGAGCAAGACTTCCCGTTTATGTACTTTTTGCCGGTGCGTTCTTTTCGCAAAGTGCTGCAGGAAATGTCCTTTTTGCTATCTATATCAGCGGAGCCATCATCGGTCTTATCGCGGCAAAAATCCTCAAGATGACGGCATTTAAGGGTAAAGACGAGCCCTTTGTCATGGAGATGCCAAAATACCGTCTTCCGTCGTTTTCACTGATCTGGCATACTGTGAAGACAAAGACTTACATGTACTTGAAAAAAGCTGGAACATACATCGCCGCGGCGTCTATGCTGATATGGTTTTTAAGCAACTATCCGCATAATTCGGATATCTCTGCCGATTTTGAGACAAAAATAGAACTCTCTCAAAACGAAGATGAGAAAAAGATGCTGGAAAACAGACTAAACGAAAAGCTGCTTGAACAAAGTTTTCTAGGACGTATAGGAAAATTCATTGAACCTGTGTTTGAACCCATCGGAATGGACTGGAAGATGGCAGTCGCCCTTCAAACCGGATTAGCCGCAAAAGAGGTCGTCGTATCTACGCTCGGAGTTCTCTACTCCGTAGGAGCAGATGCGGATGAAAGCAATCAAGGGCTGATAAAAAAACTGCATTCGAATATCTCATTCGCTTCAGCAGTTGCATTCATTATCATCATCATGACCTATCTACCGTGTTTTGCGGCAACAGTCGTCTTTACACGGGAAGCGGGAGGGGTCAAATATGCATTTTATCTGTTTTTACTTACAACGGGTGTTGCATATTCTCTCGCCTTCATCGCGTACAAAACAGTTTTACTTCTTGGCATTCAGTAGATATTTTTTATCTACTGATGCTATAATTCCAGCCATACAGAATGTATACATCAATCCAATAAGGCAACGAATGAAATTTTTATGGCAGTCTACTTCTCACTTTAATCTAGCAAATCTTTTTACGATGGTAAATATCACAGCCGGTCTTATGGCGACATACTTCATTACTCAAAACAATTTTTTTATAGCGATCATACTGGCTTGGATAGGTGGAGCTTTTGACATCTTTGACGGCAAAATAGCAAGAAAATATAAACTGTCAAACGAATTTGGTATTCAGCTGGACAGTTTTGCAGATTTCTTATCTTTTGTCCTTGTTCCTGTATTTTTGATATTTCAAGCAGTCTATGCAAAATTGAGCGGTGAATATCTAGTAGTTGCCGCAGTTATCAGCATATACTATGTCATCTCCGGACTTCGTCGTCTGATCCAGTTCAATATCAATGCAGATGCAGGCGAAGTCTCCAAATTTTTTACCGGTGTTCCGACTCCCCTTGGTGCGATCCTTCTTTGGCTTGTTTACCTTGCCAACAGTTATACTCTTATTCCTTCCATTGGTGTCATCATACTAATGGCACTGATCGGATGGAGCCTAAACTCCAAATTAAAAGTCCCCCATCCATAAA
>JAHJGM010000019.1 GCA_018824305.1 bacterium
ATGATAAAATTATATGTATATTTTAGTAAGGAGAATTGATGAAAAAAATTGTAGGCATTTTATCTGCCACAATACTGCTATATGCAAATAGTATAAATTATTCAGATTCACTCTCTCTTGATCAGGCTATCGAGATAGTAAAATCAGACAACCTTGAGATCAAAGCGGCCAAGTTTGATGAACAGATGGCCGAAGAAGACTCTGATATCGCAAGCGGGTATAACTATGGGAGTTTGACGCTTACTCAGGATTTTGCAAGAAGTAACGATGCCGGAAATGTTTTCGGGTTTAAACTTGCATCTCGTGAAGCCAGCTTCGGTGATTTTGGATTTTCAGAGTTTTCTCTTCCAAGTACTCCGGCACAGCAACAAGCATTACTTTTGACACAACCAAAAGATTTAAACTATCCAGGTGACAGAAATTTCTTTCAAAGCAAATTGAAATATGAACTAGCGATCTTCACAGGTTTTAAACTCTCAAGTTATAAAAACATAGCAGAAGCTATGAAAAAGATGAAAACACTTGATAAAGACCAGCTTTTAAATGAAAAAGTCTATCAGATCAAAAAAAGCTACTATGATATGGCATTGCTTGAAGATGCAATAAAAAACCTTAATATCATCCTTAAAAATATTGCCACTTTAGAAGATATGACCAAAAATATGATAAAAGAGGGATATGCAAAAAATGTCGACCTTCTTGAAGTCCAAGCAAAAAAAGGTAATGTCGAACGTCTTGTAAACCAGATGAAATTAAATGAGAAACTTTTATACCAATACCTTAGCTTCTTGCTCAATAAAGATATCACATCCATACAGACTCCAACCGAAGATATAAAAATGCCAGACATTAAAGATAGCGATATTATCACCAATAATATTGACATTCAAAAAGCTTCTACAGGTCTTGAAATCAGAAGTGATATGGTCACTGCACAACAAGCCGCTTATTATCCTACCATAGGAGCGTTTGCTGAAGTATCTACGGCAGATAAAAACTTTTTAGAAAATGCAGATGATCATAAAGCATATACACTGGGTGCAAGACTTACTTGGAACCTCTTCAATGGCGGGATCGACAGTTCATCGGTACAAAAAGCTCAAATTGAAAAGCTAAAAACCCAGACACAGGTAGAACTTGCCAAAAAAGGGATCATCCTCCAAGTGGCAAAGATAAAAACGCAGATAGAATCGTATAACGGTGATATTGCATCTTTGAAAAAAGAGCTTAAACTTGCGAATCAGATATATGAAAACTATGAAGCAAGATATCGCGAACAACTTGCATCTATGAGCGATGTCATCATCAAACAATCAGAGCAGATTGAAAAAATACTTAAACTGCAAGAGGTAAGAAACAAAAGAAATGAACGTATTTTTGCCTTAGAAAACATATCAAACGGAGACAGATAATGAAAAAAATTTTAGCTATGGTACTTCTTAGTTCAGCACTTTTTGCTGAGCCGATCACACTCTCAGGAAGTGTTATCTCAGACAATCAAAAGATGATCACAAGCCGTTTTATGGGATTTGTAACACAAGTCAATGTATCTGAGGGGGAGCATGTAAAAAAAGGGCAACTTCTTTACACGATCGATTCAAAAGAGATAGACTCATCACTCAATCAAGTAGAACTCGGTATTTCCCAAGCACAGTTATCATTGCAGATGTATCAAAACCAATATGAAAACGTAAAATTAAATCTAGAACGTCATAAACGTCTTTTAGAAAAAGATATGGTCTCAAAATATGATGTGGAAAACCTTTCATTAGCAGCTAAAAACCTTGAAGATATGATCTCTATCGCGACGAAACAGGTAGAACAGGCAAAAGCACGTCTTGTAGAGGTCAAGAACCAGTATCAATACTTAAATATCGAAGCTCCGAACAATGGCGTTGTCATCGCTAAAAATATCAAAGTGGGTGAGATGGCGATGCCGGGTATGCCTGCGATCGTACTTTCGGATCTTACTGATCTTAAAATATCCGTCGAGATAGCCGAGGGAGATCTGCAAAAATTTCCTTACGGAAAAAAAGTTACCGTAGCGATACCCTCTACAGGAATCACGACTTCAGGAAAAGTAACGGCGATCATCCCAAATTCAAATCCTATGACACACTCGTTTAAGATCAAAGTATCGTTTAAAAACAACAATGGTGTCGTATATCCCGGTATGTACGCGACCATAACTGCTGAGTAAGGTAAAAAGATGAAACATAAACCATACGTACCTAAAGACGTGGCAGGTAAATTAGCTAAGACGTTTATACAAAACCCTCTTACGATGGTGCTTGGTATATTTTTGCTTGCACTTGGCTACATCTCTTTAGAAGTCATGCCGCGTGAAGAAAATCCTCAGATGGTTGTCAGCGGTTCTACCGTCATCGTAGCTCTTCCCGGTGCTACTGCTGCAGAAGTGGAACGCGTCATAGTAAAACCGCTTGAGAGAAAGCTCAAAGAGGTCAAAGGTGTCGAGCATATTTACGGTACGGCGATGGATAACGTCGGTATCGTTAATGCGGCATTTTTCATAGGTGAGAACAAAGAGGATTCAAACCTTAAAGTCTATGACAAGATCATGCAAAACTCAAATATGTTTCCAAAAGGTGCTATGAATCCCATCATAAAACCTCTAGATATCGATGTCGACATCCCTATAGTCTCTGTCGCGTTTTTCAGCAATGATAAAAATATGTCTGAAACCGACCTGTATGACAATGTCAAGACGATGCAGCATTATATCAACGGACTTCCGAACGTTGCCGTTACCGATCTAAAAGGCGGGCATAAACACCAGTTTAATATAGAAGTAGATATCAATAAACTGGCAGGTTATAATCTTTCTTTAGGTCAGATCACGCAAGCCGTTCAATCTCTTTCATACAATGTGCCGAATATTAAAAACAGAACAAAAGACAATGAAATAGTCATCTTTGGCGTAAAAAATGCCATACAGACTATCGAAGATATCGACAACATCATCGTTGCGGATTATTTTGGTTCTCCTATCTATTTGAAACAAGTAGCTACTGTAACAGACGGCTATAATTATCAAAACTTTCAATCTGCACAGATCAGTATTCAAAGCGATCATTCATTTAGCAAACTCCAAAATCAGGTCACGCTTACAATATCAAAACTCCAAGGCACAAATGCAGTTATCATAGCAGATGCCGTAAAAGAGGAGCTGAGCAAATACAAAGATATGCTGGCAAAAAACGGCATCAACTATGTTATTACAAGAAATGACGGCGAACGTGCAAACGATGCCGTCAATGAGCTCGTGTTTCACCTTATCTTGTCTATTATCATCATTGCGATACTGCTTATTTTTGTACTTGGATGGAGAGAATCGCTTATCGTTACCTTCACGGTTCCTGCTATCCTTGCTATTACCTTGTTTGTAGCATATTTGAGCGGTCAAACCATCAACAGGATAACCCTGTTTGCATTCCTGCTCAGCCTTGGTCTTTTGGTCGATGCGGCCATCATCGTTATCGAAAACATCCACCGCCACTACCATTCTGTAGATTCTGCGCACAAAGATAAAGATGAACTGATGATAGAAGCGACGGATGAGATCGGTGCACCGACGAACATCGCTACTCTTGCGATCATCATGACGATGATACCGATGGCCTTTGTCGGACAGATGATGGGTCAGTTCATGAAACCGATTCCCGCAAACGTGCCTGTAGCTCTTGTAGCTTCACTGTTTGTAGCTTATATATTCACTCCTTACCTGGCAGTAAGAATTTTAAAAAGACCTAAGCATAATGAGGAGCACAAATAATGTTTGCAAAATTTGAACAAGCCGTATTAACTGGTATTCAAAGCCAAAAGCAAAGAAAGTTCATCCTTATCGGTACAGTTGTCGGACTTATCTTATCTATTATGATGATACCTACCGAACTCGTTTTGGCAAAAATGCTTCCCGGAAAGAACAACGACACTTTTAATATCTATGTAAAACTTCCGCAGGGAAGCTCTATCGAGCAGACCACAAGCGTGACAAACTGTGTCGCTTCGATTGTCCAAAAAGAAAAAGAGGTCACGGATCTGGAAGTTTTCCTAGGTATGGGTTCTCCTCTTGATTTTGCCGGACTCATCAAAGGTTCACAGTTTAAAAACTCTGAAAATGTCGCTGAACTGGTCGTGAACTTGACTAAAAAACATGAGAGGGAAGAACCCTCTTACATGATGGTTCAACGCCTTCGTCCAGTTGTAGTAAAAAGCTGTGAACCGATCGTAAAAAACAGCGATATATCTTTTGTCGAACCGCCTGCAGGTCCCCCTACCCTTGCTGCCATCGTTGCAGAGATATATGGAAAAGATGCTGATGGTATCAGGGTTTTGGCACAAAAAGTTGAAACTATCTTCAAAAAGACACAGGGTCTTGTCGATATCGATACAATGGAAGATACTATCTACGATACTTTTGATATCAAAGTAAATCCTGAAAAAGCGGCCCGTTCTGGTGTCAGTATCAAACAGATAAACGACATTATGTATCTTGCGTTTGAGGGAATGGACATAGCTGTTAAAAACTCTCCGAAATACAATGACCAGATACCGGTATTTTTATCGCTCAGCAATGATTCTAAAAGATTTACGACCAAAGACTTGGATGCAGTTCAGGCGAAACTTTCAAGTTTAAAACTTATGAACAAATTCGGTATGATGGTCCCTGTTACAGAGTTGGTGAGCATACAGCCTACGAAATCTCATCCTATCATCATGAGCAAAGACCTGCATGAGATGACAAACGTGATGGCAGAAACCGATATGGTCTCTCAAGTCTATCCACTAATCGATGCAAGAGCTCAGATATTAAAAGAGCTTGCGAATGATTATGAGATAACAAAGACGGGTCTGTTTGATCTGGAGTTCAAAGATAAAAAAAGCGGGAACATCTACGAATTGAAATGGGACGGAGAGATGAAAGTCACCCTCGATACTTTTAGAGATCTCGGCGGTGCTTTCATTGCAGCTCTTATCCTTATTTTCCTGCTTATGGTCGTTTATTACAAAAGTTATACATTAAGCGGGATCATCCTTGTCGGAAGTTTCTTATCTATCATAGGTGTGATCTTGGGGCATTGGGTTATGGATATTTTTACGACCGATACGTTCTTTTTGACTGCAACATCATTGATCGGGTTTATCGCACTGATCGGTATCAGTTCTCGTAATTCGCTGCTGCTGATAGATTTTACAAAATCATTGATGCATGACAAAGGTATGCATAAAGCCGAAGCTATCGCTTATGCAACTGCAACTCGTGCAAAACCTATTTTCCTAACAGCTACTGCCATTATCTTGGCATCTACGCTTCTTGCGGGTGATGCAGTATTTGGAGGACTCGGTGTTTCACTGATATTTGGGACTATTGCAGCAGTGATAGCGTCACTTATCGTCGTTCCGATACTTTTATATAATGCAGATCTGGAAAGACATTTCCATTTTCATGAAAAACAAGCTGTATCTATTACAGACCCTCTATAACTTTTTTCGTACATGTGACACTACATGTACGATCTCTCCAACTTTTTATAAATTTAGTTTATATCTGACATCTTATCCCTAACAAAAAAAATGATACAATAACAGAATATATTTTTTTATATTATGTATCACAAAAATGCGGAGTCATTAGATGTTAAACTATTTTCAAAATCTCAATATTACTGCAAAACTGCAGATATCAATATTTGTCTTACTGTTTCTTATGCTAAGCGGATCTATCCTATGGCTTCAAAGCTATAACAAAGAGAATGCGATTATGATGATCGAAAACAAGGGGATAACGATTGCAAAAGGTACGATCGACAGTTTAAATATGATGATGTTAACAAGTACCATATCGGATGTAGAAAATAGAAAACTTTATTATAAAAAAACATCTTCTCAAAGTGATATAAAAGAGTTTTATGCCTTTAGGACGAAAGATCTGATCAAAGATTACGGTGAAGGTCTGCCGAGTGAAAGGATCAGAGACACGCTCGATCAAAAAAGTATCGATACAAAAACGGTTGTCATGGATATGGATGAGACAGATAAAAAGAGTTTAAGGGTCACAGTACCGTTCATCGCACAAAAAGATTATAAAGGTACAAACTGTCTGATGTGTCATAATGTAGAAGAAGGCACCGTATTAGGCGGTGCTACTATCGACCTAGACATATCTCAAGAGCTTGAAAACATCAAAGCACAAACACAGATCATGTGGGTAGGCATGATAATTCTTCAAATCATAATACAAATCGTGATTTATATTATTATGAAACTTCTAGTCGGTAATCAGGTCGAAACTATAATAGAAAAGTTGTCAAAAATGAAGGGAGATTTTTCAAAACGCCTACCTATTACATTTAATGACGAAATTGGAAAAATATCTCACTATGTAAATGAGTTTTTGGAAGATTCAGCGACTTTTATCATAGAAACAAGACATGCCGTCATAAACAATCAAGAGGTTGCTCATAAGATAAATATGATGACCATAAGAGAAAAAGAGGAGATTCATAAGGGATGTATTCTTTTAAATACGATGATTGACTATACTTTAGCTATAGATGTCATAATGAAAGAATCCAATGAGATCAACACCGAATCTGTCAAGGGGATCAATGAAGCCGACAACTCTCTAGGAGATGCTGCCAAAGAGATCAACTTGATGATAGACGACATACAGGCAAATGTCCTTAGAGCAGCTGAAGTCGTCCAAGAAGTAGACCGATTGCATAATTCGATATCAGACGTTCAAAGTATATTGACCATCATAGCCGAAACGGCTGAACAGACTAATCTGCTTGCACTTAATGCCGCCATCGAAGCTGCGCGTGCAGGCGAACACGGACGCGGATTTGCCGTTGTTGCAGATGAAGTAAGAAAGTTAGCTGAAAAAACTCAAAAATCACTGATCCAGAGCGGTGCGACATTTAACATATTACAGCAGATCGCAAATCAGACAATCGAAAATATCAAAGATCAATCCTCGGCATTGGACAAACTAAACCAAAACAGCGATTCTGTTAAAAGCAAGATAATCGATGTAGCATCCAAACTGCAAACGACAAAAAACAATACCAATATTGTATTTAATAAAAACAGTGAGATCTCAAAAGATATCGAACTTATACACAAAAGTACCAATGATGTACAATGTGTGGCAAATGAAAGCTCAAGAACCATTGATGAACTTATAGAATTGGCTGGTGTTTTAAAAGATGATGCAAATCTATTAAGTGATAAAATAAAAAAATTTCATGTATAAATCAGTGTTTTAAAAATTTTATATCGAACCAGTGTCATTAGGATCAAAGTTTCAAAAAGTCACTTTGCCAAGAGATAGGTTTTTTAGGAGTATTTCATGAATAATGTAAATTTCAATCCCCTATTGGAAAAGATAAATACCTTGGAAATCGAGATTGCCAAGTATAGACACAGAGAAACAGAACTGAGAGAGAGTGAAGAAAAATATAGACAATTGTTTGAAACTTCACGTGATGCCCTGATGACTCTTTCACCTCCATCATGGAAATTCAACAGTGCGAACAAAGCTGCCTTGGAACTGTTTGAAGTTGCGAGTGTAGCCGAGTTCACTGCTCTTGGTCCATGGGATCTCTCCCCGAAGCAACAGCCAGACAAGCGTCCCTCCGCAGAAAAAGCACAGGAAATGATTGAAATAGCGATGCAAGAAGGTTCCAATTTTTTTGAATGGGAGCACCAAACTTTCGATGGGAAAACATTTGCAGCAGATGTGTTGCTTACACGCTTGGAATTTGGCGGACAGATATTGGCACAAGCCACAGTACGTGATATCAGCGAACGCAAGCGATCAGAAATGCTACTCAAACAAGAGCGTGATTTCTCTGCTAAACTCATTGAGAATGCACCTGTAATCATATTGGTACTCAACGAAGAGGGCAAGATTGTTCGATTCAACCATTTCATGGAAACGATCTCAGGTTACACTCAAAATGACGTTAAAGGCAAAGATTGGTTCAGTACCTTTCTTCCAAAAGAGCATATAGAAAAAACGAAAAAACTATTTTTTCAAACCATTGACGATATGCAAACGAACGGACATATAAATTCAATCCTTACAAAAGACGGCACTGAAAAAATAATTGAATGGTATAACAAGAGATTGACGGATGCGCACAACAATACGATCGGTATACTTTCTATAGGATTGGATATTACCCGTTATAAGCAAATTGAGAATGAACTGCACAGAAGCGAAGAGCACTTTCGAACTCTCGTAGAATCTACAAACGACTTGTTGTGGGAAGTTGATGCTAACGGTCGCTATACATATATCAGCCCACAGATAGAAACAATGCTGGGGTACAGACCTCAAGAAATTTTAGGCAAATCGCCTTTTGAGCTTATGCCTCCCGAAGAAGCTCAGCGAGTCGGCAGTATATTTAAGGAATGTGTCAATCAACGCGCTCCGATTGTTATGCTAAACAATATAAATATCTGCAAAAACGGAACTCAAAAGATTTTTGAGACAAGCGGTGTCGCATTTTTTGACAAGATTGGAAATTTTTCAGGCTACCGCGGTATAGACAGAGATATTACACGACATCAACTTACGGAACAGACACTCCATGACAGTGAGGAGAAATTCAGAAGCATCACGGCTTCTGCCCAAGATGCGATTGTCATGATGGACAACGATGGAAAAATTTCCTATTGGAATATAGCAGCAGAAAAGATCTTCGGCCATACTGAAAAAGAGGCGATAGGGCAGATGTTACATACATTCATTACTCCCAAGAGGTTTCTGGCGGCACACAAAATCGGTTTCAGCCATTTCAAAAGAACAGGAGAGGGACCGGCTGTCGGAAAGACCCTTGAACTGATCGGCGTGAAAAAAGACGGTACCGAGTTTCCTATAGAACTTTCACTCTCGGCAAACAAGATAAACGGTATGTGGAACGCTATCGGCATTATCCGTGACATTACCGAACGAAAAGAGATGGAACAGGAGCTCAAACAAAAAGAGGAGATGATGATAAGCCAATCACGCCAAGCTGCCATGGGGGATATGATCGCCATGATCGCACACCAATGGCGCCAGCCCATTACAGTAATAAGCATGGTGGCAAACAACATAGAAGTGAATATCGAGCTTGAAGATGAGATCACGACTGAAGAGCTCAAAAGAATGGCAGATGTAATCAGCGAGCAGACCCAACACCTTTCCAAAACTATCGACGACTTTAGAAACTTCTTCAAACCAAACCAAGACAAAGTGCAGACTACGATCGGCAATGTGATGGAAGAGACATTGAAGATTATTGGCACAAGTCTGAAAAACAACAACATCGCGGTAACGATAATAAATAACAGTGAGACCGAACTCTTGACCTATTCAAACCAGCTGCTTCAGGTCTTTTTGAACATACTCGGCAATGCCAAAGATATCCTGCTGTGCAGGATGGTCGCAGATGCCAAAGTTACCGTAACGATCAATGAGACAAAAGACTCAATCGTGACGACGATCTGCGACAACGGCGGAGGCATTCCGGATAATGCCATAAAACGATTAGGTGAGCCATATTTTACGACCAAAAAAAATGACGGTACCGGTCTTGGACTCTACATGTCCATGACCATTGTCGCAAAACACCTTAACGGCAGCCTGACATGGGAAAACAGAGATGATGGTGCCTGCTTCATCGTTACCCTGCCAAAGGAGTAAACAATCCCATATATCCATTTCTATTGCAAGGAGATCCCTTTTTTGTTACTCCATGCGATAAACGACCATATAAAAGGTTTGGGATGAAGATTATTTTGTTCTATATGTGATCTATAGTATTCTCTCGCTTTTTGCTGCTGTTTATCATCGATCCCGCCTAAACTCCAGATCAGAGAGTTCACAAACTCATCTTCATTAGAACTTTTTACGCTTCCTTTATTGGTAGTGATATAATCGATCGTCGGCAGATACCCGTTTTTATATAAAAGAATCGGAATATACCAGAAGTCCGGCTTAGTAATTATCTTTTTACCGATAAAATCCAGTATCTCCATATCAACAAAACTGCCACCCGCTTTATATGTGATATAACATGCTTTTGTTACTTGCGCCGTCATTTTCAAAAGTGCTTTATCTATGTCTTGAACCTCAACACTTCTGGATGCGACGGCGATATCTGCCAAAGGAAGCTTACTCCAATCATCTTCCCAGCCTATATGATAGGTCTTTATATTTGTGATGCCCTCTTTTGCCGCGTATACTTCAAGTTCTTCAAGCATTTTGAGTGAAAAATCTATGGCTATGACCTGTTTTACTTTTTTTGCAAGGGGGATAGCCAGTGTCCCCGGTCCGCAGCCTATATCAAGTACAATATCTTCCGCAGAAATATCCATGTGGGATATGAAATCATCGATATATGGTGATCTCTGCACCGAGACTGCCATCTCTTTTGATTTATTGTCCCAATCATCACTGCTCTTGCCCTTAAAATCCGTTAATGCTTTATGCTCTTTATACATACTCGCAAAATCTATCTCTTGTAAAAACATCGTTTCTCCTCTTTGTTTATTGGTTGTTTTTCATCGCTCGTATCTGATTTTCCAATATCATCGCGACGATTTTCAGCGCATCGTACGAACTCCGCTGTGCGATACTTTCCAAGCTATCTTCCACACTGTCGACGATTATATTTTTTTCTTTTAGCAACAAGACCGCTGTATCTCGACTTATTTTCACACTATCGCATATCTCTTGAAAAGGCCTGCTTTTAAGAGTTTTAAGCAGTTTATGATTATCGCATTCCTGAATTGGCTCATGAAATCTCATGACTAGATCGCTTATCATCTTTTTGAGTTTATGCTTTCTCAGGTAGATATGTATCGGCAGGACAAGCAAAAAGATCATCCCCATCGACTTATGGACAATGAGAGCATTTTGAGCATACTCGTCATCAAACATCATCAACGCACTTAGAGCTATCATCGTAATGAAGACGCTCATCAAAAAAATGATCGCCAGTTTTAAAAACATCTCTGCATTCACTTAAACCGCCTTTGCTTACATGTAAAGCTTTCAACACTCCATCTTCTGTAAAGACAGTTATAACAGCTACTTTGTTCAACGGATGTGACGAACTCGTCTTCATCTTTGTCAAGAGCGAACTCCTTACATGTAGATGCTGCTTCCATCGCTTTTACATAACTTTTTTTGCCATATTTGAAAATATGGTTCGCTCCCTCTGTATAAAACATCCCTACCCTTAGTACTCTTGCAAATCTTCTCTTACCAAAGGTTTGTAAAAACCTCCGTACTTTTCTAGGAGCAAGACCGATTTATGCTCTTTATATACCCCTTTTAAATACTCTTTTACTATTACGGAGGTATTCTCATCCACAGGATCGCAATTTATCAGTCTCACCTCATCAAACAGCCTTAACGATAACAGCTCCTTAACGCTTATGATCTCTTTATCCAAAGTGATCTTTCCTTTGATGCGTCCGTCATTTCCGTACAACCTCAAAGCCACACCTGCGAGTGCGCCTATGACCCCGTTGCCTTCGTTTTTCCATCCCTTTAAAAAAAGGTTTTGCGATTTTGCGACAACAAAAGCGTTTTCTTTGATCAGGACTCTTTTTTTTGCGCTCAGACCGTAGTTTATTAAAGCGTATCTGTCATCTATGTCTTTTTCGTAACCTATGCAGATACCCGGTGAAGAGGAAGATGCACTTTTTTGAGACACATAATCGACTACGAACTCTTTGACTTCCTGAAGTTCCTGTTCATTCAGATGAGTCGTAAAACACATCGAACTGTTATGCGACGTATAGTTGATCTCTTCATGCAGCAGCAGTTGATGACGGGTAACAGATGTCGTTTTTGTATAATAGCGCTCTATATGTTCCTTTATATCTTCGCATATCTCACCCGTTGAAGTGTAATATCCCAACTCGTCGGTATCATCTATGGCTATGTATGTTTTATATCTTTGCATCTGTTACGCCTCTCATCTAAAATTTATATGCTAGATTTGCAAAATACTCGCGTCCGGTCATAGGAAATGCCATGTCGTATCGTACAAGTTCATCTGTCAGATTTTTCACGCCGATTTCAGCAGTAATAGCTTTTATGGTATAAATAGCTTTGATGTCAAATGTCGTAAAATCGGGATTTATGACATAGCTCTTATCCAGTTTTTGTTCGTACGCACCGCTTCGAAACTTCATATTTGCATATGCCGAGAAACCTGCTCCTATCTCTTTTTGGGCAAAAGCAAATAACTGATGTTTTGGTACGTCTGTCTGTTTGACACTCGTATCTTCCGTATTTTTTACCCAGATATAGGTGTAGTTCCCGCCGGCTTCCAAACCGTCGACTTTGTAGTTCAACTCAAACTCTCCGCCCACATGATTAAATGTACCGACGTTTTGATTTTGTGTCAAAGAGGTGTTTTGATCCCATACGACACTCTGAATAGCATCTTCCACTCTTGTAAAAAAACCGTTCACGCGACCTGTCAATGCATCATAGTTTTTTTGATAACTGAGCTCATAATGAGTTGAGATCTCGTTTTTAAGATCGGGATTAGGAACCGCCGTACCGAGTTTTCTTGAGTATCGGTCTTTCATAGAGGGCATATATGTTTTTCTTGAGACACTTGCTTTTACTTTTGAACTCGTATCTAAGGAGTATATAAGAGCGACTTGAGGACTCACTGAACTTTCAGTCTGTTTTGAGAGCATATCCTGATAAGCAGCAGTCGTATCATATATCTTATCAGCCGTTCTTTGGTCATAACTGATGCCGCCGAAAAGTTCAAGTTTTGACGTTATCTCGAATGTATCTTCAAGACCTAAAGAAAGGGTATGATCTTCATAGTTTTCAGTCAATGTTTTAGACTCGGTGACTTTATCGAGGTCATAACCCTTATGCACATCTTTTTTAAAATTTGCCGCCGCTTTTATGAAATTATCGCCCAGTTGTATCCCGTATTCAAGACGCGCACCGGCACTATAGTCTTCATAACGGCTTTTAAAAGAGGATCCTTTGTTCATCGTTGTATAAGTGGCATCGTCATACGCAAACAAGGAGTTTGTAAACTTATCGTAATAAGCCAGTGCTTTTATATAACTCTCGTCAAAATTCTTTTGTCCCACCACAGAGACAGTCTCTTTATCCCATACAGGCCAGTCCCAATACTTTGTTTTGCTATATTCGGTGTCAGTCGCAGGAGGCTGTTGTTTCTTGCCTTTTTGATTTGCATAAGAGATCGCCACCTCACTTTGATCGTCTGCTATATATCCCGCCTTTAAACTTATCTTGCGGTCGTCTGCTTGTGAACGGAGGCTATCTCCCAGCGGCTGCGAAGCAGTAGCGGTATAATCGTTGCTGAGTCTGTAATGGTCTTGTTCTCGCACAACTGCTCCAAGCTGTGCATAATAGTGTCCTTGACGTGTTCCTATGTTCAGGGATTCTTCATGTCTGGCCATCTTGCCTATACTATCAACGACTATGCCGGCTTTGATCTCACCCTCTAAAGCTTTGGTCGGCTTTTTAGAGACTATGTTCACGACACCACCCATCGTATTTGCACCGTAAACGACTGACGAGTATCCTTTAGACACATCGATCTCACCTATATCGGAGGTTAAAAAACGCGCATAGTCAAAATTACCGTCATAGGGAACATACACAGGGATACCATCGATAAACACCCCTATTCTATTCGCGTTAAATCCTCTTATGTAGAGTGTCGATTCGCCGCGGCCGCCTTGAACGTCTTGATTGACTCCGCTTATATTGTCCAAAGCCTCAGATACCGTTTCAGAGTTGTTCTGCGCGATAGTTTTAGAGTCTATACTCTGTTCAAAAAGATTTATCTCTTTTGTACTGTTGTTATTGTCTTGTACATTGATCTGTCCAAGAGTGAAAGTATCCGCCAAAGCGGCACATGCCGCGAATGAAACCATTATCAAATGTTTTTTCATTTATTCTCCTTTTATATATGTGGTCTGATTTTTGAATTAAAAGTGTTGAGCATTATTTTGCTCTCTCCGAAATCCGCCGTGGCGGGTTTTAAGATAAGATGTACATTTTTAACCTCCCTGTCGATCTCTTTTATTTTTGCTATACAATCCTCTTGTGTCCCGATAATCCCGTTGAGTAAGAAATTCTCTCCCGCAAAAAACTCATATCTCTGTTCTAAAAGTTTTTTGTAGTTCTCCTCATCCCATACAGGCTTCATACTTTGTGCCGAAGCCGCCCTCATCGACTTTATAAAATGATCTATCGCCGGTTTTGCTATATCTACAGCCGCTTCTTTCGTGTCTGCCACACAAAAAACCCGTAGTATCACCGTTTCAGGGTAAGAACCTGCGATCTCTTTATAAAGCTTTTGCATCTCTACGCATTCTTGAACAGTTGCACCCTGAGAGAACATCAGCCCATAGCCGTGTCTTGCAGCAAACTCTACCGTTACTGGACTTGAAAAAGTCGCTATATAAAAAGGAATCTTTTCTCTCAGTGGTTTAGGGTGCAGATCCACTCCGTCAAAATCAATATATTTTCCATGATATAACGATAGATTCTGATTGACAAGCGCATCTACCGCCTCCACGGATTCAAACATCATATCCCGCAATTCATCGCTGCTTTTTAAAAAGTGTTTGCTGTCTGCCGCAAATCCCCCCTTAGCAAACCCCGCATTGATACGTCCGACGCTTAGATGTTCTAAAACGTTGATACTCTCAGAGAGTCTTATAGGGTTATAAAAAGGCGCCAAAAAACCTGCCGTTCCAAGTTTGATGCGGTCTGTTTTTGCAGCAGCGTAAGCCATTAGCAGCGATGGATCTGGGATCACGCTAAACCCGTTAAAATGATGCTCGCCAAACCATACCTCGTCAAATCCAAGCTGTTCGGCATAAACTACCTGCCTTATCTGTTCAAAGATCGCTTCATTCACGCTTGTATCATAATTCTCAACGAGACAAAATAGCCCTACTTTCACATCTGTTCCTTGATGAATTTGTCAAATGAGCTATCCATCAATCCAAGATTAAACGGATTGCATGATAACGCGATGATTGCAGATATACCGATTTTTTTATAGAGAGTTATCATCTTTATCTCCCATATTTTGAATATTATTCGACTCTTTTTGCGTGATGTCTACATGTAAGAAAAGGCGATTAAATCTTTGCAGTTCATCCTCAAATGAGTTTGGTAAAAGCTTCGGATAAAAAGTATGGATCAGCCATCTGATACCCATCAGACGCATAAATGAGGGCGGTCTTGTGATATAGTTAAAAGGTTGTGATGGAACAATATAGACTTTCCCCTCTTTCATGGCTCTTAAGTTTTTAAATCTGATATCGTTAAAAATATCTTTGAAAAAACTTTTTTCCATGACTACGATCACATCGGGGTCAGAAAGTATGATTTTCTCCATACCGATCTTTTCCATACCGTAGTTTGAGCTCATCTTACATGTAAGGGCATTTTTTGCTCCGCTGTATTTAAACGGCTCAAGATGAAAAGAGCCTTCACATTCGCTAAAAAGCCCATCTAACCCCTCTGCAAAGTAGTAACGAACTTTTTTATGTTTTGACAACTCACCCTGCAGACTCTCTATGAGCGAAAGAGTTTCCTTTGTATAGCTTATGAGTTCATCGGCTCTTGCTCTGTTACCCGTCAGTTTTGCATAAAGTTCAAACTGGCTTACAAGGTCATTGATCGAGTCGTTTCTCACAAGCAGCACGGGAATACTCAGCTTTTCAAACTTATGCAGGATGTTCTCAGCTCCGTTCATCTTCCCCCACATGATGATGACATCAGGTTTAGATGCAGCAAGAAGCTCAAAGTTCGGTGTCTGTCCCTGTCCAAAGAAACCTCCTACGACAGGTTTATTTGCCGCCTCTTTTGCATAAAGTTTTTGCTCATCGTTAAAAGGCATGTTGAGTGCTGCGACAAGTGAGGGATCAAATGCCAAAACACTCATCGTAAGCGGCGGTGAAGCGGCGTATATCTTTGTCACATGATCGCTTACATGTACGCTTCGCCCGTAATCATCCACTATTACTTTCGCTTCTGCATGTAAAAGTAGTACCATTAAAATAAAAACTATTTTCATCATCTTTGACCTTTTAAAATTGGGATACACAACTGTTTGTCATCATAAGTTATGATCTTCGCGTCGATGTTGTAAATATCCTGCATCATCGCATCTGTTATCACTTCGCTACTTGTCCCGCTTGCTATGATGTGACCCTCGTCCATCACTACGACTCTGCTTGATACCAAAATGGCATGGTCAGGATAATGGGTCGTTTTTAAAAACGTATATCCCATGGAACTAAGCTCGTTTATCAACTCCAAAAGCCGCATCTGATTTCCGTAGTCAAGCCCCGAGACCGGTTCATCCATAATGAAAGTCTTTGCTTCTTGGGTCAGTGCGCGAGCAAGAAGCACCATCTGTTTTTGACCCCCGCTCAATTCTCCAAAAGCTCTGTTTGCAAGAGAGGCTATCCCTATCGTTTTGAGTGCCGTTCGAGCTATATCAAAATCATTTTTTGAGGGTGATGCAAAGAGTCCGAGTTTAAAGACTCTTCCCATCACGACCATATCCAGCACGCTGTAATTAAAGGGAACATTGTGATACTGCGGTATATAAGCGATATGCGATGCCATCTCTTTTTGGGAATATGTATGCAGATCACGACCTGCGATCTTTATCTCGCCTTTGCCTTTTATGAGTCCGAGGATAAGACGGATAAGCGTACTTTTTCCGCACCCGTTTGCACCGAGCAGACTGACGACTTCACCCTTATGAAGTTCAAAATCCACATCTTTGAGGACATCTCTTTTAGGATAGGAAAAGTTGAGTCCTTTTACCGATACGATTGGTTCTAGTTCCATGCTGCCCTCGCATTTTTGAGTACGATCACAAATATAGGGATGCCGATAAGCGATGTGAGTATCCCGATAGGTATCTCGACACTAAGTGCGAGTCTTGAAACGGAATCTGCAAGAAGCAAAAAGATGGCTCCAAGAATAGCAGAAAGCGGGATTAGCACGCGATGAGAAGGTCCTATAGCCATACGGATAATATGCGGGATGATAAGTCCTATCCAACCGATGATGCCCGCCATAACGACAGAGAGCGAACTTGCAAGCGTCGCAAGTAAAATAGCGACTATACGAATAAGCTTCACATTGATACCAAGCGCTTTTGCCTCCTCGTCTCCAAGACTTAAGATATCAAAATATTTACTCATGACGATCATCAAAGCGACACTGATAAGCATCGGAACGCTCAAAAGCAGCACATTTGAAAGTTCGGTACTTGAGAGACTCCCCATCAGCCAGTAGACGATTGCGGGCAGAGTACTGTAGGGATCTGCCACATACTTGATGACTGAGAGAAGCGAGGTAAACAAAGACCCGCTGATAACACCGCCAAGCACAAGCATAACGGTAGAGCGGGAATTTGTCACCATAGTTGCGACGATGACTGCAAACCCTACAGCTATAAAACCAAATAAAAAAGCCAGTATCTGCACCACAAACCACTGCTCGCTTATAAGCATCCCAAGAGCTGCTCCAAAAGAAGCTCCTGCCAATACTCCGAGAATACCGGGAGAGACTAGAGGATTGACAAACATCGCTTGAAATACAGCTCCCGACGTTGCAAGCGACGAACCGATAAGTATCGCCAAGATCACCCGCGGCAGACGTATCTCCATGATAATATTGTCCAAAAGAGCAAAAGTCGCGATATCCCCGTTTGTACTGCCGAAGAACTTATAATCCAGATAGCTAATGAATGTATGAAAATCTATGGGGTACTGACCCCATAGAAGCGATAATATTGCAAAAAGTATAAGCAGGAGAGTCGAAACGACGATCCACTTGGTATGATTTGTAAGATTCATCATATCACTAGTATTTTAGATTTATGCTGCCGTACAGACCAAATCTTGCACCTGTTTGGTAAGTGCTAGAAGTCGTCGTAGAAGCCAACACATTATCTGCTGTAATGATCGTAGAGATATACTTTTCATCCGTAAGGTTTGTTGCCGTGATTCTATAGAGTGTACTATTTGAACCAAACAGTGAAGCGCCTTTATAAGAAGCATCCATATCTACTAACGCAAATGCATCCATTTTTTGGGTGTTTTCAACATCGCCGTATCTGCTTGACGTATATCTTACACTCGGTGTAAATGTCCAGTTGTCAAAATAATAAGACACGGCACCTTTTGCCATAATCTCAGGCGCATCTGGTAGTTGATTCCCTTTTATATCCGTTGTCGAAGTCGATGATGATTGAAAATCCTGTGTAAAGGCAAATTTATTGTATGACAAACTCAAAAGAAATTCGAGGCTCTCATTAATAGGTCCGTTTGCCGCAAACTCTGCACCATATCCAAGTGCGTCACCGACATTAGCAGGATAGCTTACTCCATACTGCGAGTCATAGACATTTGCCTGTTTGTTTTTTACAAAAGAGACGAACAGACTTGGATTTAAAGTCACGGCACCTACATTTGTCTTGACCCCAAGATCTATATTGTCCGATGTCTCAAGGTTCAGCTTATCCCATAGACTTTGCAAGGTCACGCCTTTACTTACAAAAGTGGATCTGTTTGACACATAGGTCGGGTAAAGATTCACATCAAAACCGTACGTTCTTGAGTAATCCAAATAGAGTGAACTCTCATTTGTCAGCTCATACCCTAAATATACAGAAGGGATGAATGTATGAAATGTTTTTGAACTTACACTTGCCCAAGTATCGTATGTAGATGTTGCAAGTGCCGTGTCATAATCTTGACTGGTGGCACTGCTTGTACCCGTGTAACTGTCGATCGCACCGATAGTAAATGTTTGATACTGCATACCCAAAGAGTAATGAAAACTGCTCATATCCCCGCTGAGTTCGACAAACGGAGACTCTATGGTATGATGGTCGCTTTTTGCAAGGATCCCATAACCGTCAAAGACTAGATTTCCGTTTACGACCTTATATTTTTTTTGATCCGTCGGCGGTCCGGGAGGCAGCTGTTTATGGTACCAATAGCCGATCTTTGCTTTCAACGCTTCATCAAATGCATGTTCATACGATACGATGCCGCCGTAAAGATCGTGATCCATGTGCCAATCCATAACACGGTTTTTGGTCGAGTCTGAGTTGACTTTAGAGAACCAGTAATCCCCTACATCCTTTTTATAGTAGGGTTTAAATACGATCTTGTCATCGTTTGTCGGTTTATACTCAAAATTTCCAAACAATGCCGTCGTATCGAAACTCTGTTTGTTCCAATCATAGTAATTGACATCATTGCTTGCTGTCGGCTGCGTCATCGCATAATCTTGATTAAAATAGCTACCAAGATCACTCGCCTGTGCATAGCTCAGACTTGCATAGTTATGGTGGTTATCGGAATTTCTCACCATGGTAAGATCTGCTTTGAAGTCGTCGGTCGGCTCATACGAGAGACCAAGCATCCCGTTGAGTCTTTTTAGCTCACCCTTGCCTTTTGATTTTTCATTCGATGTCGATGAAAAAGATCCGAAGATACTAAAATCGCCGATTTTCCCCGTATCTGTTCTTAAAAACGTCCTTTTGAAATTGTTGCTTCCAAAAGATTGGGAGACTGTAGCTCCCGCTTTTTTACTCGGTGCCATGATGTTCATATCTATTTTCCCTATCAAACTGGAAAAACCGAGATTTTTATCAACGCTCAAATATCCTTTATAAAGATCTATCGAGGATACATTTTCCATATCTATCATCTCTTTGCCGCCGCCGGGATTACTCGATAAAGGGATACCCTCTATCATATAAACACCGCCGGGACCTGATTGAGATTTGCCGCGTATCCTGATAGGGTCATGATATGATGGTTCGTTCGAACCCGTCTCATCGACGGGCGTAAAATTTACGGAGGGCGAGAACTGGATGACCGTATAAGGGTTCATATTTGCCTGTGTACTCAAAGTAGAGATGCTTTTTTGTGTATAACTCTGAGTATTTTGTTTTTGTGAAAGATTGCCGTCTTTAAAGAACTCGTCACTATCGCTTTGAAGTGTCGAGTTTACGACGATCTTTTCAATACTGAGCGGACTAGCCGCAAGAGCCGTTGCGGCGACTAACGATATCATGTAGTATCCTAATTTCATTTCATAACCCCTTTTTTTACTTTTTTTTATCCGTAAATATTATTTTGAACAGCCCTTCCACTCAAGTGGAAGATGCTGCATTCCCATAATGTTCTCGACCTGTTTATCTGTAAGTTTCACATTCATAAAAAGTGCATAGAACTCTTTGATCTGTTTATTCATATCGATCTTGTACTCTTTTGGATGGAATATCTGTGCAAGCCACTCTACCCCCAATATCCGCATAAATGAAGGCGGTCTGTCGATCCAATTAAACGGTGAATTCGGCACCAAATGAACGTTATGGTTTTTCACTGCACGCAGATTTTTCCAAAGAGGATTTATCGTAACCGCTTTATATGTAAAAGCACTTTGCACGATGATAACGTCAGGATCGTATGTCAAAAGTTTTTCAAAATTGATTTTTTCCAAGCCTAAAAGTCCGCTTTGCTGACATTTATGAACATTTTCCCCTCCTGCAAAGTTCAAAGCTTCCACATGAAATGACTCGTCACACTCGGTAGAAAGACCGTCAACGCCCTCCGCGTAGTAGTAACGCGTAGGCTTGAGGTCACTTACACCTTTGCTTACATGTAAGATTATTTTTGCTGCATAATCCGAAAGCTCTTTTCCACGCTCTGATTCATTCATAGCATCTGCTGCAAATGTGATAGCACGAGGCATCTCCTCGATCTTTCTAAAAGGTATCGTGATCGTCGGCAGTTTTGTCTTGTCGATAGCGTTTTTAACAGTCGCAAAGACCATGTCGTCCTGCCAGACAAGTACCAAGTCGGGTTTATCTTTCAGAAGAGTCTCAAGATTGATATTTTTTCCTCCGCCATGAAAAGAACCAAGAACCGGCAAAGAGAGAAACTTCTCATGTAAAAGCTCTTTTGTCGCAAAATTGTTCGCATTGTTCGCTTTAAAATTCAAGCCTATCATCTTGTTAGGATCGATTGCATAGATAAGATAGTTCATTGGCGGTGACGAACCAAACACTCTATTGACAACATCGGGTACGATCACGTCGTTATTGTTCGTGTCTTGTATGATCTTTGCGTCTAGTTGAAACGCTAAAACACTCATGATAAATAACCGAAATAAAAAATTCATTTTAAATTTCCTTATGATTTTTTTAGTGAAAAAGCGATTGGAATCTTCAAATCAACCTTTTTTTCTAAATGAGGATATTCTCCATCCAGCGATGAAACTGTCTGTAGAGCTTTCTTGTCCAATGTAGAACTTCCACTGCTCGAAACTATATGGATATCTTCAAGACACCCTTGCGTATTTAATGAAAATGAGACAACTACGACACCTTCAATACCTAGTTTCTTCGCAATGGCCGGATAGCATAAAGCTTTTTCTATCATCAATCGTATTTTTGCTAATTCTTCTTTACCTATATCATTGAAATGGGCTTTCTTGGTAGGTAACATTTTGTTTATTGAAGGAGAAGTCACATGTGAAGAATCAGCTGTGACAGAATCCTCTTTAGCTTTCTGCTCTACATTGGGTCGTTGAGGCGTAAACGCCTCAGAAGATTTCACTACTTTGCTAATAACGGGTGGAATCTTCTGAAGCGTTTTTACTTTTTCGACTTTTTTTACTCTTTTATTTTTTTGCTTTTTTTCTATTTTTGGAACAACAGCTTTAAGAACCTCGTTTTTAGGCTCCTCTTGTACGTACTCGGCCAAAGAGACGACCACTGTTTTTTCCTCTGCATGTAAGGGCACAGGTTCTGCAATATCTGAGCGAAACACCAATAGCAAAACCGTTACATGTAAAGATAATGATAAAATGAATGACTTTAATTTTAAAAAATCCCCATTATTTAAATATATCTTATTTGATATAACGATTCCACTAAAAAAACTCATCCTAGTTACTCTCTTTTTTTTGAGCGATCGGCTCTTTAAACATATCCGTAAAAGGAAACCTTTGAATATCAAGCACTGTCGTCCGTCTGTTGATCATTCGTATAGAGAGTGCTTCGATCCAGTTCCAAAACTCTTCTATACACTCTGCAGGCATCGAAAGCTCTTTGATCGTCTTTTTGTACATCATCAGCCAGATCTCTCTTGCTTTTTCATCTATCGTCATATGAAAATGTCTCATTCTCAGAGCCGGATGCCCATATTGCGACGAGTACACCTTCCCTCCGCCAAGCGCTTCTACAAAAAAATCTCCCGTCTTTTTGGTAGCAAATTCAAAGACAGCGTCATCGCTTGAAAAGAAACTTCCGATAGAACTTTTTCGCAGCAGTCTATGATGATAAAACACCATATCTCTGATGTTTTTTTCACCCCACAATCTATAAAGTTTATTTGTAGGAAAAACAACTTCGGGAAAAACAAAATCTATCTTTGCCTCGGCAGTTCTAACAAACTCTAGCGCACCTTGAAACTCTGAAGTACCGCAAGTTCTAAAAGTCGGTATTTTTGAGTAGTCGATCGAGTGATTTATATTACCACTAACTTTTTGTTCTACATGTACCATACAAACTCCTTTATATCTAAAATGATATAATGATTTACAAAACAATAGATGCAAATGATATTCTCATAAAAGTTAAACAATTTTGTACTGTTTCAACAAATATCCAATGAGAAGTTACATTTTCGTTATGTTTTGTAATATATAACGAATTATATACAAAAAAATCTTAATTTTTATTTTTGTATCCTATAGACCGACGATAATATTGTTATAGGCTATAGACGCGTACGCTTTTTGACCGACATTAAAAGAATCCATCTCCTCTTTATTCAGCAGAGTTATCAGCAATGTCTTGTCATTGATGCGAAGTGCAAGCTCAGAATTGAGCTTCGTGCTTTGGATGTATTCGATCGTTCCCTCTAAAATATTTAAATTCTCGATATTATCAGGCTTACTTGCCAAAATTTTTATATCACTGGATTTTATGATCGCATATATTTCACTGCCTACATGCAGGTTCATATTGTTGGCTGATTTGGCCGTAATAGTAGAGAAGAGCTCAGTACCGCCTGAGAGGGTTATCGTGATGATCGAACTTAGTTCATCGGAGCTGATCTTTGATATGACTGATGGGATCTGATTTCTTGCACTGGTCGTAAGGAAAGTTCTATTGAGAATTTTTGCCAATAGTTCAGGACTATCCCCTGCTTCACTGAATCTGTCTATAAACTGGCGGTGAAGTTCATATAATCTGTCATACGTTTTTATTAACTCATGAGCATACGGGGTGAGTATAGTTCCACCTCCACCCTTTCCTCCGACTTTTCTTTGTATGATCGGCTCATCTGCAAGTTCATTCATGCTGTTGATGCGTTCCCATGCTGCCTTATAGCTCATCTTCATCTCTTTTGCCGCAGCATTGATAGAACCAGTTTTTTCAATGAGATTTAGAAGCTCTATCCTTCCAGAACCTAAAAAACTGTGCCCATCTTTCGTAAGCCAGAAACGACCGTCTATTTTCATCATAAACTACCTTTATCACTAAAACTATAGATTTAAAATCATATACTAATTATTACATTTTACAATTTTTTACATAAATTTGAAGAGAAAAAAAGCGCTAAAATAGGATTTTAAGAGGAGAAACTCAGACAGAAAAAGGGAGTTTTCTGTCTAAAATATTGAAAGATTATTAGATTTTTGCGTAACTCACACTGATACAAGCATCAAGATTAGCAAGCTCTTTTAACACTGTATCATTTACCGGACTATCTACGATAATCACAGCTAATGCTTCAGATTTAGAGTTTCTGCCAAGACGGAAATCCGCAATGTTCACTTTATGGCTCGCGAGTATTGTACCGACATTGCCTATGACTCCGGGAACATCAGTATTTTTAAAGAATATCATATTGCCTTTTAAAGCTACATCAACGCTAAATCCATCTATCTCGACCATACGTTGAATACTATCATCAAACATAGTCGCTCTGATAGTCGTCGTCTGTTTATCAGTCGTAAGTTTCACAGTGATAAGGTTTTTATACACAGATGAATCAGCTAATGCTTCAGTCTCGACTTTAATCCCTTTTTCTTTAGCAATGAAATCAGCATTTACATAGTTGATCGTATCTCCGCTGTTTTCAGCCAATGCACCGACCGTGACAAATGTTGAAAGAGAATCGACAAACTCAGCTATTGCACCCTGCCCGCTTACTTTAATAGAAACAACAGGAGCACGATTTTTCTGAGAAGCTAAGAACCCCAGTTTTTGTCCCATCTCCATATACGGTTTTACAAATGCAGGTATTTTGCTTTCATCTATCGGAAGATTCAATGCATTTGGATATGCCATACCTTTTGCTGCCTGAATTGCTTGTTCAGCAGCTTGTACACCGATGTTATACTGAGACTCATACGTATTTGCACCTAAGTGAGGAGACACGATAATATTATCTAAGTCAAGTAAAGGATTACTTGTAGCAGGTTCTTTGACAAAAACATCTATACCTGCAAAACGGATCTTACCGGATTTTAGGCCGTTATAAAGAGCTTCTTCATTATAAAGACCGCCGCGCGCACAGTTGACCAACACTACGCCGTCTTTCATCTTAGCGATCTCTTTTTCGTTGATCATGTCTACAGTCTCACTGTTTTTTGGCGTATGGATCGTAATAACGTCACAAGCCAAAATATCATCAAAGTTTTCAGTATACACCATATCTAGATCAGTTACTTTAGACGGGTGGATATATGGATCGTATGCAACAATATCCATCTCGAAAGCTTTTGCACGTTTTGCAACGCGTGAACCGATATTACCAAAACCGATAACACCCAGTTTTTTGCCTTTTAGTTCATAACCGTACCATTTTTCACGTTTCCAGATACGTTGATTTTTAAGATGATCGTGAGAATACGGGAACATTCTCATACATGAAAGCATATGTGCCATAGTAAGCTCAACTGCTGCTATGGTATTAGCTGTAGGGACGTTCATAACGATGATACCCTCTTTTGAACATCCAGGAATATCGACATTATCAACACCTACACCGGCACGTACGATAGCCTTCATATTTTTAGCGTGTGCAATGAACTTCTCATCCACATCAGTAGAACTGCGTGTAATTGCGATATCAGCATCTACTAACATATTTAAAAGTTCTGTTTTATCGACATCTGCAGCAAAAATATAGTTTATATTTTCATCATCTTGAAGCATTTTAAGTCCAGCTTCATGAATATGATCACAAACGATTACTGTACTTTTTTCCATTGTTTCTCCTCTACATAAGGCAAAATTTTTGCATTTATATCATAAGTTTTTAAAGCTTTTACTAATGAATCCAATTTACTCTTCTCTTGTGAATAAATTAGAAGTTTTGTGTCCAAATGCTCTTTTTTTAAATAATATCTTATTTTATATTGTTTTAATACTTCTTGTAAACAAAAAAATTGATAAGAATCAGTGATAGACGCATTTACTTGATAAATCTTTTTCAAAGCGATCTTCTCTGAAAGTTCCAAATCAACAAAAACCTCATTGACAGGATAAAAATATCCATTCTGTTCACTTTTTGAGAAATGATTCACCCATAATTCTTCAGGTTTTTCATCATCGATTTTCTTGATCTTGAACTTTAGTTTATCTACCATTTGTATATTCTCTGAGGGATTAATATCTATCAGGAATATAATAATAAAAACAGCCACCCCAATCGTTACAATCGGAGTCAGCCATTTAAAAGCACTTTGCATTTTATTGTAGTTGGTCTTTAATTAAATCACCTAAAGAGTGAGATTCATTGTCATTGATCTCATTCATCAACTCTTGATTTTTGATATAGTCCAATTTCTTAATTGATAGACGGATACGGTCACGACGAGTATCGATTGAAGCGATTGCCGCTTCGATATCTGAGCCGATCTCTAACTCTTCTTTTACTAAAGGAGCCAAGTCTTCATCACGAATAAGTGCATCGATACCATCTTCAAGTTGTACAAAAATACCGAAATCTTTGATATCACGGATTTTGCCGCGTACTACTTGGTTCACTTTGTGAGTAGTAGCAAATTTATCGATCGGGCTTTCTTGTAAAGCTTTAGCGTTTAAAGAGATCTTTTGATCTTCTTTATTGATTTTTGCTATTTTAACTTTTACTTCATCGCCTACTTTTAGGAAATCTTTACATTTAACGTTCTTTTCCCAGCTTGCATCTTGATTATGAAGTAGTCCTTCAACACTGCCGATACGTACAAATGCACCAAAATCAGTTAATGATGTTACAACACCGTCAACAACATCACCTTCGTGGAAATTCTTAGCAAATTCATCAAAAGGTTTTGCTAAAAGACGTTTTAGTGATACACGTAGTTTATGAGTTTTAGGGTTGATCTCAATAACTTCAACATCTATCTCTTGTCCTACCGATAAATAATCTGCAGGATTTTTAACGTTTTTATCCCAAGTAATTTCAGAAATGTGTAGGAAACCTTCAATATCATTACCAAGGTCAACAAATACGCCGTAAGCTTCAACATTGCTTACTGTTACTGTGATTGTATCGCCTTCATCCAATTCATCTTCGACTTCTGCCCAAGGATCCGGCTGAACAGCTTTGATAGAAAGTGACAGATGACGTTTGTCTTTATCGTAAGAGATAGCTTTAACTGTTACTACGTCACCCTCTTTATAAAGTTTAGACGGGTTAACAGGCCCTTTGTAAGAGATCTCGTTATAGTGAACTAGACCGTCAACACCACCAACGTCTACGAACATACCGTAGCTAGTGATCTTTTTGATCGTACCTTCAACGATTACATCTTCTGCCATCAATGCATCGATGATCTCTTTTTTACGTTTACGCTCTTCGTTAAACAGTTTACGGCGTGAAACGACTATAGTGTTTTCAGCATCATCTATTTTAACGACTTGAGCTTTGATCTTACGGCCGACAACATCTTCATTATCTTTAAATGCTGCTAATGAACGAGGCATAAAGAATGATACATCATCAGCTTCAACAACGTAACCACCACGATTTTTCTTAGTGATAGTACCTTCGATTATTAAATCTTCGAAGTTTTCTTTATTTGCTTGTATGAAATCTAGAGTTTTCTTTTGTTCAAGAACTTTTTTATAAGATATCTTTGGACGTTCATTGTAGTGTCCCGTTACCATAACAGTAATCTTATCACCTACATTAAACGCAAGTTCTCCGTTTTCATCACGTAATTCATCTAAACTAAGAATACCCTCTAGCTTATCGCCTACGCCTACTAAAGCTCTATTATCTTCTACTTGAATCTCTACTATTTCGCCTTCTGTAATACGGTTTGATTCTTGCTCTTTTAAAGAGGCCTCAAACATCTCAGCAAAATTTTCTTCTTCTAATGGTTCGTTATCGAATGCCATACACTTTTCCCTTGTTACATATAAAATTGTGTGATTATAACGAAAAAACTGTTACATATATATTAATTTTATAATTTGTATCTCAAAAAACGATTTAACTAAAAATAAAAATAAATAAAAATCAGAGTATAATTTAGCATATATAGAAAGAGGGAAATATATGTCATTAAACAGATTAGCCGGAAAAAAAGCACCAAAAGAGATATTAGTAAACGTCACGGATTTAATAGATAATTATTACCATAAAAAACCTGATTTGTCACAACAGTCCAATCTTGTTTCATTTGGGACTTCCGGTCACAGAGGCAGTTCGTTTCTAGGCAGTTTCAATGAAGAACATATTTTAGCTATTACACAGGCAGTGGTCGATTACAGAAAAGACAAGGTCAAAAACGGACTTTTTATAGGGATGGATACACACGGACTTTCCACTCCTGCACATAAAACCGCTTTAGAAGTTTTGGCTGCGAATAAAGTCACCACTTACTACAGTTTAAAATACACACCTACGCCTGTTATCTCAAATGCTATTCTAACGCATGAAGATACCGACGGCATCGTCGTGACTCCATCGCACAATCCGCCAGAAGACGGAGGGTTTAAATATAACGGCACAAACGGTGGTCCTGCGGCTGAAGATGCGACTTTATGGATAGAAAACAGAGCCAATGAGATCTTAAAAAATGCTCTCAAAGATGTCAAAAGAATCCCTTATGAGGAAGCTATACGTTCGGAGTATCTAATTGAATACGATTTTATAACACCCTACGTGGATGGACTCAAAGACGTCATAGACATGGAAGTCATTAAAAATTCCAAGATCAAGATTGGTGCCGATGCACTCGGCGGTTCAGGGATGGAGTATTATACCGCTATCAAAAACACCTACGGTCTGGATATGACCGTTTTTAACGATACGCCTGATTTTACATTTTCCTTTATGCATTGCGACAAAGACGGCAAGATCAGGATGGATTGTTCAAGTCCTTATGCGATGGCAGGGCTTATCGAACTAAAAGACAAGTTTGATATAGCATTTGGAAACGACACGGATTTTGACAGACACGGCATCGTCACAAAAAGCAAAGGACTTTTAAACCCAAACCACTATCTTGCTGTTGCAATCGACTATTTGACAAAATACAGAGATTTTCAAGGATTCGGCATCGGCAAAACTCTTGTAAGCAGCTCTATGATAGACAGAGTATGTGCAGACAACGGGATAAAGGTGTTTGAGACACCTGTAGGTTTTAAATGGTTTGTCGAACCGATGATTGACAAAGAGATCTTTTTTGCCGGAGAGGAGAGTGCGGGAGCGAGCTTCCTGAGAAAAGACAAAAATGTCTGGAGTACAGATAAAGACGGCATCATCATGACGCTTTTAAGTGCCGAGATACTGGCTAAGACCGGAATCGATCCCGGTGAATATTATGAAAATCTGACAAAAAAATTCGGCAATCCCGTCTATGCAAGAATAGATGCCCCGGCTAATTTTGAACAAAAAAAGGTACTTAAAAACTTATCGCCAAATGATATAAAAACGACTATGCTTGCAGGCGAAAAGATAGAAAAGATACTCACCACCGCAGACAACGGAGCGAAAATAGGCGGGCTGAAAGTCGTCTCGCAAAATGGATGGTTTGCGATCAGACCCTCTGGAACCGAGGATGTCTATAAGATATACGCTGAAAGCTTTATAGATGAAAACCATCTTAGATCTATCCAGCACGAAGCACAGGAGATCGTAAAATCACTGTTTTGACAAAAACTTGATCTAAAGGAGCCAATATGAGAGTGATCAGCCTGATAAACGGATCTATAATTTCAGAGACCACGGCAATTTATGCTTTAAATTACGCAAAGAGGCTCGATGCAATACTTGACTTGGTCTATATAAAAGGCACGGACTCATTAAGCGACGTCAGAAAAAGTGTCGAAGAGTTAAATATTCTCAGCTCCTCTTGTGATTTAGAGAGCGAATTTCTTATTTTTGAAAACTTTCAAGAGTTTACGGTTTACGTCAAAGAGAAAGATATCGATGTCATCTTTTGTTCCACCAGGCAGAACCATTCTATTTTTGACAAATCGTTTACTCAGATTCTCATAAGAGCCAATTTAGCAGTCGATTTAGCCGTCGTCAAAGTAGTCAAGCTTTCGATGCAAAATAGCATCGAAAAAATAATTTTGCCTGTCAGAAACTCTAAACTCTCCGTAAAAAAATTCTCATTTTTTACTACTTTTGCTCTTACATATAATGCCAAGGCCGAAGTATACTCGATCGATAAAGTCTCAAAAAATAAAATGGCGACGATGAACATCCAAAAAGAGAAGACAAGACTCAAAGAGATCATCTTTAATTTTAGACACTATCTCAGACTCTCAAAATTGTTGGATTTCAAATTTTCTATAAAACACGACTATGCAATGACCGAAGGGGACAGAGTAAAAGCTCACATAGCCAATCACGGATATGATTTAGCAATAGTCGGCGGGCATCATCAAGAAAGCTTTTTTTATCAGCATCCCATCGATATCCTTTTTAAGCATCCTATGTTAAATGTTATATATTTCATTCCTTTCAAGGATGAACTGTGAAAGCTTATCAACTCAGTCCGCAAAAATTATTCAAAGAGTTTAGAACAGGTCAAGAGGGACTATCTACCAGTGATGTAGCAAAAAGACAAAGAGATTTTGGAAAAAATCTTATTGAAAGAAAAGAGAAAAAAAATTATCTCAAAGAGTATTTCAAACAATATATAGAGTTCTTTCCTATTCTTCTTGAGATAGCCGGAGTCTTAGCGTTTATTGCCGAATATTATCAACCTGATCAGGGGAATAATATTTTAGGTTATGCGATTTTCGGTGCTGTTATCATCAATGCCTCTTTTACTTTTTGGCAGAACTTTAAAGCCGATAAAGCGATGGATGCACTTTTAAAGCTTATGCCTACTATCATCAAAGTCAAACGTGAGGGGAAGATTCTGGAAGTCGATGCCAGTGAATTGGTTCCGGGAGACCTCATTGTTTTGGAAGAGGGAGACAAAATTGCAGCCGATGCCGTTTTACTGGAGGCTAACGAGCTATATATCAATATCTCCTCACTAAACGGGGAATCAAAACCAAGCAGAAGAGAACTTACAAGTGAACATGCAAAACGTGAGATAGATGCTAAAAATATGGTCTATGCAGGAACAAGTGTCGTAAATGGAAGCGGAGAAGCCATTGTCGTTGCCACAAGTATGGCTACGGAGTTCGGTAAGATCGCCACTCTGACAAACAATATTGAAAAAGGTCTTACACCGCTTGAAAAAGAGGTGATCAATATGACAAAGATCCTTACCGTCTTAGCCCTGCTTGCAGGTGTCGTATTTTTTCTATTGGGATATTTTTCCGGTAAAGGGATCCTTATCGCAGCTATATTTGCACTCTCTTTAATAGTAGCGAACGTTCCTGAAGGTCTTCTTCCTACCATTACCTTATCCCTCTCCCTTGCTTCACAAAGAATGGCCAAAAAAAATGCTCTCATTAAAAACTTGGCCTCTGTTCAAACACTGGGGAGTGTCACTACGATATGTACCGATAAAACAGGTACACTCACCAAAAATGAGATGACGCTCAAAGAGATCTATCTCACAAGCGGTGAAAAAATCTCTATCAGCGGAAACGGCTACGACACGATAGGTGAGTTCAGTATTAATAATGAAAGTGAAAACTCTAAAGAGCACTTAAAAACACTGCTCAAAGCAGGATTGTTCAATTCAAGAGCCAGTATAGACGAGAACAACAAGATCATTGGTGATCCGACCGAATTAGCCATTGTCGTTGCAGCAAAAAAATACAATGTAGAAAATGGTTTTCAAAAAATAAAAGAGAACCCTTTTAGCAGTGAGCGAAAGATGATGTCTACTTTCGGTAATCTTGATGGCAAAGAGATCCTCTGTGTAAAAGGTGCACCGGAGGTCATCTTTGCAAAGATCTCACATTATCAAGATAAGAATGAGAGAAAAACATTTGATGAAGATACTCACAACAGAGTTCAAAAAGAGCTTGAAGATTTTGAAAATAAAGCATATCGGGTTTTGGCTATCGCTGTGAATGATAAAGATGATGAAGAGAATCTGACTCTAATCGGACTTGTCGCCATCATGGATATTGCAAGACCTGAAGTCAAAGATGCACTCACAAGATGCTACACAGCCGGGATCAGAACGATAATGATCACCGGAGACAACGCAAATACTGCTGCAGCCATCGGCAAACAGATCGGACTAAAGTATGACGGTGTAGTAACCGGTAATGAAGTAGCGCAGATGAGCAGTGAAGAGCTTGAATATCTCTTGGAGGAAAAAACGGTTATATTTGCAAGGATGGCAAGCAACCAAAAACTAAAGATCGCCGAGGCACTTCAGAAAAACGGTGAAGTCGTAGCGATGACGGGCGATGGCGTCAACGACTCGCCTTCACTGAAAAAAGCGGATATCGGTATAGCGATGGGAAGCGGTACGGATGTGGCAAAAGAGTCAAGTGATATGATACTGCTTGATGACAATTTCAACTCTATCGTTTCGGCTATCGAAGAGGGAAGAACGGTCTATTTCAACATCAAAAAATTCGTGACTTATATCCTTTCATCCAATGT
Source organism: bacterium (assembly GCA_018824305.1). Classification (GTDB taxonomy): domain Bacteria; phylum Campylobacterota; class Campylobacteria; order Campylobacterales; family Sulfurimonadaceae; genus Hydrocurvibacter. The sequence continues at coordinate 32,149 of JAHJGM010000019.1, forward strand.
TCCGGAGATCGTGCCCTATATCCTCTCTTTCTTTTTAAAGATCCCGAACCCTCTTTCCGTCATCCAGATCCTCTCCATCGATCTAGGTTCAGACATGCTGCCAGGACTCGCACTCGGAAGTGAGAAGCCGGAAAAAAACATCATGAAAAGACCGCCTGTAGGCAAAGATGAGAAGATATTGGATTGGGAAGTTTTTAAACGCGGATATTTTTTCATAGGTGTCATCGAAGCAAGTGCCGCGATGTTTGCATTTATGAGTTTTCTTCTCTCACATGGCTGGCAATATGGACAGGTCGATCTGCATGATCCTGTCTTTCATGCCCAAGCCATGACAATGACTCTTTTGGGTGCCATTACAAGTCAGCTTGCCAATGCATGGACGATGAGAAGCTGGGACTTTAATATCTGGACTATCAGCTGGAAATCGAACAAAACGCTTCTTTTCGCCTGGGCAGTCGTTTTGGTTTGGATATATATGCTTTTAAATGTGGAGGCTGTTCAAAAAGTGTTTAATACTGCCCATGTACCGCTAAATGATCTTTGGATACTGCTCCCGTTTCCGATACTGGTCTTAGTAGCTCATGAGAGCTATAAATATATCAGATTAAAAAAGATGCAATATATCGATATTTAGCAGTCCGCTTTTTACTTTATCTTTTGAAGATAAACGACACTTAGCGGAGGCAGCGTCACTTTAAGCATATTTTTTCTTCCGTGACACGACTGTGGAATCGATCGCATCGGTTCACTGTTGGTGATACCGTTTCCTCCAAACTCAACATAATCAGAGTTAAATATCTCTATATACTCCCCGCTGCTTGGAATTCCTATTTCATAATTCGTATGCTCTTTGTCTGAAAAGTTGCACACTACAATAATAGGCTTGATCCCTCTTCCGCCGATTCGGATGAAAGAGATGACGTTTGCCGTATAGTCATTCTCATCTATCCATGCAAAACCGCTGCTCAGTACATCATTCTTATAAAAAGCAGGCTCTTGGGCATAAAGTTTATTTAAACTCTTAACTATTTTTTGTATACCCGTATGTTCTCTATACTCTAAAAGGTGCCAGTCAAGACTCTGTTTGAAGTTCCACTCAGCAAACTGTGCGAACTCCGCTCCCATAAAGAGCAGTTTTTTCCCGGGATGAGCGATCATCAATGAAAAAAGTGCCCTTAAGTTGGCAAACTTTTTCTCATGACTTCCCGGCATCTTATTGATAAGCGAACCCTTCATATGAACTACTTCATCGTGACTAAGAGGTAAAAGATAGTTTTCATTGTACATGTAGACAAAACTGAATGTCAGGTTTTGATGGTGATGCTGTCTAAAAAACGGATCGACTTTCATATATTTTAAGATATCGTGCATCCAACCCATGTTCCATTTGTATCCGAACCCGAGTCCGCCACTGCTAACAGGACGGCTTACCATAGAGTAATTTGTGGACTCTTCGGCAAACATCATAATATCGTCGAACTCTGCGTATGTAGTCGTATTGAGTTGTTTTAAGAACTGTACTGCCCCGCGATTGACATTGCTTCCATCCTCATTTGGTACCCATTCGCCCTCTTTTCTTGCATAATCAAGATAAAGCATGGAAGCGACCGCATCGACTCTGATACCGTCGATATGATACTTCTCTAGCCAAAAGATAGCCGAACTCACCAAAAAAGCACGTACTTCATTCCTGTCGTAGTTAAAAATAGCACTGCCCCACTCCGGATGAAAACCTTTTCTTGGATCTTCATGTTCATACAGACAAGTCCCGTCAAAGTTCATAAGACCATGCCCGTCTGTGACAAAGTGAGAGGGAACCCAGTCTAAGATAACACCGATCCCGTTACTGTGCATGATATCTACAAAAGCCATAAACTCATCTGGTGTCCCATAACGTGATGTCGGAGCGAAATATCCGGTCACCTGATAACCCCATGAACCTTCAAACGGAAATTCCGTGATAGGCATGAGTTCTACATGCGTAAAGTTCATCTCTTTTAAATACTCGGCCAACTCATTTGCAGCTTCAATATATGTCAAGAAGCGGTTACCCTCTTCTACTTTTCTTCTCCACGAACCAAGATGGACTTCATAAATAGAGATAGGCGCCGTGTGGGAATTATTTTTATGACGCGATTTCATCCATTGTTGATCATTCCAGATATATCCCTCTATATTCCAGACCCTTGAAGCAGAACTGGGCGCGACCTCTGCAAAAAAAGCATAAGGATCGGCTTTTTGACGGCTTACATGTGAAGAGTTTGAGTCGATATGGTATTTATATGTCATACCCTGTTTGACGTCTGTAATGAACCCTTCCCAGATTCCTGAACTGTCCTCGCGGAGCTTTAAGGGATGAGAAGCTGCATTATAATCATTAAAATCCCCCATAACCGATACCGCGTTTGCATTTGGTGCCCATAGCGCAAAATAAACTCCCTCTGCACCGTCTCGTTTCATAAAATGTGAACCTAGATGATTGTAGAGTTTTGCGTGCGTACCCTCTTTGAAAAGATAGATGTCAAAGTCGCTAAAGAGTGTTACGTCATAAAAGATTTCGTACTTCATAATGCCGGCTTTGACATGTTTTGTCTGTCAAGGATATATCTATAGACGGCCTCGTAACTTTTTGCTGAATCATCCCAGCTGAAATGCTCTTTCATCGCTCGTTCCTGCATATCTTTAAACGCCTTTTTATCTTTATGATAGATCTCTACTGCCCACAATACGGTGTAGTATAATGCTGCCGAACTTGCATCGTAAAATTTGAACCCGTTGCCGTTTTCGTGATGCTCGTCAAAATTTACGATCGTATCATCCAAACCGCCTGCCGCACGAACGATAGGCAACGTACCGTAACGAAGACTATATATCTGATTGAGTCCGCAAGGTTCAAAGAGTGAGGGCATTAAGAACATATCACATCCTGCTTCTATCTTGTGTGCCAGTACATCATTATAGCCTACATGTAAGCCAAAATTTGGACGATGATGTGCGATATGTCCAAAATACCCCTCTGCCCATTTTTCTCCCGTACCGAGCATAATGATCTGAACGTCAAGATCTAACAGCCCATGTATCGCTTCAGCGATAAGCCCTATACCTTTTTGATCTACAAAACGCCCGACAAAACCGATAACAGGCACATCATCACGCAATTCTAAATGAAAATGTCTTTGAATGTCTCGTTTACACTCTAACTTTCCATCCATGTTATCAACATCATATTTTTTCGCTATTGCATTGTCAACAGACGGATTCCATTCATCATAATCCACACCGTTTAGTATTCCAAAAAGTTTATCACTGTGTGCTCTAATATGATTTTCAAGTCCAAAACCAAAATCAGAGGTCTGGATCTCCTGCGCATATTTTTTTGAGACTGTCGTAACGGCATCGGCGTGCATAATCCCGCCTTTTAAAAGGTTTACGCTATTAAAGCTCTCGAACTCATGTGCATTGAAATGCTCCCATCCCACTTCCATAACGTCCATAAGATTTTTATGGAAATTTCCTTGATGCTGAAGATTATGAATTGTCAGGACTGTCTTTGCAAAAGCGAAATCATGCACAAATCTAGTCTTTGCCAAAAGTGGCATAGCCGCCGTATGCCAATCGTTTGCATGGATGATATCAGGCGTAAAATGCAGCATCTTACAAAGTTGCAGGGCTGCTTTTGAGAGAAATATAAAACGGTTGGCATTATCTTCAAATGAACCTTCATGGTCATCATAAAGTCCACTTCTGCCAAAATACCTCTCGTAATCTATAAAATAAACAGGCACATCACTTTGAGCAAGCGTAGTGGTATAAACAGCGGCCCATAGCTCACCCATAGCACCCATCGGTACACCAAGCGGGGCTTCAAGCTTCACTAATTTACTTTTATCTATCTGATAATATCTAGGCATCACGACTATAATGTTATGCCCTAGCTTTTTTATTGCTTTTGGAAGAGCCCCCGCCACATCGGCAAGCCCACCTGTTTTTGCAAATCCAACCACTTCAGAGGCTGCAAATAAGATATTTAACTTCTTTTCACTCATCTACTTTCCTTTAATAAAAGTGCGCCTTTTAACGGAGCATTTTGCATCTGGGTTTTTACTATCTTTAGTTTTTGTAAAGCTATGGGCATCGCATAATCCTTGACCTTAGAATTTATTATCTCCAAAATATCTTCATCTGCGGCAATGATCCCGCCGCCAAGGACTAAGATCTCCGGATTAAATAGAGTAATGACACTCCCGAGGGCAAAAAGCAAAGCTTTTTCAAACTCATCGTAGATCTTTTTTGCATCCATATTTGTACTTACTCTTAAATCGGTCAATCTCAAAGAATCTTCTATAAAATTGTGTTTTTTAAATTTTATGATTCCGGAACCCGAAGCAAAAAGTTCTAAACAGTTGTTTTTTCCGCATCCGCATCGAAAGGGTGCATCTTTATATGGGATATGCCCTATCTCCGTAGCGACGCCGCTATATCCCGTGATCAGATTATGTGAACTCACGACACCAAGACCAAGTCCCGTTCCCACATACAAAGCACAGATATCGCCGCTGTCAAAATAAGTCGATTCGGCCAAAACCGCACAATCCAGATCGTTTTCTATGAAAAGCTTTACATCGAATCTTTTTTCAAAATAGTTTTTTATATCATGATTATCGATTTTCATATTTGGAGCAGAAATGATCACTCCATCTTTGACTTGTCCTGCATAAGCGATACAGATATTTTTTATCTGTTTTTGCTCATTTAAAATCGTCTCTATCCAACTTGAAAGTCCGATTTCTGCAGTTTTTGCAGACAATGACGAAACGACTCCCTCATCATCTGAAATCTCTGCACGACAATTCGTCCCGCCGGCATCTATGCTTAAGGTCATTCCAAACTCTTATAAAGTTTAAGATACTCTAATGCACTAGGTTCAAATGAGAAATCGCAATCCATGTTAAACTCAATAATCGATTTAAATTTCTCACTCTCTTTTTTCAACGATAAAGCTCGATCAACTGCGGCGATCAGCTCTTTTTTATTCTGCTTTTTGAAAACGATACCGCTGCCGCATCTCATCTCGCCCTCATGGACACTGTCTTTTAGTCCACCCACTGCATGTACGACAGGTATGGTTCCATAGCGCATCGCTATCATTTGATTTAGTCCGCACGGCTCAAACAGAGAGGGCATCAATAAAAAATCTGCAGAGGCGTACATATGATGAGACAACTGCTCATCATATCTCTCGCAAAATTCAAAATTTTCATGCTCTTTTGAAAACTGCTTCAATTTTTCAGAGAACTTGATATTGCCTTCGCCTAATACAAATATATTTATTTTTTTCTCTAGCAATCCCTTTAACGAATCTATCAAAAGCTCGATCCCTTTTTGCTCGACCAATCTTGCCAGCATAACGAATAAAGGACGTCTTGGGTCTTTTAATTTTGTCTTTTTGATAAATTCGACTTTATTCTTATGTTTGTTCTCCAAGCTCGATTTATCATACATGTAAGACAATACGGTGTCATTTAAAGGATTGAAGATAGTCTCATTAATACCGTTTAAGATACCGCTTAATTTCTCTTTATGACAAGATAAAAAGCCTTCGAGTCCGCATCCGAACTCTTTGGTCAGAATCTCTTTTGCATATGTCGGACTTACCGTTGTTATCAGATCACTGTAAGCAATACCGGCTTTTAAAAAATTCACATTTTTGTAAAATTCTAAGGCATCCATCGTAAAATATTTCTCGTCTATGCCTAATCTCTCAAGTGAACTTTTTCCAAAGACACCCTGATAAGCAAGATTGTGGATCGTAAATATAGTTTTTATCTTCAACTGACGCTCTTTAATGAAAAGCGTACATAATGCACTATGCCAATCGTTTACATGTAAGAGATCTATCTCTAAAGCTAAAGAAAGTTCCACAACAGCCATACAAAAGATTCCAAAACGCAGATCATTATTGGCATAATCTTTATCTTTGTCACAATAAAGATTTTCTGTCTCACTTAAAAATGGAGCTTCGATAAAATATGTTTTGACCTCATCGGCATCTTTGATATAGAGATTTATCTTATAGTCGATCCCGCCCAAACATATTTTGAACGATCTGTTATAATCAAACTCCTCTTTGTTCATACAGCCGTACAGGGGCATGACTCTAGATATCTGAACGTGACTTTTCAATATATTTGGAAGTGCATCCGCAACATCAGCCAATCCACCGCTTTTAGCGTATGGAAATATCTCACTAGCAGCAAAAAGAACCTTCATCATCCTAATCCCCTCGTAAGAGCTTTGCACACTCTTCCGGAGGTACACTGTTTATCGCCATACCTGTAGATATCTCAAATCCGCCAAGATTATAGATACGCGGAGTAATACGCAGACAAAAGCGATAGTTTGTATTAAAATAATTAAAATACTGCTCATTTTCAAAATTTTTATTGAGCGGGATCATATCGAATGAAAGATTGTAGTCAAATCTGCCAAGTTGTATACTTAGCTTTTCAAATACTCTTTTTATCAATGCGGATAGATCCGTGATATCTTTTCTGCTGCATTTAGAGAGACTAGCTATGTTTACAGTCGGAGCAATCATCACTTCAAAAGGATAAGCGCTGGCAAATGGACAAAAAGCCAAGAAATTACCGATCTCATTGAGCACTCTTGTTTTAGCAAGCATCTCGTTATGCAGTACATCTTCCAAAATGCCTCGTCCATGATTATTATAATATTTCAGATTTCTCTCTAAAAAAAGCATCTCACTTTTTGGCATAATCGGAAGTGCCAATATTTGAGTATGTGGGTGATCTTGCGTTGCTCCTGCATTTTGACCGACATTTTTAAATATACTGAGGTATATCAGTCGTTTATCATTTTTCAGATCTTCAATACGGATAATCATACTTCTTAACCAGTTTTCAACTGCGGTGACATCCAGATCTACTAAGTCACAATTATGGCAAGGCGAATCTATAAGTATCTCATGCGCACCGACTCCCGGGACAGACTCGAACATCCCGTCTCTGCTTGAACCGTCTTCCAATTCGATCTGTACAGCTTTATAGAGATTCGGGACTACTCTTGTTTTCCATGATGACAGATCTGCACCGTTTTCTCTCATCGCATATACTTCATTAGGTGTCAGATCTTCATTGCCTTCACAAAAAGGGCATGTTGAGTTGGTACTTTTTTTCTTGGACAGATCATTTACATTAGGTCTATATAGCCTCTCAGGAGCTATTAGGACATATTTGTTATGAATTCTATCTAATCTTATCTCAGACATCGGATAACTCCAAATCTACTTTTAATTTGAACTTCGAATAAAACGACAATGTAAGTACCAACGATACTTCCTGCGCCATTTTACTAAAGCCTGTTTCACTTTTAGAGATAGTATTTAAAATGTACGCGAAGATATCGCATTTTTGATTGATTTTTAACTTTAAGACTTTTTTTGTAAAGTCATCAACCATTACAAGTTCATCGCAATTATACTGATAAAAACCATCTTCTAAACTCTTGTCGTTAAAGGTGACTTTATACGGGTGTGCAAAATGAAAGTTAAACTCCTGTGCATAAAAAAGTTTCTCTTTATATTCACTGTCGCATTTTAAATCCAAAGAGATTGCATCTGTTTTAAACTGATACTCTTTTTTCAGTTTTGTTTCATAGCACCAGTCCAGATATATCCCGCCTGTTCTGCTAAAGCTATGTTTATTTTTATTGAGTATAAAAGGCTGATTTGCAAAGTCGGCGATATCAGTAAAACTCGCACTTTTAAAACTTTCTAGCGTAACCTCATCACGGCTAAAATGATCGATAAACGAATATTTTGGATGCCAGTCATAGATTAATTCCGATTTAAAATCATCATCCAGCTCAATTGAATCATTATGGATAGTAGCTATAGCATCCTCATTTTCTTTTATCTGCATCAAATCTTTTTCTTGAGGATGCAGCAATTTTTCATGATAAGCCTCTTTTTGCCTCATCAATGTATTTTGCCAATTAAAGAGAGTGTCAAATGACCCAAATTCCATCATTTGTCCGCCAAATTTGCTAGAAAAGACAGCACTAAGATTTTTTGTTATGACTTTTAGTTCATCATAACCGTCTTTGTCTATATCGAGTATTTCAAATGTGATCTCACCTTTTGCCTTTGTACTTTCGAGTTCTAAAAGATATTTATATGCATTATCTCGGAGATTTGGAAGATATATCCCGCCAAATATACCATGCCAAAAAACATCGTTCGTTTGAAGTCTAAAAAGAGATTCTAATGATTTTTTAGGCAGTTTATCTTGCTGTTGACTAAAATAAAGCATTCGTTTATGTAAGTAATTGCTCTCTATATATTTTATAAAGAAGTTCTTCCATATCCCGCCTTTTATAAACGATATGCCGATATCATTAAAATATTGTTCTCCCACAGCGTGTTTCAACTCTTCTAAGGCTAAGGATTGCTTGCTTTTAAGACTCCATTCTCCCATCTCAAAATATGAGGTGTTGTTTAAATACGCTATGCCTAAAGGACGGTTTTTTTTCATATAAGTACCGTAATGCTGTGTCACTATCCTTTCATCAGCCAAGATAGCTTCTATAAACTGTTTCAGCCAATGTTTCTCATACACCCATTCATGCGTTTTTGGCCATAAACCGAACTTTTCCGCATCGTCAAAGACAATAGCGGCAGAATTATCATTTATGGCACATGCCAAAATAGACTCTATTGCTCTTTGTGCACTAAAAAAAGGTAAAGCATATCTGAGAGATTTTGATATAGGAAAAAGATTTACCTCTTTGGCACTCTCTTCTGTCGTATAATAACCATCCAAAGTATTTGGATCAAAACCGCTGCTTAAAAAATGATAATCATCAACGACGACATAATCAATCCCACATGCCGCTAGATCCGGGACCAGTGCCGATTCCCATACTCGCTCAGTCAGCCATAATCCCGTCGGTCTTACTTTGAAATATTTTTTGATATATTTATTTAATTTATTTATTTGCGATATGCGGTCTTGTGAAGGGATAGCACTTAATACAGGCTCATAATATCCTGCACTTAACCACTCGATTGAACCCTGTCGTGTCAAATACTGCATGTTTTCAAATAAGTCATGATGATGTATCCTGATCTGATCAAGCAGCCATCCGCTGCAATGTACTGCAAACTTGAACTCAGGGTACTTCGCCATGGTTTCAAAAAACGGTTTGTAGCAAAGTTCGATCGCATCGTTGACGGAATCACTAAAATTATCGACCGGTTGATGCATATGAATACCAAATAATAACGATACTGTTTTCATTTCATCTCCTAAACAAACCAGTTATGACTGTAATCATTACCAAGATCTATCTTAAGTTCGCCAAAACCCGGAAGCGTTTGCACTACCATCCCGTCTTTTTCAAGTTCAAATCTTATATTTATATCATCCGCATCTATTTTACTTTTATCTATACTCATCTCGAGTACGTTTTTATATGCAACGTTTACTTCCAGATCGCCTATAAACACTGTCTGGGTTTGAACTCCTATTTTTCCTCTGACATTTATCGGGTCTATGATGATCTCTATTGAATCATCCGCTCCCAACTCTTTTGTCTTAGCTTCAAATGTAAAATAAAGCTTTTCGTCATCCTGTCCGTATAGAATTCTCTTTATCGGCCCTCTTTGTTTATCCATGGTCGAAAATATCTTGCTTTCATCCACAACGCCGCAGCCTATCCACTCAAAGAAAGAGTCATGTTTGCCATTGATCGAGGGAGAGATATCAGATTGTGGTTTGAGCCAAAAATGCTGTGCACTTTTATTTTCAATGATCGGAATAAAAAGATCTGAAGGAGGTGTGATGTTTATCAGATTATAAATATCTATAAGATGAGACCTGAACAACTCATCAAATTCTCCTCCAAAGTCGCTAAAATGATCATCTCCATACCACCAAAACCAATCAGAACACTCTGCGATGAGGAACTGTTCTGTTATTTTTTCATTGATCTCTTGACTAAGTGAATCTTTATGATGCTCATAATCCCTTTTTGTCAGATAGATAAGCTCCCATGCTCTTGTTTTTTCTCTATGCCCTACCCATGTGTTAAACTCTCCATGAATCCAACTTCCCGGTGCCAAATGTGTCAGATTTTTTGCTGGTAGATTACAAACTTCTTCCATTGTTATCGTTTCGCACCATGCAGAATTTTTTAGTTTTCCATACATTGAATCGAAAAAATCAAATCCGTTTTTTTTAAAAAACTCCCACGCGTTTTCACCGTCTAGTATCACAAATACAGTGGAGTTTGGATCCATGTTTTGTATTTTTTCCAACTCTTTTAGAAAATTTGTCGCTGCTTCTCGTGAATCTGTATGTCTATATGTAAAGCCGATCAGATCACTTAAATAATGGTCACGAAAACAGATGCACATCTCATTAAATATATAGGGAGAATAGATATCTTTTCTATTATTGGAGTTTAATGATTTAAACAGTATCTGCTCATCCGTCGCTATCCATTTTATGCCGCATGATTTTAAAAGTTCTACACTTTTTTCATCAACGCCACCCTCTGCAGGCCAAAAACCTTCCGGAACAAAACCGAATGTTTCAACAAAAAGCTCTTTGGCTCTTTGTACCTGTAAAAGTGCATCATCTTTAAGATAAAGATAATCTTTTGGTATATTTGTAGCCGTATTTGCTATGCGAGCATTATTCATGTCCATAAGCAAAGGCAAGATAGGATGATTTAGCGGTGTCGTGGATATCATGATCACACCGTCGTTTTTCAGTTTTATGTAGTAATCAAAAATTCCAGAGATAAACTTTGACAACTCATCTAAAAGTAAGAACTTGTCTTCATACGTATAATCTCTTTGGCGCTTTATCAAATCTTTGACGACATCATTATTTTCTTGAAGATAGACACCACACCAAGAGAGTATAAACAATATCTCAAGCTCGATCAATTCACTATTGTTAAAATGATCTTGAATATAGAGTTCTTTATACCTTACAAACGGTATCACCATGGTCTCATAATTTGCACTTTTACAGATCTTGATAACCCAATTTCTGTCGTCTTCTTCCAAGTATGCCGGATTTTCTGCCCAAAGAGCCAAAAATTTATCGCTTTTTTGAGGTTCTTGATAATAAAGTTTTAGTTGTTGCATCAGCGGAGGCGTAATATTATATGTAGCCTTGACGCCCTCATGCTGTGCCATCATCCAAGGCATATCGTAATAATCTTTGATCGCATGTAGAAAGACCCAAGGCATCTGCATCACACCGCTACTGTTACGATAATCGGGCTGATGCATATGCCACATAAAACTCAGTTTCAATTGATATCCTTATTTGCTAGACCATTCCGTCATTTTTGCATTGTAACTCTCATAAAGGGCTTTCCCCGCTTTTTCATCTATGGCTTGAATATAAATATTGAGACTCTCACTATATTGATCCGGGATCATCAATATCCAATCAGTACTATTCTCCCAAATTTTTACACCGTCGTTCAATGATGATTTTTTGCCTTTTGCATCTTCTAGGAATCTTCTCATCATCTTGCCTTTTGATGATTGCGGACAATCTACTTTAAATGCCTTGTAATAAAAATCATCTATTTTTTTTGAGACTTCAGATAACTTAATGTTATTGTTACTTAGTAACTCCATGATCTTTAAACTTGCATACATGGCATCCCTGGTATAGCTAAATTCTTTAAAACTGAAATTACCGTGAACCGTTGCAATAAGATCATACTTTCTAAGCTGTTCGACTTTAAAATCAGAGTATTTGCCGCGTTCTATAATAAGATTTTCAAAATAGATTATATCCGGTGACCAACTAGGTAAAAACACCATTTTTTTCTTTTTGTCTTTAGCTTCCATATTTAAAAGATACAAGACACTGTAAAGTGCTTTTATCTTATCTAAGACCTCTCCATCATCGGTTACTAAACTGATCTTTTGCAGATTCGGATAGATTATAACACCCATATCATAACTTAGACTTCGTACTATCTTAGAGATATTTTCTTCCGAACGTTTTCGCAAGGCACGCATATTTGAGAGTTTTTGTTCATCATAATAGGCATTTAAAACGATATTTTCTATCCCTAGATCATTTAAGATAAGAGGAAACATCTCTGCGGTACTCCCGTGCATTAAATCAACCGCGACTGAAAAATTACTGTATTTGATGCTTGAATGGTCTAAAGTTTTTTCAATCGCATATTTATAGCTGGTACACTCTGTCTTGTAATGTGTCTCATATATCTTACCAATTTTTGAATATTCGACTCTTCTAAATTTTTCGGTAAAAAATGCTTTTTCTATACTTTTTGCCAAATTTGAATTAATTCTGATCGCATCATCGTTAAAAAGAGTGATCTCAGAGTTAGTAGGGTCTACGATTGATCTCTTGAAATGAGCTCCTGCTATCAGATTGATATCATTTGCCAATGTAAATCTGAGTACCGGCTGAGGAGCGCTTTTAATATCTTGGACATTGATACCTGCTGATAAAAGTCCGCCTAAAAAAGCCCGCTTAAGCATACGAGAGCTTCTATCATCATCTCTTCCCACTATGACCATTGAACCCACAGGGAGCTGTGCTGCAAACGCTTCGGCCAACTTTGTAACCATCTCGCATGAAAGTTCTATGTTACTTGTTCCAAATACGGTTCCATTTTCAAAAATAGAGTTTTTATATCTGCTTCCAAGAACTATGTTGTGACTTATGATCGATGCGGCTTCTATTTTTTTATCAGGCCAGATCACGACATCCTGTTCAAACGATGTCAATTCTCCTACTTCACAACCCTCAGACAATATCAATCCGGCCTTGGCTACGACATTCTTTCCTATCATATTATTATTACAAATAATACAATTATCCAATTTGACATGTTTGTCTATCTCGACATTGTCCCATATTACACAGTTTCTAACCTTGCCGAGAGCGCCTATCGTGACATTGTCACCTATAACGACATTGTTTAGTTTTACACCTTTTTTCAAGGTGATGTTATCTCCCAGTACGACAGTACCCATGATCTCCACGGTCGGATCCAGATCATACTTTGATGCAGTGTATAAGACACCATCGGGATACTCTTTTTTATATCCCGGAATATCAAAACTAATTCTACAGTTTAAAATATCTTCATATACCTCTCTGTAACTCTCAGGATTTCCGACATCTCGCCAGTATCCGCTGAGATTGTATCCCATTAAATTTATCTCTTTTTGCATCAATGAGGGGAAAAGATCTTTCGCAAAATCAAAATTTTCATTCTCGGGAATATAATTTAAGATCTCCGGTTCTATAATATAAATACCCGTATTTATAGTATCGCTAAACACCTCTCCCCAACTCGGTTTTTCTAAAAATTTTTCTATAATATTCTCTTCATTTGCAATAACGACGCCAAATTGTAAAGGGTTTTCAACAGAAGTCAGACCGATAGAAAGTTTTGATTTTTTACTTGTATGAAAATCAAACAGTTTTTGAAAATCAAAATCCGTGACAAGATCTCCGCTGATAACTATAAAGTTGTCATCCCCTATATGCTCTTGAGCAAGCTTAACGGCACCTGCTGTACCATAGTCATCATCAGGAACCACATATGTGATCTTGATACCGAAATCACTGCCGTCTTTAAAATATTTTTGAATTATCTCCGGTTTGAAATACAAGAGTACTATAAACTCTTTTATGCCAAGGTCCTTGAGCATCATCATCGTATGCTCCATCATCGGCCTATTCAAAATAGGTAACATCGGTTTTGGTATAGAATGCGTCAATGGTTGAATTCTAGTACCAAATCCACCTGCCATCACTACTGCTTTCATATATATTGCTCCTTAATCGAGATAATTTATTGCATTTAAAAGATGCTGCGGAAGCTGATATCTGTTTGATACGACCTCTTCGATCTCCATAAAATCAAATTTGCCGCTATTATAAACAACGACTTTATTTGAATTGTTATGTTCCAAAAGATAATCGATCGCGTAGATCGTAAAATCAAAAGCCATCATCCTGTCATATACAGTCGGGTTTCCGCCCCTTTGAATATGCCCCAATATGCTGACCCTTGTCTCTAAGGCAAACGTATCTTGGATCCAACTATGGATCTCGGATGTTTTTTTAGCACCTTCGGAGATGATCGCAAGAACATAGTTTCTTCCATCTTTAATCTCTTGAGAGAGCTTTTTTTCTAATGCCTCTTTTTCAAACTTCACTTCCGGTATAACACAGATTTCGGCTCCACTGATAATAGCGGACACTATTGCCAGATAACCACAGTCTCGACCCATCACTTCTACAAGAAAAGCACGATTAAACGATGAAGCGGTATCTCGTATCTTATCTAGTGCATCACGTATTACGTTTAATGCGGTATCGACACCAAGACAATATTCCGTTCCATAGATATCATTATCAATAGTGGAAGGAATACCCACAAAATTGATATCAAACTCTGAACTGAACTTTTGCATCGCCCTAAAAGTCCCGTCACCGCCTAAAACGACTAGACCCTTTACACCTAATGCTTTAAGATTATTGTATGCCTGTTCTCTGTATTTATATTCAAAAAATCTTTTTGAACGTGATGAACGGATTATCGTGCCGCCGATATGCACGATACCTGCCACATCTTGATGCGTGGCTTTTTTTATTTTATTATCTATAAGACCTTCTAAGCCGTCATAAATAAGATAGGCCTCTTCACCTCTTTTATATGTATAATCAACAAATTTTTTTATAGCCGGATTCATACCGGGTGCATCACCGCCAGAAGAAATAATTGCTAATGCCATTGTCAAACCTCACTTATCGAAAATCTCTTAAGCCTTGAAATTAAACATCAAGTCGTAATACTCCGTAGCCATTCTTCCAGAATCGAACTCTACCTCTATCTCTGTCATGGCATTCTTTATGATCTTAATCCATTTTTTCTCTTCATTGTAATAAGTAGGTAAAATCCTGTTTTCCAAAATATCCATCATATTTTGATTATCGATCTTATCTTGTTCATCTATCCTTAACGTATGGTCAACCTCGGGAATAGTAAAAGCATTTCTATGATCCCTTGCAAATTCAGGATGCCATCCGTCATTTATTGAAAAATGTATAGATCCGTTCATACTTGCACTCATGCCGCTTGTCCCGCTTGCTTCCCTTGTGATTCTTGGAGTATTTAACCAAAGATCACTTCCCTGTTTTAAAATTCTGGAAAGTGACAGTTCATACCCTGTAAGAACTGCAATATTGTGATATCTGTGACTGATACTTATCAATTCATTAAAGATACTGATCGCACCGTGGTCTGTAGGATAGGGTTTTCCTGCCCAAATGATCTGCACCGGCATTTCACTGTTTTCTATCAGTTTTATAAACCTTTCATAATCATATTTAAGCAACCCAGGTCTCTTATATTCGGCAAATCTTCTTGCCCACACTATAGTAAAGACTTCAGGATCGAACATCTTTCCCGTCTGGTCTGCGACCACGTCAAAAAGATTCTTTTTAAGGTGTTTTTTTCTTGCAAGCAGTTCGTAGTCTTCATGCTCATCCAAGGCACGGATAAGAGTTTTATCAGTCCAATACTTTTTATTTTGGGCATTTGTTATTGAGATGATTTCACATCTCCCATCCACATCGGCCCACATCTCATTTGAAACTTTTTCATGAATCTTCGAGACAGCATTGGCTCTTTTTGCGACTCTTAATGCTCCTACCGTTAAACTAAAATGATTATCATGAACATATCCGCTTAATTTGCGGGCTTCCTCTAAACTGAGACCGCTAAAAAATCCCATCTCATGTAAAAAGTGTATGTCATGTATCTCATTTCCTGCAGCTTCTGGAGTATGGGTTGTAAAGACCACATGCTCTCTTAACATATTCAAATCAGGATAATGTTTATATAGTTCATACACCAAAGGCAGTGCGTGTCCTTCGTTCATATGGTAGACATCGACTTTTCTATTGATCGCTTCTAATATCTTAACCCCGCCGACACCTAATACTATCTCTTGAGCAACCCTTGTTCTTTCATTTCCGTCATACAATTTATGCGTGATCGTCCGGGAAAGGTAATCGTTTTCGTCCGTATCGGTAGAAAGAAGGATGATCGGAGCGGTACCGAAGACATCAGGATGTAAAAGAAACGCTTTTATTACTACATCCTTATTTTGAATCTTGACCGTAACTCTTTCACTAAGCTCCTCAAGAAAATAATAAAACTTTCTTGTATAGTTTGGCTTTAATGTACGATCTTCGTTTCTTTCTTGATCGTAGTACCCAAAACTCCACAAGAGCCCTATTCCAAGAATATTCTGCTTTAAATCGTATGCACTACGCATATGTGAACCGGCTAAAAAGCCTAATCCACCTGAATATATCTTAAGCGCTTGATCAATTGCAAATTCCATTGAGAAATAAGCTACACTCGTACTGTATTTTTTATTTATGTCATAGCTATGAAGTTTCATGATATCTACTTATTTTTAAATTTCTTTTCTATTAGCTGTTCCAAATCGTTAAACAGCACACCCGTCGCTTTTTCTATCTGCTTTACATCATCTAAGACTGCTTGCATATCTATATCTCCTAGCTTATGTATAGAATCCAATATATCCTGGGCTTTAGTGTGTACCACCATATGAGGATTTTCTATCTCTTTATATCCTTCGACTTTTCCAAAGTGCTCCTTGCCATATGCTTTATACCACTGTCCCAAACGGCAAGAATCATGATCTGACAACTTATTTTCATTATGCATTGCCATCAATATTTTTTTATAAGCTGATACCTTGAAGAGAACATGATCGATCTGCACCAAAGAGACAAAAAGTTTTTCAGATGCGTGCTCAACTACACTGCTTGTCTCATATGCTTTTTTATCCAACTCTTTTGTAGTTTTTTCTAGAATATCCGTTTTTTCTTTTGAATCTGCCGTAAATTTTTGCGATTGCAATGCTTTTTGTTTTATCGATTCGACACTTTTATTTAACTGCTCTATCACTTCCGTGATATCTTCTGCAGAATCTTGTGTCGTTTCAGCCAATTTTCTGACTTCATCAGCGACTACCGCAAATCCTTTCCCATATTCACCGGCACGTGCAGCTTCTATGGCCGCGTTTAATGCAAGTAGATTTGTTCTTTCTGCTATCTCTTTGATCAAAGACATAGTCTCATTGATCTCAGCCGCATTGTCTGAAAGATTTTTGATCTCATTTACCGTATCTTCCATTGAACTGTTCAGGTTTTTCATAACGCTATCGACTTCACCTATATTGACTGTCATCTTTTTAGATTCTTGTGCCGTAAAATTAGCGTTTTCAACCACAGTTTTAAGCAGCTCGGTATTTGCCAGGACACTTGTTTGAATATGAGTCAGATTATTTTTGAGCCATCCGTCATCCACATTATCGATTGCCTGTGTCAAATCAAAATTCTTTTTGGCTTCCATACCTTTTATAATAGTCTCACTTGCAAGGTCAATAGAGTTTGCTGCCAATGCAAAATTTCCTTTCAGACCGTTTGTGTAAAGTTTTACATCGGTATTTCCGGACGCAGCATCCGTAATCACTTTTCTACTGTTTTTGATAAATGATTCTAACTGATCACACACACTGTTCATAGCTTCAACAACAGGTGCCAAGGGATCATTTTGATCATAACTCGTTATCCTTGTTTCCAAGATACCGTTATTAATATCATTAGCCATAGCTTTAATCGACAATATTATATCTTGGTGCTCTTTTGTGAAAGTTTCAAACATAACTACTCCCTTAATTTAATTCATTTTGTAATCTATGTATATATTTGTGGTATGTCTTAGACTTTAACACACTCTCTTTAAACCACAAAACAGCCTCATCTACTCCAAGTAATATCTCTTTTTCACGCAATTTCTGATATATAGAAGATATCTCGACTATTGCCTTTGGATTAGGTGCTCGTCTTTCACTGTTGTAACCGATTATATTCCCGTCTTTATCAAAATCCGGAGTAATAAAAGCAAAAACCCAGTAAAAAGAACCGTCTCTGCCGAGATTTTTTATATAACAGTAAAAATCTTTCCCATCTTCTATCGTATCCCACATCATTTTATAAATTGCTCTTGGCATATCAGGATGCCTGGATATATTATGATTTTTGCCCAGTAACTCTTCTAAATCTGTTCCGGATATTCTTAGCATCGTAGAATTGGCATATTTAATATTCCCTAGTATGTCTGTTTTTGAGACTATCAAATCATCAGCATTTAAAAATTTTTCTGAAAAACCTATAGTTTTATTATATGGATTATAATTATGAATTTTCATTCTTTCTCTCCCATAAACTTTTCAACTTCCTCATAAATTTTAAGTGGTTCTGTTTTTGGAATAAATGCACTTGCACCCATATCTTCAAGTTTTTTTACGACACCGATATTACTCATGGAAGTATTAACGATAATCGGTATTGTTTTTGATTTTGAACGGATAAACTCGACTGCTTTATACCCATCCATCATCGGCATCTCTATGTCGGTAATTACACATCCAAGCTCTTTTAGCGCATGATCCTCATTTTTTAAAAACCATGCTTTAAACTCCAATCCATTGTTAAAATAGAGTATATTTAAGTTTGATGCACGAAAAGTTTTTTCAAGCACCTTTGATGCTACAGGAGAATCTTCTAGAATTGCCAAAATTTTCTTTGATTTTATACTTGGCTTATTCATAGTCTCAAAATCATGTAATTTATGTTTGCTGACCTCCGGAAAAACTTCATCAAGCATTTTTTCTACATCTATGACAAAACAGATAGCCTCAGAATCTTGCTCGTCGCTTTCAACAGCAACTGCCAGTTTTTTCTCTTTTTTTCTTTTATGTCTTTTTTTACTACGTGTTTTACTGGTTGATATCTTAGTTATATATGTTATTTTATTGTCAGTAGTATCTGCTCTTTCTAGATCTTCACTGCTCTTTGAGGCTATTGTAATGATTTTTTTTACAGGGAATGCGATGAGACTTTGATTAAACTCGGCCAGTACCAAGATATCATAATTTTCAATTTTTGCATTTTCAGGGTTAGTGTCGCCTAACCATCTAAGAAGATTGACAAGAGGATAGGGTTTGCCACGCAGTACAGCCATCCCCATCATAAAAGGGCTGTCGGAAAGTCCACCTGTAAACTTGGCATCTTTGATCATCGCAAACTCTTTGATTTTTGCGATATTGATCCCATATACAGTATCTGACATCGTTTGAAATGCCGCTATTTGCATCACATTCTTTTTATGAGACATCGTCATCTCATCAAGTTCGTTTATGAGATGACTTTCAGAAATCGTATCCATCGCCAGCACCCCTTTATTGCAACTATATTAGATTATCTTATCGAAAAACTATTACAAATCTTAACACAATTTGTAATAATTAAAATTAAATATTGATTAGAAACAAACTGTTACAATAATTCACACTGCACTATTTTATCTATTTACTAATTGCAGATACGACTTTTTGAATGATCCAATCAGGAGTGGAGGCACCGGCACTTATGCCGCAATGTTTTTTAGAAGCAAACCATGACATATCTATATCTTTTTCATCCTCGATATGATAGCTGTTGTTACAATACTCTTTGGCGATACTGTATAGCTGTTTTGTATTTGATGAGTTTTTCCCGCCGATAATAATCATAATATCTGCTTTTTTTGCAAGCTTTCTTACGGCATCTTGATTTTCAAACGTTGCATTACAGATAGTGTTAAAAACTCTTACCTCTTTATGTCGCGGGATGAGATAATCGGCTATTTGCAGATATTCTTCGACTTTTCTGGTCGTCTGTGCGACAAGCGCTATGCGCTCTTTTAACTTTAGGTTTTCTAGATCTTCTATGGATGTAACGACATAAGCGCCATCAGTAGCATAACTTTTTACACCTTTTATCTCAGGATGCGCTTCATCACCGAATATGACGATATCATATCCCTGCTCACTCATCTCTTCACATATCTGTTGAGGCTTGGTAACATAAGGACATGTAGCATCGACGACTTCAACGCCTTTAGTATGTAAAAACTGCAGTTCGGATTTTGGGATTCCATGAGTTCTGATCACCGCTTTATCACCGGTTTTAAAAGTAGAGATATCTTCTGTTAAACCTACTTTATAATCAGTGTCAAGTCTTTGAATCTCTTTTGCATTATGTATAAGCGGTCCATACGTGACTGAATTCTTATTATCTTCTGCTATCTTAATAGCACGCTTTACACCAAAACAAAATCCATAATTCTCGGCAAGCTCTATTTTCATTTCATTGTCTCCTTGCACTGAAGCTTCACCTCTCGGTGAAAAATATTATAAACTAACTCAGTTCAATTCTTGTCAAGTTTTGTAAAAGTTCAAAGAAGTTTGGAAACGATGTGTTGATACAATCGATATCTTGAACATCCATACCGCATCTGAGACCTGCGATGATAAAACTCATCGCTATTCTATGATCACCGTGACTGTTGATTGTAGCACTTCTCAGCTCACCGCCCGTAACGCTATAACCGTCTTGCACTTCATCGACTTCTATTCCGCAGGCCCTTAGACCCTCTACGACGGTCGATATCCTGTCACTCTCTTTTACACGAAGCTCTTCGGCATTTTTTATAACACTTACACCCTCAGCGCATGCAAAAGCAATAGAAAGTGCTGGTAGTTCATCTATAAGCCAAGAGATATTATCCTCAACCGTTATTGCTTTAAGCGGTGCATATCTTACCGTGATGTCGCCGATTGGTTCATACTTGTCGTCTGTCAATTCATACCTGATGTCCGCACCCATGCGTTCTAGCGCTTTGAATGCTTCGATACGTGTTTTGTTTAAAGTAACACCTTGCAGTGTGATTGATGAATCAGGAGTGATCGCAGCTGCCACTGCAAAGAAAAATGCACTGGACGGATCAGCGGGAATACGGATATCTAAAGGCGATAAAAGCTTTGTAAGCGGAGTGATCGTGGTCTTGAGACCATCGACTTTAATATCAGCTCCCATCCCTTTTAACATTCTCTCCGTATGGTCACGGCTCAGTTCAGGCTCACTGTATGTACAGATACCGTCTGATCTCAGCGCTGCTAATATCATCGCACTTTTTACCTGAGCAGAGGCTATCTTGCTCTCATAATTAAATGCTTTTAAAGATGAACCTCTAATGCTTAGCGGTGCCAAGTCACCGTCATTTCTCCCATCAAGTTTTGCACCGATGTTGCGAAGCGGCGCAGTTACTCTTTTCATAGGACGACGGCGAAGATATTCATCACCTGTTAATACAAAATGCCCTTTTGCCGAGCTCAAAAGTCCGCAAAACAGACGTATTCCGGTTCCCGAGTTTCCACAGTCTAAAATGTTTTCACTCTCTTTGATACCCGATGAACTGATCGTTATCACTTCTCCGTTATCCACCACTTTAGCACCGAGATTTTTTACGATCTCCAATGAGTTTAAAGTATCCTCGGCACGTAAAAAGTTTTTTATAGTCGATTCTCCCTCAGCAAGCATTGCAAACATGACACTACGGTGAGATATAGACTTGTCAGACGCTATTTTTTCTGTTTTAAAATCAAACTTATGTGTCGCATATACTTTTACGCTTTTCATCTCAGAGTAAGCCCCAATTTTTCATTTAATGCATTTAAGACAGTGTCCATAGTCGATGTAATATCTTCATCTTCCAAAGTTTTTGTCAGAGACTGTAATACAAAACGGATAGTCAAACTTGCATTTTCACCAAGTTTCTCATCTTCATACTTATCAACCGGATAAAAACGGACGATCTCTTCTGTCTTATTTTCGCTTATGACGTTTTGAATATCTTTATAGTTTAAGCTGTTTGGAACCAAAACACTCAGGTCTCTAAAAGATGCCTGATATTTAGAATAGGCTTTTACCTCTACAAGATTAAACGACAACTTATCAAAATCGATCTCACATATAAAAGTCTCATCGAGGTCAAACTCATCTTGCACAACAGGATGAAGTTTATATAACTCCCCTATTTCCATACCATCAAGCAGTATCTTTGCAGACTGATAAGGATTTGCCAGACTGTGTACCGGTTCATTTTTAACCAGATCTATATCTCCGATGACATTTGAAACCAATTGGACAAAAGTTCCAAAATCCATTTTTTTAGATTTTCCGCTGTTTAATATCCCGTCTTTACTACTGTCACCGCTATAGATAAATGCCATTTTGGCAGACTCTGTTCTTGAAGTTGAAAAAACAGTTCCTATCTCAAAAAGTCTGACATCTTTATATCCTGATTTTATATTTGAACTTGCAGCATTCAAAAGCCCAAGCATCAATGTAGGACGCATAGTATCAAGCGTATTGACTATCGGATTTAATAACTCCAGACTCTCATCTATACATGTAAAGCCGTACTCTTTCAGTTTTACCTTCTCGTTAAATACGAAATGTACCGTTTCAAAAAAGCCCTGAGCCGCTGCGCTGTTTCTGTATTTTCTCAATTTTTTAAATTGAAAGTAACCGTCTGAAAGCGGATTTTTCTCTTTTAACGTAAACGGCTTTGATGGGATATTGTCTATACCCACAAGACGTACTATCTCTTCGACGATATCCTGTTTGTTTGCGATATCATGGCGATATCTAGGAACAGACACGACAAAGCTGTTTCCTTGAGATTTTCCAATATCAAATCCAAGATTTTGAAGTATTTTTGTTATGGTGGTCTTATCTATTTTTGCACCGATGATACTGTTGATATCGTCTATACTTATACTGACTACAACACCTTCGTATTGATCACACAGTTCGATATTGCCGCCGTAAATATCCGATTCACTGAACTTTTCAAATAATCCTATGAAATAGTTAAGTCCAATATTTAATTTTGGTTCGCTTCCTCTTGAAGTCCTATAAAACAACGGCCCGTTTTCGATCTTATTTTCTGCCATCTGCTTAGAGATGATGTGTGGAGGGATATAACTTGCCTCAAGTATCACAAGTCCCTCTGATGAACTCATCTTTGAATTCTCACACTGTTTAATACCCACAATAGAAGCCGGTTTGTCTTTTGCGTAAATAGTGGCATATCCCAAACTGTCTACCGACAGAGATATTTTTGCTTTTTTATCGACCTCTTCGCCATCTTTAAAGAAATTGTAATCATATGCCCGAAGTATGACACCCGTGGTATATGTAGAGTAAAACAATACCGAATCCAAATCAGATTTTTGTTTCTCTTCGATCTGTGCTAAGCGCAAAGTGATAATAAAAGGAAGTTTGATCTCTTTGACATCAACTGCTTTATATCTTAGATTGACATTCAAGCCGTCTGTATGAGAAAGTTGAAGAACTCTTCCTATTCCCATGCGTCTGTCTATATCCTGAGCATCGTCTATCTTTTTCAGTGGACGGCTGTATGCGGCACACAGATCACGAGCAACACCGTATATACTGAGACAATCACCTCTGTTTGCAGTCAGTTCGATCTCTATTAGCGTATCTTGCAAGTACTCGTTTTCACTAAGTTCTTGACCGAGTTTGAATTCGCCTATCGAGGAATCGAGTTCCATAATACCTTCGCCGATATTAACAAGTCCAAGTTCTGTAGCCGAGCATATCATACCTTCACTCTCGACTCCGCGAAGTTTGACGGGTTTGATCTTTAGTCCGTTTGGCATAATCGCGCCCACGGTAGCAACTGCTACATGTAGACCTTTTCTGACATTGGCAGCACCACAGACTATTTGACGGATACTTGTTCCGATATCTACTTTACAGACATTCAGCTTTTCTGCATCCGGATGTTTCTCACATTCGACTACATGCCCAAAAACTATCTTGTTTGGTATTTTGTACTCGACGACTCTGTCTACTTCCAAACCGATCGAGTTCAGCGTTTTACATAACTCATCGCAAGATTTATCTTCAATACTGATAAATTCGTTTAACCAACTTTTTGTAACTATCATTGAAACTGCTCCAATAGTCTGACATCTCCTTCAAATAACGAACGAAGGTCTCCGATATGATGTATAAGCATTGCAAAACGTTCAACACCTAGTCCAAATGCGTATCCGCTTACATCTTCATATTCAACCGCTTTAAATACGTTTGGATCGACGATACCGCATCCCAAAACTTCCAACCATCCCGTATGTGAACATACACGACATCCCTCACCGTGACAGAAGATACAAGAGATATCTACTTCAGCCGAAGGTTCTGTAAACGGGAAAAAGCTTGGTCTAAAACGAACTTCCACCTCACCGAACATATATTTTAAAAAATCTTCTAATATATATTTTAGATTTGCAAAAGATACTTTCCCCGCATCATCTACAAGTAATCCCTCGACCTGATGAAACATCGGAGTGTGCGTCAGGTCGTAATCGCGTCTAAACACGGCACCGGGAGCTATCATACGGATAGGCGGTTTTGTGTGAAGCATCGTTCTGATCTGAACAGGCGAAGTATGAGTACGTAAAAGCATCTCGTCTTTAAAATAAAACGTATCTTGCATATCGCGCGCAGGATGATACTTCGGAAGATTCAGTGCTTCAAAGTTATGAAAATCGTCCTCTACCATCGGTCCCGTCTCTACAGAAAAGTTCATCGATGAAAAGTACTCTACGATTCTGTCCATTGTCTCCATTACGGGATGCAGAGCACCTTTTCTTGATGTAGTAGAATACAAAGAGACATCAAGTGCTTCTGCTTTCATCGCTTCTTGAAGTTCTTTTGTCTGAAGGATGATCTTTTGTTCGTTAAATAACGAAGTCAATTCACCTTTATGCGTATTTAGCTCTTTGGCAAATGATGCTTTTTCCTCATTGAGTACAGCTTTCATCTTTTCAAACTGTTCTGCTAAGATACCTTTTTTTCCAAAAATAGCTATTCGTATATTTTCTAAATCTTCAACACTATTAGCTGATCTGATTTTTTCATACCACTCTTTCAAATAGAGTCTCCAGTAATTAATTTAAAAGCGATTATACAGAAATATCTATTACAAAAAGCTTCATAAAGTCGCTCCTGCCCATTTTTAAAGTAAAAAAAATACATTTATGATAAAATCGTATTATGATTATTTTAATAATATAAAAAAGGTTATAAAATGTGTTTATTTTGTAAAATCGTTGAAAAGAAAATCCCGGCTAATGTTGAACTAGAAAATGATAATTTTTTAGCATTCCATGATATAAATCCTAAGGCTCCCGTACATATACTTGCCATTCCAAAACACCACGTAGACAGTTTTAATGAAGTATCCGCTGAGACTATGAGCGGTATGACGACTTTTATACAAGAACTTACAAAAAAACTCGGCATAGATAAAAGCGGCTATAGAGTGATTACAAATGTCGGTGAAAACGGCGGACAGGAAGTAAAACATCTTCATTGGCATGTTCTCGGCGGTTCAAAACTAAAATGGGATCATCTTTCAGACGCAGACCCTAAAGACTTTTTTTAAAGATGAAAAATGCTTAAAAAAACATTACTAGTTCTAGCACTTATCTCTCTTGCCGAGGGAGAAACTTTCAAAGAGTTTCAACAAAAGCAGATGCAGCAAGAAAGTGCCGATAAACAGGAGTTCTATACATATAAAAAAGCTCAGGAAGATGCTTTTGAAGAGTATAAAAAAGCACAATTAAAAGCTTTTGACGACTATAAAAAAGAGTTGGGTGTTTACTGGAGCGATCCAAAGATCTCCACTCAAAAAGAGTGGCTAGCCTATACTCCCGATAAAAAGACAAGAACAGATGTAGATTTTGAAAAAAATACGATCACTGTACAAACAATCGCTTCATCGCCTGAAGACGCGAAAGAAAAATTAAAAGATGCTCTTGCAAAAGCAGTGACCGTTGATAATAAAACCGTTCAAGAGACCGATCCTCTTGAAAAGATATTGGCTAAGATCAAAAAACCGATAGGTGTCGTTGACGCTCCTGTGACAAATGAGCCAATTCTTTCCAATGTCATATTTGACACAAAACCGACTAAAAACAGTGTGGCACAATACGTGAACGACAATGTTAAAAACAGTAATATAGAAGTAGTACAATCAAAAATAGAGGGTTCAAACGTATATAGTCTCAAGATCGAGATGCCATCAGATTCTATGCAGAAAAAATCTAAACAGTATTACGAAGATGTAAAGAACTACGCTTCTAAAGAGAATCTGAATGTTCCTCTTGTTTTTGCGATCATGCAGACTGAAAGCTGTTTCAATCCAAGAGCCAAATCATACATACCTGCATTTGGACTTATGCAGATCGTTCCTAGCAGTGCAGGAATGGATGCATACAACTATCTTTATAATGAAAGAAAACTCGTTTCATCTAGTTATCTTTATAACAGCACAAACAATATAAAAATGGGAAGTGCTTACTTGCATATTTTATATTTCAAATATTTAAAAGAGATCAAAAATCCCACCAGCAGACTCTATTGCACGATCGCTGCCTATAATACAGGAGCCGGCAATATAGCATGGGCATTTAACAGAAATAAGAATCTATCAAGCAAACAAAAATACTCTATGAGTTATGCGGCAGATGATATAAATTCCATCTCTTCAGATCAAGTCTATAACAAACTTTTAAAAGATCTGAGATTTGACGAACCAAAACTTTATTTGAAAAATGTATCAAAACGAATGGTCGCTTATAGTAAGGTTTACGAGTAAGGAGAGATTTCTCCTTACATGTAAGAAGTTTTATTGCGGACAGCTCTCTATTTCGCCCATATCTATCTTCGTACCACCGCCTGATATCATAGACTCATTCTCTCTGATAATCTTTCCGTTATGGATAATCGTATAACTTATCTTGACGCTGTCGCGGATAGTGTTTATAGTCGAGCAGTAAGTCTCCAGTGATGCCATAACAAAACGTGCGGCCATAGTATCGTCCGCATCCGAGTCAAAACTATATGTCAGATGAAGAGTATTGAATTTACGCGGAAAATCATCATTTCTGACGACATCGCCCTCAATACTAAGATTTTTTACCGTCTTGCCCTGATTTTTCGGGATCATAACGACATCCGTTGCACTACATGTGATGATACCGCTTAAAAAATACTCAATAGGACTGATCTCTGGGCAATCGATTATAAAGCTATTTTTCTCTGTTTTAGCTTCAAATTTCATACCATCTTTGTGTGTGACGACTACTTTCATGACTATTTCTCCAAAAGATAATTTTTAAAATATGTCAGCTGCTCCAGCGTACCTTTTGTAGAGGTCCCGCCCTGTGAAACTCTTGCATTCATCGAGTTCTTGATAGATAATTTTTCTATAACGTCGCTTTTGATTCTATTATCTATTTTTTCTAGTTCTTCATATGCAATATCGCTTAAGTCTATACGAAGTTCTTCGCTTTTTGCAACAGCTTTTCCTGTGATGAAGTGTGCTTCTCTAAAAGGGATACCACATCTTTCTACAAGATAATCAGCCAGATCAGTTGCACTCAAATGCCCTACTTTACAAGCTTGGTGCATATTGTCCACTTTTATATCCATAGTTTTAAGTGCTTCTTTTAGTATCTCTAAAGATATCTCGGCCGTTTCTACTGCATCAAAGACACCCTCTTTATCCTCTTGTGTGTCTTTGTTGTACGCAAGAGGAAGACCTTTCATAACTGTTAAAAGTCCCATCAATGAACCGTAAACACGACCTGTCTTTCCGCGTAAAAGCTCAGGAACATCCGGGTTTTTCTTTTGAGGCATAATCGATGAACCTGTAGAATACTCGTCACTGAGTTCGACAAACTTAAACTCATAACTCGACCACATTACAAGCTCTTCGCTCAAACGAGAGATATGCATCATCATCGTAGAGATATTAAAAAGGATCTCTAGGGCGAAATCACGGTCACTGACCGTGTCCAAACAGTTCACACTCACTGAATCAAAACCTAAAAGTTCTGCCGTTACGCTACGGTCTATATTGTGAGGTGTCCCTGCAAGTGCAGCACATCCAAGAGGAGATACATTGTTACGTCTGTATGAGTCTTCAAATCTCTCGATATCGCGTTTAAACATAGAGACATACGCTAACAGGTGAAAAGCGAAATTGATCGGCTGAGCGTGTTGAAGGTGTGTCATTCCAGGTAAAAGTGTCTCAGTATGATTTTCTGCGATATCAACCAAAACAGCCATCACTTTTTTGATCGCAACGGATATCTCTTTATTTTTACGTAAAACATATCGTCTAAAATCAACAGCGACTTGGTCATTTCTGCTTCTTGCGGTATGAAGTTTCTTACCGGCATCGCCGATAAGAGCAGTCAATCTTTTTTCAATCCCCATATGAAGATCTTCATCGCTGATCTTCCACTCAAATTCACCGGATTCTATCTCATCTCTTATCTGATTTAATCCGCTTATAATAGAATCTAATTCATCTTTTGTTAAAATTGATTGTTTTTGAAGCATCGTAGCATGGGCAATAGAGCCTTCGATATCTTCACGGTATAGTTTTCTGTCAAACATGATTGAAGCATTAAAATCATCCAGTAAAGATGACGCACCCTTACTAAAACGACCAGACCACATCTTATCCATAATATCTCCAAAGTAAAAAAGTTTCGAATTTTAACTTAAGTTAATGTAAGTTTCGCTTAGAAAAAAGCGTTATGAGAGAAGTGAGATAACCTAAAAAAGATTACATCACATTAATTGCAAGCTGGAACTTTACCACTGTCTTTTGCATATTCTACAAGAAAATCTTTAAGGTGTTTTGCTTTTTTTTGAAATTTATCACTGTTAAAATATTCCCAAGAGTCTTTTGCTTTATCACTTTTTAGATGCAGGTCTGCTAGTTCAGCACCTTTATCTTTAAGCATTTTCTTCCATGTTCTCATATTTTTTGATGCGGCAATAGCTTGCCCGCCACCATGGCAATGACGACACTCTTTCACATACACTCTCTGTCCTTTATAAACAGCAGCTTCGGACGTTACCTGAGTAATAAAAAAAACTGAAATTATGTAAAATATTATTTTATTCACCACGTATTCCTTATAAAATAGAATTACCTATATTACATCAGCTTTTATAATAACTACCTTATACTAAAAGTATCACATTTATTTAATTTTTAAATCTGATACTTTTTGTACGATTGTTCATCCAAAGTCCATAGTTTACGAGCTTTTAAACTATCTATCACACTTTGTGTACATTCTACGTCACCGGGCCATTCTCTAGTAAATCCGTCTAAAATATTTTTGTTTGTACCGTCTAGGCCGACCATAGACTCGGATATGAAAATATCGCGTGTCGCATCGATATTGTTAGCCACTCTCCAGATAAGCATATAGGCATTTGAAATATCATTTTTTTCCTCATCCACAAAGACGACAATGCGTATATTTGCGCTTAAAGCGATAAGAGCATTAAAGCACTCTTTCATATTCCTTGTTTTTTTTACCGAAACAACAGAGATAGGGTTCTTTGTATGTCGCATATATTGCTGCAATCCTCTAATCTCCGGACATACACTCTGAGCCTGCTTTAAAAGTTCTTCATCACCTAGAAGTTGCGGTGCATTCACGATGTTTGCAGCAGTGACATCGATCCCGAGTTTTCCACCCACAAGTGCTTCTGGAGATGAGTGGTCTAGTGCATCCATGACACCTTCTGTAATAAACAGACGTTTTGGATCAAATCTGTTAAGTACATACGTCGCTAAAGCATCATAGTTTGTAAGTTTTGGCGCGGCCGCATCTAAAAATATAGCATGTTTGACAAAACTCATCTGTCCTGAACCCCAAAACAGGTGCATAAACTGTCTTGCATGACCCTTATAGAGTGTCTGCATCTTTGCAAGTATCAGATTGTGGAACACACCGTTTTCAGGCATATGATAATCTATAAGATCAGGCGCATTTGTTTTTAAAAGAGGTAAAAAGATCCGCTCAGTCGCCCATCCCATATATTTGTCTTCCAAAGGCGGTTTTCCCACAACTGTAGCAAGATACACAGGATCTTTTTTAGTGGTAATAGCGCTTACTTCCATAAACGGGTATTTCTCTTTTAATGTGTAATATCCGGTATGATCGCCAAAAGGTCCTTCTATCTTAAATTCTGCAGTCTCGACCCACCCCTCTATAACATAATCCACATCATGAGGTATATAAAGCGGTGTCGTCAAAGAAGAAACAAGTTTTGCAGGCTCTTTCTTTATGAGACCATATAAAAGTAGTTCATTCACACCATAAGGCAGAGGTGCCGTTGCACACCATGTATATAAAGGGTCTCCACCGATTGCGATAGTAACCGGCATCTTCTTACCTGCTTTTTGGTATTGGTCAAAAAAGTGAGATGAGTCTTTATGAATCTGCCAGTGCATACCCAGATGTTTTTTATCATACACCTGTAGTCTGTACATCCCAAGATTTACCATCTCCCCGTCTAAACTCTGAGTATAGACCTGTCCCATTGTGATGAAAGGTCCACCATCCTCTTCCCAAGTTGTTAGGATTGGAAGTCTATACAGGTCAATATCGTCATTAAAATACTTGATTTTTTGACATTCCCCCTCTCCTTTTAAACGTTTTGGAAAGATATTTTTCAATGCAAAAAGTTCACCTAACATCGATATCTTCGCTTTAAACCCGCTTGGCGGTTTCATATGCAATAGCTTTGTTATCTCGTCTGCCACTGATTCGATCGGTCTACCAAAAAGAAGTTCGCATCTTTTATATGAACCGAAAATATTCATTAAAACAGGAGTATCGAACTCCACTCCGTTTTTTGAGTCAACAGGATGTGTAAAAAGCAAAGCTTTACCGCCATCTTTTTTCTTTACTTCAGCGTAAGCAAGATGAGGGATCTCTAAATATATATCAACTTTTTCATTGATAATCGTAAGCTGATTTTCTCTTCTAAGTAACTCTATTGTTTTTTGCATTCTTTCTCTTTATGGTGTTGAACTCTTCTCCCTGCATGTAGGGAGATTTGATGTGGCGGTTTAATTGTTATAGCGTGGAGACTATGTTGGATGCCATAACTTCTGCACGGACTAAAAGCTCTTTGGCACCTTTGTTTATCAAATCTTGACCTATCTCTCTACCGATAGTCCTGTAATCCGATACTTTTGCTGTCATATCTTCTCTTAATATCTCAGAACCATCAGGTAAACCTAAGATCACTTTTATAGAGATATCTTCACCCTTTACTACGGCATTGACACCTATAGGCACTTGACATCCACCATCTAATGAATCGACAAAATCTCTCTCAACCGTCGTTGCTATCATCGTAGAATCATCTTGCAGTCTGCTTACTATCTTGATCACTTCAGGATCATTGATAGCTTCTATACCTAATGCGCCCTGCCCCATCGATGGAACCATCTCATCTAATGAAATAGGATAGACATATTTCACGGAATCTGTAAAACCTAAACGGTTTATACCCGCAGATGCTAAAATGATAGCATCAAAATCACCGTTTTTAAGTTTTTTGATACGTGTATCTACATTTCCGCGTAGATCTTTAATAACTAGATCAGGGCGCAGGCGCTCTATCTGCATTCTGCGTCTTAGTGATGATGTCCCAACTACTGCACCTTTTGGAAGTGCTTCTATACTTTCATATTTTTCACTTAAAAGTGCATCTCTTGAATCTTCACGCTCCGTAATAGCAGCAAGCACAAAACCCTCAGGAAGCTCTGTCGGTACATCTTTTAAAGAGTGTACTGCGATTTGGGCCTCGCCGCGCTGCATAGCTTCTTCCAGCTCTTTTAAAAACAGACCCTTACCGCCTATTTGAGAAAGAGCTTTATCCAATATTCTGTCGCCTGTCGTTACTATAACATTTAGTTCAACTTCCAAACCAGGATTTTGACTCTCAAGTACGGATTTTATATGGTTTGACTGCCAAAGAGCCAGTTGACTTCCACGTGTTGCTATAGTTAGTTTTTTCATATTTCAGTGTACCTTTACGCTTTTATATTTACTTTTTGTCGAGTCTTTCACTCCATCAAAATACATTGTAGGAGTTCCGTTTACAAGCAGTGCATTGGCAATATCCTGGTCTGCTTTAGACTCATTTTCGACCATCATTGAATGAATATCTTTGACTGTTATATTTTCGCCTAACGAACTGTTTATGACATCAAGAATTTTTTGTTCATTCGTTTCTCTGGCATCGATCTGTAGATTGTATATTTTAAGCAGAGAATCTTTTTTTCCTTGAAGTTCCAGATATATGGCCGCTTTACATATCGTCGGTGACGCAGGGTGTAGCCCCTCTAGGGGATAATGAAAATAATAGACTGCAAAATCCTTCGGATATTTTTTCATATACTCTATAGCACCAGGTACAAACGCCTTACAAAAAGGGCATAACGGATCTGAAAAAAGTGCCACTTTGTGAGTAGCATTCTCATCACCGTAGATCAAGTTTGCTTTTGTATAGAACTCTTTTTTAAATACAGGAGTGATCGTATCATTTAATTTTGTTCCTGTTTTTAAATCGATAAGTTCTGTTGCAATAATGCCGTCTTTTACAAAATAGATGCTGTTTTGGGAGATTTTCTTCTCTTCATTGCCTACTTTTGCTTTTCCTTCAAAAGAGACGATATACGCCTGCCATCCTTTGAGTCTGTCCAGATCTTTTTTATCAATGACTTTGACATCTAAAGAGATGATATTTGGATTTTTAGTAATACTGCCCTTTAAAAACTTCACAACATCGTCTGAATAATCTTTTGCCTCGGCAAAAACAGAAACAGAAAATAAACTACTTGCTAGAAATAGTGTCAGTAACAACTTCGACATCGATAACATCTTCATCCTTTTTTGTTATATCAGATTGAATATTACATTTCCCGGATTTTACATTGTAATAATTAATAAGCATTGATGTAAAAACAGAGAATTGTAAAGCGATTCCAATTATGTCCGTTAAAAACCCAGGCATAATAAGCAAGATAGCACCAAAGACCGTAAACAGATTCAGTTTTTGAAACTCTTCTAGATCTATACAGTTAAAAGAAACAGCGCTCAGATTTTGTAAAAAAGTGGTACGAAAATTTATTAATATTGCTATACCCAAAGACGCTGTTGCAATAATTTCAAAAAATGTAGCCAAGCCACCGATCTCTGAAGATATATTTACAGATATTAGAACTTCTAAAAATAGATATATTACAAAATAAATCATCTATAACCGTCCCATTATTGCTTCTAATATCTCATCGCTCTTAATATCATCTTTACTATAAGCGGCTCTGTCAAATATTTGGACTATTCCGTTTTCAAGTTCTTTTCCGATAACGATAGTATATGGGTACCCGACAAGTTCGGCATCTTTCATCTTAAATCCAAAACGCTCTTTTCTGTCGTCCAAAACGACCTCTACACCCTTTGCTTTTAACTCGGTGTAGAGTTTTTCTCCAAGCGCGACTTGTGCTTCGTCTTTGATGTTTGAGACCATCACGTTGACCATGTACGGAGCACTTTGCTTTGTCCAGATACATCCGTTTTCATCATGATGCTGTTCGATGATCGCTGCAACTAAACGACTTACACCCATACCGTAAGTACCCATGATAAACGGCTCTGCCTGTCCTCTTTCATTTAAGAACTCGGCCTTTAAGACTTTTGAGTATGTCGTGCCGAGTTTGAAGATATGACCGACCTCAATTCCCTTAGTATATGAAAGTAAACCATCGCAGTATGGGCAGCCATCGCCCTCTTTTACCTCTACGATATCGGCAAAATATGCTTCGTTTAATACAGACATATCCACACCTACAAAGTGGTAATCCTTCTCATTCGCACCGCATATCATATTTTTTGCTTCATAAAGGTCTGTATCGATGACGTACTTCACTTTTGTCTGGTCAAGCGGCCCCATAAATCCTGCAGTCAAACCGATATCAGCAAGTTCTGACTCATCCACATCGACTATATCGATAGCACCTGTCGTACTTTGCGCTTTTTTCTCTTGCAGAGAATCGCACCCGCGTAGGAAAAAGAGCGCGATCTCACTTTTGTCTTCAAAGACCAGTCTTTTTGCCACAGCTTTTACCGTGTAGTAAGGATCGACTTTAAAGAACTCGCTGAGCTCATCTATGCTTTTTACATCCGGTGTCAAGAACTTGTTAAACTGTGCTTGGGGAGCATCAGGGATATCTTTACGTTCTGAACGTTTAGCAGCTTCGATATTTGCACCGTATTCACACTTGTCACAAACCGCGATCGTGTCTTCACCGCTATCAGCTAGAACCATCAACTCTTTTGAACCTGTCCCGCCGATCGCACCGCTGTCTGCTTCTACTATTCTGAAGTTTAGTCCTAAACGGACCAATACTTTTTTATAAGCCTCTTCAACCGCATTAAACTCTCTGTCAAGATCTTCGGTAGTAGAGTGAAAACTGTAGCCGTCTTTCATCAAGAATTCACGCCCGCGCATAAGACCGAATCTAGGACGTGCCTCATCACGGAACTTAGTCTTTATCTGATAAAGGTGAAGCGGAAGCTGTTTATAGCTTGTGACTTTGTTGCGTACTAAGTTTACCATCATCTCTTCATGGGTAGGTCCTAGAACAAAAAGGTTCTCTTTTCTGTCTTTAAAACGTAAGAGCTCTTTTCCAAACTTCTCGATGCGTCCGCTTTCCTGCCAAAGTTCGGCAGGTGTCACAAAGCTTAGTTCCACCTCTTGGGCTCCTATGGCTTCCATCTCTTCATTGATGATGTTTTCTATCTTTTTTAAAACTCTTTTTCCGAGCGGTAAAAAGTTATATAATCCGCTTGCGACCTGAGAGATAAACCCCGCACGTGAAAGAAAAATATGGCTAGGAAGTGTTGCGTCTGACGGTGCTTCTTTGGCTGTTGGAATATACAAGTTTGACAATCTCATTTTATTTTAACCCTTTATCATATGTTCACATTTATATTTGTTCGGTAACTCTGTCTTCTCTTTTTCTAACAAAAACTTCAACGATTCTATCATCATATCCGCATTGGTCTCACCGGAAACTTGGCGTATTTTATGCGTAATATCATGGAGAAATCTTTTTAAGACCTGCTCGTTCATCTTTAAGATCTCTTTTTCATACTCTTTTGGAAGATATCCGCTAGACACGACACGCGCAGTCTCATCCTGTGCAGCTTTTTGAGCATGTGTATATATCTCTTTTATAAGCGGTTCGACGGAGAGACTTCTTAACCACTCATAAAAATGCATAGTCTGACGACCAATTATCTCATAAGAGCGTTTTGCTTCATCTTCTCTTATGGTGAGGTTTTCATGGACTATCGACTTGAGATCGTCTATGATAAAAAGATTGATGTTTTCTCCGTGAGAAAAGCTGATATCGCGAGGAAGCGCCATATCAAACCAAAAACGCTCAAAATCGCAATTTTTTATGATCTCATCCGTAATAATAGGAGTTTTAGACGATGTGGCTGTAAAGAGTATCTCAAATTCATTAATGAGTTTAGGCAGATCTGCGAAATCTTTGACTTTTGCGCCGCAGGAGATCGCTAGTTTTTCGGCATTTTCTCTCGTTCTGTTGACGATATAGACCTCGACTCCATTAGAGATAAGATGCTTAGCCGTGATCTCAGACATCTCGCCTACACCTATGACTAAAGCCTTTTTACCCTCTATACTTTTTAAGATATCACGAAGTTTTGTAACTGCGACACTTGCTATGGAGACAGGTTTTGAAGAGATATTTGTTATGTTTCTCACCTCTGCTGCACATTTAAATGCATAATGCATGGCACGTGAGAGCTTTTGACCGCAAAAACCCTTATCAAAAGAGAACCTAAATGCATCTTTTAACTGTCCCGCTATTTGTGTCTCACCGACGACTAGGGAGTCTAATGATGATGCAACGCTGAAAAGATGATGCACGGCACCCTGATCGTCAAAGATATCTGCACGTCCCTCTAATTCCTCTTCACTTATCCCTGAGCGCTCATTTAACAGTTGAAAGATATGTTTCGTTGCCGCCATAACGCTTGAGCAGCTTACAAATACCTCCATCCTGTTACATGTAGAGATAAGTATGCTTTCATGGATAGATGCTGAGGAGTTCAACCTCGCCAGACAATCCTTTAACTGTTCTTCTCCGGAAAAAGAGAGCTTTTCGCGTATTTCTATCGTTGAATTTTTATGTGTAAAACTTATCGTTAAATAATGCATCAATAACTTCTTTTTATCATCGCGTCTAAGATCGCTGACAATTGAACGTCATCGGAGACAGCATGTTTTGCCTCATCTGAAAGTTTTACAGCTAACGCAAAAGATTTTTCTATGGACTTATGCTCATCCATTTTTGTTTTTATCCAGACAGTGTCCTCTGAAGAGATCTTTTTGCCGTGAAGAGCCACCAGTCTTTTTTTGTTTTCATCATCTAAAGAGTGGTAAAGATAGATATACGGCAGAGTACATTTTCCCTCTACGAAATCATTCATGGCAGGTTTGCCGAGTGTCTTTTCATCAGATACGATATCCAAGATATCATCGATGATCTGAAATGAAAGACCGAGATTTTTACCGTAAAGCGCATAAGACGCGGCATCTTTTCCAGCCAGTAGTGCAGCTGCTGTCGCACTTGCTTCTATCAAAGAAGCTGTTTTTAGATAAAGCATATCAAGATAGACTTTTTCATTATCATTGAAATTTTTTGCTAGGTTTACGTCCTGCATCTCACCGATAGAAAGAGAAGTAACAGCAGATGAGACCACAGAGGCGATCGCTTTATCAAAAGAGACAAGTGACGTAAAAGCTTTTGAGTAGAGTATATCTCCAAGCATTATGGCTATCTTACTTCCCTCCGTTGCGTTTACAGAAGTCTTTCCGCGTCTGAGTGATGCATCGTCTATGACATCGTCATGTAAAAGACTTGCAGCATGAATAAGTTCTATAATAGCAGCAAGCAATAATGATTTTTCATCTGCCGATGCAATTTTTAAGACAAGTTTAGCACGAAGACGCTTTCCGCCGACAAGAGTTGAAAACAGATGAGTGACATCATCATAATCTATCTCTTTTATTAATCTATCTATCTCTTCTTCTACTTTTTCTACCATTCCTACAGCGCTTCCTTAGCTAAAAACTTCAAATCTATCTGCTCTTGCTTATCAAACAAAAAAAGCTCGAATTCAGCTTCTTGCGTTTGGTAATCAAATTTTACAAATTTTAAAATAATATATGGCAACGAGTTGAATCCGCCCGCTCGTGATCTTAACTCTAATCTTACAGATTGGTTTGTCTGACCCAAATAGAGTATGTTTTGTGCGACGATTTGGTCATACGACCTCAGCAACACCAATCCGTCATTATGATAGAGAGTCCACCGAAATTTAAACAGCTTTTCAATATCATCATATTTTACAAGAATTTTCTCTGTTTTATCCTTTTTTAGTTTTATATTATACTTCGCTTTATAAAGTTGTGCATTAATAGAAACACTAAAAATAGATAAGAGTAAAATTGCCTGTAAAAATTTAGTCATCCGTTTTACTCGCTTTGAGTTAAAACATTTCCCATACTCTCGATGTAAAGACTTTTGACTTTTGTCTGAACCTCATCAAGATTTTCAAAAGCATACTGAGCTATCTTTTTCTCTAAAGCTTCCGAATCTTCGACATTTAGCATAAGTTCCAATACAGCCATACGCTCTATAATTCTCTCTAACTCTGCATCTACTAAACCACGGTGTGCATTAAAGATAATATCTAGGAATTTACTCTTAGGTGACCCCATAAAGATATCATCTTCATCTTCAAAAATATTGTACATATCACTTTCCTCGATATTAATTTTGCGATTATATCACTTCAACTCTATATAAACGCTTAGCTTACATGTAAGGATAAATCAACTTATTAAAGGGGTTTTATCCTATACACGACAGCGTAGAGTAGCGGAACGTAAATTAGATTTAGCACAGTAGCCCAAGTTACGCCAAATCCTAAAGAAACAGCCATAGGTTGCAGTATCAAAGCCTGACCGGAAGCAAAAAAGATAAGCGTTGAGAGTCCCAATACGGTTGTAATAGAGGTCAACAGTATCGGTCTAAGTCTTGTCCTTGCCATCCTCATAAGCTCTTCACTGTTCTTTGCATATCTGATGAAACTGACCATAATTAGCCCGTCATTGACGACAACACCCGCAAGCCCCACAATACCTATGAGTCCCGGCATTGTCAGGTTGATCCCCATAAGAAAATGACCTGCTAATACACCGAGTAATGAAAGAGGGATGGTACTTAAAACGATCAACGAGTTTTTAAAGGAATTAAACAGCCATACAAGGGTTAAAAATATCAAAAAGATCGCGATTATCGCAGATTGACCGATCTCCTTTTTATTTTTATTGTTTTCCTGTTCTTCACCTTTGATATCAAGCACGAATCCATCGTTTTTAAACTCTTGCAAAAGCGGTTCGATCTTTTGCATCACCTCTGAGGATGTGATTTTTTTCTTGTCTAAAGATGCAAAAACGGTTCGTATTCTTTTGCCATCCTCTTTATTGATAGTAACAAATCCTTGAAGTATTATAAAATTACAGATATCATCTAAAGAAACAAAACTGTTTGAATTGGGCACACTGAGTTCAATACCCTTTAGTGATAAAAGTTTGTCTTTAATATCACCTTCTACACGAACTCTTATAAGTCCCTCATCATTAAACATCTTGGCATATTCGCCTTTAAGATAGTATGAGCGCAGCTGGCTTGAGACTATCTGTTCGTTAAATCCCAGAGACTGCCCATATCTGTTGACTCGAAGTTTCAGTTCTTTTGCTCCCAGATTCGCGTCATCCGTGATGTTGTATACTCCATCTATGTTCATAAGAGCCGATTGCAGTTTTTTAATCGCTTGGATTATCTCATCTTCACTTTTTTGGCTAAAACTGATCTCGATATCATTGGCGACAACACCTGCTCCTGGAACTTTTACGACAAGTTCATCAAAAATCGGTTTGCCCTCTTTATCTTTTGCATTTTCAAACGGTTTTAGCCATTTTTTGATATCTTCAGCTATATATTTTGCATCGTGTTCTCTGATCAAAAGATTCTTGTCATAATCTATGCTCAGCAGAGGATTGATATATTTGTTATAAAAATTATCCGGTGCACGCTCTTTTAAATCTATAAATATTTGAAAAAGATTATCTCCAAGTTCTGCATCATTTTTTGAATCGATCTTTATCCCGATGACACTGGTAACACTCGAAAAATCATCTTTGTTTAATTTTTCAAGCAGTACTTTTTCTATTTTTGCGATCTGTTTTTCAGTATCTTGCAGCTTAGAGTTTACATCGACCTTACCGCTCACATATATCTGAGTCACGTCAAAATCAGGAAAAAGCTGAAACTTACTCTGTTTTATCATGACAAATGTCGCAAGTAAAATCACCAATACTATCGTGACCAACGAGATGACTTTTCTTCTAAAGAGAAAATGAAGAAGATTGTCATACCATCTGTAAAGATGTTCCCAGATCGAATGTGTCGTAAAACTCTCTTTTTGCAGTCTCAAAAAATCATAGGCATGCAGAGGCAGAAAGTAAAACGCCTCAAAAAGAGAGCTGAGAAGCAAGACCGAGATCATGATAGGAATGATCTTGATAAAAGCTCCCATATCACCTGTAAGTAAGAGCATCGGCAAAAAAGCAAATATTGTCGTCAGTGTCGCAGTCAGTACCGCCGGAAACATCTCGACCGTACCCATGATGGCAGCTTCGCGTCTGCTTTTGCCCTCTTCTAAATGTCTATAGATATTCTCGGCAACGACGATCGCTTCATCCACAAGCATCCCAAGAGCCATAAGCGCGCCAAGAAGCGAGAGCATGTTAATACTGTCACCCAAAAGCTGCGTTGCTATAAGACCTATCATGAAACTCACGGGGATCCCGATGGCAACGACAAAAGCGATCCCGCGGTTGACAAATACCAGCAAAGATGCAAATACCAAGATAAGACCAAAAAGGATGTTTGAGACAACGGTATTTAAACGATTTTTTATCCAGATGGAAGTATCGGTATAGACTCGATACTGCAGGTTCGGATACTGTTTCTCTTTTTGTTTGAGTATCTCTTTTATCTCTTTAGAAAGTGCGATGGCATTCCCGGATTTTGACTTTGTCACATTGACGGAGATGTTTCTTATGCCGTTATAATGAGAGAGTTCAGTCTCATCACTGAGAGTAAACGAGACATCTGCGATATCTCCCACTCTTACTCTTTTTCCAAGTACGGTTATAAGGGTGTCTTCGACACTTTTTTTATCTTTTTCACCATTATATGTGGAGATGTAAAGATGGGAGCCTCTTTGTTTGATCGTCCCGATAGGAAAGATCGAACTGATGTTTGAAAGTGCAGATACGACAGATGCCTGATCGAGCCCGTAAGCTTTGATACGCTCTTCGTTTATACGAAATACAAGTTCATCATCGGCATCGCCGCGAATCGTTACCTCACTTAAGTCTTTAAGCTTTGCCAGTTCGCTTTTTAGCTCGTTTGCACGGACGATAAGCTCTCTTGTGTCTACCTTTCCCGCAAGTGCTATTAAGACCAAAGGAAATGATTTCTCTTGAATCTTTGCTATGGGATCATCCATATCTGAGGGAAGATCACGTTTTATCTTGTCTATTGCGTCTTTGACATCATTTAAAACAACGATGTTGTCCGAACCCCGCTTGATATCTACATTGATGCTAAAAGCGCCGTTTTTTATGACTGTTTTGATGGTATCGAGAGAGTCGATGTTCTTTAGTTCATCTTCTATATTTTTTGCCACCATCTTATCCAAGACATCGGCACTTGTGCCGGCATATCCGCCTGAGATGACGATCTTATCCGTGTCGATCGGAGGAAATATCTCTTTAGGAACGTTACTATACGCAAATATGGACATCACTAATATAAAGAGTAAAAATATATGATTTAAAACAGGTCTGTCAATGGCAAATTCGACAAATTTTCTAATCATAACAATCCCTAAAATATAGTATCTAGTATCTGGTT
Organism: bacterium; assembly: GCA_018824305.1. GTDB lineage: Bacteria > Campylobacterota > Campylobacteria > Campylobacterales > Sulfurimonadaceae > Hydrocurvibacter. The sequence goes on from JAHJGM010000019.1 coordinate 73,183, forward strand.
CTTAAACTTGATCGCCTCGACTTTAGAATTGATGATATCGTTTTCCTCTTTTAAAGAATCGTATTCACCCTGTAGTTTTGCTATCTCTCTGCTTTTATAATATATCTCATGCTGCAGATACATCTTCGGAAACGCTGTGACAAAGACTATAGCTATTATCAGCAAAAGCTGCAGCAAATATCTTAAATCCAAATCTTTTCTTGGTTTTATGACAGATGAAACCTCATCTAAAATCTGATTTTTCTCACTCATATCTTTCACTTTATCTTTTTATCTTAAAAACTCTTAGTTTTGCACTTCTGCTTCTTGGATTTTTTTTCAGTTCATCATCTGCTGCTGTGATCGGCTTTTTAGATTTTGCTCTGCCTATCGCATTATCTCTGCTGCATGTACATCTGTAAGCTTCCGGCGGACAGATACAGTTTTTGCTCCACTCGAAAAATCTCTGCTTTACTATCCTGTCTTCTAATGAATGAAATGAGATTATCGCCACATCGGTATCGAGCAGCCCTATCTTTTGGATCTCATCAAGCAGCGTGTTCAACTCTCCAAGCTCGTCATTGACCTCGATACGGATCGCCTGCATCAAAAGCGTCGCAGGATGGATCTTTTTACCGTGGGGAAGAAGATGATTGAGCTTGTCGCTTAACTCTTTTGCCGAGTGAAACGGACGGTTGTTGACTATATATGATGCCACCTGCTTATAGTTTCTCATCTCACCGTAATCCCTGAGTATTCTTTCCAGCTCGACCACGGAGTAACTGTTTATGACATCCGATGCGCTAAGTGCGGCATCTTTGTCCATCCTCATATCCAGATTGTCGCTTTCGTACGAAAACCCTCTCTCCTTTTGATCAAGCTGCAAAGACGACACACCGATATCCGCCAGTATCCCTTTGATATCTTTAATATCGTTTTCTTCCAATATCTCTTTAATGACTTTGGAAAAACGCCCTTTTTTTATCTCGATTCTCTCTTTAAAAGGTTCTAAACGTGAGGTGGAAAAATCGATTGCGGTCTGGTCTTGGTCTATTCCGATGAGTCTGATGTCGGGTTTGTTTTCCAAAAGCAGTGACGAATGCCCGCCGTATCCCATCGTACAGTCAACGATTATCCCGCTGTCCACATCATCGAAGGCTTCTAAGACCTCTCTATATAAAACGGGGATATGTGGGATATTTTGCATGACTGACAGACCTTTGGTTCACTTTAATATCGAATTATATCGAATTAGATATGAACTTCATAAAATCATCTACCAACATACTCGCTTTTTTATCTTTTCTCATTATAAGTATGAAATCTCGGTGGAAATCATATCCGCGGATAGGAAGTTCAAAGAGTGAACCCTCTGCTAACTCTTTTTCTACCGACAACCTTGGGAGACAGCTAATGTAGTTTGGACTCAGTTTCAAAAACTTCTTTATCGTCTCCGTATGGTCAAACTCCATATAAATGTTTATGACTTCAGGAAAGATAGCATCCAAAAAAACCGCCCTTGTCCCTGAACCGACCTCTCTCATTATCCATTGCATGTCTGAAAGATTATCGATAAAGTGACCATCTTGCTTCGACAGTTCCTTGTTGGAAGTCACTACTACCAGTTCATCACTTGCTATCTTTTTACATGTAAGCGCTTCATCGTTACATTTATCTTCAATAAATCCAAGATCGTACGCACCCTCTTTTACCATACGGATGACATCGTTGGTATTTGCAGATTTCAAAGAAAACTTTACATTGTTATATATGCGGCTGTACTCATCTATATATTTTGGCATAAGATAGTTTGTAATAGTGACACTTGCACATATACGAAGAGTTCCCTCTATTTTCTGAGTTGAAAAATTTGTATAGACTTTTTGAAGGGCATCAATATGAGTGCTGACAAGTTCTAAAAACAACACACCTCTTTCATTGAGTGTCAATCTTTTTCCTATTCTCTCAAAAAGATTTTCACCTACTATCTTTTCCAATTCTTTAATCGACATTGATATTGCCGACTGACTCATGTCAAACTCTGTAGCGACATCGATCACCTTTTGTTTGTGTGCCAAAGAGATAAAGATTTCAAGCTGTTTCAGTGTAAACATAAAGTATCCTTTATAAGTTTTCCTATTATATACAAAAAAATTGAATATTATGATTAAAAAATTTACTTTTGCTTAATTACTTTTCTCTGTTAGACTATTTCGAGACAAAAAAAATCAAGGAGCATTCAATGATGAAACGAAGAGATTTCTTTAAGACCGCTGCTGTTGTAGGTGTTGCAACAGTCGGCAGCAGTGCTTTTGGCAGCAATGTAGCTATGCGAGAGCCTATAGACAGTAGAACACCGCAAAAGATCAACTTTCCGGAAAAAAGACCGATGATCACTCACTCGAACCGCCCTCCGCTTCTTGAAGCGCCGCGTTCGACTTTTTCTCAAGTCATCACTCCAAACGATGAGTTCTTCGTAAGGTGGCATCTTCCCGATATTCCGACATTCATAGATACTGATAAGTACGCCATTAGGATCACCGGCAATGTGGCTAAACCCTATGAACTTACACTTAAAGAGCTAAAAGAGGATTTTGAACAGATAGAGGTCACGGCTGTCGTTCAGTGCGGCGGAAACAGCCGTTCAGCATTTGTACCGATAACAGGCGGTGTCCAATGGGGCAGCGGCGCAATGGGATGTGCAAAATGGAAAGGCGTAAGATTAAAAGATGTCCTCAAACGTGCAGGTATGAAAGAGGGTTCTCACTGGGTGAACTTCAACGGAATGGAAAAACCGGCTTATGATAAAACACCTGACTTTGTGCGCGAACTCAATCTTGACGAACTAAATGAAGATGTCATGATCGCATACCAGATGAACGATGAGGATCTTCCGTATCTCAACGGTTTTCCAACCCGTCTGATCGTTCCCGGGTACTACTCTGACAGCTGGGTAAAGATGATCAAGGATATCGTCGTGACCAAAGATCATACACCTCTGTTCTTTATGGATCAAGCGTACCGTATCGCTGCCAATGCGACACATGGCGAGACACCGGATCATTTAGCGAAAATGACAAAACCGATCACGAGGATGAATATAAAATCTTTCATCGGTTTCCCTGATGAGGGTGCAGAAGTAGAGTTTCAGTCTCAGCTTGTCGTACGCGGTGTTGCTTTTGACGGCGGTATCGGTATAGAAAAAGTCCTTATCTCTCTTGATAATGGAAAAACATGGAAAGAAGCAATGTTAGGAATAGATTACGGACGCTATGCCTACAGAGCTTTCAGATATAGTTTTAGACCGAACGAAAAAGGTAACCTTTCGATCATGGCAAAAGCAATAGACCATTTGGGACAGGAACAGCCGCTTGCTAAAGATGTCCCTTGGGATAGAGGCGGATATATGTTCAACGGTATCGATATAGTCACAATCAAAATTGTATAAAAGGAATATTGCATGAAAAAAATCATATTTAGTACGGTTTTAGCTCTTTCGCCATTGATGGCGCAGGTAAGCCAAGAGATAATATCACCGGATGTGACATATACACTAAAAGAGGGGAAGGGTCTAGATAGTGTTCAGGCCAACTGTTCCATGTGTCACTCTTTTGGATATATCCTCAATCAAGGCAAACAGTCACACATGTTTTGGGATGAAAAGGTTCATAAAATGATCAACGCTTTCAAAGCTCCTATCGCTCCCGAAGATATACCTACTATCGTAGGCTACCTTTCCACTGCTTACGGAAACGGCAAGTAATTCTTAGCTTTTTTTATTTTACATGTAAGAGATGCTCTTACATGTAAACCCTTATTTATATGAATGATTTATACAGAAAAACTGAATAAAAAGATTCAAAAATCTATTTATACTTTATCAAATTTTTATGATAAAATTCCAAAAAATAAGGAGCAAATAATATGAAAAGAAGAGATTTCTTTAAAACTGCTGCTGTTGTGGGGGTTGCTACTGTGGGCAGTAGCGCCTTCGGTAGTGATACGACTACAAGACAACCTATCGACAACAGACCAATATCAAAAATAAATTTTCCAGAAAAACGACCTATGATCACATATTCTGACCGTCCTCCTCTCTTGGAATCACCGCGTGAAGTTTTTTCACAGACTATCACTCCAAACGACCAGTTCTTTGTCAGATGGCATCTTCCTGAGATCCCGACAAAAAATGATCCTGATACATATACTATAAGTATCAACGGCCTCGTAAACAAAGAGTATAAGATCACACTAAAACAACTCAAAGAAGATTTTGAACAAGTAGAAGTAACAGCTGTACTTCAATGTGGAGGAAACAGCCGTTCAGCATTTCAACCGACAGCAGGCGGTATCCAATGGGGCAGCGGCGCTATGGGTTGTGCAAGATGGAAAGGTGTAAGACTTAGCGATCTATTGCACCGTGCAGGTCTTAAAAAAGATTCTGAGTGGATCGGATTTAATGGTTTGGACAATGCAGCATATTACCAGACTCCAAACTTCGTACGTGAACTTCACCTAAGCGAACTGGACGATCACGTTATCGTCGCTTATGAGATGAACGGTGAAGACCTGCCGTATCTAAACGGTTACCCCGTACGTCTTATCATCCCCGGATACTACTCAGACAGCTGGGTCAAGATGTTAAGCAACATCACTGTTACGGACAAATACAAAAGCCTTTTCTTTATGGATGTCGCTTACCGTGTTCCTGATAATGAGACTGAATCTGAGACTCCCGATCACAAATTTAAAACGACTAAACCTATTACCACTATGAACGTAAAATCTGTTATAGGTTTCCCGACAAACGGTGAAGTCGTAGCATACGGTTCTCAACTAGTCGTACGCGGTGTCGCATTTGACAGCGGTATCGGTATCAAAGATGTTTTCGTCTCTGTTGACGGCGGTAAAAGTTGGAATACAGCTATACTCGATGACGGTAAAGCGGGACGTTATGCGTACAGAGGATTTAGATACAGCTTCAAGCCTGAGACTTACGGTGATGTTAAGATCATGGCTAAAGCGGTAGACAAACTAGGCAATGAACAGCCTCTTGCAGAAGATATCAAGTGGAACCACGGCGGATACAAATACAACGGTATCGACGTAGTAACTATCAAAATCGTATAAAGGGAGAATGGATGAAAAAACTATTATTAATACTAGCATTTTGTACAGCAATGTTCGCGCAAGTAACTAAAGCTGTCGAAGTTCCGTATATCTCTTATGAGATCAAGATGGGTAAAGGGTTTGACGAAGTAAACGCAAACTGCTTGATGTGTCACTCTTTTGGATATATCACAAACCAAGGTCCGCAGTCTCGTGCATTTTGGAAAGGCAAAGTAGACAAGATGATAACACACTTTAAGGCGCCAATCGCAAAAGGTGATGCGGAGATCATCGTCAACTATCTTGCAAAACATTACGGAAACGGCAAATAAACTCTTCTATTACATGTAAGCATTTCCTGCTTACATGTAACCTACTTTGTATAAATATATAATCTATTACACTCTTTGATTTGAGATGATCATGAAGCGATGTTTTAAAAATTGCATATCTAAAACTATAAGATTTTAGATACAATTATCCCATGAATAAACAAGTCGTACAATCTCAGATCAAAACATTTTCACTCTCTATGTTCAGGAAAGATTTCTTTGGGATCTATCATGGTTCCATATCTGCAAAAACTGATTCAAACCAATTCATCATAAACACCGATGACGCGATTTTCGACTCACTTGACGAAAGAACTCTTATAGAACTGAACTTCCAAAAAGATTATAGATGGAAACAGGCAAGTCTTGATGCCGACATCCATAAGAACATATATTCTCAGATCAGCGATGCGAAGTTTATCACCTTTACCATGCCCCCTTTTACAACCGCATACTCACTTGACCATAATGTCATTATCCCAAAAGATTACTTCGGATATATGGAGATCGGCAGATTGGACATAGTCAATCCCCAACAGTTTGAGGACTGGTACGATAGAGCGGAGAGTGAGATAACAAAGTATCTAAAAACAAATGATACGGATATCATGGTCATACGCGGGTATGGCATCTATGCCTATAACAGAGATATCCATCTTATGGCAAAGAAACTTGCCATCTTGGAAAAAAGCTGCAGACTTCTCATGCTCGAACGCGATAAAAAATCTCTTGTTTTCGATTAAAGCAGAGAGACCGCCTCATAAGCCACATCAAACATCTTGTCGATCTCTTCGTTTTTTATGACGTATGGCGGCATAAAATAGATCGTCGAGCCTAAAGGACGAAGCAAGACTCCGTTTTCCAAACCGTGAGTATAGACTTTTAGTCCTATTCTCTGATCCGGCGTGAACCCTTTAAGATCAAACGCACATATCATCCCCGTCTGTCTTATGTTTTCTACGATCGGCAGTTCACTGAACTTTTGCAGTTTTTCATACATGTAAGCCGCAGTTTTTTTGTTATTTTCTATAACATCGTTTTGCTCAAACAGATCCAAAGTCGCATTTGCAGCGGCACATGCAAGAGCATTGCCCGTATAACTGTGTGAGTGCAAGAACGCTTTGTATTCACTGTAATCGCAATAAAAAACATTATAGATATCATCAGTGGTAAGCACAACCGAAAGCGGCAGATATCCGCCTGTAAGACCTTTGGAAAGAACCATAAAGTCAGGGCTTATTCCGGCTTGTTCACACGCAAACATCGTACCCGTTCTGCCAAAACCGACCATGACCTCATCGGCAATGAAATGGATACCGTACTTCTTACATGTAAAGCTTACATGTAACAAAAAGTCGGGATGGTACATATGCATCGAGCCTGCTCCCTGCACAAGAGGCTCGACGATAAATGCAGATATCTCGCCCGCTCGTTTTGCACATAACTCTTCAAATTTTTCGGCAGCTTTGAGCGCTGCCTGTTTGCTCTGATCTTTGGGTACTTCCGTCTGGATCGAGCTTATCAAAAGAGGTTCGTAAGTCTCTTTGTAAAGTTCGACATCCCCCACTGAAAGAGCGCCGATAGTCTCACCGTGATAGCTGTTTTTAAGTGATACGAACAGTGTCCTGTTTCTACCGCTGTTTTTATGTGCGTGATAACTCATCTTAAGAGCCACTTCTATGGCACTTGAACCGTTATCAGCGTAAAAACATCGGTTAAGCCCTTTTGGCGTCAGATCGACCAGTCTTTTAGAGAGTCTTATGATCGGTTCATGTGTAAAACCCGCCAAGATCACATGTTCTAGATTGTCTAGCTGCTCTTTGATCTTTGTATTAATATATTCATTCGTATGTCCGAACAGATTGACCCACCAACTGCTGATGGCATCTATATATCTGTTTCCTTCAAAATCTTCGAGATAGACTCCGTGAGCTTTCTTTATGGGAATAATCGGTAAAAACTCATGGTCTTTCATCTGTGTACACGGATGCCAGATATGTTTTAAATCCTGATTTGATAATTGTAAATTGTTCATCTCATATTCCTTTGGCAAAATAATACCAAAACTACATAAAATCAAGATATTCTCATCATTCGCAAGAGCGTTTTATACAGCTTTAATACGAAATATCATAGAATAACTAAATTTTCTATATAAGGTTTATTTTTTATGATTTCATGGATGCAAAGACACCGTAAATGGTTGGTTATAACAATTTGGATATCTACGATCGCTTTTATCGGAGCGGGATTTGTCGGTTGGGGACAATACAACTACGGCAAAAAAGCAAGTTCTGTCGCAAAAGTCGGCGATGTCGAGATAACCTATCGTGAATTGCAACAGTCATATGGCCGTATCTATGCTTACTTCAACAAAATGTTTCAAGGAAAGTTTGACGAGGCACAAGCCAAAAGTTTTGGATTACAAAAACAGGCTCTTAATCAACTTATCAATCAAGCGCTTATCATCAACCTTGCAAACAGCTACAATCTAAGAGTAAGCGATACAGAAGTCTTAGACGTCATCAAATCTGAAAAAGCTTTTGAGACAAACGGAGCTTTTGACAAAGAACTTTATAAAACGATCCTTTCAAGAAACAATCTTTCTACAAAAGAGTATGAAAGCGACCTGAGAAAAGAGATCCTTATATCAAAAACACTCCAGATGCTAGATATAAAACCCACAGCTCTAGAGGAGCAATCACTCAATACAATATTTAATATCGCAGATAAGATAAACTACAAGATCCTTGACGAGTCGATGATAAAGATAGATACTTCCGATGCGAAATTAAAAGCTTTCTGGGAAGATAAAAAATCAAATTTCATGAATGAACCCAGTTATGATGTATCATACATAGTACAAACACCTGTGACAAAAATGTACACGGACGGAGAACTTACGGATTATTACAATGCCCATAAATCTGACTTTGAGGGTATCATCTGGAATGATAAGATCCCAGACTCTGCAAGAAAGATCATAACAAAAATGCTAAACGACGAAGAAACGAAAAAAGATGCTTTAAGAACATTCGTTGCGTATAAAAAAGGCGAACTAGATAAAAAAGTATCGATTAAAAACGCTCTGTTAAGCACTTCAAAAAACATCTTTACCGCTGATGTTTTAAAAGATATCTCTGAGCTAAGCGAAGAAAAACCCTATCTAAAACCTAAATTTGTAAACAATGAGTTCGTCATTATCAAACTGAACAAACTTATCCCTGCGGCTCCAAAAAGCTTTAATGAAGCAAAAGCCGAAGTAACTGCACTTTATGTCGCTCAAGGCAAAGACTCACAGATGCAAGAGCTTGCTCAAAACACGATTGCTACATTTAATGGAAAAAATACCGATTTTATAACAGTAAAAGATGGAATGAAAATAGCGGGATTAAGCGAACAAGAGGGGGCTGAGTTTTTAAGCCAACTCTTCAAAAATGACAAAAAACGCGGTTTTGTTACTCTGAGTAATAAAAAGATAGTTTTATTTAATATTTTGGAACAAAAGTTGCTCGACAATTCAAAAGAAAATGTTGATTCTGTTATAGTAAAACTAAAAACTGATTTACTCAATCAGAACCTGCTTGAAACATTGAGAAAACGTTTTAAAACTGAAATATTTGTAGAAGGACTGTAAGTTGAACAAAACTGTTTTAGCCATAGATATAGGATCAACTAAAGTCAGTGCGATTATCGCAGATATTAGCGATAACGGCAATATACAGATCACAGGTTCAGGCAAAGCTAAAGCGCAAGGTCTAAAAAAAGGCAGTATTACAAACATTGAGCTGGCATCCAAATCGATCCGAAATGCCTTAGCCGATGCAAAACGTGTTGCAGGTACGGATATTAAAAGTGCCATAGTCTCTATCTCCGGTGCCTACACAAAAAGTTTAAATTCAAGCGGTATCGTCAATATCCCTCATAAAGAGATAAGCGTAAAAGAGATAAACCGCGTTATGCACACATCTTTATATAATGCAAATGTTCCTAACGAATATGAAGTCCTCCACGCACTTCCATACAACTTTAAAGTGGACGAACAGGACTTCATAGAAGACCCGCTAGGTATGAACGCATCAAGACTTGAAGTCGAGACACATATCATAACAACACAAAAATCAAATCTTCATAATCTGAAAAAAGCAGTTCGTGCCGCAGGTGTCGAAGTTGAAAACGTCATACTCTCAGGTTATGCTTCAGCTATCGCTGTATTGAACCATGATGAGAAAGAACTGGGCGTAGCCGTTGTCGACATGGGTGGCAACACATGTAACATCGTTGTACATTCAGGAAACTCTATAAGATACAACGACTTTTTGGGTGTAGGCTCCAACCATATTACCAACGATCTTTCAATGGCTCTGCATACACCGCTTAATGTTGCAGAAAAGGTCAAGATGAACTATGGTTCTCTTAATGCTCCGAGCAACGATCTGATCGAACTTCCGATCATCGGTGATGAGAACTCGACGCATGAGGTCTCTTTAGAGGTCGTTCATAATGTCATCTATGCAAGAGTCGAAGAAACACTTATGATCATCGCTCAGTCTATAGAAAAAAGCGGTCTAAAAGACCATTTAGGCGCAGGTGTTGTTCTAACGGGCGGATTTAGCAATATGGAAGGCATAAGAGAGTTAGCAGTGGCGATCTTTGACAATATGCCTGTACGCGTTGCACAAGCACCTGAGATGGACGGACTTTATGATGATGTCAGAGGTCCGCAGTTCTCAGCAGCCCTTGGTCTTATCAAATATGCGGCTGACAACTATTCCCACTATGAAATAGATGTAAACAAGCGTATGAGACATCATGGAGAATCTCCGATTCAAGACAGTGCAGTCGATTTCAATTCCGATGATGACACACATGACAATTCTATCCCGGTTGCACCGGACAATGATATTAAGTCAAAACTGTCAAAGCTGCCGAATGAAAAAGAGAGAAAAAGAGACGAAGCCAGCGTAGTTTCAAAATTTTGGAATTGGGCTACCCAATTATTTTAAGCAAGTTAAATCAAAGGAGTGAATAAAATGGATCCATTTTCAGTAGAAGAAGCAAGAGCTACAACCGGTGCGCGTATAGTTGCAGTCGGTGTCGGCGGCGGCGGCGGTAACATGATCGGTCATATGCTTCGCGAAGGCGTCAGCGGGATAGATATGATAGTTGTCAATACTGATGCTCAAGTTCTTGACGAATCAAACGCATCTACAAGAATACAAATAGGTACAAAACTGACAAAAGGCCTTGGCGCAGGTATGAAACCTGAAATCGGTAAAGAATCGGCGTTAGAGAGCTATGATGAGATACGTGCGGCACTTGAAGGTGCTGATATCGTTTTTGTTGCAGCAGGTCTTGGCGGTGGTACAGGTACTGGAGCAGCTCCTGTCGTTGCTCAGATCGCAAAAGAGATCGGAGCACTTACGATCTCTATCGTTACAAAACCGTTTTTATTTGAAGGTAAGAAACGTTTAAAACTTGCAGAAAGCGGACTTGAAGAGTTAAAACAAGAGAGTGATTCGATCGTTGTCATTCCAAATGACAAGCTTTTATCGATCATCGACCGTAAGCTTGGTATGAAAGAGAGTTTCAAAATCGTTGACTCTGTTTTGGCACAAGCTGTCAGCGGGACTTCAGGAGTTATCCTTTCAAGTGGCGAAAATGATATCAACCTTGACTTTGCTGACTTAAAAACAGTTATGAGTCATCGCGGTATGGCACTTATGGGTGTCGGCGAACATCAAGGTGAAAATGCAGCGTATGAAGCTATCAAAGCTGCTATTGAGTCTCCTTTACTAGACAACATGTCCATCAACGGAGCTATGGGTGTTCTTGTACACTTCAATATGCATCCGAACTTCCCTATGATGGAACTTGCAAACTCTATGGAAGTCGTACATGAAAGTGCGCATGAAGATGCGGAAGTAATCTTTGGTACATCAACTGATGATTCTCTTCCTGAAGATTTTGTCCGTATTACTTTAGTGGCAACAGGATTTGAAAAAGGTGTAACTACAAACAACAGCAATTTTGAACCTGAAGCAAAAGCTACTCCTCCAAGAGCAGTCGTGCGTCCAAGACTTGTCGTTGGCGGTGATATCGGCGATGATTATCTTGAAGTACCGACATATATGAGAAGACAACAAGACTGATCCGCTTTGTCCTCCTTTGAAAAACTTATCAAGGCCAAAACACTCCTTGGCCTTGGCGAAAAAGCCTCACTTACAGAAATAAAAAACCGATACAGAACTTTGATGAAAAAATGGCATCCCGACAAACACAAGGATGATATAGACGCAGCTACAAAAATGAGTTCACAAATAAACGAAGCTTACGAGATCGTTCTTACCTACTGCAACACATATGATTACCCGTTTGATGAAGAGAGTTTAAAGAAGACCAGTCTCTCGCCGCAAGAGTGGTGGGAAGAGAAGTTTGGGACTAAAAGAAATACTATCTAAACAGATAGCTCTTAGCTGCGTCTAAGCAGCATAAGACGTCTAACAAAAAGAACGACCAAAGCGATCGCCAATATCTTAAAATCTATCTCGCTAGCTATATGAATACTGCTAAAAGTATCACTTGTCGTCGCTTCTCTGCCCATTGCTTGAAGTTCAAGTATCTTTGGAACATAGACAGCACTAAACATCAAAGATGTCGCTATGACCGTCGATGCAGAATAAAACAGTGTTTTATCTCTTTGACCCATTCTATACATCACTATTTCATATACAGCTACACAAAGTGCTAAGAAGTATATAAAGTAGCTAAATCTTAAAAAGATCTCACTCATGATAACACCTGAGTTATAATGGTCTATCAAAAGATCGACAGCCAATCTGTCCGTATGAAAGATAACGGGAGCGACTATAACGCCAAGAACCAAAATAGCACCAAAAGAAGCTGCCAGTAAAATCAAATAACTAAAATCTGCATATATTCTTCTATTCATCTCTCGCCTTTAATGTAAAACCTCTATCAAAACCGCTTAAGTCTTTGTAAAAGTCTAATTTTTCAAAATTTTTGTTATTTAAAAAGTTTACTATTTTATCCCTTTGATCATAACCCATCTCACAACAAAACCAATTAATATCTCTACTTAAAAACTCTATAAGAAGTTCCTGTATTATCTCGTCTCCGATCTCGCCTCCAAAGAGGGCATTTTGAGGTTCGTAAGAAAGGTTTGTCTCCAAAGGAGCATCGTTAGCAATGTAGGGAGGGTTTGACACGAGAAAGTCGATCTTTTCTCCGACAGGTTCAAGTAAAGAACCGTGTCTCAGCTCTATCCTATCCTCAAGACCAAATCTTTTGATATTCTCTCTCGCTATTTTTAAAGCATTTTCCGAGATGTCGACTGCAATGAATTTGGCATTTGGCAGGTGTTGAGCCAAAACGATGGAGATGATCCCGCTCCCTACTCCTACTTCAGTAAATGTAAGAGCACTATTTTTATCATCGATGCGATTTAGGACTTCATCTATGAGCAGTTCCGTTTCTGGTCTAGGGATAAGAGCACCGTAATCTATAAAAAACTCCTGCGAGTAAAAACTGACACTGTTTGTTATATATTCAAGCGGTTCATTTTTAGAGCGTCTATGCGCTTTTTTTATGATCTCATCGGCATTTTGGATCACTTCCTCTTTATGCATCATAAGCCAAAGTTCATCACAATCCAACGAATGCATAAGTATGAGTTGAGCCTCACGTGCGGCTCTCTCTATCTTCCCGTTTAAAATTGAGACTAACTCTTTTTGTAAATTTTCTAATCTATATTCGGGCATGTTCCCTCTAAGGCTGTTTTATCTTCTGTCGCTATATCTACGCCAAGCGCTTTTAATCTTTCTATCACCGGTGGATGCGTGTAGTGAAAAAAGATGTACACGGGATGTGAAAGCGGAAAGCTTTTATTTTCAGTGACCAGTTTTTTCAAAGCGTTTGCAAGTTCTATCTCTCCGCTTGCTCCGCCAAGTTGTGCCCCCATTTTGTCGGCCTCATACTCATTATGTCTGCTTACGATACCCATAATAGGCATCATAATAAATCCAAGAACCGGCATAAATATCAAAAAGAGGATCATCACGATATATGGCGCTTGAGAGAGACCCATCTCTAAGTAAAGAGTCTCAGGCAAATTTCCAAAAAGCGCGAACATCGCAAACAGTATCACACCGACTAATGCAATATTTTTATAGATATCGCCGTGTGCAAAATGACCGAGTTCATGACCGAGCACTGCAAGCAGCTCTTTTGGTTCAAGCTTTTGCAAAAGAGTATCAAAAAGCACTACTCTTTTTGTTTTGCCAAGCCCGCCGAAATAAGCGTTTAATCTTGCATCGCGTTTACTTGCATCGCTGATAAACACTCCGCTGCTGACAAACCCTGTTCTATCCATAAGTGTTTTTATATCTTCTGCCAGTTTCTCATCTTCAAGCGGAGTCAGTTTATCAAAAAACATGGCCCTGATAGTCGGAAAAAACATATTTATCAGGATGATGACACCAAAAATAAATGCAAAACTCCATAACCACCAAAACGAAAATGTCGTCATTATAAAATAGATGCCCCAGATAACAAGACTTCCAAAGACTATGCTAAGCACCAATGTCACTGCCGTGTCTTTGATGAATTGTCCTACGGTTGATTTGTTAAATCCAAACTTTTGGTCTAGTACGAATTTTTCATAAATAGAAAACGGCAAAGAAATGACGGAGTTGATAAGAACAAAACCGAGCACGACGACTACACTTTTTAATGCCTCGTTTTGAATCAAAAGATTGTCACTGAGATATGCTATACCAAACCCTATCCAAACAAGAACTGCCATAAAATCGATCAGCGTTGTAGCGATCGACAAACGCTCTTTTGCTATGGCATAATTGGCTGCTTTGACATACTCGTCGCACTCCATAAGTATGGGCGCTTTTTTCTTTGCTTGTGATATATACCCGACTTGCATAACACTGACATACAGATTTACAAGCACATATAATGAGTATATACTAATCATGATCATTAACATTATTTACAAAACCTTTTAATATTTTTATCTAACTGGGATCGTTCCCTCATTTTTTTCTACATGTATAGCGTCGCTTACGTTAGAAAAGTAGTTGTAGCTTGCAACATAGACAATGCCTATGATGAGCCCTGCCAAGATGACCGCCCAGACAACTCTCTTTTTTTGTCCCTTGAGTGTATCGTAATCGGTAATATCTTCTAAAGTCGGTTCTGACATTTTGCATCCTTTTTGTTTAATACCGTAATCATACCTAAAATAAAAGTCGTAATCTTAAACGATTTCAGCTAGTTTGACGAATTAAGTTGATTTTTTTACTTGTTTTATCGTCAATTAATGTTTCTTTAACAATCTAATGATAAAATCTTTCAAAACTTATAAATTAAGATTATTAACTATGGAAAATGATTTTTTAGAACTTCTAGAACCCACGCCAAAGATCGAGACTTCAAAGTGCAAGATATTGGTTTTTATCATAACATTTTTTTTGCGATTTTCTACCATTATCGCAGCAGTAACGGCATGGTTCTTCTATGATTATTTCATAGCAGGTGCCACACTTCTAATAGCGTTTTTGATCACGGGCATCATCCGCTCCAAACTAAGAAACGATGTCATCCCTCCAAACCAAAGAGAGTTCGCCTACACGGACAAAGCCATCGCCACCTGGTACGTCGCCAAACGTATCTGTTTTTAATCCATAATCCTGTAAAATACGGTTTAATAAACCTTACATGTAAAGAACTATTATGGCACTTGTAGACCTTTTAAACGTATCTAAACATTATGAAGCACAAAAGATTTTAGAAAATATAAACTTTCATGTCGATGAGGGTGAACGTATCGTCATCATCGGTAAAAACGGCAGCGGAAAATCCACTTTGATGAAGATCGTAGACGGCTCCCTTGAGCCTGATGGCGGAGAGCGCATTACACGTCAGGATCTTGAGATAAAAATGCTCTCACAGCGTCCAGAGTTTAAAGAGGGGCAAAGTGTAAGAGAAGCTGTCAAAGATGGCTTAAAAGAGCTTATTGATGCCAAAATAAGATATGATGAACTCTCGCTCCTGCTTGCAGATGATTTTGAAAACAGAACACTTTTGGACGAACATTCAAAACTCGGACACTATCTTGACCACCACAACGCATGGAGTCTTGATGACAAGATAGAAAGGATCATAGAGCATTTTAAACTGGGAGAGTATGAAGAAAAGCCCGTTCTGCTTTTAAGCGGAGGGGAGCAAAGGCGTGTCGCCTTGGCTTCTTTGCTTCTTCAAAAACCGGATATTTTGCTTCTTGACGAACCTACCAACCACCTTGACGTCTACATGGTCGAGTTTTTGGAAGATCTGCTTTTAAAAGAAAAATTCACACTGGTATTTATTTCTCATGACAGGTATTTCATCGACAGGATCGCTACAAAAAGCATCGAGGTCGAGGACTGCAAACTTCGTGAGTTCAAGGGCGGGTACAGCGATTATCTGACTCAAAAAGAGGAGATCTTGCGTACCCTTCAAAAACAGCATGACAATCTTCTAAGACTTGTGAAATCGGAAAACGAATGGTACAGCAGAGGTGTTCGCGCAAGACTCAAACGCAATGAGGGCAGAAAATCCCGTCTTATGGAACTTCGCGAAGACGCAAAGACAAATCCCGCAAAGATACGCAAGATGAGCGTGGAGCTGGAACGTGAAGCCAAGAACTTCAACCGTGACAAAAGCGTCAACAGACAAAAGATGCTTTTTGAGGTAGAAAATCTCTATATCACGCTAGGCAATAAAAAACTCATAGAGGATTTCAGTACACGCATCTTGCAAAAAGATGTCATAGCCATCGTTGGACCAAACGGCAGCGGAAAATCCACACTCCTTAAAGCACTTCTTGGGCGTATCAAGCCGACAAGCGGGATCATCAACCAAGGAGATTTTACTATCGGGTATTTTGACCAGCACCGTGAGATGCTGGATGATTCCAGAGACCTGATAGAGACATTTTGTCCAAACGGCGGAGACAGAGTCGATGTCCAAGGCAAAAATATGCATGTCTACGGTTACTTGAAAAACTTTCTGTTTCCCCGTGAATTTTTGGATAAAAAGATCGGTGTCTTAAGCGGAGGAGAAAAAAACCGTGTCGCATTGGCGCTGTTATTTACTAAAAAAGTAGATATCTTGATCCTCGATGAACCGACAAACGATCTTGATATCCCGACTATCAACATTTTGGAAGAGAAACTCTCCAACTTTCCCGGTGCTGTCATCATCGTCAGCCACGACAGATATTTTGTGGATAAGATCGCAAAAAAACTCTTCATCTTTAAAGGCGATGCGAAGATAGAAGAGAGCCATCAGCAGTATTCCGAGTATCTGGAACTTGAACGTGAACTTGCGGAACTAGATGAGATGGAAAAAGAAAACAGCAAAGAAAAACCCGTAGAACGCATCAAGCAAAAAACTCTTAAACTCACATTCAAAGAAAAGACGGCACTTGAAAAACTTCCGGCAGAAATAGATGAGATCGAAAAGCTCATCGATGAGAAAAAAGGGTGTCTGGCAAATCCTGCATGTTATGAAAAAATCGGGATAACGGTCTTGGCTGAAGAACTGCAAAAACTCGAAGAACTTTATGAGGCAAAAGTCGAAGAGCTTCTTAGTATAGAAGAAAAACTTGAAGAGATAGAGGGAAACTAATCCTCATCTTTCTCCTCTATAGGTTTTGATGTGGGCTTCCATGTAAAGGGTTTATAGCGGAGTCTGCTTCTTATATGTCTCAACTTATCGATATCTTTCATATTGATGCTGATCTTGGTGTGTTCGATATCCACACCCTCTTCTATATTGATATTATCCGCTTTTTTAAAAGCCAGTTTTTGCGATTGAAACACACTTCTGTGTCCTGTTAACAAGAATGCAATGACAACGCTAAGTGCTGCGTAATTAGCCATATTTGTACCGAAAAGCTCAACCGCCATGATGATAGATGCAATAGGAGTGTTCGTCGTACCTGCAAGTACGCTGACAAAGCCAAGAGCTGCGAACAATGCCACATTGTCTCCCATCACATGCCCGATCGCAACACCGCTGGTCGCTCCCACATAAAAGATCGGCGTGATGATACCGCCGCTTCCCCCAACCCCAAGCGTGACGGAAGTAAAGAATGTCTTTAGAATGAAATCATACCAGTGTATATTTCCTGAAATAAGAAGGTGGGGATCAAGTGCATTATTGATCGTACCAAGCCCCAGTCCTAGGTATTTGTCAGATACGAAATAAGATATAAGCACCATGATGACTCCGCCGACAAATGCCTTGAAGTATCTGTTGTATGGGATTTTTACTATTAATGCTTCCATCTTGTTTACAATGGTAATAAAAGAGTCTGAGACGACACCGAAAAATATTCCAGCGATCACGACCTGACCGATAAGAGTCAGATCCAAATTGATCGATCTGTAAAAATTGATATCATAATAGGGATATTTCACACCGAAAAACTGAGCAGTGGTAAAAGCGGCGAAACCTGCGATAAATGAGGGTAAAAGTACATCATACATGATCACACCGACGATAAGTACCTCTATGCCAAATATCGCTCCCGCGATAGGAGTACCAAAAACCGAAGCAAATCCGGCACTGATCCCGCAGATGACTATCTTTTTTCTATCTTTTTTGGAAAACTTCAGCAAAGTCGCCACAAAAGATGCCGCACCTCCGCCTATTTGAGCACCGGGACCCTCTTTACCAACAGAACCGCCGGTAAAGATCGTAAGTACGGTTGCGACCAACTTGACGGGAATGACTTTGGCATTGATATATCCGTCCTCTTTATGGACAGCTTCTATCACTTTTTCCGTACCGTGACCCGTTGCATTTTTATCGAACGTCCTGATGATCCAGATCGTCAGCATCAAACCAAAAGGAAGTAGAAAATAGTAATGAAAAGGAAGCATCCCCTGCCCATGTTCAGCCACTTGCAGAGTCTTTAAAAAGAGAGACATAAGATAACCTATCATTATGCCTGTTACAGAAGAAAGTATTAACCACTTAAAAACACTAAAAAAAATAACAGTCTGCTCAGTGATATGCTTTTTCAAGATAATTCTTTATTGAGGTATTTTTCAGATTATAACTCATTTTTCTTAGATAAAACTAATTGTGAACACTTTTTTTCACATATTATTTAAAATTTCTAGTTCCTTTTTGCAAGCTCGCTAAAATCTATCTCTTCATCGGGTTTATCTTGACGTTTTTTGTCCTCTTCATAATTTCCGCTGCTAAAAATGACATTTGCACCTTTGTTTATTATGCACCCTTTTACACCGGGGACACACGCTACATTTAAAAGTTTGCAATGCCCCTTAAGATCATGCTGACATGTCCAACCCATTTTTATTTCTCGTAATCAACAACTTTAGTAGTCTCTACCACCTCTTTGATAAATGAGAGCACTTCAAGATGTGCAGGATGGTTTGCATAAACACTTAGAGCGTTTCTCGTCTCAAACGTCGAATACAGACTCATGTCATAGGCACGTTCACTGCCGTTGAAATCGATCCCTACTTCCATCAGTTTGAGTTCTTCGATCTTCGATGGCAGAGTTTCCAACATCTCTTTGATCTTTAAAATATTTTGCTTTTTATCATGCTCTTTAAACTGAAACATCACTATATGAACTATCATCTATCTTTCCTTTTTTTATAATACATTTTTCCAAAAAAACTGGGCTATTAAAACGACTAAAATTATACCTGCAATATTTAAAACTAAACCATATTTCATCATCGTTTTTACATTTACGACTCCGCTGCTCATGGCAATGGCGTTTGGAGGCGTGGCGATAGGCAACATGAAAGCATAAGATGCACAGATGGTCGCTATCATCATAAAAAGAGTCACATTGATGCCCGATTTAAGTGCGACTGCGTAGATGACGGGCAGCATAATCGAGATGAGTGCGGTGTTGGATGTGATCTCGGTCGTAAATGTGATGAGCAGTGCCACTGCAAGTATAATGAGCATCGGTGATAGTGTCGTAATGCTTAAGATATATGATGCTAAAGCATCTGCCAACCCTGTCTTGCTAAACGCAGCGGCGATGGAAAAACCCGCACCGAATAAAAACATGATCCGATAAGGGATCCTGTCCTTGTCATCCATCCAGTCAAGGATACTAAAAGGGGGCATAAAAAGTAAAAGTCCCGCACCTAGGAGTATGCCGCTTTCATTGAGTCCCAGCCCGTTCCAGTAGGGTCTTATGGGTGCATTGACAAAAAGCAAAAGCGTAAGACCTACGAGTATAAGCATCACTTTTTTCTGCTCTTTGCTCAGCACAAACAGCTCTCGTTTACTCTCCATCTTCATATTTTTAACACCCATAGAGAGTAAAAAGCCCACTACAAAGATCATCAAAAATGAAAGTGGTGCGACCATCAGCACCCATTTTAAAAACGGGATGAGTACCATAGAGTGCTCCTGCATTATGCCAAAGAGTATGAGGTTTGGCGGCGTGCCAATGGGAGTCAAGATGCCACCCACGCTCGCACCGTAAGCAATCGCCAGAGCAAAACGCATTTTGAGCCTGTCTACTTCTGTGATATAAAGTGCAATGGGCATCAACAAGAGTGCCGTAGTCGTGTTTGAAAGTATGGAGCTAAGCAGTGCGGACGTAATGATGAGCGAATAGATAATGCCGCTGATTGTATTTGGAAAGATGGAAAGTATCTTTTCCGCCAAGTAACGGTGAAGTCCCGTTTTTTCAACCGCGATGGCAAGCAAAAAACCGCCTAAAAACAAAAAGATGATGGGGTTTGCATAGTTGACTGCGGTCGCTTTTGTAGAAAGGATTCCAAAAGCGGGAAAAAGCACGATCGGCATCAAAGAGACCACCGCCAAAGGAAGCCCCTCGTTCGTCCATAAAATCACTAAAAAAGCTATGAGACCGAGTAAAGAACTCTGCAAAGAACTTACATACGAGAATGAGAGAAAGGAGATGATGACACCTACTAAAATCGCTGAGAGTATCTTTTTTGACTGTATAAGCTGCTCGCTCAAAATAGCAAACCTTTATGTTTTAAACTATTTTAGCATAATTAGGCATTTTCCTAAAAGCTCTGCAACGCTTTGATAACGGGATAAATTAGTCCGACGATCAAAAACAGAGTAAGAAATGGTCGATTGATATTTTGCCATTTGTAGTTCTTTCTTCTGATGGCATCTACACCATGGTTGACTGCAGAGAAAAAGAAAAAGAAGATAAAGACAAACAGGATAGTCAACTCTGCTTGGATGCCCCAGTTAGCGATATAGACCATTATCGCCGTTACGGCATAAGACGACAATGCGATAGCAGACTGTCTTTGATAGTTACTCCCGACTTCAAAACCCTTGAGTTCCGCCGACGTTTTGGCAAAAAACAGACCTTCCAAACCGGATATCCCCGCAATGGCAACTATGATGATAGGGATCATGAGATGCAGTTGGGCAACAGGGTCATCCATTTGATAACCAAAGAAAAATACGGCTGTAACACTCACTATTCGGATAATCTCCAATAATTTTAATAGCATAATCTATCTACTCCTATCTCTTTTTTTAACCCGCATACCAAAGAACCGCGAAGTAGTGACATGCGGTTCCTCCCATGACAAAGAAATGCCATAGCAGATGTCCATATTTTAGCTTTGAATCGGTTATAAAAAAACCTACACCCAGCGTGTAGAACAAGCCTCCTGCTACCAATAAAAGTATCCCCTCTGTAGGCATCCTGACAAACAACGGATACGCAGCAACAACCATAAGCCAGCCCATCAACAGATAGAGGCTTATGGAGATAACAGGGTGTGGTTCCTTTTCAAATACTTTGAGCAAGACCCCTGCGGCTACTAGTCCCCAGACAAGACCAAAGATCGTCCAACCCCACGCGCCCTTTAATACTCCAAGAGTAAACGGTGTATATGTGCCTGCGATAAGGAAAAATATGGCAGAATGTTCGATAATCAGAAAGAGTTCCTTAGCTTTGCCAACTCTTAGTCCATGGTACACAGTAGAGGCAAAGTAAAGCAATATACCAGTAGCGGCAAAGACACTCGTACCGATAATCTGTCCTATATCTCCCTGCTTCACTACATTTACGATAAGAAAAGGCGTCCCGATAAGCATAGCGATAAATGCCATGCCATGACTGATGCTGTTTGCAACTTCTTCGTCTCGTGATTGCTCGCGTGAGCAGTCTCGGATCAATTTTCGCATATCAATTTCTCGTTTTGGCTAAGCTTTCTTTACTAAACTGATAATATATAACAAAAGTACAGCACCGATAGTAGCCATAATAATAGTACCCGATAACCCGCCTGCCGTTATGCCAAGAAATCCAAAGATAAAGCCGCCAAGAACCGCACCGACAATTCCGACAATAATATCGCCTATGAGACCAAATCCTCTGCCTTTCATTATCATACCTGCAAGCCATCCTGCAAGCGCGCCAACTGCTAAAAATATGATCAAACTAATAATACTCACGATATCTCCCTTCTAATTTTTTTTAAAAAGAAATATACCGACAAAAAAACTGACGGCACCGCCAATGTAGAATGTCATGACTTTATCCGTATCTGAACCTGTAACTGCTTGTGTTAATTGTGAACCGACGGAAGTGGAAAGTTGATATCCCCATATGCCAAGGCCGATGCCTAAAACCGCTAGGGCGATACCGATAATTTTCATTAAAAATGTTGAACTCTTTGCCATGTCGAACTCCTCTGTTTGAAAGAGATGAAATACCCGCTCGGCAAACATTATACTTCTTTATTGCGCAATTAGAACATAATAAAAATTTCTATGAAAGTAAATTTAGAAAATAATTCTGTTAAAGCCAAAATACCCTCATATCTTGGTATTCAAAAGTATATTATTGCTAAAATTAGGTATTTTGAAACTCTTTCTTTGATGCCTGAATTGTTGATTGAATGCAATATGTGTTTCCAATCTGGAGATTGGAAACGAGAAACAGCAGAATGGATATTAGTTCGATATCTCTGTTTCGACCAGTTTTCCTAAGAGTACAAGCGACTCCTGCCAACCAAGATAGCATGCCTCTTCAGGGATGGCATCCGGCACTCCCTCTTGTATAATTTTCAACTCTGTCCCGATAGATACCTTTTTCAAAGACACTGTCACCTGCATCTCTCCGGGCAAATTCTGATCATCAAATTTGTCTATGTAGCGGATGCGCTTATACGGTACCAGTTCAACATATTTTCCTCCAAAGGAGTGACTCTCTCCGCTAGTAAAGTTCGTAAACGACATATGATAACTGCCGCCTACCTTTGGTTCGAAGTGTTGGACTTTACATGTAAAGCCATTTGGGGGAAGCCATTTGACTATTGCATCGGCATCCAAAAACGCCCGATATACCTTCTCTGGAGCAGCACGAATCACACGATGAAGTTTTATAGTACTTGACATGACAGTGTTTCCTTTCGATAATAGTATTAAAACATACAACTCAAATAGCCATGTATGCGTTTATAAAAATTTTATCGAAACCTTATCTAAAGCAATAATCAAGTAAAAACTTACGATGTTTATTTAAACAACAAGAAAGAAAACCTACTGCGAAAGCAGGTCTTTGAGACTCTCTTTAGGATTTTTCCCCTCAAGTATTCTATAGACTTCCGTGGCTATGGGGAGGTATATCTTTTTCTCATTTACTATTACATGTAAGGCATACGCCGTTCCGATACCCTCTGCGACTTCTCCGAGTTCCTCGACTATCTTCTCTTTGGATTTTCCAAGAGCCAGTCCCAGCCCTACTCTGAAGTTTCTTGACATAGTCGAAGATGCAGTCAAGAAAAGGTCTCCTGCACCGCTGAGACCTATGAAGCTTTCATCTTTTGCACCATAGTTATGACCAAATCTCTGCATCTCTACAAGTCCGCGGGAAATGAGCGAAGCCGCCGCATTTTTGCCAAGCCCCAGACCTTCGCAGATGCCTGCAGCGATGGCAATAACATTTTTATATGCCCCTGCGATCTCTGCACCGACTACATCCGTTGATGTATATGTCTTCATAAAAGAGGGAAAAAATGATGCAAACTTGGCACTCAATGCCTCATTTTTCGAGTTTACTACAACAGCTGTAGGAAGTGATTTCATTACCTCTGTGGCGAATGATGGACCCGACAAGAAGCAGATGTTCGATTCAGGGACATATTTGGAGTATATCTCGTTTAAAAATCTCCCGCTGTCTGCTTCTATCCCTTTTGCGGCCACCATTATCTTATGACCCTTGAAATTGTAGTTATGTTCAAGCCATTTAGACACTTCCTGCGCAGGGATAGCGATCACAAGATACTCGATCTTCAATATCTCTTCTAACGAGACAAAGTTTTTCATATCTCTTGGTGTTCTTGAAGTTATATAGACCTCATTTTTCTCAGACAGAGCAAAAGAGAGAGCCGTCCCCCACTTACCAGCTCCAATCACGCCAATTTGCATTGTGTCTCCTTCCGATTATTTTTTCAAATTCCAGTATATCTCTCTCATATCCGACTATGACCAAGACATCATCCTCTGTCAGCGGTTCACGATTGGCTCTTTTTGTATATATGAAAGAGGTGTCCAGATTTTCTCTGATGATCGCTATGACAAGCAGACCGTACCTGTTTTTCCAATCTATGCTTTCCACCGTCTTGCCTAAGACCTCAGAATCTTTATTTATCGCAACCTGCGCAATTTTGAGTTCATCATCCGAATAAAGGATATTGTTGAGTATCTCTGTCACAAACGGGCGTTCTATCATCTCTGTTATGATGTTGACCGTTGTCTGTGTGATGGGGATGATCTTGTTTGCCCCCGCCATTTTCAGTTTTCTGCCGCTCTCTTGATCGGAGGACAAAGCGATGATGACGATGTTTTCGTATGCAGCTCGCAATGAGATGGTCAAAAAGATATTTTCAGCAGTGTCTTCAAGTGCACAAAAAACTATGAGATCATCGATATCATACTGTTCTTGCAGCTTGAACCAGTCATCGTCTATGCTGAACTTCATTACTTTGAACTGATTATCCTGCAGCAGTTTTAGCTCTCTATCTTCTAACACAAGAAGAGTTATATCACTATATCTTGTCTTAAGGCTATTTGCGATTTCAACTGCAAACTCGTTATACCCGAATATAATAGCTGATTTCATCTATGAACTCTTTGTATGAAGGTATTTTTTATACTCTTCAATAAATATGTAATCACCGACGACGATAAGCATATCGCCTATCTCAAGCAGTGTACTGTCTAATGGATTAAACAAAAAGTGTTGATATGCACTTTTATATATCCCTAAAAGCAGAAGTTTGTATTTACTGCTCTCGATATCTCCTATTTGCCCATGAAAACGTATCATCACATCATCTACCAAGATCTCGGATATTTGGATTCCGTGAGTCTCTGATCTAAGCTCATGTATAAGCTCGAATGCAACCGGCTGACCTATATACTCTTTTGCGATAAGTCCTATGAACTCTTGAGAAAAGATGATCTTTGAGACACCTGCAAGTTCCAGTTTTTTTCTATTTTTCTTACTTTGCAGGATCGAGATGATCTCGACCTCTTTGCTAATTGACCTGATAGTAAGCGTGGTGTAGATGTTTTCAACATCACTATCATCCAGACACAATACGCATTTCACCTGATTATGGATGCTTATTTTGAGGTTTTCGTATGTACTTAAAAGTCCGGAATCATAATCAAAAGCCAAGAATCCGTCACGTATGGCTTCTTTGACATTCATTTTTTCCGTATCTAAAATAATGATACTGCATCCGTCTTTTTTAAGTTTCAGGGCTACTTGACGACCTATCTCTTTATATCCGCAGATAAGATATACTTTCTTTAGTTTTGCAATATCTTCTATGCTTTTCATCTCTTTGATCTCTTCTATCTTTTCCGTAAACGCAGAAACGACCAAAGAGGTAGTAAATGCCATAACAGCGATCCCCGAGATAATGACTACCACCGCTACGATGCGTCCCTCGTTGGAAACGGCTACCACATCACCGTAACCGACAGTCGAGATGGTGACTACCGACCAGTAAAAAGCATCGAAGAGCGTATTTATCGGCGATTCCGGATTATTTGCTTCCATAACATAGACAAGTACGGATGAGACGAATACGACGATCGATGCAAAGATAAGAAGCGTTAAAAATTCGAACTTTTTAGATAAAAGAACCGAACCGAAAGTCTTGATACTTCTTGTGTATCTAAAGAGTTTAAATATCCTAAATAAAATAAAGATACGAAGAAGTCTAAGTTCGTGGAAGAATGGGACAATTGCAAGAAAATCGATGATAGCACTGATAGAACGGATATGTTCAAACTTGGAAGCTACGACCTTATAAATGGCGCGACCAATCCTAAAATCTCTCGATAATGCCACATCTTTCTCATACTGTGCGATGATGATAGAGGTCGAACTGTCATAGACCCATAAACGCAGGATATACTCTATCAAGAAGACTAAGGATACTATGTAGTCGTTGAAAAATCTATAGTCCTCGTTTAGACGGTTTTTAACCTCTTCAATAAGAATAAAGACACTCGTGAAGATAAGGATCATCATAAAAATATCAACATATTTTTTAAATCTATATTGATCGTTTTCTAATAAATTATAAAAAAAGCGTTTTGAATGTTCGTACTTTTTAGAACCGTTTATGGCATAAACAGCTCCTATAAATCCACGCTTTACTATATTCATACTAACTCAATTTTGATTTTAATATATCGTTTACCGTTTGCGGGTTCGCACTGCCTTTTGATACTTTCATGATCTGACCTACAAAAAATCCGAAAAGTTTGTCTTTTCCACTTCTGTATTCAGCCACTTTATCCGGATTTGCATTTAAAATCTCATCTATCATCGCCTCGATAGCTCCCGTGTCGCTTACCTGTTTAAGACCCAGCTTATCGATTGCATCATCCACGCTGCTTTCGTTTTCCATCAGGAAATCAAGTACGTCTTTGGCAGCTTTCCCGCTGATAGTGTTGTCCTCTATACGCTTGACGAGTGTTCCCAGTTTCTTCGCATCAACAGGTGATGTCTCCACACTCATACCGCCTTTTAAGCGCCCTTGAAGTTCGACTGTCAGCCATGTGACCGCATTTTTTGCCGTGATGCTCTCTTGCATCATCTCTTCGAAGAACTTCGCCATCTCTAAAGTTGATGTGATAACCGAAGCGTTGTATTCGTTCATACCGAAATCTTGGACGAAACGCTCTTTTTTCTCATCCGGGAGTTCAGGGATCTGAGTCGCCTCAGCGTAGATCTCGTCCGTGACAAACGCTTTTAATAGGTCAGGCTCGGGGAAATAACGGTAATCTGCCGCTTCTTCCTTACCGCGCATACTTCTAGTCTCTTGTTTTGCCTGATCGAACAAGCGAGTCTCTTGAACTATCTCTTTATCATAAACACCGTCTTCCCAAGCCTCTTTTTGACGAGCCACTTCAAGTTCGATCGCTCTTTGGATAAATCTAAAAGAGTTGATGTTTTTGATCTCGACACGAGTGTAAAGTTTCTCATCCCCTTTTGGACGGATAGAGACGTTTACATCCACGCGGAAAGAGCCCTCTTGCATGTTTGCATCACTGATATCAAGGTATCTCACGATCGAGTGAAGCTTTTTAAGGTAAAGTATCGCTTCATCGGCACTTCTCATATCAGGTTCACTTACGATCTCTAAAAGAGGTGTTCCTGCACGGTTTAGATCTACTTTTGAGATATCGCCGTCATGGATGTTTTTCCCGGCATCCGCTTCGATGTGAGCACGGTTGATACCGATGATCTTCTTGCTTCCGTCTTCAAAGTCGATCTCTAACTTTCCATGTTCTACTACAGGAGTATAAAGCTGAGTGATCTGGTAAGCCGATGGGCTGTCAGGATAGAAGTAAGACTTTCTGTCAAAGTATGAAGTTCTGTTGATGGTAGCGCCGATAGCCGTTCCAAACATTACCGCTTTTTTAAGTACCTCTTTGTTAAAGAC
>JAHJGM010000020.1 GCA_018824305.1 bacterium
TAAATACCAATAAGCATAAACATAAATGTTCCGGCAAATAAAGCAGGTTTTGCTTTATTTATCTCATATTTTTCTTCTGTTGCTATAAAATAATAAGCTATTAAAAAAACAGCAAAGCTAAGTATACCGACCCAACTGGTCGTTAAATCCAATTCATGCATTACGCTCTCCTAGTTTTCTTCAATGGTGTGTACACCGATAGATTTATCTCGTTTTAAAGCCGAAGTCACTATCTCTTTTGCCGTTAGTAAACGAAATTTTAGAAGTTTACCAATTTTTTCATTTAAAAGAGCATTAATCTGGTCTAATGCCTCATTTAATCCCTCTTTTGTCCTTACTATAGACACCTTATCCCACATAATCCGGCGAAGAAGATTTTTCTTCTCTTTATCCTCTTTATAACTCATCACATCTTTGGTTATATCAAATTCTACAAACTCTTTTTTATGTGTATCTTGTAATATATCTTCGACTGCACGTTTTGCAAAGACAAGCCCCTCTAACAATGAGTTTGAAGCGAGTCTATTGGCGCCGTGAACACCGGTTGATGCGACTTCGCCTATGGCATAAAGAGAACCCACACCCTCGACTCTAGCATCTAAATCAGTTTTGATCCCGCCTATTGCATAGTGAAAAGCCGGAGAGATAGGGACTCTGTCTTTTGGCAGGTCGTAACCCAAGAGTTTCAAGCTTTTATAGATGTTTGGAAATCTATGGATAAAGTATTCATAACTAAAGTTTTTAACACAAAGATAGACCTCTGAGCCTGTTTTTTTCTTATAGTCATATATCGCTTTACTCACGATATCACGAGAAGCAAGTTCACCTCTAGGGTCATAATCAAAAAGGAATCTTCTTCCGTAAGTATCCTCAATTGTCGCACCCTCACCTCTTAGTGCTTCGGTAAGCAGAAGTTTTTGTGCAGAACCCTTGGTCATGTAGACAGTCGGATGAAACTGCATCATCTCCATCATCTCAAGCTTTATGCCTTTAAGCACACATAATCCCTGCATATCTCCGCTGATCGTCGGTGCATTCGTGTGGTACTCATAAAGCGAGCCGACTCCTCCGCTTGCGATGATGACCTTGTCTGCGTAGATATTTTTCAGTTCCCTATGGTCAAGCACCGTGACACCGTAACACTCATTGTCTTTTATGAGCAGATCGACCACTCTGGCATTAAAAAGCATAGGATGTGGGTTGTGTTCAAGAAGAAAAAGATGTACATACCTTCCCGTTGCATCACCGCCTGCATGGAGTATTCTCTCTCTGGAATGAGCAGCCTCTTTTGTATATAAAAGATTCCCCTCGCTGTCCTTGTCAAACTCAAATCCCATATTTATAAGATTATCAATAACCGTCCTAGAGTTTGCACTTAAAACATCAACTGCATCTTTATCACAAAGCCCGTCTCCGGCATTTAAAGTATCTTCAATATGCACAGGAATATCATCTTTGTCAACAGCTAAAGCTATGCCGCCTTGTGCATAGAAACTGTTACATTTGAACGTCTCACGCTTATTTATTATAAGTACTTTTTTATCTTTTGGCAGGTTCATAGCAGCGTATAGACCCGCTATTCCGGCACCTACTATGATCACATCATATTTTATCATTTGGTATTTGCTTTCGTTTTATCGGTATCTTTATCACCGATATAATATGGGTTGGCTTTATACCCGCAACCAAACATATTTAATGATAAGAATGCTATAATCACAACATGAAAAATGCGAATCAAATTATCTCTTCTTTGCAAAGTAAACCTCAATTTTCAAAATTATCTCAATTTCACTGTATAAAAAAAATTCAAGAACTATTTCCCATCCATTTACAAAAAATGATCGTCTATGGATATATCAAGAACAACATATTAAATTTCGTTCTTAGTCACCCATGGGCTAAACAGGAATTTGATATTATAATACAATCTATTAAAACACCTTTAAAGCAAATCCCCCCTCTTGAGTGTAAAAACCTAAATTTCAACGATATAAGAGCTTATGTCTCTTTCAAACCTCACAAAGATGAAAGCCTGCATGGCGGTTCAAGCACGGATGAAAGATTTGTTGAGCGATCCCATGCAGAGTTTACCAACAGTGTCACAGACGAGAGACTCTATAACGTCATAGAAGATATCCGCAAGATTTTAAATGATAGACAAGATTAAAAACCTCCCGAGTTCTGCGGGGATTTATCAGTATTTTAACGAAAAAGGCCAACTGCTCTACATCGGTAAAGCAAAAAATCTCAAGAACCGTGTAAAAAGTTATTGGTATTTTACTCCGATCCTACGTCCAAATCCTGCCCTTAATCCAAGAATAGTCAAAATGCTGAGTGAAACAGCATCGATGAACTATATTGTCGTCAACAGCGAACATGATGCATTGATCTTAGAAAACTCTCTCATCAAACAGCTAAAACCAAAATACAATATCCTCCTGCGTGATGATAAGACTTATCCCTATATCTATATAGATTATTCACAAAAATATCCAAGATTTGAGATCACGAGAAAAGTTGTAGATTCAAGGGATGTGAAGTATTTCGGACCCTATTCCATAGGAGCCAGAGATATACTGGACTCTGTCTATGAACTCTGCAGACTTGTCCAAAAAAAAAGCTGTATAAAGGGAAAAAAAGCGTGTTTATACTACCAAATAAAAAAATGTCTTGCACCGTGTGAGTTCAACATCAAAAGTGAACTTTACAAAAAAGAGATAGACAAAGCCATAAATTATATAGAAAACAAAAAAGAGCTTTTAAAAGAGCTGAAAAAAAAGATGCTCTTTTATGCAGAGGAGCTGCGTTTTGAAGAGGCAAACGAAATCAAAAGCAGAATCCAAAGCATAGAAAAATCAAACATCTCTTCACAAATCGACTTAGCAACAAATGATAACTACGATATTTTCTGCATTGCGGATAAAGAAAATCGTGCCGTCATAATCAAGATATTTATGCGAAACGGGAAGATAGTCTCATCTTCGCATGACTATATTTACCTCAATGAGGGATTTGATACGGATGAGATATATTACCGCGCCATTATGGAGTATTACGGCAGTGAAGCACCTCCGATCATAGCTCCTATTCTAGTCGCACATGAGTTTGATTCCAAAGAACTTTTAGAAGATTATCTCTCTAGTGTTTTTGGTAAAAAAGCAGAGATCGCAAATCCTAAACGCGGTGATAAAAAAAGACTGATCGACTTAGCTTTACTCAACGCCAACGAGCTTTTAAATAAAACAAAAATCGACAATTCCTATGAAAGTGCACTTTCCATAAAAGAGCTTTTCAATCTTCAGAGAGTTCCATTAAGAATAGAGACTTTTGACAACTCGCACATGAGCGGCCAAGCGACTGTAGGAGCTATGGTGGTATACGACAACGGTATATTTGATAAAAAATCGTACAGAACATATCATCTGGAATCAAGGGATGAGTATTCGCAGATGAAAGAGATGCTCACAAAAAGAATAGAGAGTTTTGAAAAGAACACTCCCCCCGACTTATGGATACTTGACGGTGGAGAAACACTGCTTAAGCTAGCACTTGATCTCATCGAATCAAGCGGTGTATTTTTAGATGTCATCGCTATTTCCAAAGAAAAGATCGATGCAAAAACTCATCGTGCAAAGGGTGAAGCGAAAGATATCATCCATACTGCCGATGAAAGCTTTAATCTAAGTACAACCGATAAAAGGCTTCAATTTGTTCAAAGGCTCAGAGATGAGGCCCATAGAAGCGCTATCACATTCCACAAAAAAACGAAATTAAAGTTGGATCAGGAGAGTAGGCTTTTGTCGCTTAATGGAATATCTGCAGCAAAAATTCAAAAGCTTTTAAACTATTTTGGAACATTTGAAATGATTAAATCTGCAAGCGAAGATGAAATTGCTTCTATATTAAACCTAAAAGATGCAAAAACTATAAAATTACATTACAAATAAGTGATTTTTAGTTAATAATATGTTATATTGTGACCAACTTAGATTTTAAGGTTTTTAGGATGAGTAGACCAAAAGTAGTAAATGAAGAGTACCACTTCGAAGGAAGAGCAATAGTAAGTGAAACCGACACAAAGGGTGTAATCACATTTGCTAATAGAAAATTTTGTGAAATTTCCGGGTATACAAAAGAAGAACTAATTGGAAAACCTCATAATATTATACGACATCCGGACATGCCTAAGACAGCCTTTGCACAGATGTGGAAAGAGATTCAAGCCGGTCAGACATGGCACGGATTTGTAAAAAATCTACGTAAAGACGGCTTGTACTACTGGGTTGAGACCGAAATTACTCCCGTCTTTGATGAAAATAGGAATATAACAGGCTATATAGCAGCACGTAAGCCGGCGAGTAGAAAGAACATCGAAGAGGCTAGCAGTCTATATGCAAAAATGCTACAAACTGAAAAGTAAGGAATAGGGATGCTTATATACAATCATAAACAAGAGTTTATTGGAATTGATGAAAAAGATTTAAAGAGTCTAGGGTTTCAAAACTTGGCAGAGCTTAAAAGAGAATGTAGCGACTTTGCCGACCTTTTTGTTAAAAAACCTAGCTATATACATAATTTTAAAAATTTCAATTGGATCTATTATATATTGCACTCAGATATAGGTGAAGCAAAAGTCATTATCCGTACAAGCAAAAAAAACTTCACTGCAACATTAGAGTTGGAGACAATATATCTCAATGATGCACCTGATCAGCCTGCGTATGCAATCACACTTTCCAAATTAAGAGCTTTAGACACTAAAGAAAACAAAGATATTGAAAAAGATATTTTAGAAACTCCTGCACCAAAAATAGTCATTCCAGAAAAAAAAGTAGAAGAGATCTTACCTGATTTTGAAGATGAACAGTCAATAGAACTTAGCGAACCGGATATATTTGAGACTCCGATACAACAAAAAGTTATAGAAGATCCATATGATTTTGATTTTAACGCTCCATTAGATATAGAAGATGTATATGAACCAGCAATAGAAGATGAACCATTCAAGATAGATGAAGATTTTGAATTTGATCAGATCGATAAAGCAGAACTGCCTATCGATATTTATGAAGAGAATGAGATCAAAGAAAGCATAAAAGAGCCTGTAGAACAAAAACCGGTCGAGAAACCTATGCTCGGCGATTATACGGCGACTCCGTCCAATAATCAATACATCAAAAATCTGCAAGTCAGTAAAGACTATAAGTATGATCCGAGTGTGGCGTCCAGCGAATTGGGACTGCCTATCGACCTTATCGAAGAGTTTATCGGGGATTTTATTCAGCAATCTTACGATTTTAAAGACGATCTATATAAAAACGTGTTAAATGATGATCTAGAAGCGGTAAAACTTTTATCTCACAAACTCAAAGGTGTAGCGGCAAATCTGAGGATTGAAGATGCATTTGAAGTATTGAGTATAATCAATAGTTCAGATAATATGGATGAGATAAGAGCGAATCTTGACCATTTCTACACGATAATCGCAAAACTTGAGGGTAAAGCTCCGATCCTTACACAAGACAACGTAGAACCGTTACATGTAGAATCGATTGAAGAGATTCCCCAAGAAGAGCTTTATACGGTTGATTTAAAAGATGATCTAGAAGATACACAAGAACATATACTTGAAGAATCTTCTGATGAAGACGACTTATATCATATAGGAATCAAATATGATGATAATGAGCCGATCACTTTGGAAAATCACAATTTTGATGAGAAAGATGATTTCAACGAAAAAGAGCAATTTAAAGATGATGATAAAATCGCATTAGAAGAGATTGCTTTTGATGATGATTATTTTATCAAAGATGACGAATCAACTGAAAATAAAGCAACTTTTGTAGAAAATGAAGATGATTTTTTCATCAAAGATGACAACTTAACTGATGATACAGATAGTCTTGTAGAAGAAGATGAACCAATTAAAATAGATGAAGAGCTATCACTAGAAGATATAAATAAAGATGATTATTTGAATGAAGAAAGCAATGAAATAGAGGAAGATGCTTTCATAGAATTAGATGAATTGACACCTGTAGAAAATGATAATGAAGATGATTTTTTCATCAAAGATGACAACTCAACTGATGACATAGATAATCTTATAGAAGAAGATGAACCGATTAAAATAGATGAAGAGAGTGATGAAACAGAAGAAGAAAATCCAGTTGAAAAAGAGGATAACATTGATTATGACAAAGACATAATCATGCACGAACTAGGACTCAATAAAGATATCGTCAATCAACTTTTAGCCGACTTCAAAGAACACTCGATCGATATGATGCCTAGTTTAGAAAAAGCAATTGAACAGAGTGATTTTACTGAACTAAAAAGTCAAGTTATTAGTATAAAAGGAGCTTCTGACAATCTTCGTCTCAATAAAGTTTCAAGAATACTAGAAGAGTTACTATCTGTAGATAATGTAGAAGATGCCAAAGAACTGTTGGTCAGCTTTAAAAACTACATAAACCAAATATAAGGAAGTTAGATAATGCAAATAGGATTAAAAAATAGGCTAAGACTGATAAGTTTATTTCCGATTATTATTCTTTTCTCATTAGCTTCATATTATGTTTACAATGCATATTCAAGCTATGACAGTGCAAAAAAATTAGAAGCCAAACTAAAAGAGAACAGATACTTAACACAGTTACTGGATAATATATCGCGTGAACGCGGGATGACAATTATGTATCTAGGAAACTCTTCACCTACGACTCATAAGTCGCTTATTGCACAAAGAGACTTAGTCGACCAAAAAACTTCAGAGTATGTAGCACATATCAAAAACAATGACTATCTGCATGATCATACAAACGGTGAAGCGAATTGCCAAGCATGTAAAAACAGCGCTACCGTTACAACTATTATGAAAAATACACAAGGAGTGAGAAAACTTGTCGATGAGCAAAAAATAGATTTTAATGATGTTTTTTATACTACATACGGAAAAGCACAAAAAGATATTTTAACAAAATTGGAAAATATTGCGGCTATTCACGTTGATGAGAAGATATCTTCACTTGTCACTGCCTATCTTTCATTGGTACGTGCACAGGAGTTTACTGCTGCAGAGCGAGATTATATCTCTTATACCCTTGCACGTTCTACTCCGCTTGAGTCTGATGAAATAAACAAATGGCTCGCTTTCATCGGCAAAGCCGACTCTATCAATTATGAAGAAGTCGATGCAGACATACATAAAAAGCTTGATGATATTTTTAAAAGTGAAGACAACACAGACTTAAGCAACGATATTACAGAAGAGCGTTCAAACATCCTTGAAGCAGCAAAGAAAGGTGAATATGACACTGAATCCGGCATCTGGTTTACAATGCTTTCAGAAAAAGAGAATGTTATAACGCAAGCTAAAGATATTATTCTTGAAGAGATGGATAAAAGGGCAAAAGTCGTTCAAGAAAATGCTATTAAAATACTTGTAATTGCTATCTTTATTTGGCTATTATCAATAATAGTCGGTATTTTGGGCTTCCTGCTTTCAAATGATATTGCTAGAAATATTAAAAATCTTGAACTCGTTTTAAGACGTGTTGCAAAAGATACCGGAGATGATGAGGACAATAGAAATATTAACCTTGACACAGCTTCAGGAACGGCACAGGCATATCAACTACTAGAAGATATTATTGAGCAGACACGTCGTGATAAAGAATACGCGATGGAAGCAAGTGAAGCAAAATCTATGTTCCTTGCAAATATGTCTCATGAAATCCGTACACCACTAAACGGTATCGTCGGATTTACCGAACTGTTAAAAGACACAGATCTTAGTGAAGAACAAAGAGAGTTCATCGATATTATTGAAAAATCATCCGAAAACCTTCTTGAAATTATCAATAACATTCTTGACCTTTCTAAAATCGAAAGCAATAAACTTGAGATCGAAGAGGTTATATTTAATCCTACAGACGAATTTGAAAGTGCTGTCGAAGTTTACTCTGTTCGTGCTTCTGAAAAACATATCGACCTTGGTTGCTATATCGATCCAGAGCTTGAGCGTCCTATTAAAGGGGATCCTACTAAGATCAAAGAGGTTATCATTAACCTTTTATCAAATGCAGTTAAATTTACAAACAGCGGCGGTGCCATCAATGTCGATATTCGTCGTCTAGAATCAGAACAAAGCGGTAAAATTAAGATCAGATTCCAGGTACAAGATAGCGGTATCGGTGTAACAAGCGAACAGAAATCTCGTATTTTTGAAGCATTCAGCCAAGCTGATACATCTATTACCCGTAAATATGGTGGTACCGGTCTAGGTCTTACTATTTCTAGCCGCTTTGTTGAATTAATGGGTGGTCAACTGGATATAGAGAGTGAAGTGGGTCACGGCACAACTTTCTTCTTTACTTTAGAGTTTGAAGAGATAGAGACTTTAAATGACTCTATGAAAGCTAGTTTTTCAAATATTAATGCTCTGATCTTAGATTCAAATAGTAAAGAAAAGACACAAAGCAAATATCTTCGTGAGTATTTAGATTTTTACGGAGTCAGTTATACTTCATTTAAAGACATAGTAGAGCTCAATACATTGGAACAACAGATCAATTATGATTTGATGTTTGTCGATTATGATTTTGCAAATGAAGAAGATCTAGTAAATTATGCTAAATCACCGGAAGCAATGATACTCATCACAAAATCATACTATATGAAAAAGATAGAAAGCCTAGGCTTGTCTCTCTTTAAAACACTTTATGAGCCACTCAATACAAGTAAATTAAAATCTGTTCTAGAAAACTATGATTCATCATCATTTAATGAACAAAAAAACAAAAGAGCTCGTCGTAAAAAATTTGATGAAAGAAGCTCTAAATTTACAGCAAGAGCTTTAGTGGCTGAAGATAATATCATCAACCAAAAACTTATAAAAAGAACTTTGGAAGATCTAGGTATTACCGTAACTTTGGCAAATAATGGCCTTGAAGCATTCCAAAAACGTAAAAGCGGAAACTTTGACATCGTGTTTATGGATATCCAAATGCCGGTGCTTGACGGTGTAGAAGCGACACAAGAGATATTAGATTATGAAGAAGATTTCAATCTTCCTCACGTGCCGATAGTCGCATTAACGGCAAATGCGCTCAAAGGCGACAGAGAACGCTTTTTGAGCCATGGTCTTGATGAATATACAACGAAACCTTTAGTGCGTTCTGAAATAATCTCTATTCTCAACCATTTCTTGGCTGATCTTATTGTAGATGTAAAATCATACAAGGCTCCAATTGCTTTAAATAGCGAGGAAAAGGCACAAGAAGACAAGAACACTACTACTCCGACAGAGATTGAACAGTCTGTTTTAGAGTCTACACCAATTGCAGAAGTGGAAGATACTGTCAGTTTAGAAGAGATCATTAAGCCAGAAATCGATACGGTTGAAGATGAAACTAGTTTGGAACCTGAAATCACTGTCGTAAGTCATGAAGACAAACCTTATATGTCTGATATTTTACTGACAAAGAAAAATAAAGTAGAAGCAAAACTATTCGCCCATATTCTTGATGAACTCAAATACAGTTATGAAATAGCTGAAAATGTTGAAGATATGAAAGCAAAATTAAAGGCCAATAGATATAAGCTTGCACTTTTTGATAAAGAACTTCATGGATTAAAGCTTCAAGAACTAACAGAAGAGTTGAAAGGCATAAATTCTGAGGTATATTTTGTTATGATGATTGATCCACACAGTAAAGAGGAAGAAACAGATGCACTGTATGTGCATGAAATTATAAAAAATATAGTAAATAAAGACCTATTGCGCTTAGTATTTGAAAAATTTGTTTAATCAAGGATGAGAGATGTCAGATAAAAAATTAAAAATATTAGCTGTAGATGATGATATGATCAATCTAAAGCTATTAAAATCCATGCTGCTTAAACAGGATAATGTTTCTGAAGTAGTAGAAGCTAGAAACGGTGCGGATGCGATAGGAATATTAAAATCCACTAATGATATCGATATTATACTTTTAGACATTATAATGCCGGTTATGGGTGGATTAGAGATGTTAAAAGTAGTGCGTGCAGATGAAAATCTACAACAGATGCCTGTCATAATGCTGACAACAGATGAAACAAAGAAAAGTGAAGCTTTAGAAAGTGGAGCAAACGGCTTTTTAATGAAGCCTGTTCGCGCTCATGACTTAACAGACCAAATAAAAAAGCTATCTATATAAATAAAACTTCATTATAATTAAACAAGTGCCAACTTAAGCACTTGTTCTATACGCGTCACTCCGATTATCTCTAAATCGTCCCTGATCTCTTTTGGAATATCATCAAGATCTCTCTCATAATTTTTTTGGGGAATCACCACTGTCGTCATACCCGCTTTATGAGCTGCGATAAGTTTCTCTTTTAGTCCGCCTATAGGCAAGACGTCTCCACGTAAAGAGACCTCTCCGGTCATCGCAAGATCTGAGCGAACTTTTTTCGAACTTAGAATAGAAGCCATAACCGTCGTCATTGCGATTCCCGCACTTGGTCCATCTTTTGGAGTAGCACCATCAGGGACATGAACGTGAAGATCATATCTTTTATACACTTCACTTGCATCGATGACACTGTTTTCCTCTTCCTCTTTATGATTTACAGGGATATTGTCTAATGAAATTTCAATCTTTTTTTCATCTATCAATGTTTTAACAACACTCAAAGCGATTCTTGCCGATTCTTTCATAACATCGCCAAGGCTACCTGTGAGCTGCATATTACCTTTGCCTTTTATGCGAATAGACTCTAGTTTCAATACATCTCCGCCTACACTTGTCCATGCCAATCCGTTTACCATACCTATAACAGGGATCCTATCGGTTTTTTCTATTTCAAATACGCTTTTATCAAAAAACTCTTTTAAATTTTTTATCGATACAGAGACTTTTGACTGATCAGGATGTTGAAGCAGTATTTTTGCTGCTTTTCTTGTCAAGTCTGCAATTCTACGTCTTAGATTTCTTACACCCCGCTTCACGAGTATATTTATCAATGATCTCATGCAAAGCAGTTTTTGAGACTACAAGTTCTGAAGTCTTAAGACCATGTTTTTTTATCTCTTGCGGTAATAAATAGCGTTTTGCTATCTCAAACTTTTCTTGAGGTGTATAACTAGTAACTGTTATAAACTCCATTCTATCTCTCAGAGGTGCCGGTATACCTCCCACATCATTCGCTGTAGCGATAAATATCACATCTCTAAGGTCTATGTTGAAGTTTAGATAATAATCTCTAAACTCTTTATTTTGCTCAGGATCTAAAATCTCCAAAAGTACGGCAGTCGGATCACCTCGATGAGAACGTGCGACTTTATCTATCTCATCTAACACAATAACAGGATTCATCTTTTTAGCGTCTATGAGTCCTTGTGTGATGCGTCCTGGCATCGCACCGATATAGGTACGTCTGTGCCCACGCAATTCGTTAACATCTTCAAGCCCGCCAAGTGCGATGCGCACAAGTGGACGATGAAGTGCTTTTGCAATAGAGTTAGCTAAAGATGTTTTACCCACACCAGGAGGTCCGTTGAAACATAAAATCGCTCCGGCACTATCACCCTCTTTCTTGCCTCTAAGTTCAAGCAGCTCTTTTACGGCAAAATATTCTACGACTCTCTCTTTTGGTTTTTTAAGTGAAAAATGGTCTTCGTCAAGCTGTTTTTCGACATTTTCTATTTTTAACGATTTCTTTGCCATCTCTCCAAAAGGTATGTCAAGCGTCCACTCCAAATAGGTCTGTATCATCCCTGCATCGGCAGAATCAGGGTGCATCCTTGCATATCTTTCGATCTGTTTATTTATCTCTTTGTAGGCATCTTCACCCATTTTCTCTTTTTTTGCAGCTAATTTTTTACGATACTCTTCTATCTCCTCTTCACGCTGCGTATCTGTTCCAAGTTCTCTTTGTATCTGTTTTAACTGCTCTTTTAAAAAGTACTCTTTATTGACTTTCTCTATTTTAGAGTGAACTTTGTTTCTTATCTCTTTTTGCAGTTTATTTGCTTCTATCTCTTCAATAAGATAATCGATAAGTATTAGAAACCTATTTTCAATATTTGTTTCGGAAAAAAGTTTATAAGCCTGCTCTTTTTTCAGTTTGATACTGCTGCATATCAGATCGACAATGCGATTGTACTCATGATTTTCCTCTATAGTGCGAAGAAGATCGGGTGGAAAATAGCTGCTTACTTGAGAAAGGGCACGGACCTTTTCCCTTACGACTTCAAGTACTGCATCCATTCTGAGTTCATTAGCCACACTTGAGTTCAGTACATTTACATTTGCGATAAGCGGTGAATCGCTTACATGTGACAATATCTCTCCGCGGGCAAGACCCTGAAAAAGAACTTTTACCCTGCCATCAGGCAGTGCTACTTTTCTCATGATCGAACCTATAACCCCGACCTTATATAAAGAATCAAAATCTCTTTTACCCTCATGATCAGGTCGTGTCGAGCAAACTATGACCAATGTGTTTTCATCCATTGCTTTATTTGCAGCAGCTATATTACTTTCATCACTTAAAAAAAGCGGAGATATCATAAACGGGTATAAAAATATTTCATCTTCTGCTATAACGGGAATATTTGTAGGAAATTCACTATAATTACTTAATTGCATCATTTTCTTCTCCATCACTTGTCATATTATCATCACTTTGAACACTGTTTCTTGAAACAACACTGCGCGTATGAGGTATGATCGCTCCATACCAGCTGGCTGTTCCATCACCCTCAAACCACTCTCTATACCATGGAGTATTCGCACGATCGACTTCATCCCACTTGATCCAAGGCTGAGGCAATATCTCTCTATAATATTTGGCACTTTTTGGTTTATCGATTCTGTCATAAAGCAATGCGATCGTTTCATTTAAAGCGGCTCTTGCCAAATACAATCTTGTCAGCATCGTATCTATAACAGGATAGTACTCTGAATTTGGATATTTCGATTCAAAGCTTTTTGCCCCTTCGATCGCTTCATCAATGAATGCCTGATCACGACGAGGATTTGGAAGAGACATGTACTTGACTTTTATCTTTAAAAACTCCGAATACTCTTTTTCATTAACATTGGCATATCTGCTTATATATTCATCCAAAAAATGTTCGCTAAGCAGATATTCTTCGCTGTTCATGTGAGCAACGGCAAGCAGGAATGTCGCTTCTCTAAGCAAAGGAGACCCGATGTGTTCTCCCTGTAAAGAACTATAATAGCTATCCGCTTTTTCCAAGTTGCCGTTGGAAACATTCTCTATTATCTTAGAGTACCAGTACATTGCAGGTTTATTGTATTCATCGTCATTTTTACTACATCCCGTAAAAAGTATGAAGATAAAAAATAGGGGTAATAGTGTTTTTGTCAGTATCAAATTAGGTCCTTCAAATATAAGAGTGTTATTTTATCGCAAATTCTTGTTACACAACATTAATCAGTTACCAATTTAATTCAAATATGCTACAATATTGCCAATGTTTATTATAAAGGTTTATTTATGATATTTGAGATAAAAAGTCCGTTGTTAGGTTTTGAAAACATTACAAGTATGGAGTTGAAAAAGATAGATGATGTCTTTGCAAGACTTCAAGTTGTAGATGCGAACGAACCATCATTTACACTTATAAACCCTTTTGTATTACGTGAATATGATTTTGAGATCCCGACTGCAATACAAATATTGATGGAAGTAAATGAGACATCTAATCTTTTAATCTATAATATGTTAATTATCAATACTCCGATAGAAGAATCTTTTGTTAATTTTGTAGGTCCTTTGGTCTTCAACCTCGATAATAATACGATGGCACAAGTCATTTTGGCTGACAACTCCCCATACGCAGTCGCGGAAAAGCTTTCAAACTTCTTGCATAAAGACAAATAATGAATAAGCAAATCACACTTATCGGAAATGGGAATATGGCCTTTGCTATAGCATCAGGTCTAGCCTCTTCGTACGATATTGAAGTTGTCGGAAGAGATATTCAAAAGCTTGAAGAATTTGAAGAGAAACTAAAAAGTGTTATTA
Source organism: bacterium (assembly GCA_018824305.1). Taxonomy (GTDB): domain Bacteria; phylum Campylobacterota; class Campylobacteria; order Campylobacterales; family Sulfurimonadaceae; genus Hydrocurvibacter. Next base: position 14,050 of record JAHJGM010000020.1, read on the forward strand.
AAAAAACAGTTTATCCCGAATTTGATGCAAAAGACAAGAGTTTGATCTTATGCGTCAAACCTGCAAATATCACATCAATGAAAACAATGATAAAGGGAAAAGCTAAAAACCTCTATTCTGTTTTAGCCGGAACATCTATCGACGTTCTCAAAGAAAACATCGATGCAGAAAGCTATGTAAGAACCATGCCTAATCTTGCTGCAAACATAAAAAAATCGATGACAACTCTCACCGGTGATCTTGCATGTAAAGATGATGCCCTTGAGATATTCAGCTCTATCGGTTACACATTGTGGGTGGCTTCTGAAAAAGAGCTCAATATTGCCACTGCAGTTGCAGGAAGTGGCCCTGCTTACTTGGCCCTGATCGCTGAAGCACTTGCCGATGGCGGTGTTAAACAGGGACTAAAACGTGACGATGCGATGCAGCTTGTCCGCGGTCTATTTGCGGGATTTGGCGATATCATTCAGGATGTTCACCCGGCGCTCTTTAAAGATGCCGTAATGAGTCCTGGCGGTACTACTGCTGCGGGATACAGTGCATTAGAGGAAAACGGTGTTAGAATCGGTTGTATAAAAGCTGTAGAAGCTGCTTATAAAAAAGCAACTGAATTATAAAAGTTACATGTAAGAGATTTTCTCTTACTTTCGTATAGGCGAGAAGCCTATAATTTCGGTCCTGCTTCTGAAAAATCAAACTCAGCATCTTCTGTCTGATACTTTTTAAAATTTTCTATAAACATCGCTGCTAATGTATCACGAGTATGATCAAATGCATCTTTGTCTGCCCAAGCGTTACGAGGGTTTAAAATACTTGGATTGATATCTCCAAGTGTTTTTGGAACTGCAAGACCGAATGTTTTTGTTATATCAAACTCACTGTGTTTGATACTTCCGTCTAGAATTGCATTGATACATGCACGGGTATCTTTGATGCTCATACGTTTGCCGACACCCGGTCCGCCACCGCTCCATCCTGTATTGACAAGATAAACATGAACATCGTGTTCATCTATCTTTTCACCAAGCAGTTTTGCATACACTGTCGGATGTAACGGTAAGAACGCTTCACCAAAACAAGCACTGAATGTCGCAACAGGCTTAGTGATACCGCGCTCTGTACCTGCTACTTTTGCAGTATATCCGCTTAAGAAATAATACATCGCCTGCTCTTTTGTAAGTTTGCTCACAGGAGGAAGAACACCAAAAGCATCTGCTGTTAAGAATATGATATTTTGTGCATGTCCGCCCATAAGAGAGGGCTCATGATTTTCTATGTGATCGATCGGATAGGAAACGCGGGTATTTTCTGTTTTTGAGCTACTTGAGTAATCAACTGTACCTTCATGGTCGGTTACCACATTTTCTAAAAGAGCTCCTCTTTTGATAGCTCCATAGATCTCCGGCTCGCTGTTTGGATCAAGATTGATGACCTTGGCGTAACATCCGCCTTCAAAGTTGAAGACTCCATGCTCATCCCAACCATGCTCGTCATCACCGATAAGACGACGTTCAGGGTCTGTAGAAAGGGTGGTCTTGCCTGTTCCGCTAAGTCCAAAGAAAAGAGCTGTATCATTATCTTTTCCGATATTGGCAGAACAATGCATAGAAAGCTTGCCTTGTAAAGGCAGCCAGTAGTTCATCATTGAGAAGATACCTTTTTTAAGCTCTCCTCCATACCAAGTCCCCCCGATAATGGCCATATTGTTTTCAATATCAAACAAGACAAACACTTCAGAGTTAAGACAATGCTCTTGCCATTTATCATTTACTGCTTTACATGCATTAAAAACTGTGAAATTTGGCTTAAACCCTTTAAGTTCATTTTCACTTGGACGTATAAACATATTTTTTACAAAGTGTGATTGCCATGCAATTTCCGTAATAAAGCGAATCGAATGTTTACTTGCAACACTCGCACCCGTAAAAACATCCGTTACGTAGAGATCTTTGCCTGAGAGTTGTTGCTTGGAAAGCTCAAAGAGTTCGTCAAAGATCTTTTTACTGATCTTTTGATTTACATTACCCCATGCAATATATTTGTTTGAGGGTTCTTGATCTACAAAATATTTATCTTTAGGACTACGACCTGTAAATACACCTGTATCTACAGCAGTAGCACCGCTACTTGTCATAGTACATTCATTATTGTCCAACTCGTGTTTTATTAAATCATCATAACTTAAATTATAATATATGCTGCCTATATTTTTCAGTCCAAGTTGTTCAAGTTCTTTAGAATCCATATTTTGCCTTCAAAATTTATACAATGTTAATTAAAACATTTTGAATGTGAAATTATACACTGAGATAACCTAAATTAAAAGTAAAAATTATAAACTTTTTAAATCTTTGGCAACTTGAGAGGATATATGAACGTTCACTCTTTGTGAGTTTCTCTAAAAATCAATATGTGTCAAATCACTCCATTTGGAATCTATAAATAAAACTTGCATAGCCGTTTATCATATGATCAAACTTTGCGACTGCAGTCGTAGATGCATTTGTATAATCATAACCGATATACATATAGCGGGCGCCTATCTCAAAATCCAATGCTTCCATCAGATGAAGATTAACACCGATATCACCGCCGTAATAATCTTTTTTATCACTCACTTTGGCGACTGTCGTATCTGCTTCATACTTAAAATTCATAACCCCTACATTGAATCCTACAAATATATTCATATAGTTTGATACATTCATAAGGTACTGAGCTTCTGCACCCGTACAATACGCGTAATCAAATCCGGAGATACTGTAATAACGGGCACTTAAGAACAAACGATAATCATCTGTCTGGGCACCAAGTTTCAAAGCACCCTCTCCAAAACTTTTATTTTCTGTTTTTTTGCCTGCAACTAAACCGTGTTCAAAATCAAAACTGCCGTAGCCGCCTTCAATACCTATGAGGCTGAATGTATTGTCACCAAACTCATCTACACTAGCGTACGCTGTTGCAGTTATAAGCACTAAAGAAGCCAAAACGACTGTTAATAATCTTTTCATAGTGTAAACTCCTTATGATGGTCATAAAAAGATAATCAATATTTCACTCTATGCTATTTAAAATAAGCGATTTGAAAAATATCACACTCTTTTTTATCTATACCAAGTTACATCAAGAAAAGCAATTTTTATGCCATTCTTTTAAAAGATCTTATTTTTAATATGCCTTGAACAGACAACTCCGCTGCTAAATGCCCATTGAAAATTGTATCCGCCCAGCTCACCCGTGACATCTACGACTTCGCCGATAAAATAGAGCCTTTTGACTTTTTTGCTCATCATTGAGTCTGTATCCAGCTCATCAGTCCTAACACCGCCGCGGCTCACTTCGGCTTTTGTAAAACCGAAATTTCCAGCCGGAGAGAAAGCATACTTGTGAACTGCCTGAAGATTTTGCAACTCATCTTTACTCAATCTGTTACAGGGTTTGTCCTCTACATGTAAAGCTTCAAGCAGTCCTTTTGATAAACGCTTCGGAAGATTCAGTACCGAAGAGATATTTTTTTTGGAGTTTTTTATAAGGTTGTTGATATTCTGAGCAGGCAAAAAATTGATATACATATTGCCTTTTTTCCAGTAAAGCGATGCACTCAGCACAACGGGACCGCTTATGCCGCGATGGGCAAAAAGCATCTCTTCGCTTAATCTCTTGCCATCCACTTCTATTTCGACCTCAGCACTGATGCCGCTAAGCTCTTTCATCCAAAATTGATCTTTTTGAAGGGTAAGTCCTACAAGAGCAGGTGTAAAGTCCGTGACCTCGATTCCGAAACCGGATGCTATCTTGAGCCCGATATCGCTTGCACCCAGTGTCTTATAGCTCACACCGCCAGTTGCTACGACCAGATTTCTGGTACTGTATGTTTTTTTTGAAGTTTTGATGAAAAAGAGGTCATCTTTTTTTTCTACATGTAGGATATCTTCACCAAGAAAGTAGCTGACATTTTTTGTGAGTCTTTTAAAGATAGAGATGATCTCGTCACTGCTTTTTTCACAAAAATAGTAACGATTTTTGCGGATGACAGGCTTAAGAGAGTTAACTTGTAAAAACTCTAGAAGTTCATCTTTTGTAAATCTTGATAAAACAGAGGAGACGAACTTTTCATCGCCCAGATAGTTATCTTCGCTGACTTTGGTATTTGTGATATTGCACTTTCCCCCGCCAGATATCTTTATCTTGGCACCTATATGCAAGTTGGCATCGATCATACCGACTTTGAGGTCTTTACATGTAGCAAGCTCGCTGACACACATAAGCCCGCTGGCACCAGCTCCAAGGATCAAGACATCATACATCTTAGCGCTTTAAAAGTTTGAGTGCCAAAAGTGCCGATATGACTGCCACATAGATGATGTCCGTAAAGGAGATATTTTTTTGAGCCAGTAAAAAATGCACCATAACAAATACCATCGAGATATAAAACAGTTTATGCCATGAATGAAACTTCCTAAATAAAAACGGCACAGAGGTAATACTCATCATCAAAAGCACTGCAAACGCCAAGACACCGAAAATGATGAAAAGATGATGCGTAAATGCACCGTATATCTCACCAAAATCAAAATGGTGCTTCAGCCAAACAAAGACCGCTACATGTAAAAGAACATAAAATGCTCCAAATAGTCCGATAAGTCTTTTGTATTTGAGCAGATCGAACTTAAGGTAACTGTGAAGCGGTTTAAGCGCGAGTGTCAAGATGAGCAGGTTCAATGCTGTTTTTGCAGTCGTAACTTCTAAAAACTTGATAATATTGCCCGGATACCATCCGATATGCAGATGTAGGTAACCGTTTAAAAACTTTGCCATAACGATAGGCAGCTGCCATCCTTGACCTAGCGAATAGCGAAATGACATATAAAAAATCGGCATCAGTGCCGCGATCCAGATAATTGTTCTCATGGCGCGATTATAGAACATAATTGCTCAAAATGAGTTTTAACCTCTTTTTTTAAATATCTTTTTTCTGTAATGGTGAAGCTTTTCGTAGTTTATCTCCATCAGTAAAGCGATGAGTAACACTACAGCAAAAAAAGCTGAAGTCCCTATGGTTCCAAGGTTTAATCCCCCGTGATCGAAGGGTTTTGTAAGCAGATCGCCAAAAGTCGCACCAAAGGGGCGGGTCAGGACAAAGGCTAACCAAAATAGAAATATCTTAGATATCTTCGTGTAGTAGTTTGCGACCGCCAAGGTGATCAAGACTATGGATATCAGTGTAGCACTTTGCACAAAACCCATACCAAGATCGTCTGCTAGAAAATCTCCAGCAGCCGTACCCAAAGTGTTTGCTATTAAAAAAGCACTCCAATAGTAAATCTCTGAGGGAGTCGTATATATTCTCTCAACAGATAACGAGCCCTCTTTTTTATACCAAAGGAACAAGATGATCCCTAACAGACAGACCAAGATCAAAGAACCGACAGCGTATCCAAGCCCCAGCGTCCTGTCTATAAAGTCGGATATAGCTGTTCCGACTATTGCCGTTGCAGTAAAAGTAAGCCAGTAAGATATGGGTTCATACCTTTTAAGAGAGAGTTTGATAGCTAAAAAGAGTAAAAAGACCACCATAAAGATGATAATAGTTGTAAGATACCCCAGATCAAATGTCATGGAAAACATATCTGCACCCGTCTCACCAAGCGTCGTAGAGGCTATTTTGATGATCCAATAAAGTAATATGATCTGAGGAACACGTGTATTGACCATCTCTTGTTTCATAACAGAACCTTTATAAAAATTTTATCCCTCATTGTAATTCGTTTGCATAAATGAACAGGAACACAGAGTTTATAAAACTTGACGATATTATCCAAATACTTGTTAAGATGTAGCACAAATATCAAAAAATAGGCAGACTCATGGATCATACGACTTTTATACATATCTTCATCACACTGGTCTCCATTATGAATCCGCTTGGAGTGATACCCATATTTTTAGCCATTGCAGCTGACCAATCGCCACTGCAGAAAAAAAAGTCTATCAAAAGAACTGTCACTGCCGTTATCCTTATCCTGCTCATCAGCGCTTATGGAGGCAACTATCTGCTTTCATTTTTTGGGATCGATATTGACTCGTTTCGCATCGCCGGGGGGATACTCCTGCTTTTAATGTCCATACATATGCTTCAGGCAAAAACACCGACCGTCAAGACAAATGAAGACGAGCAAAGCGAAGCGGTTGAAAAAGATGATATTGCCGTCGTACCCTTAGCCATCCCTCTTCTGGCAGGACCCGGTTCTATTAGTACCGTGATCCTATTTTCCGCGTCTATGCCGACTTTGGTAGACAAGATCACTCTTGGCATCATCATCGCTCTTGCAGGGCTTTTGATACTGCCTACACTGCTTCTTTCCAAACCGATAGGAGAGCGTCTTGGAAGTACAGGACTCAACATCGCCACAAGAATTATGGGGCTTATTTTGGCTTCTATTTCAGTCAAGTTTATTTTAGAGGGCGTCTTGCATTTTTTAAAAGGTAATATCTAATATTGGATATAATTTCATAAATATATATAAAAGTGAAGTAAATGAGCAAAAAACTACATATCGTATCTTTGGGATGTACCAAGAACCTTGTCGATACCGAAGTTATGATGGGACGCCTTCAAAACTATGAACTGACAGACAGCCAAGAGGATGCCGACGTCATCATAGTAAATACCTGCGGCTTTATAGACGCTGCAAAAGAGGAATCTATCAATACTGTTTTAAACCTTCACGATGTAAGAAAAGAGAACTCGCTTCTAGTCATGGCAGGATGTCTGAGCGAACGTTACAAAGAGGAGTTGGCTAAAGATATGCCTGAAGTCGATCTCTTTACGGGTGTAGGCGACTATGAAAAAATAGATGAACTTCTGGCAAACAAAAAATCTCAGTTCAGCGAACAAGTCTACCTCATCGACGGTGCGGAGCGTGTCGTCACGGGTTCAACGTACCATGCTTATATCAAGCTTTCAGAGGGTTGTAACCAACAATGCAGTTTTTGTGCGATTCCATCATTTAAAGGCAAGCTTAACTCACGTTCACTGGACTCTGTGGCAAGAGAGGTCGAATCTTTAGTCAAAAGAGGTTATTATGATTTCAGTTTTGTCTCACAAGACAGTTCTTCATACCTCAGAGACAAAAAGACAATTGATGGACTCAGTCTTCTCATCAGCAGGATCGAACTGATCGAAGGTGTAAAAAGTGCAAGGATCTTATACCTTTATCCTTCGACTACATCGCTGAAACTGATCCAAAATATCGGTAAGTCAAAGATATTTCAAAACTACTTCGATATGCCGATCCAACACATCAATGATGAGATGCTGCGCATCATGAAACGCGGTTTTGGAAAAGAAAAGACTATCGAGCTCTTAGATGCTATGAAAGCATTGCCGAATTCCTTTGTCAGAACAAGCTTTATCGTCGGTCATCCAAATGAGACACCTGCGATGTTTGAGGAGATGTGCGACTTTGCCGCAGCTTTTGGGTTTGACAGGATAAATGTATTTAGCTACTCGGATGAAGAGACCACTCCCGCTTATGATATGAGCAGCAAGATAGATAAAAAAACGATCCAAAAAAGAGCTGATAAACTCGGTAAGATCGCTTCAAAATGTGAACTGGCAAGTTTACAAAAAGAGGTCGGTAAAACCGTCGATATCGTCATCGACGGTGAAAGTGAAGAGAGTGAGTTCATCCTGAGTGCAAAAGAGCTTATCTGGGCACCTGATATCGACGGTGAGCTTTATGTAAATGACAGAGAGATCGATGAAGATATAGAGTTTGGCAAGATTTATAAAGCCAAGATCACGGAACTCATCGGCACAAAACTTTTATGTACCGTAGATAATGCTTAAACCTCAAGATATCTCCCTTTTAAAAACTTCCAAAAACCTTCTCGCCTTTTCAGGCGGAGCTGATTCTACTGCACTCTTTTTTTTACTCTTAGAAAATGAGATCCCTTTTGACATCGCCATCGTCGACTATGCCATTAGAGAGCAGAGCAAAGAGGAGGTCTCCTATGCACAAGAGATCGCCCTTACATATAAAAAGAACTGCTATGTTTTTACATCTGAGCCAATCGAAAAAAACTTTGAAGCACGTGCCAGAAAAATCAGATACGATTTTTTTGATGAACTGATACTTGCTTACAGCTATGACAATCTTTTAACAGCGCATCATCTAGGCGACAGGCTCGAATGGTTCTTGATGCAACTAAGCAAAGGTGCGGGATGTGCAGAGCTTAGCTCATTAAAAAGCATCACAAAAAAAGAGAACTACAACATTATCCGTCCGCTTTTACATGTAGACAAAAATGAACTTATCGCTTATCTAAAAACAGATGACAGAAAATGGTTTGAAGACAAGACAAATGAGGACTTGAATATCAAAAGAAACGAATTTAGACATCTGCATGTCACACCTCTGTTACAAAAGTACAAAGAGGGTATACTCAAAAGTTTCGAGTACATAGACAATGATACGGACGAACTTATAGAAGAAGTGGATATCCTGCATGTAAAAGAGTTATATTATTTTAAACGTGCATCTCACCTAAAAAGTGACATTTACCATATAGACAAGCTTCTAAAAACGCTTGGGATCATGATAAGTTCCAAAGTAAGAGGGGAATTAAGAGATCTAAATGAGACGGTAATCTCTAGAAAATATGCAGTTGCTAAAACAGATGAACATATATTTATCGCACCATATATCTCACATGTAAACATGGATAAAGAGTTCAAGGAGAGATGCAGGATATTAAAAATCCCCGTGAAACTCCGCCCATATCTCTTTTTAAATCAAGATGTTTTAGAGACTATGGCTTCTTTGTAACATTAGTCTCAGTCGATGAGTTCATATCATCCACAGTTGAATTGATCTCACAAGTAGTATTCATCTCGAGCGCTTGAGGTTGGATCATTGAAGTGTTGATCTCTTCGTTTAACGCATAGACTCTCATCGTAAATGATGAGTTTATAAGCTCACCGTCTCTTTGAAAATGGATAGGGAAATTAACGCCTATAACCCAATCACCCTTATTTAGACTATCTAAAAAGTTGTAAAAAACAGCAGGTGAGTCGATCTTTGAAGTCGTATTTACCTCGTAGAGATCAAAAGGATCCTGTCTATCTATCTTTGCTATCTTCGAAAGTGTCAGATTTTGAAAAAACTTCTTATTTTCGGTAATAAATCTGTCTTGATTAAAACTATTGTCAAATGCAGTAATAATCGTTCTGTGCTTCTCTTGCAAAGATTTCAACTCCTGCCATGTTTCATCGTTGAGCTGTTGGTATTGACTTAGTTCTATGGCATGTTTATTGGTCAGACTTCTTGCTTCTCTATACTCTTTTCCCGATGGGATCAATACTATAAAAGCAAAAAGCAGTACAAAGATCAAAAGCAAAAGCGTAATGACCAATAGATATATATTCTGGCGAGACACGTTAAATGATTTCATTTTAGTACATCTTTATCATCTATTGTATTTGTCGAGACAAAACTGAGCCAACCGTTTTCAAGCTGATAAAAACTTGTATAGGTATTATTGAAAATCGAACGCAACGGAGCTTGAAGCAAGAACTCGTATATTTGCTTTGTCGGTGTCACGCCGTACATGATCAATGCATCTTTTTTCAATTCGACTTGTGAAAGCGTGATCCGCTCGGGGACCAGATCAAAAAGATTTTTTATGCTCTCTTTTAAAACACTGTTTTCCGTGCTGATCTTTTCTGCCTTATCGCTCTCTTTTTCTATGATATATATTTGATGCTGCATCTTCACGATCGCATCGTTGAGATCCACTTTTTTCTCTTCGATCCTTGCTATGCTTTGCTCAAACGTAAATATCTTTAGTTTTAAAAATCCATACGTCAAAGAGAGCATCACGATGGAGATCGTAAAAAAAGTCAGTACAAGCTGCAGCTCTGCCGAGACTATTTTTTTTGCCCTAGGTTTTATATAACTGTATGTCATATTTTTTCCCTTTTAACCAGATCCAGCATCTCTTCGCACATGTTTAGTTGACGTACATATACTTTTAAGAAGAGTTCCTCTTCAAGATAGTTTTTAAGATCATTTTCCATATCGCAAGCCGCTGCAATATAGATGGACTCAATAAATTTACTCTCATATTTTCTATCATTATAGAATTGATTCAATGCGCTTTGAATAGCACTAAAACGTTTGTAATCCTCATTGAAACCTACCCCGCTCATATCCTCTTTATAACCTCTTACAGCACTTGGCTTGGGTGATTGTACCTTGACCTCTGTAAAATCCTCTAAATCATCTATAGAATCGAGGTCCTCTATATCTGCCAAATCATCCAGATCTTCAAGGTCATCGTCTACATCTATCTCTTCAAGGTTTACGGCATTGAGATCATCCAGATCAAAATCCAGTTCATCTTTGTCGGTATCGATGATCGATAGACTTTCATCCAGTTTATCTATTTTCATGTTTACGTATTCTGAATATTTCAGCATCGAATCTTCAAAGACAGTCACGATCAAAGAGTCTTCTTGAACCAGAACAAACAGTGCCGCCTGAGAGTTTATCTTATCTTTAAAAAAGTTCTTCAGGATCGTGTAGGGAGAAAAAACAAAGTCCAGTCCGAAAGCTGCATATTTTTTATCAAAATTTATCAGATCGACTTTTGATGTAAAACTGCTCCAGCCGTTATGACAGATCACTTGTGATGTTTCCAGATCACTGTATTTTGAGAACTCTTTGTCATCACACGAGGGCATTGCGCCTTGGCTTACGGAATAATCCAACAATGATATATAATAAAACGGCGTCTCATTCATAAAGGATTGGATGAAAGAGATCATCTCCTGCGTTACGTCAGAACCTTTAAACGATTGGACGTAACTGTCTCTTACCTTGTTGTTTTTTAAAGTGTGTACGCAGACATCCGTCTTTGAATTGGATACTATGATACTAATATATATCTTTAAATATAGACTATGTAGTATCTTAGAAAGTATCATCTATTCCCTTGCATAATGGGTGTGCCTTATTATAGTTTTGCATCTTGAGCGCACTTCCCAACTTCGTATATATCTGTGTCGTAGCCATAGAAGAGTGACCTAACAGTTCACTAACATCGGCAATTCTTGCATTATTATTTAAAAGTATCGTTGCATACGAGTGACGCAACTGATGAGGAGTGACCTTTAGTGACACTCTTTTAAACACCTTAGTAATGATATATCTTAAACTATTTTCGCTTAATTTTTGGCTATTTTGCTCAAAAAGGTATTTTTTTGGATGGGTCTGAGCCACATATTCGCGTAAAATTTTAGCCGTGCTTTGCAATAGAGGGATATCTCTTTGTTTATTCCCTTTTCCTACTACCCGTATCCACTCTTCGCCTATATCTTCAAGCTTCAGACCTGCAAGCTCGGAAATACGCAGACCAAGCGTATAGAGCATCGTTACGACTAAACGTTCTTCAGGCTCTGCAACATTCAAAGCCTCCATTATATGATTGTGAGGTATAGGTTTTGGAAGTGTTTTAGGAACCTTGATACTCTCATCGGCTTTTAATGTAACATGCTCCTCTTGAGTATTTATATACTCGACAAATGAGCGAATCGCGCTTAGTTTTTTAGCGATTGTCTTCTGTTTAAGCCCCGCAATCTTTATGCGGTACGGCATCAAGTTAAAAAGAGTCGTTTTCTCTTTTGTTTCTATCTCTATCAAGGGGATCGCTTCACTGAGCGCTTCGTCATACGTTTTTAGTGTAAGGTCGGAATAACCTCTCACTTTTTCCAAATAGAGAAGAAAAGATTTTTTATATTGAAGGGGTGAGTTTTTCATGAAGCTTTACAAACTCATTATGATAATATGCCGCTTCTTGCACCAATGCTTTATCGGTTACAACACTGGGTGAAAGCTTGACGTATCCATCGACGACTATTTCTGACATAAGTTTCATTTTTGCTCTATCGCCGTCACTGAGCGTATCTTGATGTGCCAGAGCATCGATCTCACTCATATATTTTTTTGCCTGCTGAATATACTTGGCATACTGCAAAGATATCTGAGACTGTGCCATTATCGTAGAAGCCATACGGTTGTAAACATTGAGGGCAAACGCCTCTTTTGAAAGAGAAAGTGATTTTTCGTAATCACCCATGTGATAGTAGTATTTTGCTTCAAAAGATTTTTCATACGAGGGATTTACGATCAAGTAAACAGCCATGACCAGAAGTAATGAAAAGCTGGCTATGAACAAAACATATTTATAGGGCATGCTCCATCAACCTCTCTTTTATCAGTTTTCTTGCATCTTCCATATTATAACCACTTAAATCCATAGGTTCACTGGCAAAAAATTCCAACGTTCCAAACGGTTTTGGTATAACGAACCTGTCCCAGCTGTTAAGCTGCCAGTATCTTGTCGGTCTACAATTATACACTATTACTTTTGCACCCGTTTTTTGAGCCATCACCACTACACCGTCAGTGACATGGTAACGAGGTCCTTTAGGTCCATCGGGGGTGATGCCAATATCATACCCCTCTTTTAGACTTCTTATCGCCTGCATCAAGACTTTTGCCGCATTGCGGTTTGTAGATCCTGCGATCGTTCCGAGCTTGAAATATCTCATTGTCTTTGAGATAAGCGCACCGTCGAAATGGTCGCTTATAAGGACATTTGCTTTTGGTATTTTGCGTAACTGAAAATAAAGATACGGTTCCATAAGCAGATCACCGTGCCAAAAAGCAAAGATGATAGGTTCTGTGGGTATATTTGAGGGAAGATGAAATACTTTTCTGCTGGTAAAATATACCAGACGCATCAAAACCATGCCGATGAAGGGTATTAATGCCAATGCAAGCGCTCTTAATATTCGTTTTTTCATAATCTTATTTTACTATCTCACCGATTAAAGAAGCTCTGCCGACATTGGTTATCTTTACATCAGCCAAAGTGCCTAGAAGTTCATCGCTTCCTTTTACTTTTACAAGATAGTTATTATCGCTTCTGCCGGCTACAAATCCGTCAGGACGCAGCTCTTCAAAATAGACTTCATAGATTTTTCCAAGTTGTTTTGCGACATTCTTGTCCAATATCTCGTTATGCAGTTCCTGTAAAACAGAAAGTCTCTCCGAACCGACCTCTTCATCCACTACATTTGTAAACTCTGCAGCTTCTGTGAGCGGACGTGCAGAGTATTTAAAACTAAACATCTGTTCAAACTCTACCTGACGCACGACATCAAGGGTATCTTCAAAATCTTCGTCGCTCTCACCGGGAAACGCTACGATGATATCCGTACTCAAACTCACATCGGGTACCATCTCTTTGAGTTTACCGACACGGTTTAAAAACCACTCTTTCGTATATCCGCGTTTCATATCTTTTAAGACTTTTGACGAACCGCTTTGAAGAGGCATATGCATAGATTTACATATTTTAGGATTAGAAGCAAACTCCTCTAAAAACTCATCATCCATATGAAACGGATGCGGAGAGGTAAAACGGATACGTCTCAAACCTTCGATTTTGGAGATACGGCGTAAAAGCTCCGTAAAATTCACTTTTTCATGTTCACCGCTGAAACGGCGACCGTAGTTATTGACGTTCTGTCCAAGTAAAAAAAGCTCTTTTGCTCCGCTGTTTACTGCTTTTTGGCACTCTTGAAGTATGAGATCCGTCGGGATGGATATCTCATCACCCCTTGTCTTTGGAACTATACAAAATGTACATGATTTATCACAACCGATAGAGATGTTTATGTAAGCTTTATAGGGGGATGAACGAAAATCTTTAAATGCAAAATCGGATTCATCATAATTGATATCGATTTCGACAGCTTTGTCTTTGTGCAGGACTTCACTTATCTTTGATACGTTTCTAGCACCCAGAACAAAGTTGACATAGGGAGCGCGTTTGATGATATCTTTACCCAGATGTGAAGCGGTACAGCCGCACACCCCGATCTTAGCGCCCTCTTTTTTGATTTTATTGAAAACACCGAGCTCAGAAAAAAGCTTTTGAACGGGCTTTTCACGAACTGAACAAGTGTTAATGAGAATAAGATCTGCTTCTTTTGAATCGTCGGTAAGCACATAATGATCTTTCTCATTCAGCTCTGCTATCATATGCTCGGAATCCCGAACATTCATAGCACAGCCTAGCGTCTCTATATAGAGTTTTTTACTCACTACAAATACCTTATGCTAGTATGTGCACTTCGTACATGTACTCACTGTCAGCTAATCCGTATTTTACTTCACGCATATAAAAGCTTTTGCCTGATGCCTCTATGTGGTCTTGCAGTGCCAAAAGATCTTTATGTGAATTTTCACGGTCGAAATAGAAAATCACTGATCCCTCTTTTTCTGCACTCTCTTCAATCTTTTTTAGATCGATCTTTTTTGGTTTTTGGTCAATTTCAACACGAGCTAATTTTAGTTCCATCTAGTATCCTTGCTATATAATTATTTGCATTATATTAAAAATTCAATAAATATTCGATTAAGTACCCTTTTGAACTTAAAACATTTTTTAAATAAGTTTTTGATATAATCACTCTCTTCATAAAAATGAACCTCCTTAAAATACATACTATTTTTTATGAAAGCCACCTAAAAAAGGGATACTTATGGAAAAAATTTTAGACATAGTCGATGCAATTGCTCATGAAAAAGGACTCAAACCGGAAAATGTTCTTGAAGCACTAAAAACAGCATTCGTTCAAACTGCAAAACGCGTAATCAATCATAATTTTACTTTTGAAGCAGATATTGACAACAAAACAAAAAAAATGCACCTATTTCAAACTATCATAGTCGTAGCAGATGATGATAAAAGATTACAAGATACAGAGATAGCAGGCGGCTATATCTCTTTAAGTGATGCGATAAAACTTGATGAAGACGTCGAACTCGAAGACCAACTTCAAATAGACCATAGTCTCGAAGATTACGGTCGTACTGCTGCGGGACGTTTACACAATGAGATCGAGTACCATGTACAAAGACTCGTAGAAAATGAACTTTACAATAAATATAATTCAAAAATCGGCACTATAGTAACCGGCCGTGTAACTCTTGTAGACTCAGACCAAAACACTTACATAGAGGTTGATGAAGTGCGCGCAGTTCTTCCTATGAAAAACCGTATCAAAGGTGAATATTTTAAAGTCGGAGACCTCTTAAAAGCAGTTGTGCGCCGTGTAAATATAGACAAGACAAACGGTATTCAAATAGAGCTTTCACGTACTTCACCGAAATTTTTAGAGCAGCTTTTAGCGCTTGAAGTCCCTGAGATCGCCGATGGTGTCGTTTTAATAGAAAAAGCGGCTCGTATCCCCGGTGAAAGAGCGAAAATAGCACTTCTCAGTATGCACCCGCAAGTCGATGCAGTAGGGGCTACGGTCGGCGTAAAAGGTGTCCGTATCAATGCAGTCAGTGAAGAACTTTTAGGTGAAAATATCGACTGTATAGAGTACACGACGGTTCCCGAACTTTTTGTCGCACGTGTTATGAGTCCGGCTATCATCTCTCATATAGACATCGAGAGAAATGAAAAAAATGAACCTGTAAAAGCTATCGTCACTCTTCCGTCTGACCAAAAAAGCAAAGCTATCGGTAAAAGCGGTATCAATATCCGTCTTGCTTCTATGCTCACGGGTATGGTCATAGAACTTGTCGAACAAGAAAGTTCATCTGCTCAGACAAACTCTGCACAAGAGGAACAAAAAGACGGTGTTGACGCACTTCAGGCTCTATTTAGCTAAATAACTTCTACATGTAAGACTTTTCTTACATGTACACCCTCTTTTTCTCTTTGTAACCAAACTTCTCTGTTTTTAATGTATAATTTTTTCATGGACAAGAAAAAAATATTTATCATCGGCGGCGGATATGCAGGAATAAGAACCCTCTCTCATTTATCCAAATGTGAGGATGTTGAACTGTTCTTGATAGACAAAAACTCGTATCACTACCTTCAGACGGATGTGTATGATTATATAGCAAGCCAAATAAACCTGTCCGATATTGCGATCGATCTCTACACATACTGTGCCAGCTATGAAAAGAATGTGACATTTTTGCATGAAGAAGTTTTGCGTTTTGATCTGGAAAATAAAAAAATAATCACGACAAATAATCGCTATAGATATGATTACCTTGTCATTGCAAGCGGTTCACAAACTCGGCTTCCTGATTCTATCGAAGGATTAAAGGAAAACTTTCACGGTATAAAATCTCTTGAAAACGCTCTTCTCTTTAAACAAAAATTTGAATATTTTATCTATAAAAAAATAGAGAACGAGGGCAAATGTTCATTAGACATAAATTTCAACATCGTCATTGCCGGAAGCGGACTTAGCGGTGTAGAGATCGCTTCTGAAATGGCACACTACTCAAGAACTTTTTACAAAGATATGGGTTATCTTTGCAGCGGCATCACTATCACGCTTATCAATTCCCATGAAAAACTTTTGGCTTCCAATTCCGCTTTTATGCAGGAAAAAGCTGAAAAAAGGCTCAATGATCTTGGAATCAAAATCATAAAAAATGCCCGTGTCACCAAAGTCATGGAAAGTTATGTCATACTCAATAACTCGCAAAAAGTGGATATGAACTTTCTTATATGGACAGCCGGAATAATATCGAGTGATCTTGTTTTAAATATGCAGGTCGCTAAAAATAAAAAAGGCCAGCTTGAAGTAGATGAATACTTTCGATTAAAAGAGTACAAAGAGGTTTACGCCATTGGCGACAATGCCAATGTTTTTGACCCTACATCAAAAAGTTCGCTTCCGCCTACAGCACAAGCGGCTGAGCTCGGAGCCGATTATATCTCTCAAAATATCATCAATGAAGTCTCAAATAAAAAACTCCATGTTAAAAGTATAAAACTCAAAGGTTTTTTTGCGTCCTTAGGAGGTAAATTCGGATGTGGAGAGATTATGGACTATATAACACTCAGCGGTAAAACAGCTTATATCTTTAAAAAACTCATAGAGATAACCTATAGATTTCCTCTTCAGCAAAGATGTAAAACGGGCTTAAAAAAGATAAGAGCGATCATAGACTAACTTCGTTTTGCATAAGGGTTCAGTCTAAACAGGATAAAGTCGGCGATCATGTTGCCAAGCAGCGTTAAAAAAGCGGTGATCATAAGTATCCCCATAATCACAGGATAATCTCGGCTTAATGCACTCATATAAAAAAATCTTCCCATTCCGTCTATCCCGAATATCGATTCAAGTATGACACTTCCCCCGATAAGCCCCGGAAGTGACAATCCTAAGAGTGTAACAACGGGCGGTAAAAGATTGGGAAGTATGTATCTCTTAAGTATGATTTTATCACTAAGCCCCCTAGCCTTTGCAAAAAAATAATAGTCGCTTTTGAGTATCTCCAGAGTAAGAGAACGTATGTAGATTATCATACTTCCAAGCCCCACAAAGACCATGACGCTGATCGGCAGGATAAGATGCCAAGCCATATCCAGATAATAATAAATTCCATTCTTAGGCTCTATGGAATGAAGTCCTGAGAATGGCAAAATATTTAAATTGACGCTAAAGAGTATGATGAGCAAAAGTGCCAGATAAAAAGAGGGCATTGAAAAAGAGAATAAAGAGAACTGACGGATGACGTAATCGATTTTTTTGTCGTTATTGAGCGCTGCTTTTATCCCAAGGTAGATAGAGATGAAAAAGACTAAAAAAAGTGAGATTAGATTTATGACAAGGGTTATGGGGATGCGTTTGGATATTTCGGTATTCACATCTTCCCCCGTTACAAAGGAAACACCGAAATTAAGAGTCAAGATATTTTTCATCCACTCCAGATACTGGTATAAAAGCGGTTTGTCAAGTCCGTAAACCGCTTTAAGCTTTGCCAACGCTTCAGCCGTCATATTTGGATTTAGCTCTCCTGCACTGAAAAAACTGTTCGGCGCGATATGAATAGCTAAAAAGGAGATGACAGATATAAGCAGAAGCATCAAAATCAGATATGATATTTTTTTAATCAGTAAAATCATAAAAATATTATACTACATTCGTTATAATAAATTATGCAAAAGAAAATAGAAGCTAGATGCTGTTAGAGCAGTTCAGATCATTTTACGCCAGACACTACCCTGACGATATGGAAAAACAGATAGAGTACTTCTCCATCTTCGGCGGACTCGGGTGGCAGATAGACATCGACAAACCTCTGGATGAACTCATAGTATCCGTGATCTTAGACAACTATGGGCACCTTCATAATGAATTGGCGGCACTCTCTTTGGATGATCCTGAATATTCACGTTTGCTGCACGCTCTTGCTGTAGGAGACAGACGCATATTTAAAGCTTTTAGCCGTGCAGGACTCAACAACGGCAACGGCGGTGCGGCACTGGATTTTTTACAAAATAACAATATTCTAGAGATGCAACAATCCCGTGAACGCCATCCAAAAGAGATATACCCTGATCAAAAGCTAAAACGTGAGATCGCACGCCACCGTATATCTCACAAAATGAGATTTACAAAACCTTTTATACGATTTTGGTTCTACTTTATAACACCCTTTGCAAGACAGATAGAAGTCGGAAACTATGAAAACTTTTTAAAACGGTTCCAAACACATCAAAGCAGTTATACAAGTCTTGTCTTTGAAGAGCTCTCAGAACTCCTGCTTGACTATTACACAAGAGATGACCAGATACTCACTAGCGGAAGCTATTGGGATGCAAACGTGGAAATAGATATACTCGCCATCACAAAAAGTCTCAATATTTATGTCGGTGAATGCAAGTGGACGAACCATAAGATAAATAAAAAAGAGGTACATAAACTTTTGGAAAAATGCACGAAACTCGGCATATCGCCTAATAAAGTCCTGCTTTTTTCAAAACGCGGATTTTCAAATGAGCTTGAACATAACCAGAGTCCGCAATTGGCACTTTACTCAGCAGAAGATTTTTCTATTTTGCTAAAGAATATCTCACAAAACGACTTAATAGAGGGTTTTGCGACTCCATAGTCTCAACTGACACTCTTAAGTGCGCTGTAAGCTTCTTGAAGTAGCTGAAACTTTTGTGTGTAGTGATCCAGCATACCCGGACTATGATGAAAGATCCTATCCGGATGATATACACGGACAAGTTTTTTATAGTTTTTCTTTATAACCTCTAAAGATGCACCTACAGGACACTCCAAAGCATTGTAGAACTGTATCATTTTATCTATTTTCTCATCATTATGCTCTTCATAGTCAAACATTGAAAAACCGTTATATAAACGCCGTAAAAAGTCATTGTCGTAACTGTATTGGATCTCATAATGTAGGACATTCTTTTTATTTAGCACACGTTCTAGCATTGTTTTTGCAATGGAGTCGCTCACATCCAATGAGATGGAGTTATCACTGCTCTGTAGTACATAGATACCGAACTGCCCGATCAAAAAGCTCATCACCCATGAATTGGGATAGTATAGTGAGATATCGACCGTGTACTTGTCTCTGGCATAAACCTCGACACTCACTTCTTGGATATCCTGCAAACTGACAAGTTCTATCTTAATGGGCTTATTACGCAGTTTTAAAAGAGAATTTTTAAAGAAATATTCCGGAAGATCATGCTTGTTCGCATGATAACTGCCCAGTACATTTAAAAACTCTTCCCTGCTTTGTATGAGTAGCTGATTTTTAAAGATCAAAACTGCTCTTGGCAAAAAAAGCATGTTTTTTGAGTGCTTGGTCAAAAAATCTCTCATCCAACACTGATTTAAGGTATTGAAATTGGTACGAATCAAAATAAGATTGTTCTGCAACACGATTTCCATTCATACCCCTTTGTTAAAGCGTCTGTAGATACAAAGCAAAAAAAGTTCCATTATTTGTGCGCTTACATAATATATAAAGAAGTATCCATAGCTACATTTGTATAGACAACAGAGTGTTAATACGGTGCTTCATGTAACCGTTATGTAATTTTTAGATTTTAAAATGTCGGTAACAAAAACAGGAGAAATTCAAAAATGAAAAAAATCGTACTATCAACGTTAGTAGCGCTATCAATTGCTTCAGTTGCATCTGCAGGAGATGTCAAATTATATTCAGATGACAAAGGTCAAGTTTTTACTATGCCGGCTGAAGGTCGTACTGAAATCAAAACTACTCCGGTAACTTCAAAAGCTTCTAAACTAGACTTCAGCGGTCTACATTACTTAGGTTATACATATAAAGCAACAGAAGACCTAAAAGCTTCTGATGTAACTGCAACTGGTCTTACAGTACCAAGTAGCGATGCATCAGGTGTAAACACTGGTAAATTTGAAATGCGCCGAAACTACGTTCAAGTTAAAGGTTATTTCTTTGAAGATCCAAAAAGCTACGCTCGTGTAACTCTTGACTTCACAAATGTAAGTGGATACAACACAGTTATCGTTAAATATGCTTACCTTTTCTTAAATAACGTTCTACCGTTTACTGGTGTTGAATTCGGTCAAGCACACCGTCCATGGATCGACTACGAAGAGCACAATGGTTGGTTCTACCGTTCAATCTCTAAAACTATGACAGAAGCTGCTGAGACTGCTGACCTTTCTAACTCAGCTGATCTTGGTGTTAACTTCAAAACTAAAACTGATTATTTCACATCTGAAATCGGTCTATTCAACGGTGAAGGTTACCACGGTGACAGCACGTCAAATACAGGTACAGGTAACTCTTTAGAGTGGAGATTGACTGCTGCTTTAATGGGTGATGGTAAAGCTCACCGTCATGCTACAAAAGACACATGGTTCGATGCATCTTTCTGGGGTCAATTAAATGCTAAAAATGGATCTAACACAGATGCAAATAGTGATACACAAACTTATAAAATCTATGGTCTACATACTGTATACAATATGCCGTCATTCCTTTTATCAGCTCAATATATCAAAGCTGAAAATGACATCAAAACATCTTACAATAAAAGTGGATCTGGCTACTCTGTAAACGGTACTGTTCGTCTTGGCGAAAAGAAAGAGTATGAGATCCTTGCTCGTTACGATCATTGGACAGCAACAGCAGATAATAAAGATGATTTAAACAGAGATAACTATATCTACGGTCTTGCTTGGGAACAAAACAAAAACCTAAAATGGTTATTAACTGGCCAAACATCTAAAAATGCTCAACATGCTAACTATAAAGGTACTGTAACTCAAGATTACAATGCTGCTATGTTAACTGCTCAAGTTGAATGGTAAAAATAAACTCTCCGATGTGACGTTCATCACATCGGAATCTCCTATATTCCAAATTATAAGCTTACAGATCTCCCGCTTTTGCGGGAATCCCATCTAAAACTATTTTATCAAATCTCCATAACACTCAGGACGTCTATCACGTATCAGACCCCAGTAATGTTGAAACTCTCTATTTTTCTTTAAATCAAACTCAGCGTATATTATCTCTTCTTTGTCACGCGATGCTTCAGCGATCTTTTCCCCCGAACTATCCGTAATAAAAGAACTTCCAAAAAAGTTTAAAGTACAGCTTTCTCCCTCTTCTGCACCATATCTGTTTGCAGCGATCACAGGTACGATGTTGGTCGCCGCATGTCCCATTTGAACGCGTTGCCAATGCTCTTTTGAGTCTACATGTATCTCAGGTTCGCTTCCTATGGCTGTGGGGTAAAATATAAGTTCAGCACCTTTTAAAGCCAAGGCGCGAGCCGTCTCACAAAACCATTGGTCCCAACATATTCCGGCTCCGATACGCCCATAAGCAGTATCCCAGACTTTAAACCCTGAATCGCCCGGTTTAAAATAGAATTTTTCTTCATATCCGGGACCATCGGGGATGTGTGTTTTACGATAATTCTCAAGCTCTGTTCCATCTGCATCCATAACTACCAAAGAGTTAAAGTATTCATCACCGCTTTTTTCAAAATAGCTGACAAGCAGCACCACATTCAGCTCTTTTGCCAATAATGAAAAAGTTTTTAAAAGCGGATTACCTACTCTCTCCTGCGCCCATGAAAAATATTTTTTATCCATATCTTTACAAAAATACAAACCCTCAAAAAGCTCCGGTAGAAGTATGATCTTCGCATCATTATTTGATGCTTCTCTTACCAGTCGAACAGCTTTTTCAACGTTTGATTCTTTATCTTTACCCATACTCATCTGGATCGCTGCTATTTTTAACATAAGTACAAATCTCCTCTTTTACATGTAACAAAATAATAGTACAAATAAGCTATTATTCGAGTTAAATCAAGTCTTTATAAAGAGCATACTTCTCATGTTTTTCATGTTTTGCCGTATACATCGCTTTGTCTGCATTGCCCACAAGAGTATTTCCGTCTTCTCCATCTTCGGGGTATATACTTATGCCTATACTAAGTGAGGGTGTTAATAAATTATCGTTTATGCAAAGCGGCTGTTCTACTCTGTGTATAATTTTCTCGACGATATGTACCGCATCGTTGTATTCTTTTAATTCTGTCAGTATAACAGCAAACTCATCACCGCCGAGTCTTGATGCCGTGTCTTCTCCCCTGATACTCTTTACCAATCTGTTGGCAACATCGATTAAAAGACGATCGCCGATATTATGACCCAAGTTGTCGTTCACCTCTTTAAATTTATTGAGGTCTATAAACAACACTGCTATTTTACTTTTACGACGATTTGCTATAAGGATAGCCTTATCCAGATTATCGTAAAAATGCATTCTGTTGGGAAGAGAAGTCAAAGTATCATGACTTGCTAAATGAGCTAATCTTAATTCATGGTTTTTACGTTCGCTAATATCTGAAAAGACGGATACGTATCCGCTGATAAAGCCCTCTTCATCTTTTACGGCAGTTATACTTTGCATGGTAGTAAAATACTCACCGTTTTTACGTCTGTTATTTAGTTCTCCATACCATGTACCTCTTGTATTTATTGTATTCCACATCTCTTGGTAAAAATCCCGAGTATGACTTTTTGATTGTAAAAAACTCGGATTTTTGCCAATTGCCTCCTCTGGCAAATAACCCGTGATTTTTGTAAAAGTATTGTTCACTCTTCTGATTTTCGCATCGGCATCAGTGATCATGATTCCCTCATGCGTATTCTCAAATACGAGGGATGATTCTTTTAAAGCCATTTCACTGCGTTTATGTTCTGTAATATCTTCAACGCTTGACCAGATAAAACTTTTATTATCGCTATGCAGCATACATCCTGATAATCTTACATTTACATGATGTCCCTCTTTGTGAATATACTCTTTTTCATAAGGACCGTAATTACCCGTAGTCGCAAGCTTGTTTAACTGTTCATACTCCTGTGACTTATATTTGTTTGGAGTAATATCCCAATAAGTCATATTGGAAATCTCTTCGAGAGAATATCCTATAAGTCTTGCAAATGAGGGGTTTACATCGATCATCCTACCTTTCATATCGGTAAGCACAAGTCCTATCGGAGATTCATCAAAAAGCATACGATTGTATTTTCGACTTTTCTCTATTTCGTTAAGCAGAGGTTCTGTAAAACGGATGACTGTAAAACTACTGATCATAATGAGAATAATACTTCCGATGAGACCATAGATACCTGCATCCACATAGGGGGCTTCTATCTCTGCAATATCCATCTTCGCAACTATACCCCAGTCAAGGATAGGAATCGGCTCATACGCGGATAAAACTTTAGCTCCGCGATAATCAAGTCCGACCAGACTGCCCGATTTATCGCTTAAAGCCGCACGCATCGGTGCCGCCAATTCAGAGTCGGTGGTTATCGAGTCCATTCTGTCGACTTCATTATGACGATGTCTGAGTAAAAAGTGTATCCTGTTATTGTCAAGTTTTGCCATCGTGAACTCACCGCTTTCACCAAAGCCGGTAAATCTGGCATGAGCATAGATAAGTTTTTGCAAGATCTCTGATTCCAGCTTAGCCTTGTCTATCGTAGTATTATGATCCATCTTGATCTGATAATCTATCAGCATATTGATCATCACGACTTCATTTTTGACAAGTTCCGATAAGCGTTTTCTCTGTTGCTCAAAGCCGATTTTATAAAGACCGTAAATAGATACAATCGTAACCAAAGCAAGAATCATAGACATAATAAAAATAAGCTGATAAGGTGCTCTTTGCAGCTTTTTGTAAATAATACTATTATGTCGATGTTTTTCCATCTCTTTTTCCTAAACTATAGGTTATCTGTGTAAAAAATCATTGCTAAAACGATTATTATAAAATTTTGTGATACTGACAAAAAAACAGTATAACACAATATCATCACAAATTTATAGCCTTTTAGTAAATAAGGATAAACTTTATCTTCTAAAAAAGAGTAATAAAAATAAAATTACATCTGCCAAAGTGACTCTTTCTTTAGTAACTGCTTATTTTTTTTAAAGATAGAATGCATATCGTGAAGGATGGAGGTAAGAACATCTATCGTGTCAAATGTAAAAGCACCTTTATTTAACATAACACATTCTGCTCTGCTGGACATTGCGGCATCTGTCACCTCAGCACGGCTCGGCAAATTGTTTTTCATCTTGCTTTCTAAAACCTGAGTCGCCCAGATAACAGGTATATGAGCAGCATCACAGATATCCAAAAGTGCTTCTTGTATATAAGCCAGATTTTCAAAACCTACTTCTATTGCCAGATCACCCCTTGCAATCATGACTCCGCTGTTTTTGGATTTT
Organism: bacterium; assembly: GCA_018824305.1. Lineage (GTDB taxonomy): Bacteria > Campylobacterota > Campylobacteria > Campylobacterales > Sulfurimonadaceae > Hydrocurvibacter. The sequence goes on from JAHJGM010000020.1 coordinate 38,727, forward strand.
AATAATTGTTTTAATATTTCCGGCATGTTTGTGACAGCCTGTTTTGTCTCGATCTTTGCGATGATGCCTATATCATCCCTATTTTTCTGATGCAGTATCTCTTGTATCTCTCTTATATCTTCAGCATTTTGACAAAACGATATACTAAAACTATCTGCAAAATCGATAACGGATAGAAGATTCTCTTTATCCGTACTTGTCAGTGCCGGAGTCCTGATATAGTTATTTGGAAAATTGATGCCCTTTTCCTCTTTGATGAGTACACCGTTTTCTTTCGCAGTTGTCACCTTACAAAGTATCTCGTCCTCTTTTTTATCGATAACTTCCAAGCCTATTTTTCCATCATCTATAAAAACTTTATCACCGATATTGACATTTTCCAGTATGCCGTTTTGACTACAGCTGATAAGAGCAGGTTCTGCTATGTCGCCCTCTTTATCTTTTATGGCCGAAGTTCCTAGTATATTTTTTTGAGTTATTCTGACACTCTCTCCTACAAAGACCCGTATCGGTTCTGTCTGCATCTCAATGTTTTTTATGAAACTCTCTCTCTTTTTAGATTTCAAGAGACTGTTTTTATCTAAAAAAACCTTTTTATCTATTGTACATCTTGCATAGTCTTCTTCTATTGCTATCACTTTTATCTTAGCTCTTTTACCGTTCATATCTAAGACTTTTATAGAAGAATCGTCTTGTAAAGATTTAAAAAACTTCTTATCTACGACTATCTGAGCAGGTAACTTTTGCAGAGTTTTTGCATCTGTTGATTCAGCTTTACTCTTTTGCTCATTATGATATAAGAACACATCTTTTTCGATCTTATTGCTTCCTACTTCTACGGGCAAATCTATTTCTCTGATCTTGCCGGTACGTATTTTCGGACCTGCCAGATCCACGAATATCTTTATTTTTTCATTTTTATCTTTGTTTTCATTTACCGACGCAATGACATCAGCCATCTCTCTCCATATTACAGGGGTATCGTGAGCCGTGTTTATTCTAAATATGTTTACTTTTGATCCTGCCAGTTTTCTTATCAATTCTCCATCGTTTTCTGCCGCGTGAGAAGGTAATGTGATCATAAGTGAAGTAGTCTGTTTACTGAGTTTAGAACTTGATTTTCCGCCAAAAAGTGCTTTGGCATTATCTGAGGCAATATTGATCGACTCTTGGATCGTAAGGTGATGGAACTCTTCCATGAGTTCTTTTGATATCTCTTCATATCCAAGTGAAGAACTCATTTGGTCATGAAGAGTATCGATGCTTGCCGCAACATGAGCATATGATCTGCCAAGAGATGACAGTGAAAGCAAAAAAAGCTTTTCTTGCAGCTTTGTCCAGTCATCACGACGAAGTCTGAGGTACTGATTGAGATTTAACAGGCTCTTATATCTCAGTTCCTTCTCGTCCATCCCAAATCTGACTTCTTGCAGACCTGTTCTTATGCTTTGTATCTCATCATACGCCGATCTCATCAATTCTCTATCTAACATTTATTCTCCTAGATCTTAAGAAAGCTTACTCATTATAACCCTCATTAGATACAGTTTGATAACAAGAAGCTATCTAGAAATTTGTCACATAAGCCAAAAACTCATCGAATTTCAAAGGTTTGGAATAAAAATAGCCCTGGACCTTCGTACATCCTAGCTCTTTTAACGTATCAATATGCGTTTGTGTTTCAGAACCCTCGGCGATGACATTTTTATTTAATGATTTTGAGAGTGCGATGATCGCCTGAACGATTGAACGGTCATCTTCGTCTTTGTCGATATCTAACACAAAACTCTTGTCGATCTTGATAATCTCTGCCGGAAGTTTTTTGAGATAACTCAGCGATGAATAACCTGTCCCAAAATCATCGATTGAGATTTTTATGCCGCAAGATGTGATCTCTCTTAATTTTACGAGTGCTGCCTCGATATTGTTCATGATCTGGCTTTCTGTTATCTCAAGTTCTATGAGATGTTCAGCAACTCCTATCTCATCGACAATAGCTTTTAAATCGCTCAAAAACCTATCATTTTCGATCTGTATATATGAGATATTTATGGAAACTATAAGACCCTCATTCCCTGCATCATGAAACTTTTTCGTATCACTAAGAGCCTGCCTGATTATCCACAATCCTATTTCGTAGATAAGTCCGTTTTCTTCTAATATAGGTATGAATTTATCCGGTGGAACAAAACCCAAAGCGGGATTGATCCAGCGGATCAAAGCTTCCATGCCGTATACTTTGTTCACTGTAAGATCGACCTTTGGCTGATAGACCAAATGAAACTCTTTATTTGAGAGTGCACTACGCAGATTGCTATCAAGTCCTATACGTTCAGATACCGTATCACCCATAGTTTTTGAATAGAATTTAAATCCCCCCTTACCCGATGCTTTTGCATGATACATTGCCGTATCTGCTGCCTTCATCAAATCATGATATGTAGTTCCGTTATCAGGATATACACTTATGCCTATACTTGCACCTGAAAAAAATTCATTATTTTCCAGTATAAAAGGTTGATTAAACAGCTCGACTATTTTATTTGCCAATACAGCCAAATTAGAGATAGTAGTAAAATCTTCGATCAAAACCATAAACTCGTCTCCGCCAAAACGCCCGATGATATCCTCTTCCCTGATACTATTTTTTAGTCTCTGGGCTGCATTTTTTAAAAACTTGTCACCTACGAAATGCCCATATGAATCATTGATTGTTTTAAAATTATCCAGATCGATAAACAAAAGAGCCAAACCACTCTTTTTACGTTTAGCAGATGCGATCTTATTGTTAAATCTCTCTTCAAAAAAAGCTCTGTTAGGTAACTGGGTCAGCGTATCATAATAAGCCAAATTTTTGATGACTTTTTCCTGCTCTTTTTTCATTGTGATATCACTTGAAACGGCGATATAATGAGCCACATCACTATTTTTATCTTTTATGGCGACAATAGATGTTTCAGACGTATATACTTCTCCATCTTTTCTGCGGTCAATTATCTCCCCTTTCCAGTTGCCCTCATCACGTATCTGTTTCCACATATCTTTATAAAATGCACCATCATGCCAACCGGAACTCAATATAGAAGGTGCTTTTCCTACAAGCTCTTCTAACGTATATCCTGTATTTCTGCAAAAAGCATCATTGGCATTGATGATTTTTTCGGACACATCTGTAATAACGACACCATCTGTCATTGTTGAAAAGACTTTTGCAGAGAGCATCAAATCCTTTTCATTCTTTTTACGCTTGGTTATATCTCTTACAAATACAAAAAAATTTCCGCCATCTATCGTTGAAAAAGTAGTAGTTATCTCTACCTCGTAAATAGTGCCGTTTTTTTTCCGGTGTCTTGTCTCAAATCTGTCACTGCCTGTTTTTATAATTGTTTCTATATGTTGTTTTGTCTCTTGCGGTGATTCACTAGCCTCGATATCGGGTATTTTCATCGTCAGCAGTTCTTCTCTGCTGTAACCGGACATTGTACAAAATCTATTGTTAACCTCTAAAAAATGCCCTTGCATATCCGAGACCCAGTACCCATCACTTGTTGTTTCTATAATCGCACTATACTGATATGCTAATTTTTCCAACTTTGATTGCTCAATATTTTCAACATGATCTTGATATTTTTTCATAATATAAACAACACCTATTTATTAGATGGGTAAATTCTATCACATTTTTTTCATATTAATAAATTTTTTTTAATAATTTAAAAAAGATATCTGAAAATGCAAAGATAATTATTTTTAATTTTTGATATGAGGATGTGTAAAAAAGAGACATAAGTTTTTGAAATAATTAAAAGGTGGTGGCCAATCTCGGA
>JAHJGM010000021.1 GCA_018824305.1 bacterium
CAATAGTAATTTAATTTCTACGAAATCACTAACATTATTAAAGCTATGAAGAAATGTTTTATAAGATTCATCAAACATTAGGAAACCATTAACATAGCTAAATGAAGAAGTATTATTCAAACTCTCAATCTTTCCATTTTTATCTTTTTCAGGATAAGAATAAACAGTATCATTTCTTTTAAAAGTCTCATAGTAAGTCTTTATAGCTTTTTGAATGAGCAAGTCGTAAAAAGGAAGGATGAGTACAAATAAAAATATTCCGGTAGAGATAGAGAGTCTTTTTGTCAATGTCCATTTGGACTTTTTTTCTAAAATGATAAGTACAATAACTCCGATAGTTACGGAAAACAGAAGATAAACCAGATTTACTGCTATAAACATCAATCCAAAGCTCATTACACGACCCCTTTAAACACTTCTCTATCCTTACATGTAAAGATTTAAATTTCATAAAAAAACACTGTGATAAATAATAACTAAAAGATTTATAAAGTTTAATGAAAGAAGTTCTATGTACTTTTTTCTCCGCATAAAAGTACCAAAAAGCTCTTGCAACGGCTTCGAGCTTGACTTCGTCAAGTTCCCAAGAAATAGTAAATCTATTCCTAAAAACATAAAACTCGGGCAAGCCCTCAAACAGTTATATTTTTTTAACGTCATGGCTTTACTATTTCTCGGCTCTGCAGATGTTGCAATCGACGTAGAAATTTTATTGCCTGTTTGTGTCACTTTGGATTTTAGTCTTTTTGACCGAGTGGAAGCGTGAAGAAAATCAAACTGTTTGAGGGAACATCGTGACCGAGTTTTTGATTTTTAGATGTAGCGACCGAAAAAGGCGTTAAAAAATCCAACCGTGACACGATTTTTTATGCTACTTTTTTCTAAAAAAAGTGGCATAGAACCACTTACATGTAAGGTTATTATCTTACAAGAAACTCAGCAGTCAAGGGCAGATGATCCGAATACCCTTTTCCCAGATGTTTTTTAGGCTTTCTTTTACTCATCTGCCATCTGTTTATCTTACCGTTAATAACAAGATAATCTGTTTTAAAACTCCTAAGTGAACCGTTTATATAATGAAAATTTTTATTGTGTAGTGTATATGGTGTTACGATGATGTTATCGAGTGCTTCTTTTTTCTTTTTAAAGATGTACGTATATCTTTTATCTATGTCAGTGTCATACCAAAGGTTATAGAGACAATCCTTACATGTAGAGACCTCTTTGGCTTTACATGTAAGCTTATCTGTGTGAAGGATGCTATTGATGCCTGTTATGCCGTTCGTATCGTTATGTTTTTTGTCTATCTTTTTATTCTCTTCATAGTCTGAGTTAAAATCACCTACAATGATGATATTTTTCTCAAAACCGATCTCTTGAATCCTTGAGTAGAGTTTTTTTGCAGATTGTACTCTTTCACTCTCTTTTCCTGCTTTTGATTTCCAATGATTGTTAAAGAGATAGACACTGTTGCCATCAACATCGATTTTGACTTCCAAAATATTTCTGTATCTGAAAGTGGCATTGATAGGTATCTCTTTTTTATACAAGATTTTATATCTGCTGAAAATCCCGACTTTTACGGTTGTGTCTTTTGCATCTGCGAGCGCAGAATATTGATAATATAATCCATCTCGTTTGACTTGATTTTTTAGGTCGATAAACGCTTCACCTGACTCGATCTCTTGAACTGCGATTATATCGGCATTGATCTTTTTTATGACTTTTGCTATATTTTTTATTTTTGCATCGTATGCTTTTTTATTCCATTGCGATACACTGTTTGGAATGTACTCTTTATATTCATATCCCGACTTTTTGAGATCAAAGAGATTTTCTACATTATATGTTGCGATTTTGACCACTTTGTCTCCATATAAGATCGATATTGATAATAACAATAGTACTAAGAATCTCATCTATTTTATGCCGTTTAATCTTAAAAGATTATTGACATCGGGCTCTCTTCCCATAAGCTCTACAAAAAGTTTTTGCATACTGTAGCTGCCGCCTTTTTTAAGCACTATGTCCAGGTATCCTTTTGCTGTTTTTGAATCAAAGATCCCCTCATCGACAATCTGAAAAAATGTGTCGGCACTGAGGACTTCCGCCCATTTATAGCTGTAGTATCCTGCTGCATATCCTCCACCGAATATATGGGAAAAACCGTTTTGAAACTTATTGTATGCAGGCGGTTTGATAAGAGCTGTTTTTTCTCTTATACTGTCAAGAAGAGCTTGTACCTCTTCGCCTTTATATCTGCCCATGTGGAGTTTAAAATCAAAAAGCGAGAATTCCAGCTGTCTTAGCATCGATAAGCCTGACTGGAAGTTTTTAGAAAGGATGAGCTTTTCTATCATCTCATCAGGTAGCGTTTCACCTGTTTTGTAATGTTTTGCAAAAAGTTTTAGGACCTGCGGTTCATAGGCGAAGTTTTCCAAAAGCTGTGAAGGAAACTCTACGGCATCCCACTCGACACCGTTCACACCGCTGACCTCGTTCTCATTGACTTGAGAGAGTAGATGATGGATGGTATGACCCATCTCATGAAAAAGTGTCACCACATCGTCATGGCGAAGCAGAGAGAGAGTCTCTTTGCCAGATGGCGGAAAGTTACACACGACAAACGCAGAAGCCAGCTGTTCGTTGTTATTTTCATCTTTGCAATGTGTCTGCCAGTTATGCATCCATGCACCGCCGCGTTTGTCTTTTCGTGATTCAAGATCCATATATATTCTAGCTGTGAGAGTATCATCTAAATACAGATCATACGCTTTTGCTTTTTCATCCCATAGCGGTGTCTCAACGCTCTTACATGTAAAGCCAAAAAGCTTATGCAAAAACTCAAACATACCGTTGACGACTGAGTTTTGTTCCAAGTAAGGTCTGTACAACTCTTCGTCGATGTCATATTTTTCGCGTTTGAGTATTTCGCTGTAGTAAGCCATATCGTAGCTTTTTATCTCATCTTGCGTGACCTCTTTTAACTCTACAAGTTCATTTTTTGCCTGATCTATCGATGAGTCGATAAGCTTTTGTATGAACTCGATCACCTTGTCTGTAGAGGGGGCCATCTTCGATGCGATAGAGTATTCGCTGTAGTTATTGAAGCCCAAGAGCTTTACCATATCTTGCTTGAGTTCTAAAATCCTGTCAATGATTGCGGCATTTTCCGGTGCTCTTGTTGTGTATGCTTTGTATAAAACTTCTCTTATAGCCTGGTTTTTTCCATAGGTCATATACGCTATGTAAGTCGGCATTTGGAGATTGAGTTTATATTTTGTGACTCCATTGTCGTTAAATTTTAACTCCTCTATGTCACTCTCCGGAACACCCTCCATATCTTTTTCATCGACGATATATTCAAATGCATTTGTCGCATCCAAAAGGTTTTGCGAGAATTTATTTGAGAGCTCATTTTTTTCAAGATTGATTTTTTGCAGTTTTTCTTTTGTCTCATCATCAAGATGGGCACCGCTTAATTCAAAGTTTTGGATGTTTAATTCCAAGACTCTTTTTTGCTCATCATTCAGATTTTTTTCACTCTCAAAAATCTGTTTTATAGCTTTATAGATATCCAGATTTTGACCTATTTTTGTTGAATATTCTGTGATAATAGGAAGTGCATTCGAATATATTTCTTGTGTTTTTTTAGAGTTTTTTACCGAGTTTACATGTGACAATGGAGTAAAAAATTTATCTAGTCTTTCATCCATCATCTCAAAAGGTTTGACAAAATTTGCAAATGTTTTCTCTTTTATATTGAGTATTTCGATCACTTTTTTATTGTTTTCATCGATTATTGTTGAAAGATCATTGATAAAAGTGTCCAAATTTACACTAAAATCTAAAAAATATTCTTTATTCATCTTATTGTTCCAATCTATTATAATTTAGCGGGTATTGTATCTTAGTTAGGATAAACTCATATTAAATTATGTACAATAGATTTTCCAAAAGCGTTTTTAAAGCGATTTTTATATATAATTGCGTGATTTAATAGAAGGGTGCTTAATGACCAATAAACGTGTATTAGTTAAGTTCTCCGGTGAAGCTTTAGCCGGTGAAGCTGGACATGGTATCGATACCAAGATTTTGAAATATATCGCAGGTGAGATTAAGTCTTTAGTCGATGCGGGTATCGAAGTCGGTATCGTGATCGGCGGCGGTAATATTATACGCGGAGTTACTGCTGCAAAAGATGGTATCATTAAACGTACATCCGGTGATTATATGGGTATGCTGGCAACGGTCATCAACGGTGTTGCTATGCAAGAAGCATGTGAATATACAGGTCTTCAAGTGCGTATGCAAACGGCTATTAAAATGGAGCAGATAGCTGAGCCTTATATTAACCGCCGTGCAGTGCGTCACCTTGAAAAAGGCAGAGTCGTCATATTTGCTGCAGGAACAGGAAACCCGTTCTTTACAACAGATACCGCAGCGACACTACGTGCAGTAGAGATAGGTGCCGGTATGATCATAAAAGCGACTAAAGTTGATGGTGTTTATGATAAAGATCCAAACAAATATGATGATGCAGTGAAGCTGGACAACTTGACTTATGATCAAGCATTGAGTGACCATATCAATGTTATGGATGATACTTCTATCGCACTGGCAAAAGACAATAAACTTCCAATAGTTGTTTGTGATATGTTTAAAGCGGGTAATCTGCTTGACATCATAAACGGGAATACAAAAAACTGTTCTATCGTTAGATAAGTTATTTAAAACAAATCAAATAAAAGGTTTTAACAATGAGAGTAGAAGAATTAACAGCAAAAGCACTAGAAGTAGCGAATATAGATAGATATGTACTTGCAATCGCAGTAGCAAAACGTGCGGATGAACTTTTAAACGGTAGTCCAAGTAAATTGAATATTGATCCAAAATCGATGAAAGCATCAGATCTGGCTTTAATGGAAATAGCAGAGGGCCTTGTAGTAATCAAAGGCTTTGAAAAAAAATAACTTCTAAAGAAAAATCTTGAGCCGATTAAATTTAGAAAAGATAAAACATTTTCATAGTGTTGACTCGGCTACAGATTATTTATTTAAACAGATCGAACATTCGGCAAAGTTAAAAGAAGCCCTTGACTTTGCTGCCAAAGCTCACGAAGGCCAAATTAGAAAAAGTGGTGAGCCCTACATAATACATCCCATTCTCGTTTCTTCCATCGTAGCATCAATTACAAATGACGAGTCTATGGCGATCGCCGCACTTTTACATGATATCGTTGAAGATACGGATACATCGGTTGAAGAGATATCAAACCGTTTTGGTAGCGATGTCGCTCATCTCGTCGAGGGATTGACCAAGATAGATATTATCCGTGATGCCGAACTTATTCCCTCATCATCCGATGAAAAACTCATCGTCTCCGCACTCTCATTCAGAAAGATGCTTGTTGCAAGTATCCATGATGTCAGAGTTCTTGTCGTAAAATTGTGTGACAGGCTCCACAACATGCTCACATTAGATGCTCTGCCACCCTATAAGCAGCATCGCATCGCCGAAGAGACGTTGGTCGTTTATGGACCGATCGCGCATAGACTCGGGATCTCATTTCTTAAAAATATGCTCGAAGATCTTAGCTTTTCCTATCTGTTTAAAGAGGAAAAGCACTATATCGATAACTATCTCGATACAAACTACAGGGAGCTGGAAACAAAACTCGATGAGTTTAAGCAGTCCGTTTCAAAGCTTTTGGTCCAAAATGGCTACTGTGAAGATGATTTTGAGATACTCAGCCGTGTAAAACATAAGTACTCTATCTACCTAAAGATGCAGAGAAAAGGGATAAGTATAGATGAAGTCCTTGATCTTTTAGCTATCAGGATCTTGGCCAAAAACAAGATAGACTGTTACAAGATACTTGGTATTGTCCATCTGCATTTTAAACCTCTTGCTTCGAGATTTAAAGATTACATCGCCATAGCAAAAGAGAACGGTTATCAGACGATCCATACTTCCGTTTTTTTTAATCACGTTATATTTGAGGTACAGATCCGTACATTTCAGATGCATAAAACGGCAGAATACGGTGTCGCTGCCCACTGGAAATATAAAAACGGCGGCAATGAGATAAGTCTTGAGTGGCTGAAAAATCTTCAATATCAAAACGAGTCCGTTGAAGATTTTTATGAGATGATAAAAAACGATCTTTACAGTGAAGATATCAGTGTCTTCTCACCAAAGGGCGATGCCTATACGCTTCCAAGAGGTGCAGTCGCATTGGATTTTGCTTATGCAGTTCACTCAAAAGTAGGAGATTGTGCATCAGCTTGTCTTGTCAATAAAGAAAGAGTTTCTCTTCTTTCTGAGTTACAAAACGGGGATATAGTCAATATTATAACAGACAAGGAAACTATCAGCAGGTGCAGCTGGATAGATGCCGTTCAAACATCCAGAGCAAAGACATATATGAAAACACTTTGTAACTCAAAGTTTAAACATATAGATTCTCTGGCTAGTATCAGCATAGTCGCAACGGTCATGGGACTGAACAACTCGCGTGTAGATGAATGGTTCACTGCTCATAATTGCAGTGAAGCCAGATTGAAAATACCAAATGACCTCAATCAGTTAAAAGAGACGATAACCAAATATGTTGAGGATCTAAGCACCAATCAGAGATTTTCAAGTTTCTTGACAAGAAGAAAATTCAAGTTCAAAGAGAGTGTGTACCAAGGCGTAAAAGTTGTCAGCAATAAATCTATTAACGGTCTGATCTTTGATTATTGTTGTCACCCCAAAATGAGTGATCCTATAGTAGGGATACTGCACGGTTCTAAAGTGCATATACATCACAAGATGTGCCAAAATGCACTTCAGCAGATCAAAGCGTATGAACCTATGGTCTTTGTAAAATGGGAAGACAAAAAAGTCTATCATTACCATATCATCGTGAGCCTTCAAAACGGTAAGGGCGCTCTTGCGAACTTTTTGACCTATTTGGCGAAAATCGATATTGAGATCATGAGTATTGTTTTAGGCAAAGAAAAAGTCGATCATGTCCACTATTGTGAGATCGATTTTCACTCTATGGAAGCAAACATTTATCAACTACAAGGTAAAATTGAGAAAAAAGTTAAAGTCATAAATCTGGTAAGAACAGATGATGTTTATAAGAAAGATTAAGAATTAGGATAGAGATGATAAAAGAGGCGTTGAGAGAGATAAGTCGTGGCACAGCAGAGATAATAGATAATGACGCAATAGTGAAATTAGTAACGAACTATTTTCAAAAGGGTGAGACTTATACAGTAAAAGCAGGTTTTGACCCGACTGCACCGGACCTTCATTTAGGGCACACCGTTCTTTTACAAAAATTGGCGACTTTTCAAAAATATGGAGCGAAAATACAGTTTCTTATAGGTGACTTTACAGCTCAGATCGGTGATCCGACAGGCAAGAGTGTCACAAGAAAAACACTAAGTGCCGTGCAGATACAAGAGAATGCAAAAAGCTACAAGGATCAGGTATTTAAGATACTCGATCCTCTTAAAACGGAAGTTGTCTTTAACTCCGAGTGGATAAATGCTCTTGGTGCTTCGGGGATGCTTTCTCTCACGACTACCTTTAACGTAGCCAGAATGCTTGAGCGCGATGATTTTGATAAAAGATACAAAAGCGGTACATCGATCTCTATCAGCGAGTTTATTTATCCGCTTCTCCAAGGGTATGACAGTGTTCACTTAAAAAGCGATATCGAGATAGGCGGGACTGATCAAAAGTTCAACCTTTTGATGGGTCGTCATTTGCAACGTGCTTATGAGATAGGAAAAGAGCAGTCTGTACTGATGATGCCTATATTAGAGGGCTTGGACGGTGTCCAGAAGATGAGTAAATCTCTTAATAACTACATCGGTGTGGCTGATGAGCCTAATGATATGTTCGGAAAAGTGCTGAGTATATCCGATGAACTTATGTGGAGATATTACGAGCTTTTGAGTGCAAAGAGTTTAGACGAGATCGAAGCACTTAAAAACGGTGTAAATGACGGCTCATTGCATCCTAAAAAAGTGAAAGAGGAGTTAGGTCTAGAGATCATTGAAAGATTTCATTCCAAAGATGCTGCAATAGGTGCAAAAGAGGAGTTTGAGAGAGTACATGCAAACAATGAAATACCTACGGATATAGAAGAATTTGAACTTTTGGAGTCTCCGATCTGGATCGCCAAAGCCTTAGTCGAATGTAAATTAGAACCGTCAACTTCACAAGCCCGTAGAGATATTAAGCAAGGTGCTGTTAAAATAAACCAAGATAAAGTCGAAGATGATCAGTTACAGATTGAAAGTGGCGAGTATATTCTACAAGTCGGAAAAAGAAAGTTTGCAAAAGCAAGGGTTAAATGATGAGTTATAAATCTGTACAAATAGGTAAATATAAAATACAAAAACCTATCATTCAAGGTGGTATGGGTGTCGGAATAAGTTGGGATAAACTAGCCGGAACAGTATCAAAAGAGGGTGGATTAGGTGTTATTAGTGCAGTAGGGACCGGTTATTATGAAGATAAAGCGTATGCAAAGCGTTTAGTCGCACAAAGACCCTTAGAAGCTGAAAACTTTTACTCAAAAGAGGGCTTTACGGCTATTATCAAGAATGCAAGAAAAATATGCGGGAAAAAACCTCTTGCTGCCAATATCTTGTATGCGATCAATGATTATGGACGTGTGGTAAAAGATGCTTGTGAAGCCGGAATAGATATCATCATCACAGGTGCAGGACTTCCGACAAACATGCCGGAATTCACTGAAGATTATCCTGATGTCGCGCTCGTTCCTATCGTTTCATCTCCAAAGGCTTTGGCAATTATCTGTAAAAGATGGCAAAAAAGATATAATCGTCTTCCCGATGCAGTGGTTTTAGAAGGCCCAAAAAGCGGTGGACACCAAGGTTTTACTTATGAGCAGTGTGCTATGGAAGAGTTTCAATTGGAAAATCTTGTAGCACCTGTTGTAGAAGAAGCTAAAAAATGGGGAAATATCCCTGTTTTTGCAGCCGGAGGGATCTGGGATAAAAAAGATATCGACGAGATGATGGCTCTTGGTGCTGCAGGCGTTCAGATGGGTACAAGATTTATCGGTACGCATGAGTGTGACGCCCATGATAATTTCAAACAAGTCCTTTTAGACGCAAAAGAGGAAGATATACAGCTTATGGCGTCGCCTGTCGGATATCCGGCTCGCGGTGTCAAAACAAATCTTACCTCTTTGGTCGAGAAAAGAGAGGGACCTGCGATCAAGTGTATCTCAAATTGTGTCGCTCCCTGTCATCGCGGAGTCGAGGCAAAAGCAGTCGGTTTTTGTATAGCAGACAGACTCAGTGATGCTTATGTCGGTAATTTAGAGTTTGGACTCTTCTTCTCAGGGACAAACGGATACCGCTTAGATAAAATCATTTCGGTAAAAGAACTCATGGACAAACTGGTAAATGGTGAATAAAATTTGAATGTTTAGGTTTCTTTTATCATTTTTTTTATTAGTAAACTTACTCGGTGCAACTGAAAATCAGGATATTTTGGCAAGAGCAGATGCTTTAGCCAGATCTGCTAAGACAAGTGATCTTTTTAAATCATATAACGACTACAAAAACCTATATCTTCGCTCTATCATGAGTGATGATGACTCCTTAAAAATAAAATCGCTAAACGGTATCGTTGTTACAGGTAAAGAGTTACATATAGATGTATCTGAGTACTCACAGGAACTACGGGAACTAAACTCAAAAAAAACATATAAAACTTCTGACGGAACAAAAAAAACAAATACACAGCCCATATTACTTAGTTCACTATCAAGATTGGAATCTATAAAATGGGACGACAATGATCTGGTATTGAGTTTTGACAGTGAACTAAAATCAGATCAGATTAAATACTTTGTGCTTCATGATAATGTGAAAAACAGATACAGATACGTGTTTGACATCGATTCATCATCTATTACAAATAGTAAAGTCCTGACTAAAAGAGGCATTTCCCGTATAAATCTAAATCAATATAATCCAAAAACGGTTAGACTTGTTTTTGAAGACAGTGAAAAGATCAATATGCATTTTAGTTTGGATAAAAATGATTTGACGATCAGTTTATTGCTAAAAGAGGAGAAAAAGTTTCAACCCAATGTAGCAAAAATAGTACAAAAAAGCTCTAAAAACAATAAGAACAAGATAATCGTGATCGATCCAGGTCATGGAGGAAAAGATTCGGGTGCGATAGGATATAGACGTTATTATGAAAAAAACTTAGTTTTGAGTATCGCTCACGAATTAAGTTCAGCTCTAAAGAAACGCGGTTATACAGTTTATATGACAAGAGATAAAGATGTGTTTGTAAAACTGAAAGATCGTACGGCCTACGCAAATAATAAAGATGCCGATCTTTTTATATCCATACATGCAAATGCGGTTTGCAGCTCTAAAGCAGAAAAAGCCTGTGGACTTGAGACATATTTTCTCTCTCCTTCAAGAAGTGCCAGAGCAACATCTGTCGCAGAACTGGAAAACTCGGCTGATCTTTCGGATATGAACGGTTATGGCAAATCGACATTTTTAAAATTTACCACAAATCTGACACGTATCGCATCAAATAAGCTTGCCATAGACCTGCAGCGCGGAATGCTCGGCAATCTTAGAAAATACCATAAAGATGTCGTAGATGCCGGAGTCAGAGAGGGACCGTTCTGGGTACTGGTAGGTGCTCAGATGCCCGCAGTCCTTGTAGAAGTCGGATTTATTACAAATCCTGATGAAGCTAAAAAGTTGGTCAATAAGACATATGAAAGAAATTTAGCTTATGGTTTGGCAAATGGGGTAGAGCGTTATTTTATGAATAACTGACCCTTAGAAAGGGTGTAGTTTTGTAAGAGAGCCTAACTCTCTTTTTTGTACTCTAGGTTGCCCGCGACAGATTCTTTGTCAGCTATGAGTTTTTGTATCTGCTCTTTTACTTTATCGTAACGGTACTGCTCTTTGAAGCCGATGATACGTCCGCCTGAAGCGTTTGGATGTCCGCCTCCGTCAACCCATTCCTTCGCTATTTGTGAAACGCTTACCTTATTGTTTGCACGAAAACTCATCGTACCTCTTGAACTTACATCTACGATAAAGTCATAATCATCGAATTTTGTCAAAAATCCGTTTCCGACGATGGAAGTATTGCCCACGCTGTAACTTAAAAAGCCTTTGTATCCTTTGTAGTAGATCGTCATATAGTCTGTTTTTTGCCCTAAAAGATTGACGATGTATGTGGTTGAAAGATTGTCGAGCGTG
Organism: bacterium; assembly: GCA_018824305.1. Lineage (GTDB taxonomy): Bacteria > Campylobacterota > Campylobacteria > Campylobacterales > Sulfurimonadaceae > Hydrocurvibacter. The sequence goes on from JAHJGM010000021.1 coordinate 11,280, forward strand.
TCATCTTCATCTATAATGAAAAACTCTTTTTTCATCTTATGGATGGCATCATCAAGTGCGATGTTCGCTTTTTCTTTTTCTATAAAGGTAACTGCTTTTTGCAACAGTGAAAGTTTGTAAAATCTGTCATCATCTCCAAATGTCACACGGTTTAGCTCTCTTGTCTCTGAGATAAGACGCATACAGACTTTTCCGAACTCGAAGTTAAATACCTCTTCTTGTTTCCAAAGATCGACCGCATTGACGATATCCACATATCTGTTCATCCACTCTACATCATTTAACTCAAAGTTCTCTTTGGCGTAGTCGTATGTAATTTTTGTCGCACAACGAGTAGTATCAAGATAGTACCATTCAAATTTGTTCGCACTGTCTTGACCGCTTCCGTGGTGATCTAGTAGAGTGATCTTGATATTTCTGCCTTTGTCATTTAACATGTTGACTTCTCTGTCGAGCCATCTTGACTCATCCATCGTGAGGTTTAGGTCTGTTATAAGGATGACGGCAGGTTTGTCGTTTGATTTTATATCATCCATGATCTCTTCAAGTCTGCTTTTTACCTCTGCACCGTAGTTGGCATTGTAGCTTTTCATATTGTGCGGAGTGTAACTCATAACCAATTGACAGCTATAGCCGTCAAGATCGGTGTGAGAGAGATGATATATATTTTGTTTATTCAATTTTTTTCCTTTTTTAGTTTTACGTGAAGTCTAGGCAATATCTATAGAGCCCATTACTTCAAATTTTGCATTTGAGTCTATCTCAGCGTGAGAGAGCGTCACCACATCAAGACTGAACCTTTCAAATATCTCTGCAACAGGACGGCGAAGCTGAGGATCGACGATGATGATAACAGGAGATATCCCTTTTTGCAGAGCATCTGTCGCTTTTTGGCTTGTCGCTTGGATGAGACTGTTGATCTCGCCGACATTGAGTAAAAGATTTCTTACTCCGTCTTGCTCTTTTGATTTTTCCAGCATCATCTGTTCACTTGCAGTCGTAAATGTCAGCAGATGGATCATGCCGTTATCACCCGCATACATCTGAGTGATGACGCGGGAGAGTTTTGCACGGACCTGCTCGGTGATGATGTCCACATTTTTTGTATACTCGCCGATATCTGCTATGGTCTCTAGGATCGAGAGCATATCTTTAAGCGGTATCTTTTCATGTAAAAGGGCTTTGAATACTCTTTGAATAAGTCCGACACTCGCGACTTTAAGCACATCATCCACGACAACAGGGTAGTTTTCTTTGATCTTGTTGACAAGAGATTGTACCTCTTGACGAGTAAGCAGGTCTTCGGCGTAGCGTTTTACAAGCTCGCTCATATGTGTTGAGATGACCGTTGCAGGATCGACGACAGTATAACCGTTGATGATCGCATCCTCTTTTTGATTTGGTTTTATCCACAGAGCATCAAGTCCAAATGCTGGTTCTTTTGTCGGCTCACCGTCAATGTCCCCTGTAGCCATTCCACTGTCCATTGCCAAAAACTTATCGGGTACGATCGTTCCTTCTCCGATAGAGATACCTTTTAAAAGTATCTGATACTGGTTTGGTTTGAGGTGCAGATTATCGCGTATACGCACTTGCGGCATCAAAAATCCAAAATCAGAAGCGATCTTTCGGCGCATTGAACGGATACGCTCTAAAAGGTCTCCGCCTTGAGTAGAATCCGCAAGACGGATAAGCTGATAACCCAAAGTAAGTTCGAGCATCTCGACTTTTAAGATATCCTCTAATGCTGCTTCTTCCTCTTTTGCTATCTCTTCATTTGATTTAGAAGCTGTTTTTGACTGTGTGGATGCGGCTAGTTTTTCCTCTTCCTCTTTTTTCTCTTTGCTGAGTGGAGAAAGAGCATCGAGAATGGTCAGTTCGCCCAGTTCATATTTGTAAAGTGCGTATCCAAGACCTAAAAAGATAAAACCGACAAATCCCATAGATAGAGTCGGAAGACCAGGGACAAGTGCAAACATAACCATAATACCGCCGACGATGATCATGTTTTTGGCATTGCCCATCATCTGCTTGATGGTACCCTCTGCAAAATTATTACCGTCACTGGATGAACGAGTGATCATAATACCTGTGGCAGTAGAGACGATGAGTGCGGGGATCTGCCCCACAAGTCCGTCACCGATGGTTAGGATCGTAAATGTAGAAGCACTGCTTGAAACGGTCATGCCGTGTTGAAATACACCGATCAAAAAACCGCCGATGATATTGACAAGTGTAATGATGATACCTGCTACCGCATCGCCCTTTACGAATTTACTAGACCCGTCCATTGCTCCGTAAAAGTTTGCATCTTGAAGGATCTCCGCACGTCTTTGTTTGGCTTGTTCATCATCGATAAGTCCCGCATTAAGGTCTGCATCGACTGCCATCTGTTTACCGGGCATCGAGTCGAGCGTGAAACGGGCAGCGACCTCTGCGACCCTTCCGGCACCTTTAGTGATGACCATAAAGTTGATGATGACAAGAATGGTAAAGACGATGATCCCGATAACAAAGTTACCGCCCACGACGAAGTTACCAAAGCTGGTGATGATATCACTGACGGCTTGAGGGCCTTCGTTCCCATGGCTTAAGATCATCCTTGTGGTCGCTACGTTGAGTGAAAGCCTAAACAGAGTCACGATTAGGATGATAGTAGGAAAGGTGGTCAAATCCGTCGGTTTTGGTATATAAAGCGAGATCAAAAGGATCAGTACTGCAATAGCGATGGAGATAGTAAGCATAAAATCGAGTACACCGCTTGGAAGTGGTACGATAATGATCGCGATGATAGCGACGACAAAAAGTACGACACTTAGATCACGTTGACCGATTAAAAAATTTAGAGATTGACTTATCTGTTTTCTAAAAGGTATTTTTTTTTCCAAATGTTACTCTTCTATCAGATCTGCGATTGTAAGTGTGTCTAAAAAGTTGTCGATTTTATTTTGAAGTTTATTTAAAAACGGCCATAATGAACAGCTTTTTGCTTTATCCGAAGGGCATGAACTTTCAGAAGGAGAGCAGTCAAAAACTGCCGGATTTTTTCCCTCGACTGCACACATGACTTCCAAGATAGTGATATCTTCACTTTTTTTTATCAGTTCAAATCCGCCGTTTACTCCCTTAAATGATTGAAGTATGTGTTGTCTTGTAAGAGATTGCAAGATTTTTGATAAAAAACTTTTTGAGATATTAAGCTCTTTTGATAGGGTGTCGGAATCCATAGGTCCCGAAGCTTTTGCTAAAACGACTAAAGATAAAAGAGCGTATTCGCTCGCGCGTGTCATTAACATAGATGGTAGTTTCCTAAAAGTGTATAAATTATAGGTATTATATCTAAAAAAATATTTTACACGCTTGTAGAGAATTTGAGATTTTTTAGATATAATTTCGCTTCGGCTTTATTTAGAAGCTAGATTATTATACCATTCAGGAGGCTATTATGGCTTTAGATTCGGCTAAAAAATTAGAAATTGTTGCAAAATACGGACGTAGTGAAAATGATACTGGTTCAAGCGAAGTGCAAATCGCGCTTTTAAGTACTCGTATTGAAGAATTAACTTCTCACCTTAAAGTATTCAAAAAAGATCACGCATCTCGTTTAGGTCTTCTTAAATTAGTTGGTCAACGTCGTCGTTTGATGCGTTACTTCAAGGCTAAAAACAGAGAAGCTTACAATAAACTTGTAGCAGATCTAGGTATCCGCGATAATATATAACTAATGTTATATGTTCAATGAGCAAAGCCCATTGAACAGCAGGGACAAATTGTCCCCTGCAACCCCCTAAAGCTATGAAAAATATCTTTTTCGAGACTTACAAAGTACTAAACTTTATTTAAGAAAAATCTCCACCGCTCTTTTGAGATCCTCCTCGGTATCTATACCAAAACCCGTACTTGAAACCTTTACCATAGAAATTTTCTTTTGATGATAAATCGCACGCAGTTGTTCAAGTTTTTCTATATCTTCTATCGGAGCATCGTTTAGATTACAAAACTCATAGAGACTTTTTTTGGTAAAACCGTATATCCCGATATGCCCAAAATAGGTTGCGTCACCGCTTCTGTTGTATGGAATAGGTGATCTTGAGAAGTAAATGGCATTCTCTTTATCGTCAAGGATCACTTTGACAAGGTTGGGGTCTTGTGCCGACTCGTTGTTGATCGCATTAAAACAGCTTCCCATGACAAACTCTGCATTCTGGCTTTTGAGCAGTTCGAGTCTTTCGATCAATGCTTTTACTACATTTATCTCGATGAACGGTTCATCTGCCTGAACATTGATGATAAGTTCATCATCGGCGATATCTAGAAGCTGTGCACATTCGTTGATGCGGTCTGTTCCGCTTTTGTGTGTGAGAGATGTCATCATCGCTTTTATGCCGTGAGCTTTACATGTAGAGACGATAAGCTCATCATCGGTAGCAACAACAACGTCATCGATCGAACTTACAGCTTTCGCTGTACGAACTACCATCGGTAACCCGCCTATATCTGCCAAAACTTTTTGCGGAAACCTTGTAGAAGCCAAACGTGCAGGAATAATTATCATTTAATGCCCTTAGAGTTATAATTACGGCAATTATATCAAAAAAGGGTGTTTATGACACTTTATCAGCCTGAGTCCGGGTACTGTTACAACAGTGATTCCGTCTTTCTTTATAATTTTATAGACTCTTTCAAACCGCGCGGCAGAATGCTTGATGTGGGTGCGGGTTGCGGGATCGTCGGACTGCTTGTGGCGAGGGATAATGAAAAAGTCGAACTGCATGCTGTTGAAAAGCAAGAGATATTTGTCAAATATGCCACCAAAAATGCTAAAGTAAACGAGATAAATTATAACATACACCATACGGATTTTTTAGAGTATGAAGATGAAAAAGGGTTTGATTATATAGTCTCAAATCCGCCTTTTTATCATGACGGTGCGGCAAAAAGTGAAAATAAGATGCTTTTTCACGCAAGATATAACGTGAACCTTCCTTTAAAACAGTTTTTTAAAAAGGCGGCAAGCCTTTTGGCTCCAAAGGGGCATTTTATATTTTGCTATGATGCAAAGCAGTTCGCACTCATCTGTGCCGAACTTTCAGATGCTAAATTAAGAGTAGTTGATGTACAATTCGTACATCCGAAAATTGACAGAAGTGCATCTTTAGTGATGTTACATGTAAGAAAAAATTCTAAATCACTTTTAAATGTCTTGCCTCCGTTCATAGCTTTTGACGGAGACAAATTTTCAAAAGCCTCAGAGTTAGTATATGAAAAAGCGAGGACAAATAGCGTAAAATGTCAGATTTAATGAGAAAAGATGGTTTTGCTTATGCTTTTGATCCTTCAAAATGCGAGACTTGTGAGGGGAGATGCTGTACCGGTGAGAGCGGGTATATTTATATCTCACAAGAGGAGATATTAAACATTGCGGCACTTTTACAGCTCGATATACCGACATTTGTAGAGACATACCTCTTCAAAAAGGGCTATAAATACTCTATAAAAGAGGTCGTACATGAGGGTTCTAATGACTGTATATTTTTTGACAGAAAGATAAACGGCTGCAGTATTTATGAGGCGAGACCGACTCAGTGCAGAACTTTTCCTTTTTGGGATTATTTCAGACAAAGAGTCGATGAATTAAAACAAGAATGTCCAGGAATACTAGATGACTAAATTTATATTTTTTATCCTTGTCTCTGTCTTCTTCATAGGATGCCACGGTGTCAGCGACGTCAAACCAGATGAAAAAGCCTTTGAGGGTGAAGACAGGTATGTCATGTTCGCGCTTGAAGCGGAAAAATTAGGTGATTATAACTCATCTGCATCTTTGTTTAACACGGTGTATAAGGCATCGGGAAAAAAAGAGTATCTGTACAGATCACTTCTTGGACTGCTCAATTCAAATCAGTACGAAACACTTTTAGAAAGATCGATTGAACATCAAAAAGATTTTCCCGATGACAGTTCGCTTAAAAGATATGAGATTTTGGCTCTTGTCGATCTCGATCGGTTAGAAGACGCAAAAAATAGAGCGATCGAACTTGTAAACACGACAAAAGAACCCGATGATTACATCCTTGTGAGTAATATTTACATAAAACAAAATCATTTTAAAACGGCATTGAAATATCTTGAGAGTGCTTATAACGTAAACTATAATGAGAAGATATTGGACAAGATGGCTATCATCTTATATGTCAATCTACAAAGAAAAAGTGAAGCGCTTGCTTATCTGGAATCGCACATCAGGATTCACGGTTGTTCAAAACTCATCTGTCTGAGACTGGCAGGATTTTACAGTAATGAGAACAACGTAGAGGGGATGCTGACCACATATTTGAGACTTTATGAGATAGAGCCTTCCGATGAGGTCGCTCAAAACATCATTAAATTATACGGATATCAAAAAGATTACTCAAAACTGATGTTCTTTTTAGAAGAGTGCAATTGCGATAACGATCTGTTGCTACAGCTGTATGTAGAAGGGAAGCTTTATGATAAAGCTTCTGATCTGGCGAAAAAGCTTTATGCACAAAACTATGATCCCCAGTATTTAGCTCAAAGTGCGATATATAAATATGAGAGCCTTGATAAAAAAAAGGATAAAAAAAGCATAATCAAAATCCTAAAAGATCTGAAAGATGCCGTAGACCTTGATCCAAGAGCACAGTATCTAAACTACCTCGGCTACTTGATGATAGAGCACAATCTCAATGTAAAAGAGGGGATGGATTATGTCAGAGAAGCTCTCAAAGAGGAGCCAAACTCTGCATATTATCTCGATTCGCTTGCATGGGGATACTATAAACTTCATCAATGTACAAAAGCAAAAACGATCATGGATCAGGTCGTAAAAGATATAGGTCTTAAAGACGTGGAAGCAAAAGAACATTTCGATGCGATCGATAAATGTATAAAAGCGATCAAGCATAAAAAAGTGAAAAAACATAAAAAAGTTGTAAAAAAGAAAGTAAAGGGAAAAAAGAGTAAATGATTTTAGACGACATCATAAAAAGAACAAAAGAGGACTTGGAAAAAAGAGAAAAGGAGTTTAGTCTTGACTGGCTGGGGCGTTCGCTTGCTTTTAACGCAAGAGCTCCACGAGACGTGATCCCGTATTTGAAGTCTACGGAAGAAAATCCGTACCGCATTATCTCAGAAGTAAAAAAAGCGAGTCCTTCAAAAGGGGTCATACGTGAAGATTTTGACCCTCTTGCGATCGCTCAAGCTTATGAAAGAGGCGGCGCGAGTGCCATTTCTGTCCTTACGGAACCTCACTTCTTTCAAGGCGACTTGGAGTATCTCGCAGGCATACGCAGATATGTAAGCATTCCGCTTCTTAGAAAAGATTTCATCGTCTCAAAATATCAGATACTTGAAGCGATGGTATACGGGGCTGATTTTATCCTGCTCATCGCTGCTGCTCTTTCAAAAGGCGAATTAAAAGAGCTTCTCGAATATACTCGTCATCTTGGTATGGAAGCTTTAGTCGAAGTCCATGACAAAACAGACCTTACAAAAGCGATCTATGCAGGTTCTGACATCATTGGGATAAATCACAGAAACCTTCAGACTTTTGAGATGAATATGAACCTCTCTTATGAGCTTATTCCACTCATTCCAAATGGAAAGATCATCGTCGCAGAGAGCGGCATCTATGAACACGGACAGCTGGAAGACCTTGCAAAAGCAGGTGTCGATGCGTTTTTGGTAGGTGAATCACTTATGCGTCAAGATAATGTGGAAGAGGCTCTTAAAAAGCTTAAATACGGGGAATAAATCCTCGTTACATGTAAGATTTTTTTATCTTACTTTTTCAATTTTATGAATTGAACAGATGAGTCGCACACCATAAAATATAAATGCTGCTACTGCTACAAATATACCAGAAGAATCTTGTATTACTTTCAATCCTATTTTTTTGCAACATTTTGTCTCCTTTAATTACGGTATTATCTATTACAAAGATGAAGAAACTATGAAGAAAACAGAACTCTTCCTTGTTTTATGAATTATAAAAATATATTATTACAGCATGATTTCATAGAGTGATAAAATATAAATTTTACATGTAAAGACTTCATTTCATATCTTTCATATTTCTTGGCTCTATAGATATTGTAACTGACATAACAAGTTTTGTTGTCCATGTGTGGCACTTTGGATTTTAGTCTTTTTGACCAAGAGGAGTCGTTAAGAAAATGCAACTGTTTGAGGAGCGAAGCCCGAGTTTTGCATTTTTAGACGAAGCGACCGAAAAAAGGCGTAAAGAAATCCTACCGTGACACGATTTTTGGTTACTTTTTCTAAAAAAGTGACAAAGAGAAAGCCTGTACATGTAAGCAGATTTATTTATTTATACATTTTGTCATTTCGGAATAAATGAATATAATGTTTGTGAATAAATACTAAGTATTTAGGGAGTATCATGAATGAGATTCTAAATATTAATGCTCATCTTAAATATGTTGAATTTCTTCTTTATATATTTGATTATGAAAAAGATGATTTAACACTTGGAGAAATACGAAAACAGTTTTTTGAAAAATTTGGAACAAATCATGATTTACTAAATCAGAATTTCGGCATTTATAGATTGCTCTCATTGATTTTGATAAAAGAAGAATATAAAAATCAAAAAGTTACCCTAGAAGGTGATATTCAAAAAATTAAAATAATTCGAGATGCTATTGCTCATCATAAGTTTACAATTAACGAGCAAGGTTATACATTTACAAGCAATTCTGGAACAGTGTCATTGAACTATGATGAATTTCAAAAGTTCATACATAAAATTGAGAATGATTTTTATGGTCAGAAACTAACAAATCAAATGGATTCAATTAAAAAGTAATGAGCAACTTTTTGATTACTAATTTTAAATATTACATGTAAGAACTCTTACATGTAAAGAAAAATTATTTACGAAAGTAACGCTTTCGCACACTCGTTGATGCGCTTCCCATCAACTTTTCCAGCCAGCTCTTTACTAGCCATTCCCATTACTTTTCCGATATCTTTCATAGAAGCAGCTTCGGTTTTTGCGATGATCTCTTTGAGTGCGGCGCTTAGCTCATCGTCACTTAGCTGTTTAGGCAGGTACGGTTCATAGTAAGCTATCTCCGAACTCTCTTTTTCTACCAGATCATCGCGTCCTGCAGTTTGGTATTGCTCGATCGCATCGTTTCTCTGTTTGATCTGTTTTTGGATGATCTTGACGACATCATCGTCGCTCAGCTCTTTTCTCTCATCCACTTCTATCTGTTTAAAAGCACTGCTTAACAGTCTCAGCGCATCGCGTTTTGCGTTGTCTTTTGCCTTCATAGCCTCTTTGATGTCTGTATTGATCTGCTCTTTTAAACTCATAAATATCCTTGGTACTTTTTTTGCTAGTATTATACCAAGAGCTGTTAAAGCTGCCCTTTATATCACAGGAAAAGAAGAATTATAATGATTAAAATTATTTTTGTTAGTTTATATGTTATGATAATAGGTACAAATTGTAATGCGAGTTTCGTCGATCCGGACATGGACTTTACCCCGCCTAAATATGTAGCGGAGATGCCGGAGAAGAAAGCGGATAAAGACTTCGTCTATCAGGGAAGCATCTTTGGAAGAGGCGATAATCCGCTTTTTGCAGATCACAAGGCTATGCATGTCAATGATATTGTGACGGTTCTTATCTCTGAAGCTGTAAAAAGCAGCAATACCGGTTCAAAAGCAATGTCAAGCAGTGACAACAGTAACCTTGGCGGCGGTGTCTTTACAACGGGTAACGGAGCTACGAGTACAGTCGCGCAGTTTGAGAAACAGATAAACGGATTGACGGATATAAAATTTAACAGTGCTTCGACGAGCTCTTTTTCGGGTAAGGGTTCAGATACAAAGAATGCAACCTTTAACACGACCGTATCGGCAAGAGTCGTGAAAGTCTTGGAAAATGGAAATTATTTTATTGCCGGAAAACGTGAGATTTTGATTGACAACGAAAAACAGGTCGTTCAAGTCAGCGGTGTCATAAGACCTTACGACATAAGTCAAAACAATCAAATAAGTTCCTCACAGATCAGCGATGCGAAAATACTTTATCAAACAGAGGGAGATATCAATCGTGCGACAAAACAAAAATGGGGAACCAAGATTATTCAGAACGTTTGGCCGTTTTAGCAGTTTATTACTCATCAGTGCAATTGCACTGAATGCGGGTGCTTTTGAGGATTTTAAAAGAACCCAGAACGAATCTTTCAAAAAATATAAAGATGAAAAAGATACCGAGTTCAACAACTACTTAAAGCAACAGTGGAAAGAGTATAAAGAGTTCGTCGGACAATCTGCGTATGAAGAACCAAAACCAAAAACCATCCCAAAAACTACCTTTGTCGAGCCAAAAAGTCTCGGCCCTAAAATCATCATAAAAATAAAACCGCCTGTTGAAGTTCCAAAAGCACCTGTAGTCGTGCAACCAAAGCAAGAGGTCGCAGAACAACCAAAAGAGGTACAAAAGCCTGAGGTCGTACAACAACCTAAGGTCGAAGAAAAAAAAGCTCCGGTCGTCGTTGTGAAAAAAGTAGAGGTTCCAAAAAAAGATATCAATTTTGTTTTTTACGGTTCGATGGTAGGCTTTGACATTCCAAAAAATATGCGAACAGCAACTTTTTCTCCGATGGAACAAGAGGGGATCGCAAACTTCTTCGATGTTGTGGCATCGAGCGACTACAAAGATCTTGTAAATGAGATAAAAACTGTTCAACAGGAGTTAAATCTCAATGACTGGGGTGTTTATCTTTTAGTAAACGAGATCTCATCAAAAGTTTTTGACAATCAAGACGACAGGACGCTTTTAAGCTGGTTTGTGTTTAACAAACTGGGCTATTCCGTGAGAGTGGGCATTGCAAATAAACATGTCGTCATGCTTCATTACTCCAAAAAAGTCATCTATTCTACACCAAGCTATACTTTGAGCGATAAAAAATATTATGCGCTTTCTTTTTACAATAAAAGCGGTGTAGGGCGTTTATTTACTTACAATAAGGATTACCCTGATTCAACGAAAGCTTTTGATCTCAGTATCAAAGTGCTTCCGAATTTTGTGGACGACAGCAATGCAAAAAATTTGAAGTTTAAATATGAGGGAAAAGAGTACGCGGTGAACTTTGACTATAATAAAAATATTATAGATTTCATGGCTTCATATCCGCAGGCTGATTATGATACATATTTTGATGCGCCTATCGAAAACAAGACCTATGAGCAGATCGCTATTGAACTGAAAAAATATCTTGACGGCAAACGTGCTAGTGATGCGATGAACTTCGTGCTTTCATTTGTACAACATGCATTTTTATACCAAACGGATCCTCAGCAGTTTGGAAGAGAAAAACCGATGTTTGCCGAGGAGACTCTGTACTATGACAAGTCGGACTGCGAGGACAGGGCAGTCTTGTACGCATATTTGATGAAAAAACTTTTCAACGTAAATATCGTGGGTATCAAGTATAAAGACCATATGGCAACAGCAGTGCAGATACCTCTGGGCGGAGATGCGGTAACCGTAGATAATAAACGTTTTGTCATTGCAGATCCGACATATATCAATGCGACTATAGGACAAAGTATGCCGCAGTATAAAAGTGTCATACCCGATACGTTTATCACTGTAAAAGTAGACTAGCGCAGTTGTGGCGTATGCGAGTATTCAAAAGAGAATGATGATCTGTACAAACTTCTTTCCTGTGCGGACAAAGAACTTTACAAAGCCAAAGAACTCGGCAGAAACCGAGTCGTTAGCTTAAGCCGTGAAGATTAGTAGTTATAGGCTACTTTATATGTCGGATCGTCATTTGCTTCTACAAATGTGCAGTGTCTTCCCGCAGCGATAAGAAGGTTTTTACAGTCCTTACTTAGATGGCGGAGCATGAGTGTCTTGCCTGCATCCTCATATTTTTTTGTTATGACATTGATGGCTTCAACGCCTGATGAGTCCATGACACGTGCATTTTTAAACTCCAGTATCACTCTTTCACTGTCATTTTCGACATCGAAGATATCCATAAACGAGCTAGATGATCCAAAAAACAAAGGGCCTTCGAGTTCATATATCTTTGTGCCATCATCGGTAAAACTTACTTTTGCGTAGATACGGGCATGTTTCCATGCAAACACGAGTGCAGAGATGATGACACCTGCGATCACAGCTGTTGCAAGATCGGAAAATACGGTAATAAGTGTTACGGAGACGACGATAAAAGCGTCCTCGCGAGGCATATGTTTTAGATGAGAAAAACTGCTCCACTCAAATGTCCCGATGCTCACCATAAACATGATCCCTACAAGTACGGCAATAGGGATGATGTTTAGCGTATCAGTCAGTGATGCCACCAGTACCATCAAACCGATGGCAGCCGTAACGCCTGAGAGACGTCCAAGACCGCCTGAGGTAAAGTTGATGATGGATTGTCCGATCATCGCACATCCAGGCATACCGCCAAATACTCCACATGTAATGTTTCCGGTACCCAAGGCGATACACTCTTTGTTTCCGCTTCCTCTGGTCTCACTCATCTCATCTAAAACAGAAAGTGTCAGAAGTGACTCGATAAGACCTACCATTGCAACGATAACAGCGTATGGAAGAACCATCTTTATCGCTTCAAAACTCAAAATTGTATCGGGTAGATGAAAAGATGGGAGATGTCCTTTGAACTCGGCAAGATTTGCCATATTGCCCACAAGCATAGTGTCTACATGTAGATAATAAACGCCTATAGTAAGTGCGATGATAGCGACGAGTCCCGATGGTACCGCTTTTGTCAATTTCGGTAAAAAATACATGATGAGCATCGTGATACCGACAAGGATATACATGGCATAACCCTGACCGTGAAAGAACTTGAACTGCGCCATAGCGATAACGATAGCAAGTCCGTTAACAAACCCGTAGATCGCAGGAAGCGGTACTAAACGGATAAATTTTCCAAGTTTTAAAACACCTGCCCCTATCTGGATTAGACCTGCTAAAACAGCTGCAAGGGTGATGTACTGCAGCACTCCAAATGCCAAAGCGTCACCGCTTAGACCCTGTGAGATAAGCAATGAGCGAGACTCAAGCGTCAGTCCGACTAAAACAACCGCAACAGAACCTGTCGCTCCGCTGATCATTCCCGGTTTACCGCCGATGAGAGCCGTGATAAGACCGAGGATAAAAGCGGTATATAAACCTACTATCGGGCTTACATCGACGATAAAAGCAAATGCGATGGCTTCGGGAACGAGGGCGACGGCGACGACAAGTCCTGAAAGGATGTCGTTTTTGATGTTGGAGGTATTGTATTTTCGTATATCAAACAAATTTTTGACCTTTATAAAAATAATAAAATTTCGCGATTATATCCAAAGAGTTATGAAGGCTTGCTTGAGCTGTTTGTGTGAGAGTTTTTAGAATCTTAAAGGCGTATGTTCGCCTTTAAGAGAGAGAGTTAGCCCATTTTTAGTGCGCAAGCCTCTTCGTAAGGCATTTTTTTAGCGTAGAAAGTCGCTGTTTTTAGTCCGTCGTAAAGGGCATCTAGCTTCTCCTCGGCACCCATACGTTTGAGCTCTTTTTTATCCAGATCGGCATGAGAGATAAGTTCGTTCCAAACAGAACTTTCATCAAGTGCAAATGCATTGACGGTGATACCGTTATATTCAAAGATCGCATCACTTAGAAGATTGTTGATAAAAAGCGTGAGTATCGTTTTTGGCATAAAGATATCTTTGTAGAGTTCAAACGCTTTTTCAAAGTTGGCAAAATCATCTAGTTCGGCTGCAAATAAAAGTGTTGATTCAGCATCTGTTATGACAATAGCATGTTTTAGCATAAGTTTTGGAGGCAACTGTTTTTCAGGTGAAAGGAACTCGCCTGCTGTGATGATAAGCTCTCCTCTATATCCAAAGCGTCCTGCTGTTTCTAATGCACCTCTTAAAGAAGGCTGCCACTGTAACTCGTTTTCGTATATGTAATCAATAGGTGTTCCCATTTGATGTTCCTTGGTTTTGGATTGTATCCGATCAAGATTTGTTTGAGCACCGTAAGGAAATGGAGCATGCTGCTGCGCGGCTTAAAAGAAGTTATAAATACCAATGCATATAGTATGCCAGCATATAGTGACGTTTATGTCATGAAAGATAAAGAGAATTTAGATCTTTATCATCTTGGTACGTTGTAAAAATTTAAATATCCCAATGATGAACATAATGAGAAGATAAAACCACTGGTTGATACTCAGGGCTTTTTGCGCCATGACAAAATGGATGCTTGCTAGAATAAGTACCGCGTAGATGACTTTGTGGTATCTATAGTACTTTGTGAAGAACACTCTTAGTGAGGTGACCGCCATAAACAGCAGTATCAAAAATGCGATAAGACCCAAATAGATAAAGGGTTTTTCCAGCGTCGCTTTGAGTACGGAAGAAAATTTGAGTTCCATATCGAAAACGATAAAATTGAGAAAATGTAGCAAAGCGTAAAAAAAGCTGAACAGACCGATAGTACGGCGGTACTTGATGAGGTTGACGGCTTTTCTTATCATGGAGATGGATGTCGTGATATACAGCAGTGTCAAAGCCGTGGCGCCCGTTATCGTATAGATATACTTGATGGGGTCTTTAACGCCCGTTACAAAGAGGCTGTAAAGCAAGAACAGAAGCGGCAGGAGCAGAAGAATTACCAAAAAGAGCTGTTTTTTCAAAACCATTTCCTCAGATCCATCCCTTTGTACATGTAAGCGACCTCTTTTTCATAACCGTTGAACATCAGGGTGTCCTGTTTGAAAAATTTGCCCAAGACTCTTTCTCTGGCTTGTGACCAGCGGGGATGGTCGACATGCGGGTTTACATTCGCATAAAAGCCATATTCGTTTGAAGCTGCCTGTTGCCAAGTATTGAGCGGTTGAGTGTCTGTAAAGGTGATCTTGACGATCGATTTTATACTTTTAAAGCCGTATTTCCAAGGAACAGCCAGCCTGATAGGTGCGCCGTTTTGAGGAGGTAGTGTATGTCCGTAGAGTCCGGTTACCATAAATGCAAGCGGATTCATCGCTTCATCCATACGCAAACCCTCTACATAAGGGTAGTCAAGTGCTGCGAACCTGCCTCTGTTCTGGTCGGGAAACTGCTTTGGATCATAGAGTGTCTCAAAACGGATATATTTCGCACTTAAAAGCGGTCTGGCATATTTGATAAGCTTGGATAACTCAAAGCCGACCCACGGAACGACCATTGCCCAGCCCTCGACACATCGAAAACGATAGATACGCTCCTCAAGCGAAAACTTTTTCATAAGCTCGTGCATGTCGACTTCAAAGGGTTTTTCTACAAGTCCGTCGATCGTGACTTTCCAAGGTTCTGTTTTGAAGTTTTTAGCCAAAGGTCTCACGGCTTCTTTATTCGTAGAAAACTCATAGAAATTGTTATACGAGGTGATCTGATCGTAGGAGTTGAGTGTGAGGTGTTGCAGATTAGGGTCTTTTAGATACTCAAGATTTGGAGAGGGAGCAGACTCTTTTGCCGCCAAGTCCATAACATACGCACTGCTTATAGCCAAAGCCGCTCCGAGTTTTAAAAACTTCCTTCTTTTATCAAAGAATCTTTCATCGGTGACAAAATTTTCCGAAAGTTCCCACCCTTTGCTTTTAATATAGTTCATGGTATCTCCTTTGTCAGAACAATACTCACTTTTTATCTCATATAAGTATATCACTCTATTATGTTATTTGTTTATATTATAAGTTTTGCTGAGAAATTTTATGAAAGATTAATAATGCTGCAGGGGGGGGTGAAAGAGCAAAGGTGTTGGCACAGCGGGAGATACCCTGTGCCAAAAAGATGGTTATTTTTGAAGAGAGTTTAGCTGTTCTTGTACTTTTTCCTGTTTGCTTTGCGCGTCTGCCAATGCTTCGCGATTTTTAGCCAGGACATCTTCAGGGGCATTTGCTACGAATCTTTCGTTGTTTAGCATACCTGCAAGTTTACTTATCTCTTTTTCAAGTTTTTCGCTCTGTTTTTCTAAACGGGAGATGATAGGAGCAAGATCGATGGAAGCTGTTGGGATGAATACTTCACACTTCTCGCCGATATCGCTGACCGCATCGGCTACTTTAGCATTACAGAACTCTATCTCTTCGACTTTTGCGAGTTTTTCGATGTAAGCTTTCATCATCTCTTTGGCTTCATCACTTGCACCGTCGATCTTCACATACGCTTTGGCGATCTTTTGGTTTGCCATATCAACTAGAACTTTTGCACGTCTGATAGATACGATGGCATCCATGATGATCTCAAACTTCGCTTCCTCCTCTTCACGTCTTCTTGTCTTAGTAGGAAAATTTGTGATCATGATAGACTCAGTCTCTTCAAGCTCTTTACCAGAGAGTTCCTGGTAAAGATACTCGGTGATAAACGGCATAAACGGATGAAGCAGTTTCATCGCCTCCTTAAAGATAGCACCAAGCTCGATAATAGAACCTTTGTCAGCTTTACTTAGCTCAATTCCCCAGTCACAGAATTCGTTCCATAAGAATCTATACATTACAGTCGCAGCATCGTTAAATCTATACTCATCCAGATATGCACGCACCTCTTTTGTCGCAACGTTTAGACGTGAGACCATGTACTTTCCAAGCTCGGTATCAAGACAAAACCCGCCAAGATCAGGGAATGTCTCGGCGTTCATCTGAAGGTACTTAGACGCATTATAAAGCTTGTTCGTAAAGTTACGGGTCTGCTCAAGCTTATCGCCACTCATACGGATGTCACGCCCTTGAGCCGCACTCACAGCCAGAGTAAAACGTAAGATATCCGCACTATAGTCGTTGATGGTATCAAGAGGATCTATGACGTTGCCTTTTGACTTACTCATCTTATCGCCGTTCTCATCACGTACAAGCGCGTGAAGATAGATATGCTCAAACGGGAGTTTGCCCATAAATGTCTCACCCATCATCATCATTCTTGCAACCCAGAAGAAAAGGATATCAAAGCCTGTGATAAGAAGAGAGTTCGGGTAGAACTCTTTTAAGTCGTCAGTCTCAAACAGTCTGTCCATCTCGCTGTCACCGTTGCCCCAACCAAGAGTCGAGAAAGGCCAAAGAGCAGAAGAGAACCAAGTATCAAGGACATCCGGGTCTTGTGCAAACTCTTTAGACGCACATTTAGGACACTCATGCGGGTGCTCATCCATACTCGCCCATTCATGGTTACATGTAGAGCAGTAAAATACCGGTATCTGATGTCCCCACCAAAGCTGACGGGAGATACACCAGTCGCGAAGTTCACCCATCCAAGAGTTGTAGCTGTTGATCCAATGTGGAGGGAAGAACTTCGCCTGACCCTCATTTGTCTTCTCAATCGATTTTTTAGCTATCTCGCTTCTGATGAACCATTGTTTTGAGATATACGGTTCGACTACGTTCTTACAACGGTAACAATGACCTACCTGATGCATATGCTCTTCGACTTTTTCCATAAAGCCCTCTTCATCAAGACGCTTTACGATCACGCTGCGCGCTGCTAAACGTTCCAAGCCTTTAAACTCGCCTGCAAAGTCGTTGAGTATCCCGCTTTCGTCAAACACCGTGATGAACTCTAAGTCATGGCGTTTTCCTACTTCGTAGTCGTTTGGATCGTGTGCAGGCGTGACTTTAACCATACCTGTCCCAAACTCCATATCGACGTAGCTGTCGGCGATGATAGGTATTTCTCTGTTTATAAGCGGCAGTTTTACTTTTTTACCGATGAGGTGTTTGTATCTTTCATCTTCGGGATGCACCATAACGGCCGTATCTCCGAAGTATGTCTCAGGTCTGGTTGTCGCTACGATGATCTCTCCGCTGCCATCGGCAAACGGGTATTTCATATGGTAGAAATTCCCTTGATGCTCTTCGTATTCAACCTCGATGTCACTTAGTGCGCCGTCATGCGTACACCAGTTTACCATGTAGTTTCCACGGATGATAAGACCTTCGTTATAGAGGTGGACGAACGCTTCGCGTACTGATTTTTGTAAGCCGGCATCCATCGTGAATCTTTCACGCTTCCATGCAGGACTTACTCCGAGTTTGCGGAGCTGGGATACCATCGTATTGCCGCTGAACTCTTTCCATTTCCATGCACGTTTTAGAAACTCTTCGCGTCCGAGTTCCTCTTTTGTTTTGCCCTCAGCCATTATCTGTTTTTCAACGACATTTTGAGTCGCGATCCCTGCGTGATCGGTTCCCGGCTGCCAAAGGGTTTTATATCCGTCCATTCTTTTATATCTTGTGATGATATCCTGAAGAGTGAATGTAAGAGCGTGACCGATGTGAAGACTTCCTGTGACATTTGGAGGAGGCATCATGATCGCGAATTTTTTGTCATCTTTTTGGATCGCTTTGTTTCCGTCGATCTCAAAATAGCCTCTTTCTTCCCAAAGTTTATAAAATCTATCTTCTACCTTGCTTGGTTCATAGCTGTTTGTGGACATAAATATACCTTAAATGAGTGATTAAAATTGCGCGATTATAACCAAAGTGATGTGAAAATATGCTTACATGTAAGCAGTGGAAAATTTGGAATAGGCTTTGCTTATATATCAATACTAGAAATTACATAGAGGAAGTAATATGACGTACGAAGTAAAAACAGAGATCCTTGGTTTTGAAAATATCAAAAGTATGGAATTTGGTGAGATAGATGAACTTTTTGCAACTATTAAAAGCAATCAGGGTGATTCTATCTCTTTTACATTGGTAAATCCTTACCTTTTAAGAGAGTATTCATTTGACTTACCTAACTCTGCAAAAGTTATGCTTGAGATAGATGAGACATCAAATGTTTTGGTATATAATATCATGGTCGTTCAAAACCCACTTAACGAATCAAGAGTGAATTTTCTCGCACCGATTATATTCAATAAGGACAAAGGACTCATGGGGCAAATTGCTCTTCGTGCAGTTTTTTATCCTCATTTTGGATTAGCAGAACAGTTGAAAAACTTTACAGTCGCGGCATAACTTTACCATAAAGCAAATTTGGTATAATCCTTTTTTTAAACAAGGATTATACTACTTGCCTCTATCACGTCTCAATGAACAACAACTCTCAGCAGCAACGGCTTCCATCGGTCACAATCTCATAATCGCATCAGCAGGTACCGGTAAGACATCTACAATAGTCGGACGCATTGCACATCTCTTAAACAGCGGTGTCAAACCAAACGAAATACTCTTACTTACTTTTACAAACAAAGCTGCTGCAGAGATGGTAGAGCGTGTGGCGCAATATTTCGGTAATGAAATAGCGACAAAAATTGATGCCGGTACTTTTCATGCCGTGAGCTACAGATGGTTAAAAAAAGAGGATAAAAGAGTCGTCCTAAAACAGCAGCGAGAACTTAAAACACTTTTTAGAAGCGTACACGATAAACGCAGCTTTATGCATATATCTGCCGAGACGACTCCTTATGGCGGAAACTATCTTTACGATCTGTACTCCTTTTATCAAAACACGGAGATGAGCCTTGATTTTGAGGCTTGGATCAAACAAAATCAAGCCGAGCATGAGACATTTGCGATGATATATGCGGATATTGTCGATGAGTTTGAAACATTAAAGACTCAATACGGTTTTTTGAATTTTAATGATTTACTGATAAGGATGCGTGATCTGTGTCGGCATAAAGACCTTGGATATAAAGAGGTCTTGATTGATGAGTATCAAGATACAAATGCACTGCAGGGAACTCTCATCGATGCGATGCGACCGGAATCTCTCTTTTGTGTCGGAGACTATGATCAAAGCATCTACGCTTTTAACGGAGCGGATATCTCCATAATCGGGAGTTTTTCTAAGAAGTTTCAAGACGCGAATATATTTACTCTCAACAAGAACTACCGCTCGACTATTCCTATCCTGTCGCTGGCAAATAAAGTCATCTCTTACAATGAGCGTATCTATCCAAAGGCATTGGAGTTTACAAGAACTCACGAAAATGTTCAATCCCCAAAACTAATAGCATTCGATGAGCTTTTTGACCAGTATCATAACATCGCTGCTTCCATACGGGACTCGATGACACAGCGTGATGAGATCGCCGTCATATTTAGAAACAACTCAACGGCTGATGGCATAGAAGTCGCATTAAAAGAGCTAGGGATTGCATGTAGAAGAAAAGGCGGGACGAGTTTTTTTGATTCAAAAGAGATAAAAGTCCTGCTTGATCTTTACACACTGCTAATAAATGAGTCTGATATGATGGCATTTATACATCTTTTTGAGTATGCTAAAGGCATCGGGACATCTATGGCAAAAGAGATTTACACTGCTTTAAAGACTCTTGGTCACGGTTCTATTTTTTATGGACTTTATGCCCCTGACCTGTCCATCTCCAATCCGTTTGAAAAGAGAAGTCTCAACCATCAGCTTGGACTTTTTGATGATTTTTTGGAACTTGGTGCAATAGGGCGCTTTGCTAAGCTTGATTTTGAAGATAAGTTTTTAAAAAATGCTGTCTTAAAGCATCCAAAACTGACAAAAGAGGGCGCAATATTTTTGCATCTTTTTTATCAGCTTTTTCGTGATCTCAAAGGAATAACCCAACCTAAGACGATAGTCAAAAAAATGGCATCGTCTGAACTTTATAAAACCATCACAAATCAACTGGCACAAAAGAGAGCACAGTTAAAAGATGGTTCGATTGATGAAAAACAGGAGCAAGAAGCAAAGATCAGGATAGCTAGAAAAGCGATTTTGTTAGAAGAACTCTCAAAACCCTATAAAGAGCATGAACGCTTTTTAAATGCGATGATACTAGGTTCTCAAGACTTAACACAAGGTGAGGGTGTTCATCTTCTCAGCATTCATGCATCAAAAGGGCTTGAATATAAAGAAGTGTATGTCATTGACCTGATGGACGGAAGATTTCCAAATAGAAAACTTATGTCAAGAGGCGGTAGTATCGAAGAGGAGAGAAGGCTTTTTTACGTTGCCGTGACGCGTGCAAAAGATATACTTTATCTTAGTTATGCCAAATATGACAAGATCAAGAAGATAGATTTTGTTGCTTCACAATTTTTGTATGAAGCGGGTCTTATCGCAATGGATGAAAACTATAAAAAGCTTGTTAAAAAAACATCCAAAGATGAGGAAGAATAGTTTTTACATGTAAGAAAACTTACATGTAAGTATTCTCTTACGTTCTTCCTTGTACTGCATTACCCATATCCCACATCGGCAGGAAAATACCAAGTGCCAAAAGGATAACCATAGAGGCAATAATGAGTAGCATAATCGGCTCTACGGCTTCAGATAAGCCGTCAATGATCGCATCAAATCTCATCTTATAGTATTCTGCGACTTTTTGCATCATGGTGTCGAGTTGTCCGCTTGATTCACCGGCTGAAATCATCTGAATAATCATATTCTCAAAAAGACCTGTTTCTTTAAGACCGTTATTTAGAGTTCCACCCTTCTCGACTGTCGCTCTTACTGTTGCAAGCTTCTCTTTTAGCGGGAGGTTGTCGATCATCGCAATCGCCGTATCAAGCGCTTCGGCAATAGGAATACCCGCACGGATCAACTCTGAAAATACAAGGGTAAATCGACTCAAGGTGGCAAATTTAATAATATTTTTTATAAGGTACACTTTGAGTAAAAATTTATGAAATCCATACTTGATATGTCTATAGTTATTGATAAGATAATTAAAAACGACATAGATAATAAAGAGTAATGCCAAGAGATATGGACCGAAATTGTTAAACAGGTATTCTAGTTTTAAGAGTATAAGAGTCGGAAGTGGAAGATTTGCATGCAACTCTTCAAAAATTGCTTTAAATTGAGGAACGACGTAGGATATCAATACAGTAAATGCTACAGCCATAGCGATCATAACATTCCTTGGATATGCCATAGCTTTTTTGAATTTTATGATATTGGCTCTTATCTCTTCTAGCATATCCGAGAGTGAATAGAGTGCTTCTGCAACATTACCCGTTTTTTCTCCAAGTTCTATCATCGCTAAGGTAAGATTTCCAAGTTCATATCTATAGTTACCTACAGCATGAGAAAGACTATGTCCGGAGTTGATATCATCGGCAATAGACAAGAAAATATCTTTTAAGTTATTGTCACTTGTCGAACGTGCGATCTCTTTTATGGAATCATGTATAGAAATACCTGCATTAGCCATAACTGCAAGCTGTCTGGTTGAAGCGATCAACGCATCCTGCTTGACTTTTTTTCTTTTCATGTTTTTTGTAAGACTTGCTTTAAATTGTTTTAACTGTTCTTCTAAAGGAGGTTTTGATTCAACGACTTTTATTATGATCCCGGAGTATTTGATCTTTGCGAGATACTGAGCCTCTTTTTTACTCTCGGCATAAAATCCGTGATCCTCTTTTTTCCCTTTTGAAAGAATAGTCGCAGTAAAATAATTCATACTTTTGCCACCCTTAATATCTCTTCAAATGTAGTTATACCATTTATTGCTTTTTGCATGCCGTTTTCAAACATACCGACAAAACCCTCTTCTTTTGCTTGTTTGTGAAGATCCTCTTTTGATGAATTTTTTGCGATCATACTAGAGAGTTTTTCTGAAATCGGGAGGACTTCACATATCATCTCGCGCCCCATATAGCCAGTTGAGTTACACTCGGTACAACCTTCACCTTTATAAAAGATGGTATCTTTTGGGATCAGGTATCTATACGGTTCCAGTGATGTTTCAGGCAAGTGATCTTGCACTTTACAGTTAGAACAGATCTTTCTTACTAGTCTTTGTGCTTGTACCGTAACTAAAGCACCGCTGATAAGATAGGGCTCAATTCCCATATCGACCATACGCGGAATCGCACTGATCGAATCATTGGTATGCAAAGTTGAAATAACTAAGTGACCTGTAAGTGCCGCTTTAATAGCGATTTCAAGTGTTTCTTGGTCACGAATTTCACCGATCATTATCTTGTCGGGATCTTGACGAAGAATCGATCTGAGTGCTGCAGCAAAACTAAGTCCGACACCTGCATTGACTTGAACTTGCTGAATAAGGTTCATTCTATACTCGACAGGATCTTCGACTGTGATTACCTTATCTTCGACATTTCTGAGCTCATTTAAAGCACCGTAAAGTGTAGTGGTCTTACCAGAACCGGTAGGTCCTGTAACTAGAATGATTCCAAATGGCGATTCTAAACCTTTTAAGAGTTTATTGTAGCTTAGCGTGTCCATACCGGCATCTTCAAGTTTGACTAGTGCTTTTGTCTTATCTAAGATACGCATAACGATTGACTCACCGTAAAGAATCGGCAGTGTAGATATACGAAAGTCAAACTCTCTATCACTGAGTGTTGCAGAAAAACGACCGTCTTGCGGTTTTCTTTTTTCTGCGATATCAAGGTTGGCTAAAAGTTTTAGTCTTGATGCAAGAGGCGGGTATATGTCTTTATCAAAGATAAATATTTCATTTAATTTACCGTCAATACGTGCACGTACGACACAGTTTTTTTCAGTTGGTTCTATATGAATATCACTCGCTCTACTTTTTATACATGCATTTAATACTACATCGATTAATTGCAGGATAGAAGAGGCTTCTTGTTGGTCTTCAATACTCCCTATAGATTTGAGTTCGGTTCGAATATTTGTAACAAGCTCTTTTACACTGTCTTTAAGTGCGATCTTAAAAAGATACTCTTGTATCTGTTTATTTGTCGCGATCGCTACCTTGATCGGTTTTCTTGGAAAAATTCTTTGAATCGCTTCTTGTGCTTCAATATTAAACGGATCGGCAAACACGACGATCATATTGAGATCGTCCTGAGATATTGGGAGAAGATTATATTTTTTTAGTTGATTTAACGGTACACGTTCAGCCAGCTTATAATCCATATCAATAGAATCAAGGTCGACGAAACTTAGGTGCAAAGCTTCTGATAGTGATTGTAATATATCGGATTCTTTGATAAACTGATAATTTTTTAAAATATTCATATCATATTTACCGGTTTTCATCTGTTCGACAATAAATCTTTTAACAAAGTTTGCCGAAACTGCACCGACTTTTATAAGTGTATATAAAACTGTATCCTCATTGACTCCATGAGACATAAGTCTATCGATCTGGCGCTGGGTAATATGATTATGTGTTAATAAATCTAGAGTGATTCTATCCATTTTTTACCCTTGTGCTTATTTATATATATGTTTTTTAATTAACGTCGAATCATACAACTCTTCAATAACCATATTACTTGCAGCCGCATCGCCTGATAAATATAATCTGTAAGTTATTTTATCATTTTTTGGGTCAATAAATACATACAGTGGAAGTTTCTTAGGTGTTTGGAGATTAGAATACAGATCAAAGACCTTTGATAAGACATTGTCGGTAGAAGGAAGTTTTAACGGTTTGATATTGTAATTATCTATTAAGGAGTGCTCTAAAAGCTTTTTCTGCATCAGTATAATCGAGAGATATGCGGCATTGGAACGTGCTTCTTTTGAATTTTTTAACATTGTGATTGGGACACTTAATCTATCGATATAATCAGCATAGAGACATGAAAATGCATACAAAGAGACAAAGTTTTCATCATCTCTATATTTGTTAAGGTTTAACAACCCTGTTTTACACGCTTCGTCATATTTTTTAATTTGATATAAACTGTATATATCCTGTTTGGTATCTGCAAATATAAGTGTAGAAAATAAGAGAAATAATAGTATATACTTCATTGGAATCTTCCTGTTTCTATCTCATCAAGAAGGGTTGTCGCTGTTTGGGAATTTGAGTTTTTAATATATGATTTAAGTGTATTGATAGCCATCTCTTTTTGCCCAAGCTTTACTATTCTTTCTGAAGGCACTTTTATGATGTCTTTCCATATGTCGTATGCCTC
>JAHJGM010000022.1 GCA_018824305.1 bacterium
TAATATTTATTATACAAATAATTGTTCTTTTTTTATACAATTTGCAATTATTGTTCTATTGACTACAAAAATGAAGGATTTTAGAATCTTGGTAGTTATTTTGAGTGTTGAGATTATTACTTGCCGTCAACTTTTGAGCCATTGTATATTTATTTTTCATTGTGCTTTGGTTTTAGACAAAATAAAAAAGTTTTGATCAAAGATTATGTAGTTACAATAAATCAAAAAGGCTTTGAGTATGAAGAGGTCTGTTCTTGATATATCATCCTTATATGTCGATGTCCAAGCCAAGCAGATACTTAAGGGTGTAGATCTGCACATTGGCGAGGGGGAAGTCCATGTCCTGTTCGGCCCCAACGGTTCTGGCAAGTCCACGCTTCTTTCGACCATTATGCAGCTTCCCGGATTTGAGATAACAAAAGGAATCATCGAATTTATGGGAGAGTCTATAAACACCAAAAAGACGGATGAGATCGCCCGAAGCGGTGTCGCCCTCTCCTTTCAGCATCCCCCTGCGATAAATGGTGTGACCTTGTCAAAATTTCTTTATAAAATAAACAAGTCAGAGGACCTTGAGGAGGAGATAAGAGAACTTGACCTAGAGGATTTTCTTGACAGAGATATAAACACAGGCTTTTCCGGCGGTGAACTCAAAAGAGCCGAAATATTAAAACTCTACGCACAAAATCCGCAGCTTGCTTTAATAGACGAACCGGAATCGGGTGTCGATCTGGAGAACATCACTATCATCGCCAAAGCTATAAACAGGATACTGCAATATGATGAAAGCTCAAACAGCAGAAAAAAATCCGCTCTTATTATCACGCATACCGGCCATGTACTGGACTATATAAATGCCGATGTCGGGCATATAATAATAAATGGCAGGATCATAAGTTCAGGCGATCCTATAGAGATGATGAAAGAGATAAAAAAAGATGGATTCAGCGGGATCATGAAACGTCTAAACGGACAAAAGGAGACGTGATGGATATTCAAAGAATATACGGCGGAATGCTTGAAGCTCTTAAAAACGTAGGTTTTGGACAGAATGAAGAGGTCGGCGGATCGTTTTTGGCATCGAATGAAGAGGTGGTAGAAAGTAAAAACTCAAGCGAAGGGCTGGAGATACTGCCCCTAAACATAGCACTGCAAAAATATGAATGGCTGCAAGAGAAGCTCTTTTCTCTTATTCCCAAAGATAAAGACGAGTATGTAAAAAAAGTATCGGAAGATAAAAACAGACTTGGCTACTTTTTACATGTAAAAGAGGGCAAGAACATCTCTCTGCCGATAGAGACCTGCTACCTGATAAACAACAACGATTTTGTCCAGATGACACACAATATAGTGATATGCGAAAAAAACTCTCAGCTTCATCTTATAAGCGGATGTACCTCAAATGCCCACATCACAAACGGGATGCATTTAGGCGTGACGGAATACTTTGTAGATGAGGGTGCCCTGCTGACCACGACCATGATACACAGCTGGGGAA
This sequence comes from bacterium, assembly GCA_018824305.1. Classification (GTDB taxonomy): domain Bacteria; phylum Campylobacterota; class Campylobacteria; order Campylobacterales; family Sulfurimonadaceae; genus Hydrocurvibacter. Next base: position 1,499 of record JAHJGM010000022.1, read on the forward strand.
GTGAAGTGGAGGTATATCCCAGAAGTTCCGCCAAAGTGGGAAAAAATGCAAAGTTTGTATCAAACTATATCGCTCTTAGCAAAGTAAAAAAAATACAGATGAATCCAAGTGCGTATATAGATGAGGGCGGTCTTGGAGAGTTTTATTCAGTCGTCTATGCACCGAAGGGTTCTACTCTTGATCTTGGTTCAGAAGTATTTTTACAAGGAAGTGGTGCCGTCTCTAACATCGTAAGCCGCTCGGTATCAGACGGAGGAAATATAATAATAAGAGGAAAAATAACAGGTGATGTCACCGGTGCTAAAGGAAGTATGTCGTGTAACGGGCTTATGCTGAGTAAAAACTCTCAGATCCATGCGATCCCTGAGCTTGTAGCCAATGATCCAAATCTTGAACTTTCCCATGAAGCAAGTGTCGGTATGATATCACAAGAGACTCTTGCCTATCTTATGGCTTCTGGAATAAATGAGGATGATGCGAGAAATCTCATAATAGAAGGTTTTCTTGATCTAAAGATCCCGGGACTTCCTACTTATCTTCAGTCTAAGATAGATGAAATGATAAAGCAGTCTCAAAATAAAACGGCGATCTGAAGATCCTCTCAAAGAGAGGCAGCTGCATTGCAATGATCAATACTTTTTTACAGTTTTATCAATTCCTCTTTTAACTCTTCATATGAAGAAAACATTTTTGTATTTAAGAACTCACTAAAACCCCGAACCATCTCTTCTACATCTTTTTTTACTTTACATTCAGGTCTGATGATAAAATAGAGGTTTTCGACGGAATCATAGATGGTCTTCGGCAAAAAAGTATTTGCGAACCATTCGGGATCATTCGGCAGCACTTCCACTCCGGCAGAAACATCGGTTATCCAAGTCTTGCCGCCGGTTTTTATGAGCAGATCCAGACCATACAACATAGAATCATGAAAATCCTTCGGGCTACACGAATTAATCCATGTGCATATTACCGCATTGAGATCCTTATCGTAAACAACGTTACTACATGCAGTATTCAGCATACCTGCTCCTTTTTTTTAATATCTGTTTCAATAATGGCATATCTTTCTAAAAAAACAGATAACAAAGAAAATATACCGGAGAAAAATAAGGTGGGAAAGTTGCAAATAGAGTATTGCCTCAGGTGAGGCAATATGTTCTTAGTACTTAACGCGAACTAAACCGTTTGGCTCAACGATTTTCATTTGGCAAGAAAGACGTGCTTTTGGGTTAGTTTCATTAAGCATTTTCATAACAGCTTTTTCTTTTTCTGTTACATCACTTAAAAATTCGATACCTGATTCAACAGTTACGATACATGTACCGCATTCACCGTCACGACATCCAAAAGGAAGAGCACTTCCAGATGCTTCAACTATATCTTGAATAGTTTTGCCAGGTTTAACATTGATTGCCAAGAAGTCATTTATTATTTCTACACGAGTTGTCATTTTTTTGTTTCCTTTTAATTTTATTTTTTATACGAACGGTTTAACTAAAATATCACTTTTAATCACACATTGACATGCAAGACGAACATGAGTCTGACGATTATATTGTTGAGCGATCTCTGCTTCTTTTTTACTGATTGCAGCCATCCCCACAAGTGTATCAAGCTCTTTGTCATCCATGTAGACAGATTGTGCGTTTGCATCATAATCCTCTTCAGTCGACTTCATCTCTTTTGTCACTGAAAGATCTTCGATTCTAACTGCACAACTGCCACATGTACCGTCTTTACAATCAGTCGGTATTTTCACACCGTTTGATTCTGCTACGCGCAGCAGCAGATCACCCTGTCTTGCAATAACTCTTTTATCCATATCTCCGCCAAATCCACAGAAAATGACATTAATCATAGTCTCTCCTTTTTTTATCACGCAAAGTATTTATGGCCAATACCTTAGCGATCGTCAATTCACAAAAAGTCAGCTAGGTTCTCCTTCTTTTTGAGATTGCGCAGAGAGATTCTCTTTTTCTTTAGATTTGTTTGCTCTGTGCTCGCGAAGCCATTTCAACTCTTCTTCGACTTCATCATAACCGTCAAGATCTTCGATCGCTTCTAATTCAGCTTCACGACAACCGTAAGTATGTCCCTCTTCTATAAAATGAACCTCGTATATACGGATAACCTGAAGCCAGTCTCCGATATGCTTTACATAACCCTCCGCACCCGGCTGGACTAAAATAGCATCCGGAGCTTCAAACGGATTTGAACCGTCATTTCGTATAGGTTTTAAAATACGGACACGTTGTCCTAAACGAAAAACCGGAAGGATCTCGTCTTTAGTTGAAGCTGAGATTTGATTGGCTTGTGCATGAGTGAACTCCATTGCTAACCTCCTCTATGTCATTACAACTTGTCGATGTAGAACAAGTACTGCATGCGCTAGGTTTACCAAAGGTATCCCAGATCTCTGCAGCCGAAGGTGAGTAGCCGTTTTCAAAGTTTTTATATACACTGATAAGTGCAAATTTATAGTAATCTAACAGTTTCTCATCATTTTCAAAATCATGACCCTCTGCTTTTTTTACCATTTCACCATACTTTTTCATAATATGGAATCTTTTTACATAAACTAAACGTTCATCATATTCCAAATCAAAAAATTCAAAGTATTCTTCAGTATCAGTTAATGATTGAAATTCTTCAAGTCTACTCATAATCAATCCTTTCTACTTTCTATACAAATGTAATTGCAATTTTTAATCTATATCTAACAATACAAATCACTACATTTATGTCATTTTTAAAATTTTGTTACAGACCCATCTCTTGTTTTATCTGAGCTGCCCATGCTTCTAAGCGTGCTTCAGTTTCATCTTCTTGGTTGACGTCATCAATCGGCAGACCGCAGAAACGTCCTCCTTTTTCAGCAAGTGAAAATTTATACTCATATCCGTCAGTCGGCCAGTGTCCAAAACCGTTTTTAGCACCGCGGGCATGAAAGATATCATCCATTTTCCCCAAGGCACTTACAAAATGTTCACCGTGTGTTTTTTGATCACCGGCACCGAAAAATGCCACTTTTTTACCAGTAAAATCAGGCTCGTCGTTTTCAATATCCATAAGAGGGTCGACCCAGTCACGTTGTGCGTCACCTTGACCCCAAGTTGAACAACCGATCAATAAAACATCAAACTCTTCAAATTGGTCAAGACTGTCATAATCCTCTTCCATATTGATAAGCTCGGCACCATCAAACAATTCCTCCAATTTTTCAGCCGCACTTAGAGTAACTCCACCGCTACTTCCTACAAATATTCCTACTTTAGCCATCTTTTTACTCCTATTCTATTTATTAATTTCTCATATTATATGAACAAAGTCCATATAATATTCACTCACTAAAGCTTCGCCTTTGGCGAGACTTATATACATGGTTTAAATTTATTATACGTCTCAAACGAGTTGTTTAAATATTTTTCGCCCTCTGCGTAAAGACTCTCTAAAGTCCTAAAACTAAAACGGTGAGCATCTTTAAAATATTTATCCACCAAAACTATTTTGTCCGTTATAACAACACAACGTCCAAAACCCTCATGACTCATCTCCATGATCACGTTACACATTACACCTGTTTTACGCTCAAACTGAAGTGCTACAGCTTTGAAGATCATCTTGATCTCACCGATCAACATCTCATCGATATCAGCGATAATAGGAATCGATTTAAGATCCTCTTTTGTCTTGACATATTTCTTTGTCAATATCTCTTCATCACTTAGCTTTGCCCAGTTACCAAACTGGTCAGTCGCTCTTAGTTGACGGATCAACTCCTGTGTAAACGGATTAAACTCTATTACTTCTTGACTCATATTTTTTCCTTAATTTTGTTTAGCACAAGGCTCACGCGACTCGTTGCCTATTCTACGGTCCAACGCTCTAAACGCGGATCCACATCTAATGTTACGTTCATGATCTTGTTTACCCAAGGCGGAGGATTGTCGTTTAACATCACTACCAACTCTTTTAACACTTTTTCAATCGGCTCAGCTTCTTGAACTTTCATAGGGTTTATCCCGCCGCGGATAACTTTTGCAGCAGCAGTTCCGCCGATAGATTCACAGTACATGATATTGACGCCTTTTAAAGCTTTCACTTTAAAATCCGTCTTGTCATCACCAACCATCTCGTCTGTGTCTGTCTTAATCACTTCGCTAAGTTCATATCCCTCTTTTGAGACTTTATAGACAACGAACTCTTTTGCACCGCCGAAATGTGCATTGATCGTCTGCATATCTTTTGTAGCGAATGCTACTTTAATAGCGTTTTCCATTGAATTTTTTCCTTCGACTGTTATCTTTGTACTTTCACCCATGATGCTTTACCCTTTACTATTAATTTAGTCACAATCTGAGCAAAAGCCCAGCTTGCTTTCGCTAGCCGCTAAGGCACTCAAGCTTGACCCTTTCGAGTCAGAATTATTATTCATGATGTTTCACTTCACGAAGTTTATTTGCAACCTCAAAAAGAAAATATGTACTTCCCTCATAAAGCTGATCGTTTTTAAGTTGGTTGCCCAACTCTTCATAATTTGGAAATCCTCTAAGCACTAAACCTGTATGTTTCTCTTGTAAGTGCAATAATCGTTCTGCATGGAAATTACTGATGACCAAATCTGCATTTTTGAAGTGGATTTCTGCATCTTCAAGGTCGCCGACAAAGACATTTGTTGCTTTTATATCTTTAAGTATAGGGCTGTAAGTCGTCGCAATCACCGCTTCTATGGTGCCTCCGACGCTTTGCAGAAGCTCACACATCCCAACACACATATCAGGCTCACCCGTAATGACAAAATTTGATGACCCGATAAGAAAATGACTGTCGAGCATAGCATCTTGAAGTCTTCCTCTCCAGCGTTTCATCATCGGTCTTGGTTCTATTTGTCTGATTTTCATCAAAGATGCTACAAAATTGTCGTTCATCTCCAAACCCATAAGATGATTGAAGTGCAGATGTGTGATCTTGTCGTTCTTTTCCAAAAGAGCCTCTGCCGCGATCTTCATAGATGTACCGATGCTGATCACCGTCTCACAGTCTCCAAGAGCTTTGATATCATCTATGCCAATCGCACCCGTACCTAGTTTTCCCTGCCCTTCGCTGAGATAGCCGTCAAGTGAAGTGGAAAGATCAGGCAAGGCCAATGTCTCAAAGCCAAACCCCTCGCAAAACTCTTTTATCTTCTCGACCTCTGCTGGCTGCATGCTTACATGCGGCAAAAGAAGAAGTTTGCTCGGTTTTATCTCGCTACATGTAAGGGTATGCTGTTTGATCAAAGCCTTACATGTAAGAGCCCATCCGCTCTCCATGCCGCCCTCAAAATCAGGAGTGTTGACATAACAGTAGGGTATCTCGATGTGGACTCCTACACTTCTGACATCATCCCCTTTTGTCTCCGTCAGCCCTGTCGTATGCAGACCGATGAGTTCGGGTTTTAATGTCGTGTTTTTCTTAGTAATGTTTTCAATCGACATAAGTATGGAGTAATCTCCGCCGTCTAGTATTGCCGTGATGTCGCCAACTGAAGTGTTATACATCGCAATAGGTTCATTGAAATGACGGGTAAAGAACACTTTGGTATACGATGCACATCCTTGTGATGCATGCATCAGCGGCAGACAGTTTTTTATCCCCATAAATGCCAGTGCCGCGCCCATAGGCTGAGAGTGTTTTATGGGATTTACCTGAAGCGGTTTATGCTCGTGTTTGCTGAGTTCTATTTTTTTCTGCAGTTCCATCATCAGACCTCCCACGGCGCTTTTTTGCTGACATTTGCAAAGACCGGATTGTTAAACGCATGTTTGAGGTCTTGCGCAAGATTGAGCAGACCGTTGTATCCGCCGTAGCTCACTTTTTTCTCTTGGTTGACGTCGATAAAAGATATTTTCTTTTTGATAGCCGTATAAAGACTTCTCCCGCCTGCAAGGAGTATGTGTGCACCCCGCTCGTCTATGGCTTTTGCCTGCTCGCTAGCAGGTGCTTTCATAAGCAGACCGTTTTCTCCAAGATACTCTCTTGCTTTTGCGATGTCGTCTTCTGTGGATTTACGGATAGATGTCGCGACTACCTCGATGCCAAGATCTTGAAGCCCTGAAGCGATAGACCAAGCTTTGTTCCCGCCCGTGTTAAGAACGGCTTTTTTACCCGCAAAAAGCTCTTTATACTCTTTGAGTGCATTTTCAAGCTTCGCTTCCTCTTCTGCTATAACAGCTTCGGCTTTTTTGATAAGTGCCTCATCGCCGAGCGCTTTGACTATCTCCATGATCGCAAACGTCGTGTCGCGCTTGCCGTAAAAAGAGACTGAGACCCAAGGGATGCCGTAGTTTTCCTGCATCTTTCTACACAGCGTGATAAGTGATTTTGCACAGACGATGACATTGAGTTTCGCACGGTGCGCGCATCTGATGTCGCCCACACGCCCGTCACCGCTCATCGAGCTGAGCACGCGGATACCTATCTTCTCAAAGATAGGAAGATACTGCCACATATCGCCCGTTACATTGTAGTCGCCGATAAGATTTATGTCGTACGGAGTCGTAAATTCTGGTTCTTTCGTGCCTATGAGATTTTCGAGTACCGCTTCGCCCGCAAGGCGTGACCCGAGGTTTTTCCCGCCTACAAATCCCGGTGCATGTACGGGAACTACTGGTATACCGTGTTTTGTACTTGCAATGGAACATGTCATATCTATGTCATCACCCACAAGCGCGGTCACACATGTAGAGTAGACAAAAATCGCTTCTGGTTTATAATGCTCCATGATATAGTCTATGGAATCTGCAAGCCGTTTGTCTCCGCCGAAGATGACATCGTTAGTCGTGATGCCCGTCGTAAATCCCATGACCGTATGATCGCGTCCTGCGTATGAAGTCTTGGTCTCTCTTGTCTCCCAAGATGCGCCCAGACAGGTCTGCGGACCATGTACCAAATGGACTGCGTCAGCGTATGGGAACAGCGATATCTGCGCACCGTCAAATGCACATCCTCCCGCTGCCATACCGGGTTTTGGTTTGTCACAACCCTCGCCCTTTTTTTTATCTTTGTTGTGCGAACAAGCACTTTCGTTCATCAGTTCTTTGATCTTTGCACGATTGACCATAAAATACTCCTTTGGAGCCAAGTTATAAGTCTAATTGCAACTTTTGTTCGAGACGGGGGTATTGAGTATGTAAAATGCATCTGAAATAGTAAAAAGGGATAGTATGAGTAAAGAACTACATGTAAACATACCCGTCATGGATGAAAAGCACGATGAGTTTTTAGAGATACTCTCCAAGATACAGTCATGTGAGAAAAGCGATTTTCTGCCTCTGTTTGCCCAGATGATAAAACATACCAAAGAGCATTTTGCTTTTGAAGAGGAACTGATGAACAAACACGGGTTTTATGCAAAAGGGGAACATTTTGACGAACATAAAACTCTGCTGGGAGAGATGGAGTATTTTTATGAAAAAGCGCAAAAACATCCGATGTTCGGCAAATCCTACATCAACGACTATGCTCTTGACAAATTCACGCGCCACATCATCAACATTGACTCTCAGCTTGCTATGTTCTTTAAAGAGAAAAAAATAGAGTTCTAAATCGATAGTTTAAAAATTGCATATATGTAAATATAATACCAAGGAACTCATTTGAATACAAAAGACAGATACATCACTTTTGAGAACATCGATTGTTACAACGATGCAAAATCCGTTTTAGATGCCATGTATGAACTTTTCACCCTTAAACCTGAATCAAAAAATGAGTTTTGGGAACGCTTTGAAGGCAAACTCCCTGATGATTATGCCAATACGCCATTTGATGAGCTTGGCAGAGATACACTTTACCAAGTCTGTTCAAATGTCTTTTATATCGAAGACCTTTTTGAAAAGTATGAGTTTGAAAAGGGATTGGACTTTCTTAAGACCACGGAGTTTGACTGCTGTTAATCAAGTCAGAATAAACACATATATTTAACTAATCAGGTTCTTGATCACGAACTTTTTTACTTTCATAAATGTAAAAAAGGAAAGATCTATGCCTAATAACCATTTAGTATATTTAAGTCGAGCAAACTTTGTAAGTTCTATGGAGACGATCAAAGATGCCAGAACATTGAAGTTCGCGAATATGTCGTTAGAGTGGTGGGACAAAGAGTTTGGATGGTACACAAAAGGGTGTATCGCATTGACTAATGAGGAAAACATCCATCTTTGCTACATATTTTTTAAGATAGACCGCAATAACGAATATATCACCATACACAATATTTTCACTCAGACTTCTATGCGAAGAAACGGTTATGCACATGAACTTTTAAAGATGGTCTTTGATTTTGCCTTGACTCTACATGTAAGGCGTTTCAAATTTACGTCCATCTCCAACTCACTTGATTTTTATCTCTCTTTGGGATTTGTCTATTGGGGCGTAAACAGTGTCGGAGATTATTATTGTGACCTTCCTATGCCGCTTGACGGACTAAACGGTGTCGAGTTTATGACTGATACATTTGACATCACGGCACTGCTTGGAAAAAGATATAAAAAGATCTTGACAAAAGTAAGCAATAATGAGATAAATCTGAGTGAAGCACAGACACTTATCTACAACAGCGACCTGCTGAAAATGAGAAACTGCTATATGCTAAAGGAGTTGTTAGATCATACGACAGTTACAGAGATATCTAAGGAGGATAATATTATTATTAATGACTCACTTCAAAACTGTTTCGATTCAAGTGACGTAATGGAGATTTGATTTTATGAAAATAGTATCGACAGGCTTAAAATTACAACTGATCGTTTTAGCTACGATCATAACTGCCGCGATTATCATCACTTTTCAATCAGTAGAAAGCATTAGACATCTCAGCAGAGATAACATCCAAAAATATACTCAAGAAGCTTACCTCAACGAAGAACGCGAACTTAAAAACTACATATCCATCGCTTTACAGACCATCGATCTATACTACAAAAACATACCGGATAAAAATAACGCTAAAACTTCAAAAGAGTATGAACGCCGGACCAAAGAAGTGCAGCAAAAAGTGCTAAATATCCTTTCTGATATGAGATTTGGAGAGAGCGGCTATTTTTGGATCAACGACAAGACGCCAAAAATGATCATGCATCCGATTCACCCTGAACTTGACGGAAAAGATCTCTCTGACTACAAAGACTCCAACAATATGAAATTGTTTAGCGAGATGGTAAAAGTCGTCAATGAAAAGGGAGAGGGTACACTAACATATTACTGGCCAAGAAAAGGATACCCCACTGCCCAAGCGAAAAGATCATACGTGAAGCTTTTTGAACCATGGGGATGGATCATAGGAACAGGTGAATATATAGACCATATAGAAAAGCGTATTGCAAAAATGAAAGTAAAAGAGCAGCAGGAGATAGATGAGTTGATCGTCAGATCGATCGCTGTTTCCACGATCATTTCCATCATCCTTATCCTCAGTGTCTACTTCATTATTAAAAAAGCGATTATCACGCCTATGAATAAACGCGAGATCGAAGCCAACATAATCAAACAAAATGCCCAAGAATTACGTGCTTTGACAGATAACATCCCCGGCTTTGCCTATAAGTATCGTCGTTTTGCAGACAAGAAAGAGGAGTTTTTATATGCAAGCAGCGGAGTCATCGAGGTATATGGCGTGACATCTCAAGTAGCCTTGAATAATATCGCAGCCGTCAGAGCCAAGATGTATCCTGAGGATATGCCCGGCTATCGAGCTGCCGTGGATGAATCTGCACGAACCCTAAGCCCTTTTCATTACGAATTTCGCGTCATGCACCCGACAAAAGGCGAGCTGTGGCTTGAATCAAGATCAAGTCCTCAGCTCAATAAAAACGACGATAGTATCGTTTGGTACGGTATTACTTTAGATATTACAGAGCGCAAAAAACAAGAGGCGTTGCTCATAAAAAAAGAACAACAGTATCGCACTCTCGCAGAAAACATACCCGATCCGATCTTTCGTTACGACACGGATGCAAAGCGGATATATGTCAATCCTGCCGTAGAAAAGATCAGCGGTATCTCTGCAGCAGAGCTGCTTGGAAAACAACCGACACAAAAGACGCTCGTCTCTTCCAAAGAGAGCGAGATCGTCAAAAACAGCATACTCAAAGTCATACGGACCGGAAAACCCGATACGGTAGAGGTAGTCTTCAATACTCCCGATGGCAGAAAGATCTATTATCAAGATAATCATATTCCCGAGTTTGGACCCGATGGCAAAGTTGAAAGCGTACTGACCATCGTACGTGATATCACTGCACAAAAAATGCTGGCGACTCGCGAAGAGATGTTTAGAACATTGGCAGAAAACTCACCCGATATCATCATGAGATATGATGAAGAAGCAAACCGTATCTATGCCAATCCCGCATTTTCGGAACAAACGGGGATTCCAAAAGAGGTAATGATAGGCAATAAACCCGAGACACAATGGGGCATCTATTTTAAGATGCTCAATATGAGCGCTTCTGAATATCAAAATAAAATAAAACATATAATCAAAACAGGCGAAAGTTAAACTCTCGCCACGGAATCGATTATCCTTGCAACAGGGGAATATATAGCACATGAGGTTAATATTGTGGCTGAACGGGATACCAACGGTAAGATCGTCGGCGCTCTGGCCATGGGACGAAATGTCACAGAACGAAAGAACATCGAAAAAAGGATCGAGTTCATGTCTCATCATGATCCGCTTACGGGTTTTGCCAATCGTATTTTGGCAAAAGAAAGAACCGAACAGGTCATCGCACATGCAAAGAAAAAAGGAAACAAAGCCGCTATCCTTTTTATCGATCTTGACGAATTCAAATCAGTCAACGATTCATTGGGGCACTCTGCCGGAGATGTTATGCTTAAGATGGTCGCTTTACGCTTAGAGGAGTGTATCAAAGCAAGTGACACCATCAGCAGACAAGGGGGAGATGAGTTCTTGATCATCTTGTCCGACATAAAAGAGATAAGTGAGATCGAAAAAACCGCAAACAGACTTTTGCAAAAGTTTAAAGAGTCGTTCAATGTCAGTAATACTATGATCTCTGCATCCGCATCTATCGGAATAGCTCTTTATCCTGATGATGGAGAGAACTTCGAACAGTTGCTTCAAAGTGCCGATGCAGCGATGTACAAAGCAAAAGAGAGTGGAAAAAACAACTATCGCTTTTATACACAACAGATGAAACATGATCTTGTCGGATCATTTCAAATACAAAATGACCTCAAAAACGCTATAAAAAACAAAGAGTTCGTGCTCCATTATCAGCCGCAAATAGACCTAAAACACAATAAGATCATCGGTGTCGAAGCCCTGATAAGATGGCAGCATCCGACTCAGGGGATGATACCTCCCATCAACTTTATTTCTGTTGCAGAAAACAGCGGGATGATCGTTGAAATCGGAGAGTGGGTACTTCTTGAGGCTTGTAGACAGGCTGTATTATGGCATCAACAAGGTAAAGATATTATCGTCGCAGTCAACATCTCAGCTGTGCAGTTTAAACGCGGTGATCTGCAAGAGATCATAAAAAATGCCTTGCATGTAACAGGTGTGGATCCTCAATACCTAGAGCTGGAATTGACGGAATCGATTTTGATCAATGATACGGAAAATGTCTTGGAAACGGTAAAAGCCATTAAAGAGTTGGGGATCAAACTCTCTATAGATGACTTTGGTACAGGATATTCGAGTCTATCATACCTCAAACGCTTTGCGGTAGACAAACTCAAAATAGATCAATCCTTTGTAAGAGATCTTCTTAATGATAAAGAGGATGCAAGCATTGTAAAAACGATCATCCAAATGGCAAAAAGCTTCAACCTCAGATCGATCGCCGAGGGCGTAGAAAATCAAGAAGTACTGACTGTTATCGAGAAGTTTGGCTGTGATGAAGTACAAGGATATCATTTTGCAAAACCGATGCCTTTGGGTGAATTTGAAGTCTATTATCATAACTATATCTCCTAAACTTCCATTGAATGATAAATGCATATAACTTATAAATTTTTAGGAATTTATAAGATGAGAGCAAAACTTTTTTGTCAACACTGCGAAAAACATTACGATACCGATCTCGATAATATCAGATATGTGCAAAATCACAAAAATGACTCGATCACTTTTTTCAACGGAACATACTCTTACAATGACGGCTGTTTTTTTAAAACACTCAACCGATTAAAACAAGAAAAGAAAATAGAGGATACAGATGCTAAGTGAAACAACATTAGAGTGGATGAAAAAAAACGACTACGACGCGAATGACATAAATCTTCATGGAAACTACGGCAATACGGCACTTATGAAAGCCTCACGCGAGGGAGATTATGAGATCGTTGCAGAACTCTTAAAAGCAGGAGCGGACATCAGCGTAAAAAACGTTGACGGAAACACGGCACTTTGGCTTGCATGTTTTAGTGAAGATGTGATGATAGTGGAGCTGCTCATCAATGCAGGGATTGAGATAGATACCGTAAACGTAAACGGAGTGACCTCTTTAATGTATGCGGCTTCAAGCGGAAAAGAGAGTATGGTTAGGATGCTTCTTGATGCGGGAGCGGATATAAAGATAAAAAATCCCGATGACTTTACGGCACTTGATCTTGCCGTTACACCAAAGATCTTAAAGATGCTGCGCGGTAAATAGGAGTTCTCTCTTATTTGACTTCCATATAAAATTTTTTACCGTGAAGAGCTATCGTTCCTTCGGGAACTTTAAACTTTACAGATTGCGGTGAAAGTTCACCGATCTTTCCTGATTCATAAGAAGCTATTCCCTTATGCAGGTCTATATCGAACTTGAAAATCTTTTCAAGAGGATTGAAAAGAAATTTATTAATGGAAAGGATACTCTTTTCCCCTAAAGAGAGGATCGTACCATCATGAAAGATGAGACCTATACTGCTCTTTGCATGTGTTATAAGCGTGTCACCGACTTCAAGTTGTTTGCCGACTTTTAACTTTATCATTTGTGTTTGTCTTTTAACGAAGACTTCACCATCTAACTTTTTAACGATAGCAATATCTGCCGAAAATAAGAAAGAGATGAAAAAAAGCATTAACAAGGGTACTCGTAACATAATAACCTCTCATTAAAAAGATGAGCAAATATTATACTCCTCTTATCTTTGTTTTTTTTGAAAATATTTAGTGAATAATTAATATGGAAGTAGTATTTATTTGATTTTACTTTGAGAGAGTTTTAAATATAAAATTAAAAGACGGACTGTGGTTTATAACTAAATACTATACTCTGATTTCTTGCATATATCTAGTTAAAACCCTGATGTATTTACCAAACTTAACCCCAAACGATCTCTTCGATCAGATCGGCTGCCATCTCTAAACAGTCATACTCATCGTTATATTTCAAATGCTCACCGTCACACTCATTAAAGTGGTGGATGTAATGATTAAACCCAAAGTCCTCGAACTCTATAATATCGCTTTCACACATGTTATCTCCTTTTTTGGGCTTTTGCCCTACCTTCAATGAGATAATTACATATTGTGTTCCCTAAAAATTTTACAAAAATATGCAATTATCATACTAAAAAGACAAAATTACGACAATTTTGTCGCATTACAAGAAATTTCTGACAATTTAACTTAAATTCGACGCTTCGCACCATAATTGCACTAAGTATATATATGTATCAAAAGGAAAAATATGAATCCCCAAAGCGTCAAAAGATCTCTTACCCATCTATGTAAGAAAAAAGTACCGGTGTTTTTATGGGGACCTCCCGGCATCGGAAAATCTTCCATCGTCGCTCAAATTGCAAAAGAGGAAGGAATAGCTTACATAGACTTGCGTCTCTCTTTATTAGACCCGACGGATTTGCGGGGCATACCTTTCTTTAGCGCAAAAGATGAGACCGCTATCTGGGCCCCTCCCTCATTTTTACCCGATGGAAGCAAAGAGAAAGGGATCCTCTTTCTAGATGAGCTCAACACTGCAGCTCCTATGGTTCAGGCTTCTGCGTATCAGCTTATCCTAGATAGAAAGATCGGTGAATACACTCTGCCTGATGGCTGGGCGATCGTGGCGGCTGGAAACAGAGAGAGCGACCGCGGCGTCGTCTTTCGTATGGCTGCACCTCTTGCAAACCGTTTTGTTCACTTGGAGATGGAGGTCAGTGTAAATGATTGGAGGACTTGGGCTGTGGGTGCAGGTATCGATACCTCCATCATCGCTTTTATTTCCCATCGTCCGGACGCTCTTTTTACCTTTGCACAAACAGACAGCCGTGCTTTTGCCACGCCCCGTACATGGGAGTATGTCCATCACATCATCTCTTCAGAACCTGAGGCAGACCTCATCATGTCAATGGTAAGCGGTGCCATCGGTGAAGATCTTGCGGCGTCGTTTTTAGGGTTTCGCGCCGTTGCAGGAGAGCTGCCTGATCTTGATGCCATATTAGATGGTACATGTAAGGATGTCCCGAGTGAACCATCGGCACTCCATATCCTCAGCGCGGCACTGACCATGCGCATAGATGATGGCACAAGCAGCAAAAAACTCAACAATCTTGTCCTCTACACCTTGAATCTTCCCGCAGAGTTTGCCGTGATGATAATCCAAGATCTTAGAGAGCGTAAAATAGAGCTAGACCATGTAGAGAGTTGGACGCTTTGGATGAAAAAATTCAACACATTGCTACACTAATGTCGGTAGAACAACTTTTCACCAAAGCAAAAAGTCAGCTGACGCTCAAACATCCCTACTTCGGTATGCTTGCTTCACGCCTCAAACATGAACCAAGCCAGAGTATCAGAAGCTATGCAAGTAACGGTGTGCGCTTTTTGTATAACCCCGATTTTATGGAACATCGAACACTTCAGGAGATCATGTTCATCCTGACAAACTGTGTCATGCACCATATCCTTTCCCATCAGCAAAGACGGCTCAACCGTCACGGTTCACTGTGGCAGCTCGCAACTGATTATGCTATCAACAATCTTCTGCATAAAAACGGTGTCATCATCCCCCAAGGTGCAAACTTTAACGAAGAGTTCAAAGATATGTATGCCGAAGAGATATATGAACTGCTAAAAGAGGAGCATTTCAGCGGTGTAGACGATGCCTTTGACAATCCGGATGAAAGCGATGATGAAAAAAAAGAGGAGAAACTCTTTGCAAATACTGAAAATATAGACGAAGAGCTAGACCCCGAGACAGAGTCGCAGTGGCACTACGCAGCGTCCGTGGCACAAGAGGTCGCACAGAAAAAAAGCGCTATGCCCTCAGACATGCACAGACTTGCAAAGAAAGTAAAAGCAAACAATGTGGACTGGAGGTTTGAGCTTTATAACGCCGTAAACCGCCACATGAGAAACAACTACGCCTTTATGCCGCCGAATAAAAAGCATATCTACCGCGGTTTTGCCCTTCCCTCACTCACAAGCGATACACTGAGTCTTTGCGTTGCCATCGATACATCCGGTTCCATCAACGACGAGCTTCTTGGTGCATTTATGGAGGAGTTCAAATCCATCATGCAAAACTTTCCCTCAGTAAAGATAGAACTTATCATCGCAGATGCAAAAGTACATGCACACTATACATTCCAAGGCGGAGAAAAACTGGATTTTGTACTTAAAGGCGGAGGCGGAACGGATTATCGTCCCGTATTTGACTACATCGAGGCAAACCTGCCGATGAATACGATGCTGCTCTACTTTACAGACGGCGACGGCTGGTTTCCAAAATACCCGCCAAACTACGAAGTCCTCTGGGCCCTCTCACGAAAAGCGAAAGTACCTTTTGGAAGACCGCTTGTTATTTTTAACGACAATTAACAACACAAGGGGTTAAACCGGAGACATTCCAGTATAATATAGGTAAAAACTTTAAGGTTCTTTATAATGGATAAAATATTAAGCTTATCAATCATGCAAAATATGATAGATTCAGAAGATGACTTTATCTTATTGTTTGAAGATACAAAAATCATATTGGCCAATAGATCTTTTTTTAAATTTTTCGGGGAGACCTCTGTGGAAGATTTCAATGCTTCCTTCGAAGATTTTACCGATTGTTTTATTCCTCATCCACACTATTTCAACAAAACAAAGATCCCTGAGGGTATGACTTGGATGGATGCAATATCCAAGCTTGATGAAAAAGATAAAATTGTCAGTCTTATTACTACTAATTTTGAGCCACATGCATTTTTAGTGACGATTACTAAACATAATGAGCAATATACCGGTGTGAGATTCATAGATATAACCAATGCGCTTATCAAAAAAATCATGATAGACAATGCTCATATTCCGCTGCTCTCTCATTTGGAGTTTGGAGATGTTGCTAACATTATCCAGCTTTTACATCTTAAACACTATAAAAAAGATGACGTGATCGTTCATGAAGGTTCACAAGGGGATTCAATGTTTTTTATTGTCGATGGCAATGTTCTTGTACACAATAAAAATATACATGTTCAGTTAAAAGAGGGGGATTTTTTCGGTGAAATAGCCCTTCTTAAAAACACTCCAAGAACGGCTACCGTCACAGCTTTGAAAGATTGTAAAGTATTTAAGTTGACAGCAGACGATTTTCAAAATATTATAAAAACAAAACCTGATCTCTTAAAAGAGATAGAAAAAGTTGCAAGTTCTCGTCTGTAAGAGCTATTTTACATCAAACTGTCTGCCCGCCGATACCGCAAAATTTCCTTATACTGTTCTCTTTGTAACTGATGCAATATACTCAATGCATAAATTGTGACATTTTTTCACTATAA
Organism: bacterium; assembly: GCA_018824305.1. Lineage (GTDB taxonomy): Bacteria > Campylobacterota > Campylobacteria > Campylobacterales > Sulfurimonadaceae > Hydrocurvibacter. Next base: position 18,269 of record JAHJGM010000022.1, read on the forward strand.
TAATCTATGGTAAAACCAATCTAAAGGATTCAAAGTGATCAGCATAGACAACAAAGGCAAAAAATCATGGGTAACATTTACGTTTATTCCCTTGGATGAGAGCGTAGAAAATGTTGCAGTTAGCGGCGAATGGGACAGTTGGGAAGAAACACCGATGAAGCAAAAGAAAAACGGTGAATTCACCCTCAGAAAGTATCTTGATTCAGATGCTTCTTATCAATTTGGCTATAAAGTCAATGGTAGTACATGGATAACCGATACGGACTGCACATCAGTAGGCTCACCCTTTCATTCAGAAAACTCTTTACTGAAATTATAGTGCTACCTACAAACCAAGAAGTTTGAAGATTCACTTTTTGTATCTTCAATCTTGGTCGGCACATTTCAATCAAAATAAAATGACTTACTATTTGAGTTTACCTAAAATATCCAATGCGTCAACCTCGAACTTGGAAAATGCAAACCACTTTTTTCCTAAGTCTTTGAGGCTGGCTCCAATGTGATATATCTGTGTTGAGTCGATGACGATAAATCTGTCATGGGCTTTTGTAAACTCTTTGAGTTGTATATTTTTGTATTGGGCGGTATACTTTTGATAATCAAGTAGAAGCTGTCTGTCTATAGACTTCGTATATATCTTTACATGTAAGGCAGGATATTTGCTAAAAAGTGTCAAAACACTCTCGTCTATATAGTTGTCTATGAGTGTTATCTCACTTTTTGCACTTTTTATGAGATCGTTGACAAAAATGTAGGCATCGTATATCTGCCCGTCGAAAAACACACCCTGTGACGGTTTTATAGAGTTGTCTTCTATAAGACTTGAGAGCTTATCCACTTTTGATTTTAAAGACAGAAGATCGTTTTCAAGTTCTTTAAATCTTTCATGTGTGATCTTTTGGGCGTTTATAGCGTACCCGTCAACAATATATCTCTTAAGCACGGAGGTCGCCCACTGTCTAAATCTTACACCTTTTTGAGATTTGACTCTATAACCTACGGAGATAATCACGTCAAGGTTGTAATATTCTACATCTCTTTTAACTTCTCTTCCACCCTCGTTCTGAACTGTCGCAAAATTTGCGACAGTTGCTATTTTCTCTAGCTCACCGTCATTAAATACATTTCCAATGTGCTTTCCAATGGTCTTAACGTCTCTTCCAAACAGTTCGGATATTTGGCCTCTATTGAGCCAAACACTCTCTTGCTCGATAGAAACATCAAGTTCGAGTTCTCCGTCATTGTAAGTCACAATATTTGATACATTTTCCATTTGTCAGAATCTTCTCATTTTGATTTTTCATATTGTGCTACAGATATTGAAAAGTGAAGAAAAATATGTCAGAATGCAATGATGTCAACTCCCGCAAAAAGCGTGGAGTTTATCATATATCGCTATCAAGGTCACGGCTGGTTATCACTCCGTGATCTTTTGCTTCAAATCTGTTACCGATAAAAAAACCTGCCACAGCCATGATGACAAGCAAGAGCAGGACTACCCAAACCGGCAGATGCAGCAACTCTGCTAGAGTCTGACTTTCAGGACCCTCGGCTGCAAAATAAAGCGGTTTGAGCAGATCATAAAACAGGGCGAAGATAAATGTACCCAAAAGCATCCCTATCATAAAAAAGAGTCCGTCTATGCGTCCGCTGAAAAATCCGACGACGGAAGTACCGGGGCAATAGCCGCCGATATTGATCCCCATCCCCAGCAGTGCCCCGCCAAGGAGCATCCCCCAAAAATAAGTAGTCGGCATGTAAAAGGTATAAAAATCGACGACTTCAGTGAGACCAAAAAGCCATAGTCCTATAGCCGCTACGACCACAGAAACGAACATCACTTTAAAAACAGTCCAGTCTTGCAGCGTGAACTGGGCATTTAACTTCTTTGGACTTCCCAGACCTGCGACTTCCAAAAAATAGCCAAATAAGATCCCAAACACTACCGCTGTAAATATCTCGCCGCTCATTACCATACCTTTCTTGTTATCTTAGCCGTCAACAACCCAGCCACAAAAAATCCGATTAAAAAGAGATATGCCGAAACCGACAAAGTCGCTCCGCCTGAGAGTCCCGTACCGCTTGTACACCCTCTTGCAAGTGCAGCGCCGAATCCGCTGAGCACGCCGCCAGTAAGCGCTAAAACAAATCGGGTTGGGACATCGATACTATGACCCCGCTCCACTTTCACTTTAAACCGTCTTCCCAACAGACTGCCCAAAAGCCCGCCGATAGCGACACCACCCACCTCCCAGCTTATCCAACTGTCTAATGGGTACCCTTTTAAAAAACTGCCCAAATAGGCATTGTCTTGCGCCCATGTACCAAAAAGGGCATCTCCAAGCAAAGCCGTGACTCTTTTGAAAAAGCCGCTCGCACCCAAACCGTGTCCGCTGAGTAAAAAAATCCCCATTAAAGTAAGCCCGAGTCCCATACCTGCGACAAGCGGAGGCAAAAATCGGCGCGGTCTGTTATGATTTAACATCTCTTCTCCTTCACAGTACAAAGCGATTCATCTATACTCACACCATTATAGCACCTTAAATA
>JAHJGM010000071.1 GCA_018824305.1 bacterium
CAATCCGGAACACGAACAGAAATCTTGAGACCGACGGGCCGGAGCCCGCCGGGGATCAACCGAAATTGATCAGATACAGCCGGTCGGCTTGGGCAGGCCGGCAATCTTGCAAGCTTGCTTGGCGGGACCATAGGGGAACAACTCGTACAGATACTTGTTGTTGCCCTTGTCAGCGCCCAGCTTCTTGGAGATCGCCTTGGTCAGCACGCGCACTGCGGGGGCGATTTGGTACTCGTCGTAGTACTCGCGCAGGAAGTTGACCACTTCCCAATGGGAATCGGTCATTTCAACTTTTTCTTCCTGTGCCAGATATCCAGCGATGTCCTGGTTCCAATCGGCCAGATTGGTCAGGTAGCCTTCCTCGTCGACTTCAAAAGATTTGCCGGCAACTTCAACCATAGGCATAGCGCACTCCTTGAGAAAATAATTACAACCAGGACTGGCAAACGTTGGTCTCGGTAACGAGATCAACAAATCCGCCATAATCCACGACTTTTACCCCGTCCAGAACACGAGCGGACATACCGCGCGCATCGAGATCGGGACCGAGGGCATAAATCTGAAGGTCAGCCATGGCCGCCTGGATTTGCGCCGCCGCCACACCGCCCTGGGTCACCGCATAAACGGCATCCTCAATCAGCAATACAGCGGAACCCTTGCTGGCCATACGCAGGCAGCTCTCGAGAGAGTTGCGCTCCGTGGCCGATTTGTTAACGATATGCAGCATCTTCGTCTCCCTCTCAGTAGCTGATAACGACGTCTTGCTCAGCCATGAGATTGGCCATCTCGGCGCTGTCGAGCACGGTTACGTCCACGATCAGATCGGCTTCAGACAAGCCTCGGGCATCCATGGATGCCTTCTCGACATATAGCTTCTCGATGTCGTAACCATCCAGGGCGCGGTAGGTCTTGGAGAAATCCTTGACCTCGATACCCTTGGTGTTCATGCCCTTGATCAGCTCATAAACACCATCGTCGGCAAATACCATGCTCACGTCTTGATCGAAAGCCGCCGAAACCAGCACCACTTCCAGACCCTCGAGGGCATAGATGGTGCCGTGTGGCGCCTTGCGGTTTACGAACATGAACTTCTTGACGACGCCTTCGCCGCCTTCCATGTCATCCATCATGTCACTCATGTAGATACCCCTCAGTCGCCGAAGGTGACCAGACGGTCACACTGGATGCCGGCTTCCACCAATTGGCCGAGACCGGAAATACGGAATCCGGGAGCCAGAATGTCGTCAGTGATACCGCGGCGCATGCCGGCGGCAATACACACCACCAAGTCCACACCATGCTCTTCCGCCAGCTTGGACCAGCGATTGACCACGTTGCGGTCATCCTGGGGAGGCTGGGTAAGCTTGGTCGAGTTGTTCACACCGTCGTGATAGAAAAACACGCGCGGGACCTTGTGCCCTTTTTCGATGGCCGTCCGAGCAAACAGATACGCGGTATCGCTTGCCTGGTGGTTGTACGGCCCTTCACTAACCATAATGCCGATTTTCATTTAAATATCCCTATCTCCGAATATCCGAATCGTTCCGGCCCCGATGCCTCCGGGGCCGGAAGTCATGCCAAACGCGAATCAGAAGCGGATATGAGTGGAAGCGTTCAGCGTGGTACGGGAACCACGCCAGTTGTCGATGTGATACTTGGTGAACGGCAGACCGGTCTTCTCGAAGAAGGCGGGCCAACCGATACGGTCGATCCAGTCGTTCATGCGTTCCCACGGACGGCCATCGGCTTTGTAGACACCAAGAATATTCTTGACGATCTCGCTGACTTCGGGCCAACGCGGCGGGTTGTTCGGGATACCGGCGGCGACGAGCTTGTGGAACGTAGGCTTGGAGCGGGCATTGGAGTTCTTGCCACCCACCCAGATCGCGAATTTTGAATGCTCGGGATCGTTGATCTGCATCGGGGGGCACGGGGGGAAGCAAGCGCCACAGCAGATGCATTTCTTCTCGTCCACTTCCAGAGAGGGCTTACCGTTCACCAGCGCGGGACGGATAGCAGCCACCGGGCAGCGGGCAACAACAGAAGGACGCTCACACACGTTGGCAACCAGATCATGGTTGATCTTCGGCGGCTTGGTGTGCTGGATAACGATGGCGATGTCAGCCTGGCCGCCGCAGTTGATCTCGCAGCAGGAGGTGGACAGCTTGACGCGGTTGGGCATCTCGCACTTGATGAACTCTTCATACAACTCGTCCATCAGGGCCTTGACGGCGCCGGAAGCATCCGTACCCGGGATGTCACAGTGCAACCAACCCTGGGTGTGGGCGATCATGGAAACCGAGTTGGCGGTGCCGCCGACCGGGAAACCACCTTCACTCA
>JAHJGM010000023.1 GCA_018824305.1 bacterium
TCACATGTAAAAACTTACATGTAATGTCATTTTATTATTGCATATTCTTCTTGATCTCTGCAATAAACTCATGGATATCATCGTAAAGTGCTTGCAGATCCTCTTCATGCTCCACCTCATCGGCAAGTATCTGTGAGACCATATCGTATGTGACGATATCTTTTTCACGCGTCAGATCTACAAGCTCAGAGTAGACGCCTATGGCACACTGCTCACCTTTGATAGCCTGTTGCAGAATAGGCAGGACATTTGCGTCTTCGGGTGCATCGTAACCGCAGTTTGTATGTGTAAACCAGTCTTTTGGACTGAGCAGCGGAGTACCGCCGAGTTGTACGATACGATCAGCCACCATAGTCGCATGACGAAGTTCATCCGCCGCATGTTGGGTCAGCTCGGTAATTGCCGCATCTTTCATGATTCCCTTAATGACTTTAGTCTCGGTAAAATACTGATAATATGCCAGCCACTCATCAGCGTACGCTTTGTTTAAAAGTCTTGTAACCGTATCCGCATCGATACCTTTGAGTATCGAAATTCCTCTTTTTCCCATCTTGATCTCCTTCTTTGAAATTAATTAATCAATATAGATGTTCACGTTTGAAGTACTCTTGAGGCACTTTACATAACGGACAGGCTTTAGGCGGTTTTTTGCCTCTATGGACATGTCCGCATACTTCGCAGACCCAGTACTCATCTTCAGAGCTGTTGAAAAAGCCCTCATCCACTAGCAGACGTTTGAGCTCACCATATTCGCGTGCATGTTCAAGCTCAACTTTTGCTATTGCTTTGAGCATTCGGGCGATATCTTTATGCCCCTCTTCCTCTGCAATAGCTGCAAAATTAGGATACATCTGCGTATGTTCGTAGTTTTCGCCCTCTATCGCCGTATCCAGATTTTTGAGCGTCTCATGCATCTCGATGCCGTACATGAGTTTGTTGTAAGCCTCATACTCTGCTTTTGCATGGTATTTTTCATTCATAGCGGATTCTGCAAAATGATCAGCGATCGCATGCCATCCCGCTTCGCGTGCAAGTTCGCCGAAGAACTCATACTTGTTGCGGGCTTGACTCTCTCCCGCAAAAGCTTTCATAAGATTTACGGCTGTCAGGTCTTTGGTTATGCACTCCATCGGCTGATGACAGCATGTAAGCGTACCGCCGCCTACATGCTGCACTTCCACTTCATTTCCACAAACATTACAATGATAGGTCTCATACTGTCTCATAAATTCTAGCTTCCTTACATGGGATCATTTCACAAAATCTGTTTTGATTTCATGATGGAACAAGTATAAGACAGTTGTTCTTAAAAGAAAATAATTATCCTTTATAATTTGATTATTTTCACCGCACTGTGATTGTAATCAGGTTCTAATGATTCGCTGTCATAAAGATCGTTCGTCAAATAGTTTATCTCTCTATTGCTGATAGGTATGAAGATATTTTTTTCATTGATGCTATCCGTTACAAGTGCTTTTGTGATAAGTTCCCCTCTTTTTGAGACTACTTTTATCTCTTCACCCTCTTTTATGCCGAGTTTTTGTGCATCGAGCGGATTTATCTCGCAGAAATTCAGCTCTTTGTATTTCAATAATGTCGTAGGAAGATTTGTCTTTGTTCCGCTATGCCACTGGTCACGCGTTCGTCCGGTCAAAAGGATGAACGGATATTCCAGAGATGTCTTCTCGCTTAAAAGTCTGTTTTCTACAAAATAGAGATTTCCTTTTTTATCGGGCGTCAAAAAGTTCTTGATATCTTGACCCCAGATAAATGCACTGTTATACAGTTTGTCATAATCGGCTTTATCTATATCCATATAACCGTTGAGCTTTGTCATCTGCTGATACTCTTCAAATATCTCTTTTGGAGAGTTGAAATCAAAAGCCTCTTTGAAACCGAGCTCACGCGCCAACAGCTGAAATATCTCCCAGTCCGGCTTTGAATCTATGGACTGGCGGGTAAGTCTTTCCTGCCTTGTGATCGTCCTGTCCAAGTTTGTCTGGGTTCCCTCTTTCTCGCCCCAAGGCGAAGCGGGAAGTCTCACATGTACGAACTTTGATGTCTCGGAGTTCTCATACGCGTTTATCTCTACGACAAAAGGGATCTTCCTTATGAGCTCTTCCATCTTGTTTCTGTTTGGAAGATGATAGATAGGATCGGTATGACAGATAATGAGTACATCAAGGTTAGCCTCAAGCATCTGTGTCGCCGTAAGTCCTGCATGTGAAGCGACATTGTCGCTCTTCCAAAATTTCGAGACCTTTTTTACACTCTCTTTGTCAAATCCTAGATGAACGGCAAGCATCGTGGAAAGTCCGCCTACCTCACGTCCGCCCATAGCATTCGGCTGACCGGTAAGACTCAGCGGTCCGTTGCCCTCTTTAAATATCTTGCCCGTTAAAAGATGCGTATTTATAAGAGAGATATTTTTATCGACTCCCTGCACAGACTGGTTGAGTCCCATCGTCCAAGCCGTTATGATGTTTTTGCTGTTTTTATAAAGTTCGAAAAACTCATCGAACTGTTCCTGCGTGAGACCTGTTCTTTTTATCATCTTTGTCGTCGGCACTCTTTTAAACTTGTTTTTCAAGAGTTCGAAGTTATTGAGATGCTCCTCTACAAACTCTTTGTCATAAAGTTCTTCATCGATAAGACGTTTTGATATGAGATTAAAAAAGTCTATATCGCCTCCCACTTTGATTGGAAGATAGATATCTGCTATCTTTGCGGTCTCTGTATTTCTCGGGTCGACGACGACGATTTTGAGTCCCTCTTTTTTTGCTTTTTTTATCAGGTTGTGAAACACTACATGTGCTTCGGCGGTATTTGCACCTACTAAGATCAAGAGATCGGATTTGAAGATATCGTCCATGCGAAGAGGTACAAAATCGGCTCCTATGCTCTTTTTGTATGCCACCACTGCACTTGACATACATGTACGGCTGTTTGTATCGACATTGGAGGTGCCGATAAAACCTTTACCTAGCTTATTGGCTATATAGTAATCCTCCGTTAAAAGCTGACCGGAGAGATAAAAACCTATTTTCTCTTTACTGCTCTGTTTGATCTTGTCTGCAACGAGCTTGATCGCCTCTTCCCATTTTACGGTCGTAAATTCATCCTCTATATTTTTTCTGTATACGGGTCTTAAAAGTCTTGTATCCGTCTGTATGCTTACTAACTCTGAAACGCCTTTTGAACAGACTTTTCCGAAGTTCGTAGGATATGTGACATCTCCTACCAAACTTTTCTCATCGTATTCCAATCCACATCCAACACCGCAATACCCGCATACAGACTTAATCATAAATAACCTCTATAAAATATATTTTCAAAATTGTAGCATAATTAATGTAAAATTAAGAAATATATTGATTAAAATTTAAACATTATTCTGCAATTAGTGCATTAAGAATCAGATACAATTTTCATGCAAAAAGTATTTTATGTAACTTTAAGTAAAAATTAACATGAGGAAATGAAATGAAAAAAGTGTTATTGTCAGTGGCGGCTGTGCCATTTTTATTGGGCGGATTATCTATCGACGTACAGGCAGAAGACGGGTTCAATATACTGAGCGATGTAAAGTTTTCAGGCGAGATCCGTCCGCGTTACGAGTATGTGGATATTAAAAATAACGGTGCAGACGCAGGAAATGCATTTACGACACGCACATCCTTAGGCGTGAATGCCAATCTCTTTGAGATCAACGCTCTATCGACTTATCTGGAAGTGACATCGGTCAATAATTTCGGTTATGACAACTATAACAGTACTGCAAACAGCAAGACTCAGTACGATACCATTGTAGATCCCCAACAAGCACGTGTGACTCAGGCCTATGTCGATTATAGTATCAAAAAAACTCTTATCCGTGCAGGTCGTCAGGATGTCAATCTTGATAATCAAAGATTCATCGGTACTGTCAACTGGCGTCAGATGAAACAGACTTACGATGCTGTCGCCGTTGTTGATAACAGTGTCGAGAACCTTTCTCTTCTAGGTGCATATGTTTATGGTTATCAGACCGTAAAAGATCTTCCTACTACCGATACCGCTTCTGTTTTATTACATGCGTCATATAAAGTAAAAGAAGAACTGACAGTAACGGCTTATGACTACATGCTGGCTTCGATAAGCGATACTTACGGTATAGCACTAACAGGTAAGATAGATGCCGACAAGGTCAAACTGGACTACCGCGCAGAGTTCGCCAAACAAAGCGACCCTACTTTAGAGTACCAAGTCAAAAATGTAAAAGCCGACGCACAGTACTACAATCTGGACTTGGGTGCAAATATATCGGGTATCTTGGCAGGTGTCAATTATGAATCGTTGGGAAAAGCGGAGGGAAGCGCTACAAAAGGGTTTTATACACCGCTTGCCACTTTACATGCATTTAACGGATGGGCTGATGTGTTTTTAGCAAGTACAAACGCTTCGGGTCTCACAGATGCCAATGTACGCCTGGGATATACGGCAAAAGGTTTTGGAAAAATTCTTGGGGTTTATCATAAATTTGATGCACAAACAGGTACGAACAAGGACCTCGGTTCTGAACTGGATGCGATCTACTCAAATGCGATCCCCGGCGTAAACAATCTTTCGGGACTGGTAAAGTATGCCTCTTATTCAAAAGGCGATGCGGGCAATGACAAGAGTGTTGCATGGCTGATGCTAGATTATAAGTTTGCTACAAAGTAGATAGAGAGTATGAACAGAGTCTATACTCTGTTTTACTCCTTACATGTAGAGAGAAAACTGTTTCTTAGCAGATTTTTGATCGTTTTGATGTTATTTGCACTGAGCAGATAGCTCTCATCCATCAGTTTTGTTATATGATAGACCTCGGTCACGGTGATGCCAAACGGGTCTTTCTTCTCTATGCTCATTGCTCCATCATCGTTAAAAGAGATAAAGTCAAGCTTCTTTCTGCTGTGCTGGATGTAATATGTCAGCACGATCTCATCGGAGTGTTTTTTCTCCAGCGCAACAACGACCTGCGTATCATTCTTGATATCGACGATCTTTTTGAATTCAGACGGATCCATATATCCAAGATAAATCTTGGTATACAGATCATGGTATCTTTGAGTAAGCGGATCGAGTAAAAACTTCATATTTATGAGATGATTTTTATTTGAACGAAGTGACTTGGTTATCCATGCCATTATATTGTAATATCTAAATGGAAAGACTCTTAGACTTTCAGCTTCTACAAGCTTCTTGCTATCCATCTCTTTCTTCGGTCTTCTCTTATATGCTTGTGTGTCTTTGAGATAATCCAACACTTTTTGAGCCGAAAAGGGTTTTGTGATCCATACTTTACAGTAATCCGGAAGCTGTTTCACGCCGCTTACGCCGTCATTAAGGATGATGAGTGATTTTATCTCGTATTCCGGAAAGATCGTTTCCAAAAGCGCTTTTTTCTTTCTGAGTCTTTTTTTCAGTTTCAAGACAGATTTGACAAGCGTCATCTCTACGAAATAAAGCTCTTTTTTTGTAAAGATGAGCGCATCGAACTCGCCTATTTCCCTACTTTTCGTACGATAGACTATTTGTGATTTTTCACTTATAGAGAGTGTGTTTGCGTATGCTTTGTCTCTGCTTTGGTGATGCCCTTTTAAGACAAATTTTTCAACTTCATCTTGGACTTGGACGTATGCGAGAAGTTTTTCATACATGTAGTTTTCAAAGACTTCGCCCTCAAAAGACCTGTATGAACTCAGATATCTTGTATCATCCTCAGGAATACCCTCTTTTATCAATGAGAGCAGATGCTTTATATTGTAGTCATAATATAAAACATTATCGTCTATATCATCTTCATCTAGATTTATGATCGATTCTGTTGCTTCAAGCATTACTCTCCCTATTATCTTGCAACGATCTCATTCTCCAAAAAGAACTTATCGATGACATTTCTGTATTCATTCACATCGCTAATACGGTTTACCAGATCACGCAGGACCGATGCACCTTGATACCCTTTAGAGTATGTATGCGTATGTTTTCTGAACATACTGACACCGTGTGCCCCATAAAACTCTATCATCTTGTCAAAATGTTCCATGATGATCTGATGTTTTAAAAGCCTGTCTATCTCAGCCGAACCTGTCTTTAACTGATGAAATATCCAAGGTGCTCCGACTGCTCCGCGACCGATCATGACACCGTCTGCTCCCGTATGCTCTAAGACCCACTGTGCTTTTTCATAAGAATCGATATCGCCGTTTGCGATGACGGGAATACTTATAGCCTCTTTTATCTCTCTTATCGCATCATAATCAACTGCAGCCTTGAATTTACCAGCACGTGTACGTCCGTGAACCGCGATAAAATCAGCTCCGCTGTCTTCTACTATCTTTGCTATATCGATATGGTTTTTCTTCTCATACCCCAGTCTTATCTTGACACTTGTCATTGATTTGTTTGAAGTATCTTTGATCGTCTTGATGATATCGCCCATAAGCGGCAGATTGAGCAAAAGTGAGCTCCCGCTTCCGTGTCCTACGACTTTTGGAACGGGACAGCCGCAGTTAAGGTCTATGATGTCTATGCCCTCTTGCTCATTTAAAACTTCTACTGCCTGTTTTATGACATCACATTGCGAACCGGCTATCTGTACAGAGTAAGGGTCTTCATTTTGATTTTTTTCAAGCATCTGCAGAGTTTTTTTTGAACCGTGTGCCAGTGCATTGGAACTTATCATTTCACTGACGGTCAGATCTGCACCGAACTTTTTGACAACATTTCTAAAAGGGAGGTCTGTATATCCGGCAAGTGGAGCTAATACGTATATCGGTTTATCAAAAGATAATTTTTTTTGCATATAAAATATTCCAGATTTTCTTTATAAAATTTTATCAAAAAAGAGATTTTGATGAGATAAACACTGATCTTTGAAGAGAACTGAATGCTTAGAGAGAAGTGGCTCTCTAAACAAAAAGTGAGATGTCATATTTTTTATTACACTCTCTTAAAGCACGATATGCTTTAAAGTACATATACTCGCCCGGTTGAGAATTATCCAATATCTCATCGGCAGGAGAAAGCATCTCTAAATCGTAAAGCGTATATAGATATCCGCCAACGGCTTCGTCAGTTTTATCACTTAAAAGTTCAAAGAGCTTGATTCTCTGCTCAGGAACCATATGTTTTGACAACATATTCGAAGCTTCTATGAAATCTTGCTCTTTAAGATCAAGCGAACACATCAATTCGATCAGTGATTCATTTGTAATATCCAATGTGTTTTTATCCGCATTGATGCGTGATAGTACATTTAACATCGATTCTTTACTCATAAACTCTTTATATTTTTCAATAACACTTGCAGAAGCGACTTTCGATAGATCTGCATAAGCTTTCATACAAAGCTCTTTTGAGTATCTTGAAGGTTTTGCTACAATATTTTCAGCTTCCAGTTCACCTGCATTGTATCTGTTTGTGTCATTTATAACCACAAGCTGATTATCTGAAGAGAGAGCATATTTTTTAAGATCAACGACTTCACCGTTTTTTATTTTATTGATAAGCCCTAAAGTCGTTGACAACTTTTCATCATCCACTTCAGTGATCTGTCCGTTGGTAAATATTGATATATTATCCAATACTTTTCCCAACTGCTTATATCTCTGAGTTTTGAATTCATAATGACGATTTTTTTTACCAAGCAAGGCATCACTGATAGAACTGATAAGTTTTTCATAATCTTTTTCATATTTTCTAAGATTAAGAGTACCTACCAATGAGTAAAAGCCCATATGCAAAACGCTAGCTATATAAAGTAAGACTACCGGCAATATCACTAAAACAGCGATCGGCAAAGATGGAAGATCGATTCCAAAAAAACCTATTGCAAAACTTTCTTGTGTTACAAACGTATAAACATACCATCCTAGTAAAATCACAAATAAGCTTACTGCCATAGTGTAGCGTTTTATATACATATTCTCTTTCCTTATCTTAATTCTTGCTTCTCCGCAATCTCACGGCAGTCTATACAATATTTTGCGTGAGGCTTGACCTTTAAACGAGGGATACTGATCATCTCCTCGCACATTTCACATCTACCATAGGCTTGAATCGCCAACTTATGTAAAGAGACCTCTATCTCACGAAGCTCTTTTTGTTGCTGCTCTCCAATTGCTGTCTCAACTAGATTATTATTATTCATAACTGCATAATCAGCGTCATCGTGTAACTCTTCTTGACGTAACATTCCCATCTCTTCTTCAACACCATGAATGTTCTTGATGATCTGCGTTTTACGTGTTTCCAACATCTTTTTGAAAAAATCTAGCTCACTCTGTCTCACAAATTCCCCCGCTATTTATGGTATGGATGGTTCGATAAAATTGAGAACCCTCGATATATCTGCTCCAGCAAAACTGCCTTTGCTATCTTATGACTCATCGTTATCTTGCCTAGACTTATCACCTTGTCGGACTTTTTTAAAAAACCCTCTTCCAAGCCGTAAGCTCCACCAATGTAAAATTGAATTGACATTTTACCATCTAAAAGCTTACTAAATTCAAAACTGTCTATTATTTTTCCATCAGGATGTAACGAAACTACATATCCATTGTTAGCATATGGTTCAAAAGCCTTTGAATATGAGGCTTTTGAAGCTTCTACTCCAATGTTGTGAGCCTTGGTAATTTCCTTAGAAAAAAGCTCTATATCATTGACTTTTGCAAATCGAGATATCATTTTTTCTAATTCTTTGTACAAAGGATCATAAGTAGAACGCTCTTTTTTTGCAATAGAGATAATATCTATATTCATAAAAGTCCGCTGCCGATCACATGATATGTGACATGTTTAAAATCATCATCCGGTTTAACACCGCCGATTGCAGCTACAGGATGTGTTGAAAACGAAGCTATCTCATCTAAACTGTCACCCAGTATATTATCCACATCTTTAGTCGAGGTTGTTCTGTAAGCACCAAGACCTACATAATTCAAGTCAAGATCATTTGCTCTTTGTATCTCATCTTTATTATGTGTCGATAGCCCGATGATCTTATCTTTGCCTATGACCTCTCTGAGTATTTTGACAGCTTTTTGCATATCGGGGTCTATATTTTGCAGATCCTCTTGCCCAATATGTACACCGTCACAAAACTGCGCCAGTTCAAAAGAGTCATTGATGATCAAAAAACCTTCAAAAAGCTGTCGAAGCGTTATGAGTTGCTGTTTCATAAAAGAGATATCTGCCGTTTTATTGCGATACTGAAGCACCTCGGCATCATGTTTTTTAGCAATTTTAACAAAATCTTCCAATGAAAGATTCTTCTTATATAACAGTTCCTGATCGCATAATGCGTAAAGTTTCATTATTTGTTTACTAGCATCTTTAAAAGATCAGATAGAGTATGTTTTAGATGATTTCTGTTTACTACCATATCGATCGAACCTTTTTCTAAGAGGAACTCCGCTCTTTGAAACCCTTCTGGAAGGTCAGAACCTATCGTCTGTTTTATGACCCTCTGACCTGCAAAACCTACAAGTGAACCCGGTTCAGCTATGATAATATCACCGAGCATCGCAAACGATGCACTGACACCGCCCATTGTAGGATCAGTCAAAAGAGAGATGTACGGCAGTTTATGTTCAGCGAGTTTTGCCAACGCTGCAGAAGTCTTGCTCATCTGCATCAAAGAGAATGTACTCTCCTGCATTCTAGCTCCGCCGCTCGCACTGATGATGATCAGCCCTTCTCTTTTCTCAATTGCACGGTTAACCGCGCGCACGATCTTCTCGCCCTCGACAGAACCGAGAGAACCGCCCATAAAAGAGAAATCAAATACTACAAGCTGAGCACTTTCTCCGTTTATCTTACATTCGCCGCTTACGACAGAAGATTTACGTTGTGTTTTTGCATGTGCTTCTTCGATACGTTTCACATAACTTTTCTTATCGACAAATTTCAGAGGATCAACAGGAGCCAGATTTGCATCATACTCTACAAACTCTCCGTTATCCGCTAAAAGTGCGATACGCTCTTTTACACCGATACGCAAGTGAAATCCACATTTAGGACATACATAGTTTTGATTCTCCACCTCTTTATAATACATAAGTGATTGACAAGATGTACATTTTATCCAATGTGCCGGTGCTTCGCTTTTTGTCGCTTGTTGTTTTTTTAGATTTGAACTTGAGCTAAAGAGGTTAAAAAGGTTCAAAAGGGTTCCTTATTATATAATTTACATAGTTTTTTAAATAGATCAATATCTTTGGAGATTATGATTATTTCATCATCCTTATATACATTTAAATCTTCACACATATAAAGACCTGCCTGCATATCATAGATGCGTATTGTACCAAAAAAGAGCATATATTTAACATAATGTGCATACGCTAAAGATAATGCCACCGCTCCGGGGGATCTGAATTTTAGATTATTTTCTTTTAACGCCACAGTCTTTTGGGGATCGGCATAAGCTTTTTCCACAATACCCACTGAGAATAATGAACTATTTGTCATTACATCGGTCTTACATGTAGGATTGTTTAAATATATTTTATAAAACTCTTTTTGGGTTTTAATAAACACCTCTGATGAGATAAAATTCACGATGATGGCTGCTAGTGTCTCATCACCATCACAAAGGGCAATGGATGAGCCGTAATAGGGAAAGTTCGTTTTAAAGTTATCGCTTCCGTCAAGCGGATCAAGATATATCGTGTATCTTCCCTCTCCGATCATACCCGATTCTTCGGAGTCTATCTTTGCATATTTACTAAGGTACGAGACATAGATCTCTTCAGCCAAGATATCAGCACCATAGCTTATATCACCGCCTGCACCGACACCGTGTTTTTCATATAAAGAGGGAGAATTTTTTAGCAGATTTTCTTGTATTTTAAGAGATGCCGCAACGGCATCTTCGATAAATAGTGAAAAGTTTATCATTACCCTAAGAGTGACTTCACTATGCTTCTTGCAGCTTCACGACCGTCATAAGCAGCTGTTACTACCAGATCGGCACCACGGTAACAATCACCGCCCGCATAAACACCCGAAGTCGTAGTCTCATGAGTCTCTTCATCGATGATGACACCGCCCCAAGAGTTTGTCTCGATCCCGTTTTCAGCTAAGAACGACGGTTTAGAAGGATCAAACCCGAGTGACATAATAACAACATCGGCACTTACCCTGAACTCACTGCCTTTTATCTCTTCCATTTTTTGACGACCGCTCTCATCTTTTGCACCTAAAGTCGTTTTTACGACCTCTACTGCGATCGCACGTCCCGATTCATTTAACACGATATCTTTAGGAGAGACACAGAATGTAAATGCGACACCCTCTTCCATCGCATTTTTATACTCTTTTTGACTTCCCGGCATATTGTGTGCATCACGACGGTAAAGACATGTAACACTTCTTGCACCCTCACGTTTTGCAGTACGCAGACAGTCCATAGCGGTATCGCCTCCGCCTATGACTACGACATCAAGATCTTTAAAATCAAATTTTTTCTCATACGGAAGCTTAAAGTTTTTACGTTGAATGTTTGTAAGATAGTCCATCGCTTTATAGACGTTACTTGCATTTTCACCGACGATCCCCGCTTTCTTTGCAACTGTTGCACCGATACCGATAAACATCGCATCATGATTGTCCGCTATCTCGTCAAAAGAGATATCTTTGCCCACTTCAGTGTTAAGGACAAGATTCATCCCCGCTTCTTGAAGCAGTTTGACACGACGATCGACTATCTTCTTGTCAAGTTTAAAGTTAGGGATCCCGTAAGTCAAAAGTCCTCCCGCTCTGTCACATCTTTCATACATCGTAACAGCGATACCCGAACGTAGAAGATATGTCGCAGCAGAAAGTCCTGCCGGTCCGGAGCCTACGATCGCCACTTTTTTATCCGTCGTGATTCCTGGAAACTCAGGTTTTAAACCGTTTTTGAAACCCTCTTCTACGATAAATGTTTCGATAGAGCCGATAGTAATAGCACCATGCCCGTCATTTAAAGTACAGTCTCCTTCACAAAGTCTGTCATGAGGACATACTCTTCCCATTACTTCCGGAAACGGTGATGGCTCGTTTGAAAGACGAAATGCAAATTCAAGGTCTTTCTCTGCGACACTTTTCAGCCACTGAGGGATGTAGTTATGAAGCGGACATTTATTGAGACAGTATGGATCACCACATTGGACACAGCGGTCACTTTGAGATGATGCGCGGTCTTTGTCAAATACTTCATATATCTCTTTAAAATCTCTTACGCGCTCGATTACTAAACGTTTTTCAGGATTTATACGTCCTGTATTTAAAAATTCTTGCATCCTAGTCTCCTTTATCAACGTTTAATGGTAATTTTTTAAGATTTTTCGGGCGTACAAGCCAAAAGTTTCTTATATCTTCTCTAAAATTATCTAAAATATCTCTAGCTTTTTCACTTGAAGTCTCAACCAAGTACTCTTTTAACAGACGTTTTAAGTAATGACGAGCCTCATCTCCATCATCCGTATCGATCCTTACCGCTTCTACAAGCTCACGGTTGACGTTTTCGATAAAATCATGTTTTTTATCATATACAAACGCGACACCGCCAGTCATACCCGCACCGAAGTTGATACCGGTATCACCAAGAATCACGACTATACCGCCCGTCATATATTCACAAGCGTTATCTCCTGCACCCTCTACGATAGCAAGCGCACCAGAGTTACGAACCGCAAAACGTTCACCCACATTTCCGGAGATAAACAGTTTCCCTGAAGTAGCACCGTAAAGACATGTATTTCCGCCGGCACTGAACTCTTCACCTGCATTTTTAGATGTCACGACTATCTTACCGCCATGAAGACCTTTACCTATATAGTCATTTGCAACACCCTCAAGGTAAAGTGAAACACCGTTGATCAAAAATGCACCGAATGCTTGACCTGCGATCCCTTTAAGCTCCATCGTGATCGTATCTGCTTTAAGACCTGTATCACCGTAATATTGAGCGATCTCGCCGCTTATCAATGCACCGAAACTTCTATGGATATTTTTGATCTCTTTAGTAAGTCTGATAGGATGATCAGGATGTTTGATAGCCGGCATAACCTCATTTAATATCGCTTTTTCAAACGAGTTGTCATCAAAAGGTTTGTTAAACGGCTCTTGACAAGTATTGACACCATCTACTTTATGCAAGACAGATGAAAAATCAAATTTTTGCGCGAACTTATCATCAACTACTTTTAACAGATCGCTTCTGCCGATCAGCTCTTCCATCGTTTTATAACCAAGACCTGCCATAATAGCTCTTACATCTTCAGCTAAAAGTGTGAAGTAATTTACGACTTGGTGAACATGACCTTTAAAGAAATCATTTCTCAATTTTTCGTTTTGTGTAGCGACACCTACCGAACACTTGTTGAGATGACAGATACGAAGCATCTTACAACCTACGATCGTAAGCACACCTGTACCAAATGCATAACTCTCAGCACCAAGCATAGCAGCTTTTACGACATCAAGACCTGTTTTTAGTCCACCATCTGTTTGAACTTCAACCAGACGTCTAAGATCATTTACTTTTAATGCATTATGCGCTTCACTTAGACCAAGTTCCCACGGATTACCTGCATACTTGATAGACGTAAGCGGAGCAGCACCTGTTCCACCGTCACCGCCGGAGATGATTATCTTATCCGCATACGCTTTAGCCACACCCGCTGCAATAGTCCCCACACCAGCAGTTGAAACCAGTTTCACCGCGATACGTGCTTTAGGGTTAACCTGTTTAAGGTCAAATATCAACTGCGCCAAGTCCTCGATAGAGTAGATATCGTGGTGTGGGGGAGGTGAGATCAGTGTAACACCAGGAATTGTATGGCGTAAACGTGCGATAAGTTCCGTTACTTTGTGACCAGGAAGCTGTCCGCCCTCACCCGGTTTTGCACCTTGAGCGACTTTGATCTGTATCTCTTCGGCTGAACGAAGGTACGCCGGAGTAACCCCAAAACGTCCTGATGCGACTTGTTTGATCTTTGAGTTGCGATTCGTGTCAAAACGAGCTGAATCTTCACCACCCTCGCCTGAGTTAGATTGCGCTCCGATCTGATTCATCGCCATTGCCAAAGTCTCATGTGCTTCAGGAGATATAGAACCAAGACTCATAGCAGCTGATGCAAAACGTTTAAAGATTGCCTCTTTTGATTCTACTTCAGAGATATCTATCGGTGCACGATCAGATTTAAACTCGAAGAAATCGCGGATAAATTTCAGACCACGGTTGTTTACCATAGCTTTAAATTTATCGAAATCTTTTTTATCGCCTGTTTTTACCACTGCATGGATCGCATGGATCACATCCGGACCGAAATCATGGTATTCTTGTCCGTTATAGAACTTATAGTATCCGCCAATATGTAATGGGAATATCTTGTTAAAACCGTTTTCATTGTATGCCGACTTATGGTTCTCTTTCAACTTCGCATCGATATCTTCATAACCGAGTCCTGGAATTAAGATATGCGAGCCTTCAAAACATTCGTTCGTGATGTCTCTGCCTAAACCGATGATATCAAACAGACCTGTATTTCTATACGAAGCAACAGTCGAGATACCCATTTTTGACATGATCTTAAGTATTCCGGCGTTGATTGCGCCATGTACGGATTTTAACGCTTCTTGACAAGAAAGACCGTTATATTTTGCTTTTTCGATCTCTTTGGCAACAGTTATAAAAAGCAGGCTTGGATAGACTGCACTTGCGCCGTAACCTATTAAAACCGCTGCACCGTGAGAGTCCACGACTTCTGAAGTCGAAGCAACTAGAGAAACAAGATGTCTGAGTTTGACTTCAAGCAGTGCATGATTTAAACGTCCTACTGCCATCGCCATAGGGATCACATACTTTGTTTCACTCAGTTCACTATCATCTAGAACGACGATGCGGACGTTATCATTTTTGACACTCTCTATTACATTTTTCACAAGAGTATCTATTGCAGATTTAAGATCAGTGTCGTATGCTGTTGAGAAAGTAGCGTTTTTATAAAAATCTTGATAGCTTGGTGATTTTTTATCTCCAAAAGATTTTAAAACTTCCAGCTTTTCAAAAGTGATCACAGGCGAGATCGCTTTTAATCTATGTGCATGTGATGGTAACTCCCCAAGTATATTGTGAGCTTCACCAAAACCTGTGTTTAAACTCATAACTACTTTTTCACGGATCGGATCGATCGGAGGGTTTGTCACTTGAGCAAATTTTTGTTTGAAAAAGTCTGTAAACGAACGTTGTTTTTCACTAAATGCCGCTAGCGGAGTATCATCTCCCATTGAACCGACAGCTTCTTTGCCATCACGTATCATAGGTTCGATCACTTGTTCTACCACTTCATGTGTAATATTGAAATATCTTTGTCTTTTAATCAAACTTGACTCATCAAATTCACATTGACTGACATATTGTTCTTCAACGTGCTCTTGAAGATAGATCATATGCTCATTGAGCCATTTCATATATGGGTTTGAACTTTTTAGATAATCATTGATCTGCTCATCTTTAAGAACTTTTCCATATTTCAAATCAAGACCTATCATCTGTCCGGATTTTAAACGTCCGCGCTCTTTGATGTTGCTCTCATCAATATCGATTACACCATATTCACTCGCTATTAAAAGCGTGTCATCTTTTGTGATGATATATTTTGACGGACGAAGACCGTTTCTATCAAGGACACACCCGATATAACGACCGTCAGTAAGCGAGAATGCAGCAGGACCGTCCCATGCTTCAAATACTGTCGATTGATACTCGTAAAACGCACGAAGCTCAGGATCCATGTGTGGAGCGTTTTGCCAAGCACTCGGGATAACCGCACGAGCTGCTTTAAAGAAATCCATACCGTTTACAAGCAGGAACTCTAAGAAGTTATCTGCACTTGCACTGTCTGATGCTGCCGGTTGCAGGATCGGAAGGATACGAGAGAGTTCTTCATCTGTGAACACTTCACTTTTAATAGACTCGGATTTTATCGCAACATTAAATCTATTTCCCTCGACAGAGTTGATCTCACCATTGTGGGCAACTGCACGAAACGGTTGAGCAAGACGCCACTCAGGAAGTGTATTTGTCGAGAATCTTTGATGAAACAGTGCAAATGAGATCTTAAAATCTTTATCTTGGAGGTCTTTATAGAACTCTTTGATATGCGTAGGCATAACAAGACCTTTATATGACAAGACTTTTGACGACATAGATGAGATATAAAAGTTTCTGTCACCTACTAAAGCGTGTTCACTCTCTTTTCTACTGAGATACAGCAATGCATCAAAACGTTCACTTGCCATAATCGAATTTGACGTAATAAATAATTGGATAATATTTGGTAAAGATTCTTTTGCTTGTTCGCCTAATGCATTGGTATCTACAGGAACATCACGAAGCAAGACGACTTTCAGATCATTTTTCATACAGATTTTTTCAATTATCTCTAATTGTTTTCTATCTTTTGTAAATACGGTTGCTACTGCGAACTGCTCAGGAAGTTCGATTCCTGCGCTTTGTGCCTGTTTACGCATAAAGCCTACAGGCATAGATAGTAAAAGTCCGCTACCGTCCCCTGTTTTTCCATCAGCCGCAACAGCCCCGCGGTGCATCATTCTTTCAAGTGCTGTAATGGCATTTTCTAGGTTTTCATGTGATGAGCGGTTTTTAATATTGGCAATAAGACCAAAACCACAATTATCTTTAAAAGATTTTAATAAATCATTATATTCAACCATATATTCACTCCAAATTATTATATTTTTCAAATTTTCTTAGAAAAAAGAGAAAATTTAATCTATTTTTAAATAAACTTAGTCTATTTAGAAAAAATTACGTATCAATTGTATCCAATAAAGAATTAAAAAAGCATTTAAAAGTGATAATATTTTTTCAAAAAGTTAAATTCGTGTAAAATGGAAGCATACTATGCAGGGTTACATTATAAATATCAATCGCGCTAAAGATGAAGATCTTATAGTCACAATAATATCAAAGGATAACTTACAAATAGTTTATCGATTTTACGGTGCGCGCCATGGGGTAATAAACCTTGGATTTAAAATAGACTATGAATTGGAAGGCTCGATAAAAAGTTCCATATCAAGGCTGAGAGACGTTATTCATCTTGGTTTTAAATGGATAGCCGACAGACATCGTCTTAGAATTTGGCAGGATTTCATAGCACTGTTTTATCAGCATCTCAAACAAGCCGATGATATCGGAAGTTTTTATTTTGACCTCATTGATGAAGCTGCACTGAAATGGGATAAACAAAATCCAAAAAGAGTAGCCATAGAAGCATATACCAAACTCTTGAGATATGAGGGGCGCTTGCATATGGAAAACAGATGTTTTTTATGCAGTGAGAGGATCGATAACGATATCTCTATTATCAGAGGGTATCTGCCTACGCATAAAGAGTGTTCACATACTTTGAGCATAGATAAAGATGCCATAAATGAACTCTTTAAAAACAGTGTCTCACTTTTCTTAAATGATAAAGAGGTAGAGAGACTTTGGTATGTATTGCTTGAAGGATTATAAAATTTAAGATAAAAGAGTTTATCATATAGTAAATGATTATATAAAATCAAGGGAATCAAATGAACCAGATCAATGAGTTTTTTACAATGTACCTCACTGAAACAATAGCTTTAATACTTGCTGTACTTTTAATATTGCTCTATGTCATCATAAAGCAAAAGGGTGACAAACCAAAAGATTTAAAAGAGCATCAAGAGCTAAAAAAGGATGAGCACAAGCCGGTTCATATTTTTTCTGACGCGAAAATAGATCAAGATGAAGTTATACAAGAGATTCCTGAAGTACAAGAGGTAGAAGAAGAGGTCTTGCCGGAAAAGAAACCTGTACTAAAAATCATTCAGAAAAAACGTGAGTTAACTGACCATGGTCCAATTACAAAAGAGAGTTTTAAGATTTTTGATGGTTCAAAAATACTTGTCGCTGAAGATAATATGATCAATCAAAAAGTCATAAACGGTATTTTGGGTGATTCAGGTATGCGTATAGTGATCGCTAACGATGGGCAGGAAGCTTTAGATATTTTAAAAGAGGACAAAGATTTTTCTATCGTCCTTATGGATGCACATATGCCTCGGGTAGATGGATATGAAGCGACAAAACGCATACGGGAGGATAGTTCGTTAGATCACTTACTCGTTGTCGCACTAAGCGGTGAGACTTCGACGGACGATATAAGAAAAATGTACAATGTAGGGATGCAAGAACATCTTGAAAAACCATTGAAGATGGACAAACTCTACGAAGTCCTTTACTGCTACATCGATATGAAAAACGATGATCTTCAAACAGAACAAAAAAATGAAGATAAAGAACCTCCAAAAAGACAAGATACGATACTCAATATTGAAGAGGGCATCGAAATATGCGGTGGAGACAATGAGCTGTATAAAGAGGTATTATCGGAATTTCTTACGATGTATGAAGATGCCGATCAAAAGATAAACTCTCTTATGGCAAAAGACCAAATAGATGCAGTAAAAGAGCTGCTTCTAGATATATCAGGGATATCTGCAAATATCGGTGCCGACAGCTTAGCTGACATCACAACGGAGTTCAGAGAGATACTGAACAATAATCAAGAGGAGAGATTTTTCGAGATTCAAGAAAAATTCAAAGATACTCTTTCACAGGTCATAGGTGATATTACAGCCCATATGCACTAAATAGACTTTAGTCATAAAGACTAAAGAAGACTTATACAACTTGCATATATTTACCTTTTTTTGATATACTTACGCTCAAGTTATATATCAAAATAAAGGAATTAATATGGCAAAACATCAATTTCAAACTGAAGCAAATCAAATTCTACATCTTATGATCCACTCTTTATACTCCAATAAAGAGATCTTTTTACGTGAACTTATCTCAAACGGTTCTGATGCGTTGGATAAGCTCAATATGCTTGTTTTGACTGATGAAAAGTATAAAAACGTACAGTTCAACCCTCGTCTAGATATCATACCAAACAAAGAAAACAAAACATTAACTATCAAAGACAGCGGTATCGGAATGAACGAAGAGGATCTGATAAGCAATATCGGTACTATCGCCAAATCAGGAACAAAAGCTTTTTTAGAGAACTTAAGCGGTGACCAGAAAAAAGACTCACAGCTCATCGGGCAGTTCGGTGTCGGTTTTTATGCTGCATTTATGGTGGCGCATAAAGTGGAAGTCGTAACAAAAAAAGCGGGTGAAGATCAAGCTTACATGTGGACAAGTGCAGGAGACGGAGAGTTTGATCTGGATGAAACTACTCGCGAGGGACACGGTACGACGATCACTCTTTATCTTAATGACGATGAAGGTGAGTTTTTAGAAGAGTACAGAATCTCTAGTATCATAGAAAAATATTCAAATCATATACCATTTCCTATTTTTATGGACAAAGAACATTATACCCCTGCTAAAAAAGATGATGAGGGCAAAGAGATTGAAGCTGCAAAAACTGAACTGATAAATGAGCAGATAAACAAAGCGAATGCTCTTTGGACGATCTCAAAATCTGATATCAGTGATGATGAATATAAAGATTTCTATAAAAGTATCGCTCATGATTCAACAGACCCACTTACATGGATACATAATAAAGCAGAGGGTGCGATAGAGTACACAACTCTATTTTACATACCTTCACAAGCACCTATGGACATGTATCGTGTCGATTACCAACCGGGGATCAAACTTTATATCAACCGCGTATTTATCACCGATGATGAAAAAGAGTTGATGCCGACATACTTGCGTTTTTTAAGAGGTGTTATCGATTCAAAAGATCTGCCTCTTAACGTAAGCCGTGAGATCCTTCAAAACAATGCGATACTTGCAAAGATCAAAAATGCATCAGTAAAAAAAGTGTTGTCTGAACTTTCAAAAATGGCTAAAAACGATGTCGAAAAATATGATACTTTCATAAAAGAGTTTGGAAATGTTTTAAAAGAGGGGCTATATTCTGATTTTGGAAACCGTGAAAAGATTTTAGATCTACTTAGATTTAATTCTCTAAACTCAGAGGAAAAAACATCTCTTGAAGAGTTTGTTAAAAATGTAGATGCTGAGAAAAAAGAGATCTATTACATCACTGCAAAATCTACTGTAAGTATGTTAAAAAACAATCCTGCACTTGAGCGATTTAAAGCAAAAGGGTTAGATGTTCTTATCTTAAATGATGAAGTCGATACTATCGTTTTCCCGATGGTAAACGAGTATAAAGAATACAAACTAGTCAATGTCACTGATGCCAAGTTCGATGAGAGCGAAGATACTAAAAAAGCAAAAGAGGAAAGTGCAAAAGAGTATGAAGCATTGACCAAAGAGCTGAAAAATACGCTTGGTGACGAGATAAAAGAGGTACAGATCACTTTTGACCTTACTGATTCTGCAGTTGCTATAAAAGAGGATAAAGAGGACCCGTCATACATGATGGCTCAGATGATGAGACAAATGGGTCAAGGCGGAAATATACCGATGCCAAAACCTATCTTACAGATCAATCCGAACCATGAGTTGATCAAAAAACTCAAAAATTCTGCTGACCAAAACCTCATCAGCGATGCCGCACATGTATTGCTTGATCAGGCAAAACTGTTCAACGGTATGGAAATTGACGATATGCCTGCATTCATCACGAAACTAAACCGCATCATCACAAAAGCGCTGTAAGCTAAAGGATCTTTCCTTTAGCAGCCAAATCTAATACTCAAACTCACTCCATTTTGTCAATACAAAACCTGTATAATTTTCAATCAAATCACTAAAAATCACCCCATAAAAATGTTCACTTTTTAACCATTACATCACTTTATAGTGACAATTTTTATTATAAAATTTCTCATCAAATTTAACTTATGAAAGATAAAAAATGAGAAACGAAAACTATAAATATAAAAATATGAGTATCTCTAAAGAGGTAGTTCCGTTTATCAAATATATGGATAAAGTAGAAGACGACAGAGAGATGTTACACGATCTCAGCAATAACTGGAACACACTTTCACTGCTAAGCCAACTTGGAGATGCAGGTGTCAATATGAGTGAAATCAAGAATAACTTTTCTACTCTTTCATCCGAACTTATCAACCACTTGGCAATAGAACTTTTAAATAAAAATATCAACGAGATGAACTTTAAAGCACAGGTCGCTGTGGATATAGTGATAAGAAATCTATTTGAGAGAACGGCAGATATAGGGTTTTTAGCAACAGATGACGATATAAGAAGCTTTTTAAGAAACCACAATATAAAATATACTACAAACTATACAGAAGATCTTGACAAACTGAAGAACAGGTTTATAGAGTATATCAACAAATACAGCGTGTATTTCAATATTGTCCTTATGAATACACACGGAGAGATATTGGCAAATCTGGATGATGATCTCAAAGTATCAAAATCGCAAGACTCTATCATAAAAGAGGTGCTCACAACATCCAAAGAGTATGTCGAGACATTTAAGTACCATGACTTTTTACCTTCACATGAACGTTCTCTTGTCTATTCATACAAAGTAACCGAGAACAATGATCCAAATTCTGAAGCGATCGGGATACTTTCACTCTCTTTTAAATTCCAAGACGAGATGGACGGTATCTTTAAAAACCTCGTCAACAACAATAAAAAAGAGGCGATCACTCTTTTAGATAAAGATGGATATGTCATAGCGTCAAGCGATAAATATCATATCCCTCTGGGTTCAAAAATGGAGATCATCTTAAACGATAAATTTAAGATCGTGACTTTTGGGGGAAGAGATTATCTGGCAAAAAGCCGTAAAACAAGCGGTTATCAAGATTTTTACGGTCTTGGATGGTATGGACATATCATGGTGCCAATTGATAATGCATTTGAGGATGTCGATAACAACAGTTTTGAGATCGATGAAGATCTTCTGCTTTATATACTTCAAAACGGAAAACAGTTCAGCGATGCACTCAAAAACATCCCGATTCAAGCCAACAGCATACAAAAAAACCTGAACCGTGCTATATGGAATGGAAATATCAAACAGGGAAACTCCAAAAATCAGAACAAACAGTTCTCACGTGCTCTTATGCAGGAGATAAGACAAACGGGTGAAAACACTAAAAGTATCATCGGCTCGTCTATTGCAAATCTGACAAAGACCATCGTTCTAGGCGACAGCGTTTTTTATGCCGATCTCATTGTCGATATTATGGATAGAAACCTTTATGAAAGAGCCAATGACTGTAGATGGTGGGCACTTACATCGGAGTTTAGAAAGATACTGGACACTCCAAGTCTAAATGAGAGCGATACACAGAGAATAAATGATATCCTGCATTACATAAATGAGCTCTATACCGTATATACGAACATCATCATCTATGATGAACAAGGAGTCATTAGAGCCGTATCCAAAGAGGATGAATCTCATCTGATCAGAAAAAAAGTAGGAGAAAACTGGGTAAAAGAGACTCTTGAACTTGAGGATTCATCTAAATACTGCGTAAGCGATTTTACAAACACGCATCTTTACGATCAACAGCATACATATATCTATAATGCGGTCATCCGTTCTTTAGATGACCAAAAGATCCTGGGAGGGATCGGCATTGTCTTTGATGCAGAAGTACAATTTAAAAACATGATAATGGAAGCGCTTCCAAAGAACAGTGACGGTAGTGTCAAAGAGGGTGTTTTTGCTACTGTTGCAACCAAAGATATGATGGTCATCTCTTCGAGTTATGACAAACATAAAGTCGGAACTCATCTTGATATCGACAGTAGCTACTTTCATCTTGACGTCGGAGAGTCAAAGAGCGAGATCATCGTTTATGAAGACAAATACTATTCGCTCGGCGTAAAATGTTCTAAAGGTTATCGAGAATTCAAAGGTCAAGACGATGACTACGTCAACAATGTTTATGCACTATTTTTCTCTTATATCAGTGATGTAAGTGAGGGTATCATAAATAAAGATGATGAGTTTAGAGTTCAAAAAGAGATCTCTTTTGAAAGAGGTGACAATACTTTAGATATAGCGACATTTATGGTCGGTAAACAGTGGCTTGGAGTCGATACGGCAGATGTCGTCGAAGCGGTCAATGTAAGCGAGCTCAAATCGACCATCAAAATAGACCCTAACCACCACTTCAAAGGGACTCTTATCTATAACGACAAAGCCGTGATGGTCATAGATATCAAAAAATATCTGCAAGAAAAGGTCTTGGAGGAATATAAAGAGATAGTCATCATAAAATATGGGACTCCTGAAACATATTTAGGTATTTTGGTAAACAACTTAGAGGATATCTCCGAAGTCAGTATCACCAACATCAAAATTCTTCAAGATGAGATAGTCGGAGACGGTACACTCGTAGACAGCGTGGTATTCCCTGATGAACACTCATCTTCAAAAGATGTTCTGTCGGTTCTTTCTGTCGATAAGATCATCAAAAAGCTGGTTCGCCCGGAACAGACAAAGATACTGCATAGACAAGTGGCTTAAGAGTTCAAAAGGTTTTGCCTTTTGAATTTTTAATGTTCTCCGACAAGTTTTTCTTGAGGTACAGAGAAAAAATATCCTTGAGAAAAGTCAACTCCAAGATCATTTAATATATTATAGATCGTCTCATTTTCAACAAACTCTGCAATTGTTTTGATATTCATCTTTTTAGCAAAATGCAGGATGCTCTCAACCGTAGCTAATTGGGATTCATCCTGATCTATATTTTTTATCAGAGAACCGTCTATTTTAATAAAGTCGATATCGAGTTTAGATAAATAACTGAAATTCGAGTATCCCGTGCCAAAATCATCTATGGCGATCTTACATCCGTAATTTTTAACCACTTTTATAAACTCTGAAACTTTTTCAAAATTATAGATACCCTCAGATTCCACTATCTCTAAAACAACCCTCTCTCCGCATTGGTATTTTTCTAGATTTTCTATCAAAATAGCAACGACTTTTTTAGATTCAATATCTTCAAGAGAGAAATTTATTGAAAACTCATACTCTAAATCTGCAAATTTTTGAAATGATTTTTGAATCATGACTTTTGTCAGTTTTGTATATAGTTTTGATTTTTTGGCATGTTCTAAAAAGAAATATGGAGCTATGATCTCTCCTCTATCGCATCTCATACGAATCAACGACTCATATTTGACGATCTTTTTGCTTTTGTTATCTACTATTCCCTGATAAAATGGGATAAATCTGTCATTTTTGAGTGCTTCTTTAATTCTTGTTATGACTTCTATATTCTCTTTGATCTGCATAGCAAGGTCATCGTTATCATTGTAAAACACTGCTGTTTCATTTGAATGTTTATTTTTTTTCAAAGCGATATGTGAAAGTTTATATATCTCATTTTTTCTGCCGTAAGAAACACCGCAGGATAAAAAGATAGATATCCTCTCTCCCAATACATTGTATTCTTGATTTTCCAAGTTTACTATCGTGTTGATAATCTCATTTTTACTATTGTCATCCAATTCATGTTCACATAATATAGCAAACTCATCGCTGCTGATCCTATAGACTTTTTTATGTCCGTCTATCAGTTCTTTTGCAAGCTCTTTTAAAAGTTCGTCGCCCATCTCATATCCGAAATAGTCATTGATATTGGAAAATCTGTCTATGTTGATAAGGATCAATGAAGCATACTCATTTGGCTTGGAACTGAGTTGATATAAAAGAGATTCTCTATTTTGCAGACCGGTCAATTTGTCTTCAAACTGCTGTTTTATGATCTCGTCCTTTTGTATCAGATCCGTCACGTTTGCTCTGGCAGCGATGTATTCGACGATATTTCCCTCTTCATCCAATATAGGCATGACTACAGATTTAACATAATAGGTATCGCCGTTTTTAGCGAGATTTTTTATGGTTCCGTACCATGTATTTTTATTTGTGATAGTTTTCCACATATCGGTAAAGACAGCTCTTTTTGTCTCAGGATGTTTCACAATATTATGTCTATGTCCGATCAGCTCGTCTCGGCTATAGCCCGAGACTCTGCAAAATTCGTCATTTACGTATGTGATCACCCCTTTTTCATCTGTTTTAGAGACAATGGCACTCTTATCTAGAATCTGTTTATATTGATTTAACGTAACTATATTATTATTTAAGGCTTTTTCAGAGATATTGACAAGATTGGTCAGTGATTTCAACATTGAGGAACTGGCTTTTCTCGTCTGTATCTCTGTTTTTTTGTTTAAAACATTTGATTCAGACAGACTCAATGTCGTTGTCGTTATATTTAAAAGCTGATTTTTTGTCTTACCGTGATAAAACTCTCCATAAGTAAAAAAACCGATAGCCGGAGCTATCTGCTCGATCAAACCAAACTCATAATTCAACTGTTCTTTTAAAAATAGGTTTCTAACGGAACAGGAGTATATATATGTAGCTTCAACGGGATAGGAGACTATACTCGCATGCAGATTCTTCGCTTTGTTTAGTATCTCTTCCACATTGCCGATAGCGAACTTGACCCTGTCTCCGTTTTTAAAATGTCCTGCATAAATAAAACCGCCGTCATCTGTTTTTGCGACTATGGATCTGGCAATGACCACGTTTTCATCTGTTTTGACCAATGGAAACTCTATGACCGATGTAGGAAAGTTCAATAATATCTCATTCCCAAGATAATATTTATAGACCTCTTCTACAGGCATATCGTCGATCTCGTAGATCACATTGTTATCGGCCTTTGTGACGACCATCTCTTTGCCGATGGAAGTCCATTCCAAAGAGTAGTTCGTCGACACATTTAAGACTTGGCTGTCGATCGCACAAACGACGATCCCCTCAAAATATATTTTATCTCCAAAGATGACGAATGTTCTTACAAACTCTACATTATCTCCCGCATTACCGCCGGCGATTGGAATATTTTGATTTACTGATGAAAAACCCTCTAAAAACAGTTCCGAATCACTTTTTAAGGCTTCGCTAAAAGCTATTACGACTTTTGTATCTTGCCTGACAAAGTTTTTAACGACATCGACACCTGTCTGAAAATTTGTCTGCGGATAGTACGTAGTTCTAAGAGTCGAGCTTTCAAATAGAGAAAACGAGAACTGGATCGTTTTATTGTGGATGATACCGCCGGATATCTCGCCTGCGGTAGATGCGCCCATAATAGCTGCATGGGGAAGTTTTTGTGCCAAAAGTTCTAAGACAGGCTGCAGTGCAGTCGTATCTAAAACACCGCTAAAGACCTGTACCAAGATATTGGGATGATGACCTATCTCTTCATCTATGAACTGTTCTAAATTTGGAATATTATCAAACGTATAACCAAGTAACTTCAAAGAATGACTTCCTCATCTAGACTGTTGTATCACAAAAATTGTTATCTGATTATATCCAAATTCCAATCAATTACGACAATTTTGTTGTTCATTAAATACTCATTAGTCTTAGAAAACGGTTTGGAACCGAAAAAACCTCTGTATGAGGATAAAGGCGATGGGTGGGGGGCTTTTAATACAAGATGCCGACTCACATTGATAAAAGACTCTTTCTTCTGCGCATCTGCTCCCCAAAGAACAAAGACGACATTCTCTTTTTTTTCATTTATGATCTCTATGACTCTTTTGACAAATCTTTCCCAGCCTCTATTTTTATGGGATGCCGGTTGCCCCTTTCGTACACTTAAAACGGCATTGATCAAAAATACGCCCTCTTTCGCCCACTGAGTCAAATCGCCCTGTTTTGGCATAGGCAGATGTAAATCGGTCGTGTATTCCGTAAAAATATTGCGAAGAGACGGAGGAAAAGGTGTGTTACCAAGTACGCTAAAAGCAAGACCGTGTGCCTGAGAAGCTCCATGGTAAGGGTCTTGACCGATGATGACTACCTTGAGCTTCTCAAAAGAGGTAAGATTAAAAGCATTAAAGAAATTCTTCTCATCAGGATAGACGGTGTAATGCTTTTTTTCCTCTTCCAAGAAATCTTCAAGCTCTTTGATATAGGGCTTATCCAACTCCTCGGCAAGCAGAGCCTTCCAGCTAGGCTCGATCAGAAGCTCTTTAAAGTTCATCTGTTTTTTTGATGACCCCAAAGAGCTCTTCACCGTTGTAAAGGGATTGTGGATTCTTTACATGTAGGGATTCATCTGTATTAAATACAACGAAATCTTTTGTCCCGACCTCAATTCCACCTCTTGTCTCGCCTATCGCTTTAGCAGGGTTTACGACACTTAGACGTATAAACTCCTGCATACTTATCATGTTCGACTTTACAAGTTTTGTATAGTAAAGCGGCAGTGCATGGTCAATACTCTCACATCCATAAGTCGCATCAAAAAATGCCACCTCTTTATTGACAGGAGACGATGGCTGATGAAGAGTCGTGAGCATATCTATCTCACTGTTTTTCAGTGCTTCTTGCATCAGCTTCATATCATTATTTGTTGCAAGCGGCGGATATATTTTTGCTGTCGTATTGAAGTTTTCACATAATTCATCTGAATGTAAAAGATGATGGATACTCACCTCACATCTGACATCCACACCCTCTTTTTTGGCTTTGCTTATCATCTCGATGGAACGCGGATTGGCGATCGATTTAAACAGTACCTTGATACCATAATAACGAGCAAGCTCGATCATACGACTTACATGTAGGAGTTCGCCGATTGCAGGTATGCCCGCAAGTCCAAGATGTGAACTGACCGCACCCTCGGTCATCACACCCATATTGCTCAGACTTCTGTCTTCTGCTCTACAAAAAAGCGTCACGTTGTACATCTTCACGTATTCCGCTATTTTAATGGCAAGATTATTGTGCGTTGTCGTACTCATAAAGGGAGCTACCGCACCTTTTTTCAGAAGTATGGCGATATTGCTCAGTGTCGCATCCGATGATTTAATGGTGTTTATAGAGCTGTGTATGTTTGCGCCGTGAAGCGGGATCTGATTGTTTTGCACGAACTCCAAGACTATCTCATCATCGATCGCAGGAGTCGATTCTGGATTTAAAACGACATCTTTGACACCGCCACGAGATGCATCATTTGAGAGTTCTTCTATTCTTTTAGAGTTTAGGACGTCATCTTTGACTCTGACGTTTAGGTCGATGAGCGAAGGGATGAGACAAAGCGAAGTCTCGCTCTTTCCTTTTATCTCTTCTATCTTCGTAATCACGCCCTCTTCTACTTCTATGTTTGCAAATCTTTCGCCGTTTATATCGCAAATTTTCACATTAGATATTACCATTTCAACAACACCTTTAGATATAATTGCAAAATTATATGATAAAAAGGTTTAAACTTTGAAACTTCTTGTCAGTGCTTTAGAGCACTCTGCAAATATCCACTTAAAAGCCTTAAAACAGGAGCTTAGCCCTGATGTCGAGTTTATAGGCATCTTTGATGAAGAGCTTGGAGAACCCGTCATCGACCTCTCCTCTTTGGCGATCATGGGGTTTGTGGATGCCATCAAAAAACTAAGATTTTTTTTCAAGCTCAATGCTCAAATGGTCGAAATGGCAAAAGACGCAGATAAGATCCTCCTCATGGACTCTTCGGGATTCAATCTTCCTCTGGCAAAGAAGATAAGAAAAAAATATCCGAATAAAGAGATCATCTACTACATCCTCCCTCAGGCTTGGGCTTGGAAACAAAAACGTATCCCTGTTTTGGAACGTACCATAACTTATCTTGCATCCATCCTGCCTTTTGAAAAAAGCTACTATTCAGAAAATGCCCCTATTACCTATGTAGGTCATCCTCTTTTAGATGAGATAAAAGAGTTCAAAGAAACACTTTCAAATACTAAAAAAATAGCTTTTATGCCGGGAAGCCGCAGGGGTGAAATAAGAAAACTTATGCCTGTTTTTCAAGAATTAAGAGAAAAACTTGATTGTGAGGCGTATATTATCGTTCCAAAACAGTTCACTAAAGAAGATATAAAAGAAGTTTACGGTACCCTATCAGAATTTAAAATTGTTCACGATACACATCAGACTTTAAGAGAGTGTGACTTCGCTTTTATCTGTAGCGGGACAGCTACTTTAGAGGCAGCACTCATTGGTATTCCGTTTATTTTAAGCTACATAGCAAAGCCGCTTGATTATTTTATAGCGAGTCGTCTTGTCAAGCTTGATTACATCGGACTTAGCAATATAATGTTTGACAAATTCAAAGGTGAAGCGCTTCATCCAGAGTTCATCCAAGATGAAGTGACGGCTGACAACCTTTTAGAAGCATACCAAAAGTTTGACAGAGAAAAATTTCTGAACAATTCAAAAGAGTTACGAAAATACTTAGGCCACGGAAGTTCAAAAACCGTTGCATCAATCATAGAGGAAAAGAATGAAGATTAATTTTATTGATTTACAGGCGCAGTATCAAGAGTATAAAACTGAAATAGACAAAGAGGTAAGCGAAGTCTTTACAAGTGCGGGATTCATCGGCGGACCGAAACTAGACAGCTTTGAAAAGAACATCGCAGCTTTCACGGGTGTAAAACACGCTATCGGCTGCAGCAGCGGGACTGATGCACTTCTTTTGGCTCTTATGGCTCTTGACATCAAAGCGGGCGATGAAGTGATCACGACTCCTTTTACCTTTATTGCGACTGCCGAAGTCATAGCATTTTTGGATGCTAAACCCGTATTTGTCGACATCGATGAAAAATCATATAACATAGATGCATCTAAAATAGAATCTCTCATCACTGCAAACACAAAAGCGATCATCCCTGTTTCTCTTTACGGTCAATGTGCGGACATGGACGAGCTCAATGCTATTGCAGACAAACACGGTATCACGGTCATCGAAGATGCATGTCAAAGCTTCGGTGCGGAGTATAAAGGCAAAAAATCTTGTGCTCTTTCAGCTATCGGCTGTACAAGTTTCTTCCCGTCCAAACCTCTTGGTGCTTATGGTGACGGCGGAGCTATCTTTACAGACAACGACGAACTGGCAAGCAAAATGAGAATGCTTTTAAATCATGGACAAAACGAAAGATACAAACACAAATATATCGGTATCAACGGTCGTCTTGATGCTGTTCAAGCTGCTATTCTTGATGTCAAACTTCGCCATTTTGACAAAGAGGTAAAACTTCGTCAAGAGATCGGACAAAGATACTCGCTTTTACTCAAAGATGCGGGCGTTACGACTCCACATGTAAAAGATGACAGAACAAGCGTGTACGCGCAATACTCAGTGAGAGTAAAAGACAGAGCGGCGATGGTAGCAAAACTCAGCGAAAAATCGATCCCGACTGCGGTTCACTATCCGATGCCTCTTCACCTTCAAGAAGCATTTATCTACCTTGGCTATAAAGAGGGAGATTTCCCTATATCTGAAAGAGTTTCAAATGAGATCATGTCACTTCCTATGAGTCCTTATCTTACAGATGAACAACAAGAGTTTATAGTAGAAGCGATCAAAGGATAAGTATGATTAAAATAGCGATTATCGGTCTTGGAGCGATGGGGAAAAACCATTACCGTATACTAAGTATGCTTGACGGTGTAGAGGTCTGTGCACTTTGTGACGTCGTACAAAACGACCCGTACAAAGAACCGTTTTTTAATGATGTGGATGAGATGCTTAACTCTGCAAAACCGGATGCGGTCATTATCGCCGTGCCTACATTTCTACATAAAGAGGTAGCTCTCAAGTGTGCGGCAAAAGGCGTGCATATCTTCATAGAAAAACCTGCAGCTTCGACAGTCGCTGATGCAAAAGATATCTTAAGTGCGGTAAATGCGGCAGAGATCAAAAGCTGTGTCGGACATGTCGAGAGATTCAACCCAGTCGTTCAGGCTTTAAAAAACGAGCTTGCAAGCAAAGAGATATTTTCAGTCGCTATTACCCGTGTCGGGCCGTTTCCTCCACGTATCGCAGATGTAGGAGTGTTGACAGACCTTTCAGTGCATGACATCGACCTTATCCGTTTCATCACGCATAAAGATATCCTTGACCAAGCTATTTTCAAATCAAGAAAGATCCATAACCACCACGAAGACAATGCCGTGCTTAGTTTCGAGCTTACGGACTCCGTCATCGCAAACATCACGACAAATTGGCTTACTCCGTTTAAAAAACGCTGTATAGAGGTCGCTTGTCAAGACTCTTACTTCGAAGCCGATCTTATCGCACAAAGCTTGACTGAATACTCATCATTCAGCGTAAACAACTCTTATGTGGTAAGAGGCTGTCACATCAAAAAAGATGAGCCGCTTATCAAAGAGCTTGAGACTTTCGTGGCGTATCTAAAAACTGGTGAACGCGGTTCACTTGCATCGATCGAAGACAGCATCATCACTTTAAAAATCGCAATCCAATCATGATAGATAAGACTACCATCATCGAAGCCGGTGCTTCCATCGCAGAGAACGTCAATATAGGCCCTTTTTGTTTCATAGGTAAGGATGTCGTTATCGATTCGGGCGTGAGTATCGCTTCAAATGTGATCATCAAAGGTAAAACAAAGATCGAAGAGAACATGAAGATCTTCAGTTTTGCTACGATCGGGCATGAAAACTCTACCATTCGCATCGGCAAGAACACACATGTAAGAGAGTTTGCCCAAATAGGGACACAAGAGAGCGAAGAAAACAAAAGCATAGATATCAGTAACGACAACTTCATCATGGCTTACGTGCAGATCATGAGCGGTGTGAAGATAGCAAACAACTGTGTCCTTACAAATGCGGTCAGACTCTATGAAAACGTTACATGTGCGGAACGTGTCATCATCGGCGGGCTGAGTACCGTAGAGGCGAACAACAACATCGGTACAGGCGTGATGATCGGCGGAGCTTCATTTGTAAACCATGACGTCCCTCCCTTTTGTCTAGTCGAAGGAAACCGTTCAAGTATCAAGGGTCTTAACATCATAGGTCTCAGACGCAGACTGCAAAATCTTGATGATATAGAAGATATAAAAGCCGCATACAAAAAACTCATCAACCACGGTGTCGATAAAGAGATGGCGGCAAAAGTCGAACAAGAAAGTGCAAATAACTATGTCAAGTTGTTTGCAGAGTTCATTAAGAACAGCAACCTTTAAAAAAGCTCAAACTGCCTTTTTAGCTGAAACTAGTTGCTATCCTTCATATTCAAATTGATCACGGATCAAGAGCATCCTATCTATATTTTGTAAAAATATTTCTACCAAGATAGGATCAAAATGTTTTGCTTTTTCCGCTTGAAAATACTCAACTATCTCTTCTGTCTCCCATGCTTTTTTATAAATCCTTTCACTCCCTAGTGCATCAAACACATCGGCAATGGCAGTAATACGCCCAAAAATATGGATCTCTTCACCTGATAGAGCGTTGGGATAACCGGTACCGTCCCACCTCTCGTGGTGGGTATGCGACACTATAGCTGCAGCTTTTAAAATTGGTCTAGTAGAATTTTTCAATATGTTATAACCTGCAACAGGATGATTTTTCATGATCAACCATTCATCGTCATTCAGCAGATCTGCTTTAAGCAGGATACTGTCCGGGATACCTACTTTTCCTATATCATGCATCGGTGAGGCAGCATACAGTAAATGAACATCCTCTTCACTCAATCCTGCCAGTAAGGCAAGCTCTTTGGAATACTCGGCGACTCGTCTTATATGAGAGCCTGTCTCCTTTGATCTAGTCTCAGCTATCTCTCCGATTTTATTAATAATCTCTTTTTGGGTATCTTCGACCTCTTTTTTAATATTCACAATATCTGTCACATCATGTCTTACAGCCAAATATTCGACAACTTCTTCATTCTTATTAAAAATGGGTACAATCGTACTATTTACATAAAAAATCTTTCCATCTTTGGCAAGATTTTTAAACTGACCTTTCCATGTTTTACCGCTAGTGATGGTCTCCCATAGCTCTTTGTAAAATCTCTCTTGCGTATTGGGATGTCTCATTATGTTATGGGAGTGTCCGATCAACTCCTCTTTTGTATAACCGGATAATTCACAAAACTGTTGATTGACATAGGTTATTTTACCATCCGTATCAGCACGAGAGAGTATATTGCTTTCATCGATCGCATATTGATAAGACAAGGATGTTCTATAAGCTTCACTAAAATTTTCATTAGAGATGTTCAGATCCTTTGCCAGCTGCTGTTTTATGATTTCAAGTTCTGTAACATCTGTCCTAATACCTATATACTCAATAATATTGCCGTCACAGTCGACGATCGGATTTATGACAGTATTGACATAGTATGCTTCGCCATTTTTCTTTTTATTTTTTACTTTTCCCGTCCAGGACTTTTTATTTTGTATGGTTTCCCACATCTCTTTAAAGGTATGAGAGGGCATATCAGGATGTCTTACAATATTATGTGATTTACCGATAAGCTCATCTTTTAAATAACCTGAAATCTCACAAAACTTATCATTTACATAAGTGATAATACCTTGAACATCGGTTTTAGAAACAATACTGCTGATATCGACTGCCTCTTTGTACTCATTTAAAATTTTCTGACTACATGTTATCGCTATAGCTTCTGTCTGCATAATATCTTCTTTCTTTACTCGTCTATCATCTGTATAGCTAATTCAAATAACTCACCGCTAGCGATCTCCATCTCTTTGAAATCTTTTAAAATAATATCTTTCTGTGCGATGCAAGTATCCTCATCTTCAACACATTTTACAGCTTCTCTCACTTTGTTATGTACAACCGCATGATGCTGTTCTATCTTTTTATAACTCTGTGTATGTCCAAACTGTTTTTTACCTTCTTCATCATACCACTTGCCAAAACGGCATTCATGATGCGTACCAAACTCTGTATTCTTTTTACCAATATTGATAGAAGTATACGCATTTGCTTTAAAAAGAATATGATCGATCATTATAAGGTTTATAAATATTCGGTCTTTTATACTTTGGATTTGGCCTTCTATATTTTCATTTGTATCACGAAGCTGCATCATACTGCTACTAAAGACATTCATCAGTTCACTAAAATCACGCACCACTTCACGCATAGATTCAGAACTCGTCGACATCTCCATACTCTCTTGTTGCAAGACTTGCACTGTTGCTCTTATCTCTGCAGTAGCTTTTTGCGTACGTTCAGCCAGTTTTCTCACTTCATCTGCAACAACGGCAAATCCACGTCCATGCTCTCCCGCACGTGCTGCTTCTATAGCAGCATTAAGAGCTAAAAGATTTGTCTGATCTGAAATATCACTAATAAGATCGATCACTGCCGTGATCTCTTGAGTGCGCTCTTCCAAAGAATGTGTAGCATTAGCATTATAATCTAGCAGTTCATTAAGTCCATTGAGTTTATCTCCGACATCTTGTGACTCTTTTGCACGCTGTATAGTCATTTGTGTCGCATTTTTAACATTTTCTGAAATCTTTTCCAACTTATCAGTATTGCTTTTAAAACTTGTATTAAGAGATTGAAGTTGTTCATTATTTTTATTCACTGCACTTAACTCTGCATTTAGTTGTACTCTCATCTGTGTCGTATAATTCGTGTTCATGACATCAATACTTTCATTGATTTTATTACCTGCAAAAATAAATGCTGAATTCAATCCTACAATATTGAATTTTCTAAAAAACTCATTACTACCTGCATATTCTATTGCAGTAGACATTTCACGCATAAATGTTTCCATCTGGTCTATAAGATTGTTGATTTGATGACAAATAAGACCCGCTTTACCATTATCTGATATCTCAGTTACACGACTCTCAAGATTTCCATGAACGGCACTATCTAAAACTGCTATCGATTTATCCATACAATTTTTGAGACCAAGTAGAGAAATATTAAAAAATACACCCAAGCCTGCATATAAAAATAATAGTATCGTATCAACTGTACTAAATCCATCAAAGATAAGTTTTATAAAATAGCCAAAAACAAAAGTAACAAAAATTGTATATCCTACGAGTTGAAGTTTAGATAGATAAGACAAATTTGTCATAACGACCCCCGTTTTTTACAAGTAAATCATTAAACATCTTTTCTGACGCACCCATTCCAACACTTTTTTCTGCATGTAACAACTGTTTATAAACCGGTTTAATGATATCGATAGCTTGACGAGAGGGCTTTCTTCTGACAGAATAATATCCGACGATATTTCCTTTGCTATCGTATGATGGTGTAACATTTGCAAAAACCCAATAATAATCACCGTTTTTAGCTCTGTTGATAACATATGCATAGATCTCTTTACCTTGGCTCACCGTATCCCATAAGAGTTTGAAAACAATTTTTGGCATCTCAGGATGACGGATTATATTGTGTGGAGCACCAATGAGCTCTTTTTCGCTATATCCTGCCATTTTTAAGAAAAGGTCGTTCCCGTATGTTATTTTCCCTTTTGTATCTGTTTTTGAAACTATTATTTCATTCTCATTAAATTTCAACTCTCTCATACAATGATCCTTTAAAATTTTTGTGATGTTTATTAAAGTTTTTTTTTAATATTTTACGTATAAAATTGTAAAACAAAAAAGTGAGTAAATAGTGAGTTTATAAATTTAAAATAGTTTGTTGCATTTATTTAAATGTTGTATCTTTTATATTAGAACTGTATAGGCAGGTAGAAACTCAGGTCGAACTCTTTGTCGTCTGAGAGATATTTGTTTTTATGGTAGATGGCGTATGAAGGTTTTGTCGTTGTCTCAAACTCACTTTTTAGAAGCCATTCGTGATAGACCCACTGGATGAACTTCAAAAAGTCACCCTTTTTCCCCTTCAAGTCAAACTTCGCATAAACACCGTCTGAGATGTTAAACCTCGGCAATCTGTCGCTGTCTACCTCATTTTTTGTAGCGATACATGCGACATACTGGCACTCATCAAGCGGAGTGATCGTCGGATTATCGTGAAAAAGTGCTATCTCCTGATACTCTTTAACATTGTGACTCAGTACCCAAGTCTCCAACTTCTGCCAGCTCTCTTCGATATTTTTAGTGTTGTAGCCTTTGTTTCTGATGTAATAACTTTGGATGATGGGCATCTTTACAATGGTAGCCGTCACATCGCTAAAATCTGCAGTTGACTGCATCGCTCCTTTTGACTGCTGGAGTATCCAGTTGGAGTACAGTTTGTAACCTCCGTTTTTCCACTCTTTTGGAGTCATACGAAAACGCTCTTTAAAAGCTTTGATAAAAGAGGACTGGGAACTGTAACCGCACATATTTGCTATGTTTGAGATAGTGGAGTATTTGTTGGTCAAAAGTAGGTTTGAGGCTTTTTGAAGACGTATGGACTTTATGCTTTCATAGATGTTTCTGCCAAACGCTTCTTTAAAGATCCTCTGCATATGAAACTTGCTCACACCGAAGTCTTGGCTCAGCTCGTCAATGTCTATATGCGTCTCGATATGAGTGTAGACATAGTACATGATATCATTGGCGATTTTAGTTCTTCTTTGCAATGTTTCTTTCTTCATGACAATTATTGTAGCATAAACAGACTACTAAATTAGCATTAATAAACAACTATTTAAGCATAAAAGAGGAAGAAGTTTTTTTTTGAAACATATAAAATAGTGCCATCAAAACAAAGGAGAACTTATCCGATGAAAAAAATAGAAAAAGTACTTATCGCAAACCGTGGCGAGATTGCTCTTAGAATCATTAGAGCTTGTAAAGAGTTAGAAGTAAAAAGTGTCGCCATATTTTCTGAAGTAGATGTAGAGGGTATCTGGGTTAGAAAAGCGGATGAGTGCTATCCAATTTTGGGAAATCCTGTTGAAGCGTACCTTGATATCAACAAGATCATCTCACTTGCTAAAAAAGCAAATGCCGATGCTATCCATCCTGGATATGGATTTTTATCTGAGAGTGCAGAGTTTGCACAAGCATGTGTAGACAACGACATCATATTTATCGGTCCAAAAGCAGACCACATCGCACTTTTTGGCGACAAGATGGCATCAAAAGTAGCTATGAAAGCTATCGGCGTTCCTGTATTAGAGGGAACGGATGAGCCTGTTGCAGACATCGCAGAGGGAGAGAGAATCTCTAAAGAGATCGGTTTTCCTGTTATCATCAAAGCGGCGTTTGGCGGCGGCGGTAGAGGTATGAGGATTGTAAGACAAGAGAAAGACTTTAAAGAGCTTTACGAATCTGCAGCAAATGAATCTAAAAAATATTTCGGCAGAGACGAGATGTTCATCGAAAAATATGTGGAAAATCCAAGACACATCGAGATCCAGATCATCGCCGACAAATACGGGAATGTCCTACATCTTGGAGAAAGAGATTGTTCGATCCAAAGACGCCACCAAAAAGTCATAGAGATAGCACCGAGTCCAAGACTAAATGAAAAAGTAAGACTCTTTTTATATGAAGTAGCAACAGATGCGATGTTGAAACTTGGATATGAGAGCGTAGGGACGATCGAGTTTCTAGTCGATGCAGAGGATAATGTCTATTTCATCGAGATGAACACCAGAGTTCAAGTCGAGCACCCTGTAACTGAGATCATTTCAGGTATAGATATCATCCAAAGAATGATAGAGATCGCTGAGGGAGATAAACTAAAATTCAAACAAGAGGAGATAACATTTAGAGGTTATGCCATCGAGTTTAGGATCAATGCAGAAGATCCAAAAAGAAAATTTATGCCGGCTGTAGGGAAAATCACAAACTATATGGCACCGGGCGGTCCCGGAGTCAGACTTGACACAAGTATGTACTCAGGATACAAAATCCCTGCAAACTACGACTCGATGATAGGAAAGCTCATAGTCTGGGGGCTTGACTGGAAGGGTGCTGTTAAAAAAGCAAAACGTGCGCTAGACGAGTTTTTCATAGAGGGTATCTCTACAAATATCCCGCTTCACAGAGCGATAGTGCGAGATCTTGATTTCATAGACGGAAAGTTCGATACAAGTTATCTAGACCACAAACTGGACAAATTTAACTTGGATGCGATAAACAACATCGAAGAGGAAGAGCAAAAAATGGCTCAAATCTCTAAACTGATCGACACCATCAAACATCACAATATCAACGTCAGACACTAACTGTTCTACAAGAAGAGCCTTACATGTAAGGCTCTCTCTATCTACTTATTTCTTTTTATATTTGTTCAACCTCTGAGCAGCTCTTTTATACTCTGCGGCTCGTGGATTGTTGTGTTTTTTGTAGTCATCGGCGACGATCTTGTATGCCTTTGATTTGAGTTGGAGGTCTGCTGGCTTTGGATTCTTCACGCTACCAGCTAGTGTCGGTATGTTCAGTTTAATCCCGGTATAGATAAGATCAGGATTGTGATGAGCCAGCTCTAGTCTGTTTTGTGCATAGATAACCGGCCACCAACGAGGATCGCCCCATGTGGTCGTAGCAATCCCCCAGAGAGTATCACCCGAGGACACGTTAACCACTTTATCCATAGCCTTTGACGGTTCTACGGGTGCAGGTGTAGCGGCTGTAGAGACGGTCTGTACTTTTTGGGGAGCAGTGGTTACAGTTGTGGGTTCAGGGGCGAGTGTAACAGGCGCTTTGTCAATGGGATGTACCGGTTCAACTTTAGCCGATGCTTTCTCTGCCGGCACCGCGTAATGGATATCTGGAGTGAGTACCAAACTCTTTATACCCATAGCAAGCAAGATCAGTAGTACTAGAAATATCGCCAGCAAGAGCAAGATGTTAGTTCTCACACGCCATGCAGTTTTGTCCTCGGTAAGTTCTTTTATTCGCAACTGGCGAAACGGTGCATTGACAGCAAAACGCAGTGCGCGGTAGGGGCGAAAGTGGACACGTGTATGCTCTGGGATCATTAAAGGCTCACCTGTATTTGGGTTGTGCCCCATCTTTTCACCCACATGTGTCGTATGAAAACGTCCAAAGTGATACAGATGAATAGAATCACCCTTCTCCAACTCCTCACTCATGGTCTTTGTCAGTTGGTGGA
This sequence comes from bacterium, assembly GCA_018824305.1. Lineage (GTDB taxonomy): Bacteria > Campylobacterota > Campylobacteria > Campylobacterales > Sulfurimonadaceae > Hydrocurvibacter. The sequence goes on from JAHJGM010000023.1 coordinate 38,913, forward strand.
TATACTCATCTGCCTCGACTCTACTGACTCCCGCACGCTTAGCCACCAGTTCTGTAAAAGTATGAAATGTGATCTTATTATCGTGGCTCATCTCTGTGTACCATCATCGCCAAGTTCGGTGTTGTAAACCTCTTCACGGAGTGAAGTTCCTGTGCGAAATACGGGGAAACGACGTTTTGGGAAAAGTGCGAACTTGTCGCTTACAGGCAGATACCCGAGGTGTTCATCGTATGTCGCCGTGTCAAAGGTACCTAAATGAGGCAGGGTCACAGCGTGCCCGACTCTGAGCAGGTCACGAACCTCCCGCAGTGTCGCTTTTAGCAAGCGCTTCGACTGGGCGTTTGAGATACCCAACTCTTTTGCAACATTTTCAATTAGTTCAGTTTGGTCCATGATCGCTCCTTAGTAAGTGACGATTACCATGTCATTTTACCAATACTATATCAAATAGAGACCAATATGCATTAAAAATAATAATTAATTATTAAATTTTATTTGACCGTTTGTAAACCTTGATCGATCCAACCCCAATTGATACCGCCGTCCAACTCATAGACATTTGTATATTTGAGTTTTAAGCCCAGTATCTCACCGATTGTTTTTGTTCTGCTTGCATGGGCGCACACTAAGATAAAAGGCTGTTCCTTATGTGTCACCACCTTTGTAAACGCTTCTAAGAACTCATCAAGATCAAACTCTCCCCACTCATCAAAAAATGTGATCTTATGACTGCCTTCAATGATGCCGTAGAGTTCCCACTCATCAGCTCTTCTTACATCGATGACTACGAATCCTTCCTCTTTTTTTTGTTGAAACTCTTTTGTAGAAAGAGACTTAAAGGGTCCAAAATTCAGCATTCATTTCCTTTTTTATTTGGTTTATACTTTTTTGTCAATCTGCAATAATCATAAAAATCGCTTAGCATCAAATAGCGGATCTCTACATCTTCAAATTTTTTCTTCAGTATCGGATGCCCTTGCAAGTAGAGTTTTACATCATTTTGAAACTCTTTTGGATACGAAAGTTTTTCTGCCTGTAGAGATGAAAAACACTCCAAAAAATCAAAAAAAAGTTTTGACACTATCTCCTCTTTTTGCTCAGACTTATTTGAGAAGAAATCTGTTATCTCTTCAAATGTCTCACATATATTTACCAAACACTTATTCAAAATCACTCTCCATAAAAAACCATTTGAAGAGTATATACATAAATCATACTTGGTGTTAATAAGGGATGTGGGATGTTGTCTATTTTCTGTTTACATGTAAGGGAATGTTTCATACTTTTTGTCCGCAAAAAGTAAGCAAAACAAGCGAAGCGCTCTCGAAGAGATGTTTCCTGAAAAACTCTTGCAACGGCTTCGAGCTTGACTTCGTCAAGTCCCCAAAAAATAGAAAATCCACTCCTAAAAACATAAAACTCGGAACACATTCCTCAAACAGTTGCATTTTCTTTACGTCATTACTTTACTATTTCTTGGCTCTGCAGATGTTGCAACTGACGAATGAACTTTTACTGCGACTATCTGTCACTTTTGATTACTGTTTTTGCTTACATGTAAGGATTAGAGGTTATAGTTTCCACCCGTTTCCTATTTTTCAAAAGTAAATTAAATACGTATACTGTACCTGGAGTTTGAATCAAGTCTATTCCTACTACTTCTTAGCTTCTTTAAAGAAGTTTGGTATGGTTTTAATTATATTTCTTGTTAGCTCTGATTCCGACTTTGCTTTCTCTAATTCTACAGTTGTCTGCCCCTTTTCTAATATAAAGTTTCTTTCGGTTTTAGACAGTGACTCAATTGCGATTTTCAATGCATCTTGGTTGTTTGTAAGGTAAGAAAACTCTACCGCCACTAACTTAGACTCAACATTTGTAAGTTCATTCTGAAAATATTTAATTTCTGACAATCCATCTCTATATAAACGTAAGAAAAAGTATGCAAAAATTTCCACAAATATCACAAGCAATATTCTAGGTACTATTGGAAGAATCAAATTTTTAAGAAACTTACCATTTGAATCAGCTCCTTCAGATGCAAGTTGTTTTAGCAACGCAGAAGCATCAACCATTGAAACTGTAGACCATAGTAAATACAAGCCTACAGCAGTAATTGACATCCCAATTAATAAATTAATATTAGAGCGTAAACGTAAATCTGCTATCTCTCTCATCAATCTATTAATTACATTTTCAGATGAATCAAGAAGCCTTTCAAAGCTTAAGTCCTCTTTGATTTTATCTTTGAGTTTATCCGCTTCAAGTTTGAATATTTTTTGTATGGCATCTTCGCTGGTTTGCTCAACAGCACCATCAATAATTTTTTGTTTTTCTTCTTCGCTAAGTCCTTTTTCTGATTCATATATTTCTAATTTTTCATTGAGAATTGAAATTTGATTTTTATAAATTTCAAGTTCTTTTTTGGATGAGTTTATCTCAGAGTATATTTTCTTTGCCTGACTCGAAGTTAAGCTATCGTCACTTTTATCTCCTCCAGACTGGAGATATAAAAATGCAAAGGAGACGACAGACACCAGCAGCAATGTAATTGGTACTGATGTTTCTTTTAAATCTAAATTTATGAACTGACTAAAATAAAACAAAAATGGCTCAGAAAAGAATGATAATATGGCGAATACCCCACTTAATGCCCCAATAACAACTAACAAGCGTTTATTATTAATTAACCTTTGTATTAATTTAATATTTGCGTCTAAAATCGAACTCATTTATATTCCCTTATATTATTCTATTTTTTATAGCCTGATGGTGAACTAAGAAGATAATGTTTAAAATGAGCCAATCAATTGCCCGTAGGGTAATTGATTGGCTCCTCTGAGACTGTGAAATAATCAACGCTCACAGCTAATAATATTTTAATTTCTATAAATTATAGCAAATTATTTCACCTAAGTTGTATCATAAAACTATTTTGAAAAAATATAGCTATAGAGAGCCTAAAACTGGCGATATAAA
>JAHJGM010000024.1 GCA_018824305.1 bacterium
CCTCGGTACCGTTACCAGTACGCATCCTTAGCAGGGATGTGGTTTCAGCCAACTCACCCATCTATCCAAGTTTTTTCGATTGTTTTATTGCTAGTATTTAGTGGTGGACAGACAGGGATTCGAACCCTGGGAGGTATGACCCTCGCCGGTTTTCAAGACCGGTGCATTAAACCAAGCTCTGCCATCTATCCACTAGTGTTGTAAGTTTAATAATAATTTGGAGGCGCCACCCAGATTTGAACTGGGGATAGAAGCTTTGCAGGCTCCGGCCTTACCACTTGGCGATGGCGCCAGTTCGTTTATTATCAATTTATGGTGCCCGGAGCCGGACTTGAACCGGCACAGTGTTACCACCGAGGGATTTTAAGTCCCTTGCGTCTACCGATTTCGCCATCCGGGCAGATACATACTTATAAACAAAAAATAATTATTACTATAAATGGAGCGGGAAACGAGGTTCGAACTCGCGACCCCAACCTTGGCAAGGTTGTGCTCTACCACTGAGCTATTCCCGCATTGGTACAACATTCATTAATTGTTGGGCCGGAAGTATAGCAAATTTTTTTTACGATGTAAAGAGTTTTTGGTCATTTTTTTGAAAAAGTGTTATAATCGCATTAATATAATAATTATGAGAAGGATTTTTATGCGTAGCGATACAATAAAAAAGGGGTTTGACCGTACTCCTCACCGTTCACTTTTACGTGCAACGGGGCTAAAAGATGAAGATTTCAACAAGCCGTTCATCGGCGTTGCAAACTCTCACATCGACATTATTCCGGGACACTTTTTCTTGCAGGAATATGGACGTATCGTCAAAGAGGCGATCCGTGAAGCGGGCGGAGTACCGTTTGAATTCAACACGATCGGTGTTGATGATGGGATCGCTATGGGGCATGACGGTATGCTGTACTCTCTGCCGTCACGTGAATTGATCGCAGACAGCATCGAGACTGTTATGAACGCACATAAGCTTGACGCAATGATCTGTATCCCTAACTGTGACAAGATCGTTCCTGGTATGCTTATGGGCGCACTTCGCGTTAACGTTCCGACTATCTTTGTCTCAGGCGGTCCTATGAAAGCAGGTCACAAAAAAGATGGTACGCCGATCGACCTTGCGACTGCATTTGAAGCTGTCGGAAAACACGCTGAGGGCAATATGAGCGACGCTGAACTTTACGAGATCGAGTGTGAAGCTTGTCCAAGCGGGGGAAGCTGTTCAGGGATGTTTACTGCAAACTCTATGAACACACTTTGTGAAGCTATGGGTGTGGCACTTCCTGGTAACGGTACGGTTCTAGCGATGACTCCTGAGCGTATCGAGATGGTCAAGACTGCTGCGAAGCGTGTTGTAGAGATGGCAAAAGCAAACGATGACGGTAAATGGAATATGCGCAACATCCTAAATGCTGACGCGATCCATAACGCATTTGTTATCGATATGGCTATGGGCGGTTCGTCAAATACGGTTCTTCACCTGCTTTCTATCGCTAAAGAAGCGGAAGTCGAGTTTGACATCACAAACATCAATACTATCGGTCAAAAAGTAGCGCACATCGCTAAGATATCTCCATCACTCTCTACGGTTCACATGGATGACATCAACCGTGCAGGTGGTGTTAATGCAGTTATGAAAGAGGTTAGCCGTCGCGGCGATATCCTGCGTACAAACGCTATGACTGTTACGGGCGAAACTTTGGCTGAGCGTATCAAAGATGCTAACATAAAAGACACGAGCATCATCCATACAAATGAAAACGCTTTCTCTCAAGTAGGCGGTCTCTCTATTTTATTTGGAAACCTTGCCGAAGAGGGTGCTGTTGTCAAAACTGCAGGTATCGCAGCGGGTATGCGCCAGTTCAAAGGTACTGCGGTATGTTTCAACTCTCAACAAGAAGCGATCACAGGTATCATGGGTCACAAAGTAAAAGCGGGTAACGTCGTAGTCATCCGTTACGAAGGACCAAAAGGCGGACCGGGAATGCAGGAGATGCTTGCACCTACTTCACTTATCATGGGTATGGGTCTTGGCGAGAGCGTTGCGCTCATTACCGACGGTCGTTTCTCGGGTGCAACGCGCGGTGCATCTATCGGTCACGTGAGTCCTGAAGCTGCCGAGGGCGGTATGATAGGGCTGATAGAAGACGGTGATGAGATCGAGATCGATGTCGATACGCACCTGTTACAACTCAACGTTGATGGAGAAATATTAGAGCGTCGTCGTCTTCACTTCAAACCGGTGAAAAAAGATATTCCTTCAAAATGGCTCAAACGCTACAGTCTTTTGGTATCTAACGCTTCAAACGGTGCAGCTTTAAAAACTGAGCTGTAACAACCTCTTACATGTAAGCAATCCTTACATGTAAGCTCTCTTTTTTCTTTTCTTTTTTAAAACGGTAATAGATTTTTAATTATATTTTTAGAAGAACTTCCGCCTAATCCTGTCGATTGTGAAAGCAGTTTATCTAAGGCACCGCTTTGTGAACCTATAAGAGCATTGATATCAGGTAAGCCTGAAGCACTCCCGTTTAGACCTTTTAGCTGTTCTTTCATCTTTTCATCCAGCATCACTTTTAACTGTGCAGTATATTTTTTTGCCTCTTTTTCAAAGACACCGTTTAACGCATGCGATATCTTTTTGTCCAAATCCGTGTCTACATGTATGGAAGGTGTTTCAAGATTTCCTGTTGCATCCGCTTTGACATAAAAACTTTTCACACCTGAGAGTGTGTCGTTTACAATACCTGCGTACTGTTTGTCCAAACCATCAATTGAGATAACGGCATTTTTAAAATTAAAACTACTGCCCAATGTCAAGGATGAATAATTGTAAATATCTGCTTTGCCTGAGAGGGCGATATCACTCTTTTTGATGTGAAGCGAAGAGAGTGCCAGATTTGCCGAGGCGATATTTTTTGCGCTAAAGACGACACTTTCGTGTGCATCTTTGCCGAGCCTGTCGTCTTTACCGCTCAGTACAAATTTTTGCACTACATCACCGTCACTTGTCGCATGAAACGTAGTGACCTTGCCTAAAAGTTTTTGATCGTCTGTTATATCGTTTATAACACCAGTAAAACTCTGTGTTTTAACTTTACCGCTTAGATCTACTTTTGCGATATAGATATCAGGCGATGGCGTATGCTCTTTGAACTTGATCCATCTGCCCTCTCCGCGCGGAGGTTTTGGAGGCTCAACCTTTTTTTCGCTTTTCATATACGGTTCTGCCATAACATAATATTTTTTTGCCATTGCTATGTAATACTTGACTCTTTCTCCAAAGATGGTGCCGACTACATTTATAGCACCGTTGCTATCAAGCGTATATGTGCTTTTTAATTTGTTATAGTCATCGCTCGGAGCAGTTTTTACCTCAGCTATCAATTTTTGTATGCGGCTTTGATCTTTTGAAAAATCTTTTTTGATAGATACCAGTTTTGCCTTGTCGCTGTCGATTTTCTTTTTAAACTCAGCAACCTTATCTGTTAGCTTTAAAAGTTCAGCAGGATTTTTTGACGATGAAGCTTTTTTAATGGCATCCAAATCTTTTTTGTAGCTTTGCAGGGTCTGTTCGTTAAACTCTTCTTTGGAGATCTTTTCCCATTTTGACTTTATCTCCTCTATCTCTTTTTGTGCACTATTATAAAGTTTTACGGATTTCAAGTCGGCATTTGCCAAGACGTCTTCGGGTGTCGGAAGTTTGATGCTCGGCATCTTAAAAGCAGAGTCTGTTTTTGAAGCTGCTATAGATGTCGACTCTTTTGTAACAGCTGCTACTGAAGGTTTTGGATTTGAGATCGGAGTATCAAAACCGATGCCTGTGATTTGCACCAGTTCCATATGTTTTTTGTGCAGTAACAACGCATTAAAATCCAAATCCGCGACTATCTCTTTTATGCTCAGGGTATTTGTCTTGCCGTTAGAGTCTTGGACTTCCAGATCATTTACATGTAAGGAAGCATCGCTAAAAGATGTCTTTACGCTTTTAATGAGAACATCTTTTCCTGTTGCTTTGGAGAGTCCTTTTTCCAGTGACCATTTTATTAACGGGTCTATGACAAACATGCTAACAGTTATAACCAAAACGCTCAGTCCGACAAACACACCTAAACCTATAATGCGAAATGTGCCGTCTTTTTTATCACTTTTCTTTAAAATGCCAAGTTTTGCCAGAAGCGGATATCTGTCAAGAAATACGGTGATCTTGTCTCGTGAAGTAGATATTACTCTGTTTAAAATGAAATATAAAGGAAGAGCTAACAAAATCGCGATAACTGATGAACCTAAAACAATGGTGTTATTAAAGTATGTGAGACGCATGATGCCGCTGTTATACATAGATGTCCAGAAGCTCTTTAATGCGCCTGCACTTAAAAGTGAATATCCAAAAGATTCAAAAAGAGGATCGAAGATGTAACCTATGCCTGCAAAAAAAGTTGCAGAAACTAAAAACAATCCAAAATGGATATTTAAAAGCAGTGCCAAAAAAATGACTAAGACGGTTTGCACTCCGCTATAGGGAGTAAGACCCATCACCATACCAAGAACTATGGCAAGAGTGACCTGCCATGGAGTCTGTCCTGAATTCAGGGCCTTAAACAACTTCATTATAAATTTCATCTTTTCATCCCCATTGACAGCAGCAATATCATTTTGTATGCGCTTTTATTTCAGTCTGTCTTTATCCAAAAACAACAAATCGATTGAAAGATTTGCACTGATAGTCGATTGCAGGTCATCTATCAGTGTTTCTGCGTCTTCTCCATCAATCGGATAACTTGTCATAGAGGACTCGATATATGTCGCAAAAAACTCTTCAAACATATCTTTTACGATCGTCGCACCATATTTATCCGTATACTGCAGTATAAAGAAATAGTGATTTTCATAATGCAAGATAGCATCCGATGAGCGTAAGACCTGTTCTAGACTAGCGCTGATCACATCTTGCGAAAAATCCGCGAAATTACAATATAAAATCGTCAGACTCTCGGCTCTGTTCTCGTCTACCCTTTGAGCCAGACCGACGCTTAGATTCAGCAAAGGAACAATATCTTTAAATGGAAACTTTATACCAGCCATAGGACTTCCTTAGTTTATGATGAGACTAGTATATATTTAATAATCTTATAAAATAGTAAAAGGCTTTATCTCATCACGTGACGCTAGGGCAGATGTCTGTGATCCTTCATGATCAAACGAAACTGTATACTGTTCATTTTCTTTTGTTTTACAGTATGTAAGCACTACTCTTGCGGCTAACGCTCTGTCATCTTGTGTCGCATTTTTTGAAAGAAGAGAGTGTGGACCCGGGATACCGACAGTCCTTACATGTATGAATTTGTCGTTTACTATCTCTTGAAGTTTTTCGTTTTCCTCTTTATTGCGTCCCACTACCAGTTTCGCACCATCGGGCAAACGGAGATGTCGACCATATTTGAGCACGGGAATATCTTTGATCTCAAAAGTGTCATGGGCTATGAAATCCCTCATCTTTGTTGCAAAGTTTGCATCTGTAAGCAGACATCCGCCGCCCGGACTTTCAAAATCTTTGAGCCCAAATTCGGTCGCCAGTTCAAACTGTCGCTCACGATTTCTGCCCGTGATTCCCTCAAGCTTTTCTCTATCGACGAGTCCCTCTTGTTCTGCGATTGTCGGTGCCAAAAGTTTTGCAGACATAGGACGAAGCAGAAGTCCATCGCAATTACTATGATTTAATACCGTTTGAAGCGCATCTTTATTTTGACTCATCGGGCGTTGTCCGAGTACTTCACCGCTGATAAGAAAACTTGCACCCTCATCCGCCATAATGCGTTTTGCCACTTCGAACATCTTTGCATGACAGTCTATGCAGGGATTGAAATGTTTACCGTATCCGTATTTCGGGCTAAAAAGCACATCTTGAAGGTACTCGCTTTGGATATCGATGATGCGAAGTTCGGCACCCACTTGGTCACACATACTTTTCATGTGCTCGTATCTGTCTTTCGTGGAACCAAACCCCGTGTTAATGTTACATGCGATAACATCGATGCCTTGATCTATGATGAGTTTCATAGCGAGTGTAGAATCCAGACCGCCGCTAAAAAGTGCGATCGCTTTTGTTTTTGACATAATTTTCCTTGGTAAGGCACATGGGTTACATGTAAGGGCTATCCCTCGTATGCGACCAGTTCACCTTTTTGTAATTTCGTAATTTTACCACGAATAGAGCGTATCAAAAAAGCTTTTTGCTCAAATGCCATATCTGTTTTGAGCTGTATTTTTTTATATTCTTGATTGTAATATTTAATTAAAAAGTTGATAAGTTCAGCTTTTAGGTCATCATAGTTTTCATGTGAATTTATCCCCTCATCTACGGCTATTGCCATCAACTCCGGTGCATCCGTCCTGCCAGAAAGTGCCAGCTGGAACTCCCTTTGATGAAACTGTAAGATAGAAGGGTCGATGGCATCAAGTATCTGATCGATTAACTCAGGATGCTCCAAAACCGTCTTGATAAGTGAGAGTTCCCACATATCTTTGTGAGGAGATCGCACATCTTTTTTGTTAGCATAGACAAGATTATGTGAATTGACTTTCACAAAAGAGGGATTTACTCCAAGTGTTGAAGCAAGGTAAAATTTATACTCCTCTTGTAACAGAGGGGAGAGAGTTTTAAGATAACCGATCGCTTCATCTAGCGCAGCTTCCTTACCCTTTGGATCTTTGATGTTATAACCGGCTACAATCCTGTCTATAACAAACTCTATAAATGATTTCGGCTTTCTAAAGAGGTTGTTTAACTCCTCGATCTGTCCATTTTTTACCATATCCGCAGGGTCCATGCCTCCGCCAAAAAGCACGACTCCGCCGTTAAACCCTGAGGCGCTCAACAGCCTTGCAGCCTTGAGTGCAGCAGCCGCTCCCGCACTGTCTCCGTCATACGCCATCACGACTTTAGGCTCACCTTTTCTCAGAAGCGGAAGATGCTCGGGAGTGAGCGCCGTTCCAAGCGTCGCGACCGCATTTGTAAAACCAGCCTGATGCAGCATTATAACATCGAGATAACCCTCTGTTATAATGATCTGCTGCTTTTTATGGATGGTATCTTTTGCAAAATTATAAGCATAGAGCAATCTTGATTTGTTAAACAGCTTTGTCTGCGGAGAGTTGACGTATTTTGCCTGATGCCCGCTGATCGTACGTCCGCCAAAACCAACAATTGAGCCGTTTGTAGCAAAAATAGGAAAGGTTATACGCTCGATAAATCTCGCAAAACTTTTGCCGTTGTCATGCCCTGCGACACCCACTTCTATCGCTTCTTTCATGGTGAACATATTTTTTTGGATGTAAGAGAGCGTCTGAGTGGAAGCCGGAGCATAGCCGATACCGAACTTTTCAACGCTTGATTCAAAGATACCGCGCTCTTTGAGATACGACAGAGCTTCTTTATGATGTGTCAACAGAGTTTGATAGTACTCGTTGAGCTTGTCAAGCAGTTGTGAACGTTTTTGCTGATTGTTATCATCCGTGTAGGAAAGCGAAAAGTTGTACTGGCTTGCCAGTTTCTCTATGGCCTCAGGATAACTCAGTTTTTCATACTCCATTACAAAACGGATGCTGTCGCCCCCTGCCCCGCATCCAAAACAGTGGTATATCTGCTTAGAGGGGCTAACGACGAAGCTTGGAGATTTATCATCATGAAAAGGGCACGGTGCTTTAAAATTGGCACCTGCTTTTTTGAGCTCGATGTAAGAACCGACAACATCCAATACATCCAGTCTGGATTTTAACTGCTCTATAGAGTCATTTGATATCATCTAGTTCTTTCAAATAATATCGCTGTAGCTATACTTTTTCGGATTTACAAAAAGCTTATGGTCTTTAACGATGATTCTTTTCTCTTTGCCCGAGAGCTTTTTAAAACGCTCGATGACGACTTCACGTCTTTTTTGTTTGAGACCCAATGATTTGAGATATTTCTTGAGTGATATCTCCTCATCTACGATATCTATGATCTCTGCATTTGTCACATCGCTCTCTAGTGTCTGTGCTAAAAACTTTGTGGAAATCGTGTTTAGTATATTTTTAAGCTGTTCATCTTTTTCTTTATAGATGTTTTCGATTTTGATACGCTCTTCTATGAGCATCAGCTCTTTTTGGTCACGAAGCGATGAATTGTCTTTTTCAAGACGCTCCACTTTTTCCTGAAGTGCTTTGTTCTGTTCTTCTAAAAAACTATAATATTTATCATCGTTACCGCTTGATGTCTTTACATCTTTTTTGACATCATCAACTATGACATACTTGACACCGTGCTCCATTATGGAGGCCAATGTACCACGTCTTATGCGATTGTGTACTGCCTCTTTTGAGACTTTAAAATGATCTGATGCTTCTTGTATAGTTAATTTTGCCATCGCTCTTTCCTAACGCATGTTTTCATACACTAGAGGAGCTTCCCATTCCATAGAGCGTATAGTCTTCATAACTTTTTGAAGGTCATCTATCTGTTTTGATTTTATGCGGATAGAATCCCCCTCGATCGTCGCAGTCACTTTGAGATTTAGGTTTTTGATCTCTGCAACGATCTTCTTAGCCTCTTTTGAGTCTATGTAATCGACTACTTTGTATGTCGCTTTTCTTGTATTGCCGCTTGCATTTTCGATTTTTGCTTCTTCTAAGACTTTTGAAGAGAGATCGCGTTTTAAAAGTTTTGATATGACTATGTCATAAAGAGCTTCAAGTTTGTTATCGCTTGATGCAACAAGCACTAACGCTTTTTCTTTCTCTTTATAACTCACCTCATAGGGTGTCCCCTTAAAATCATATCTATTCGCG
>JAHJGM010000025.1 GCA_018824305.1 bacterium
CGTCGTGGTGATGCTACTACTATGGCGTTTATCGAATTAGTATAATACTAATTCATCCCTTCTCGGGCTTTGCCCGAAACTTTCAAACTACAAAAACACTAACTAATTGAAATCTATGAACAAATATCTGTTTAGATATTTCAATTACCTTTAAAGAGAATATTATGGCAGATTTCGGATTTGGTACTTACAGGATAACAGAACATAATCCTAAGCATATAGAAGCTTTGCGTGAAGCTATTTTAGGCGGTATAAAACTTATCGATACATCTACCAACTATATGGATGGTGAAGCCCAACGTGCTATCGCAAAAGTGATGAATCTTCTGAGTGATGAAGAGATAAAAGATGTGGAAATAGTCTCTAAAGTCGGGTATATTCAAGGTGGCACGCTAGAGCGTCATAAAGAAAAGAAATTTGAAGAAGTCGTAGAATATAGCGCAAATTGTTTTCACTCTATCTCTCAGTCGTTTATCAAAGATCAGATAACCCAGTCCCTTCAAAGATTGGAAGTTGACAGCATTGACTGTCTGTTGCTTCATAATCCTGAATATTATATATTAGACGGTATAAAACGCGGTATAGAAAAAGATGACAGACTGGACGGGATGTACCAAAGGATCTTCGATGCATTTTTGGCACTTGAAGAAGAGGTCAGAGCGGGAAGGATCAAAAGTTACGGTATCAGTTCAAACAGTTTTTCAAAACATCCAGACGATGAAGAATATCTGCCTTATGAAGATCTTTTATCGTTTGCAAGCGATGCGGCAAAAGAGCTTAGAAATAAAGAACATAGTTTTACAACCATTGAGCTTCCTATCAATATGCTTGAAACTGAAGGGCTCAAATGTGCCGCTTGGGCGAAACAAAATGGTCTCAGAGTTCTTGCAAACCGTCCGTTGAATGCTCAAAAAGATGGACTGATGTATAGGTTGGCTGATTATGAAGAGCCAAGAGAGTACTATTATCATTTAAATGAATTATTAGAATTGACAGATAATGAAATGTTAAGACCGATGTTTAATCTTTTATCGCAACTCGATCAGAGCAAACATAAGTTTGGATGGGTTGGTGAGTATGATATGTTTTTATATTCACAGATAGTGCCACAAATAAGAAAATTCTTACAACCCTTAGATGAAGAAAACAAAGCGACTTTGGTAGAGTTTTTGGAGCTGTTTTTACAAGAATATGCCAAAATGGTGGCATACGAATGCTCCAGAAATACCAAAATAATGCTCAAAGATGAGTTTAAAGAGTGCCATGCCTCGCTTCAAAATTGTGCGCTTAAATTTTTACTTAATAATGAAAATATAGATTATATTTTGGTTGGTGCGAGAAAGCCGATATATGTAGTAGATATCTTGTCTATTAGGGATGAACTGCTTAAAGATTGATAGAAAAAATATCTTTTATCACATGTTAAGCAATATTTTCATATTTTATGAAATCAATATATAATATATATAAGGTTTAAGATGATACCGTTTACAGATGAAGAATTAATAGAACCGGTTAAAAACGTTATAGAAAAAGTTCGCCCGTCCCTTGCGTTGGATGGTGGAGATATAGCTTTTATTACAGTTAAAAATGGCACGGTGTACGTACAGCTGCGCGGCGCATGTGTAGGGTGCGGCAGCAGTGGAAACACTTTAAAGTACGGCGTAGAAAGACAACTTAGAATGGATATTCATCCGGAACTAACAGTTATAAATGTACCCTTAGGTATGGAAAACGATATTGATAATTTATAATTAGGAAGAATGCATGAGTAAAACAAGTAAATATAAAACTCTATCTCTTGCAAATGACAGTTTTTTAAAATCAGATTATACAGCGGCACTAAGATACTTTGCCGAAGTACTGCATGATTTTCCAGATTCTAAAGAAGCCTATAACGGAGCGATACTAGCCGAGATGGCAATGAGCGGTGAAGATGGTGCGGAAGCTCTTTTTGATTACTATACGATCTTAAAAGATGAAGACAAAGAGCAAGCAGATCAAGTGATCTCCGAGATACTTGAGACGATAGACGGAACACTGGATCAATTAAAGACAATTTTTGCACAACCGTTAAAAGATAGACTAGAACAGGAAAACGGGGTTTTATACAACGATTTTATATCTTTAGTTAAAGAAGATGGTGATTTTAAAAGAGTGTTTGAAAATATAATGTTCTCGACAAAAGTGATCATCTCTGAGAAAGAGGATTTTGTCGATTTTTTAGATAGATTGATGACTCACGGGTTTAAAGAGATGGCACTTTCATATCTGGAAAGCGCACTTTCGGTCTACCCAAATGACAATCAGCTAAGAGAGCTGCTTAAACGTTTAGCAAAAGCGAGAACGATTGAAAATTGAACTTCCAAATCAGCCTTACAAGTATGTGACTGAAAACTCTGCTGAATGCAATAGCGAGACTGCTTTTGTAAAAACTTCGCAAAACGAAAAGTATCTGCAAAATGCGATAGATGTTGGAGCACATTCTGTTATAGAAGTAAAAGATATCGCTCACCTTTTTGGACTTGACCGCATAAAGATTATCGGTATTACGGGTACAAACGGAAAAACAACGACAGCAAGTGCTATCTATTCTATACTGCTTGATTTAGGCTACAAGGCAGCGATGCAGGGAACAAGAGGTTTCTTTTTAAATGATAAGATAGGTGAGGGGAAGTCTCTTACAACGCCTAGCGTTTTAAATACTTATCGTCATATTTATCAGGCTGTGCGTGAGGGATGTGAGTATTTTGTTATGGAAGTTAGTTCCCACGCTATCGTTCAAAAGCGTGTCGAGGGGATCAATTTTGCGTTAAAAATACTAACAAATATAACACAAGACCATTTAGATTTTCATAAGACTTTAGCTGAATATACATTGGTCAAAAACAGCTTCTTTGCCGATGAGAGCAAGAAACTTATCAACAAAGATGAGTCAAAGGCTTCGTTCAACATAAAAAATGCCTTTACATACGGTATTGAGAATCCTGCCACTTACAAACTTATGGCTTATTCGTTAAATGACGGCTCAAGCGGGATCATTCAAAATTTTCATAAGATAGTCCCGTTTTCTGCTTCATTACATGGCTTTTTTAATCTTTATAACCTTTTGGCTGCGATCGCTGCTGTTGATCTAGTCACAGATAAAACGCTTGAAGAGATAGCTGATGTGGTAGATAATTTCGCGGGTGTAAGCGGACGGATGGAACAGGTCTGCCAGACTCCTAACGTCATAGTCGATTTTGCACATACTCCTGATGGTATGGCACAAGTATTGAATGCTTTAAAAGAGAAGGAACTGCTTGTAGTATTTGGCGCAGGCGGAGACAGAGATAGACTTAAGCGCCCGCTTATGGGTAAAGTCGCCGCGGCACTTGCCAAAAAGATTTATATAACAAGCGACAACCCTCGCCATGAAGACCCGGATGAGATCATAAAAGATATCTTGGCAGGTATAGATGACAGAAGTAATGTAATCGTCGAAGCAAATAGAAAACTTGCAATAGAGATGGCGTTAGATGAGCAAGAGAACGATGAAGTGGTAGTCATACTCGGTAAAGGCGATGAAGCCTACCAGATCATTTATGATGAGTATCTTCCGTTTGATGACAGAGAAGTAGTAAGAGAGATATTGCATATCAAATCGTAACTTCTATATTGAAAGATTGCTTACATGTAAGCTTTAGGTCACATATACTAAAGATTATCATAGTTATTTTGATATAATTCGCGAAATTTTTTAGATGGAGAACTTTTTATGGGAATTCCTCAACCAGCATTTTATATCTTTAAGTGTGAACAATCATCACCTCCTGGTATGCCAAAACCTTCATGTGTTAGCCCACATACACAGGATTTATTCCAATTTTTAGCACAAACTTTGATGCAAAAAGGTATAATGGGAACAGTTCAACCTATTCGTAGTTCATGTATGAACCGTTGTAATGCAGGACCGATAATGCTAGTTGAACCTGGTCATACGATGTATGTAGGGTTAAACAAAGAAAAGATAATGCGTATAATCGATGAGCATATTATCGGTGGAAATGTGGTTGAGGAGTATGTAATCTCAAGTGAACTATGGGATGCTCCAATTTCTCCGTCTGATATGCAAGCTCAGATGGGACGTTAATTTAAGGTAAAAATATGACTATAGAGATGTTATATAGCAAAATACACCGTGCTACAGTGACTGATGCCAATTTAAACTATGTTGGTTCGATTACGATAGATGAGGAACTTTTAGAAGCTTCTAAGATGCGTGTAGGTCAAAAAGTTGAAATACTCAACGTCAATAACGGTGAGAGATTTTCAACATACATCATCTTAGGTGAACGTGGCAAGCGCGACATCTGTTTAAATGGTGCTGCTGCACGTAAAGTTCACAAAGGTGATAAAGTTATCATAGTGGCGTATGCTACATATGATGAAAAAGAGCTGGATACATATAAACCGAAAGTTGTTATCTTAGATGATAATAACAACATTGACTACGTGGCAGAGAGTATCTAAAATGTTTGAGAACATGGGTGATATGGCAAAAATGTTATCATCGATGCAAGAACATGCCCAAAAACTCGAAGCTGAACTGGACTCGAAAACATTCACCGTCAAAACAGGCGGCGGTATGGTAGAGATAGTCGGTAATGGAAGAGGAGAAGTGATCGATCTTTTAATCGATGATTCTCTTTTGGATGATAAAGAAGCTTTGCAAATACTTCTTATCGGTGCTATGAACGATCTTTCCAAGATGGTCGAGCAAAATAAACAAAACAGCGCAATGGGGATGCTTGGCGGCATCAATCCATTTGGCTCAAAATGAGACGCTTCTCTCTTTTGGCCGTTACTTCAATACACTTTCCTATGACTCCGATATCGGCAATTATCCTATGAAATCAGTAGAGATGATTTTTCTTTTTCAAAGGACTGTATTTCAGTTTTTTGTGCACATAAATTAGTTAAAATTCCTTATGCAAAATTTTGAAGACTTTTTATTGGGACATTTGCCAAAAGTACCTAGCTTTCATCCTCATTATGAAGAAGCTATACATGATATGCTGCGTGCAGGCGGTAAACGTTTTCGTCCCGCACTGCTGCTTGGAGTCGTGGGTGCGTATAATCCGCTGCTATTAGGCGGTGCAAGGTATGCGGCACTTGCTATTGAGATGCTTCATACGTATTCGCTGATTCATGATGATCTGCCAGCGATGGATAATGCAGCACTGCGCCGCGGTCATCCGACTCTACATGTAAGCTATGATGAGGTGACGGCTATACTCGTCGGGGATGCTTTAAACACGTATGCATTTGAAATACTCAGTAATGCTCCATTTAGTGATGCGACAAGAGTAAAACTGATACGTGAACTCTCAATCAATGGTGGACTTAGTGGTATGGTACTTGGACAGGCAATCGACTGTTTCTTTGAGAATCAGCCGTTATCGGTAGATAAGATAAAACTTCTACATGTAAACAAGACTGCAAAACTAATAGCTGCATCATTAAAGATGGGCGCGATTATAGTAGGTGAAGAGAAGTTAGAAGATGATATCTATGATTTTGGCATAAAACTTGGTCTTTTGTTTCAGATCCAAGATGATATTTTAGATGTCACACAGAGTGACGATGAGGCTGGAAAAACAACAAATAATGATGATGGAAAAAACAGTTTTGTTACTGTACTTGGACTAGAGAAGGCTATGAAAGAGGCTAATGATTTAGCTGATGAATTAACACAGATGATGAATAGTTTTGATGAAAAACTTTATAAAGAACTTTTCCCCCTTTTAACAAATTATATAAACAGACACAAAGGATAGACAATGGCAAATCAGATGCGCCAAAAGATGGCAGACAGTATTAGATTTTTAGCAGCAGACATGGTACAAGCGGCAAACTCAGGTCACCCGGGTGCACCGATGGGACTTGCTGACGTTGTGGTAGTTTTAAGCGAGCATCTTCGTCATAACCCGAAAAACCCATCATGGTTAAACCGCGACAGATTAGTATTTTCCGGTGGACATGCAACGGGGCTTATCTATTCTCTTTACTATCTTTGGGGATACGGATTAGAGGTAGAAGATCTTAAAAACTTCCGTCAGCTAGATTCAAAAACGCCGGGTCATCCGGAATATGGTCATACAAAAGGTATCGAGATAACAACCGGTCCTCTTGGACAGGGCATTGCAAATGCTGTCGGTTTCTCTATGGCAAGTAAATTTATGGGTGCTCAGCTTAACAGTGAAACGGCAAGCCTGATAGACCACAATGTGTACTGTTTATGTGGTGACGGCGATTTGGAAGAGGGGATCAGCTACGAGGCTTGTTCTATCGCGGGACATAATAAACTGGACAACCTTATCCTTATCTATGATTCAAACTGCATCACGATAGAGGGTTCTACAAGTCTGAGTATCAGTGAAAATATCCGAGGAAGATTTGAATCTCAAGAGTGGGATGTCTTTGAATGTGACGGTCATAATTTTGATGAGATAAACTCTGCTATCGAGAGTGCAAAAGCAAGCTCTAAACCAGCTCTTGTCATTGCTCATACAACGATTGCAAAAGGTGCATGTGAACTAGAGGGTTCACACCACTCCCACGGTGCTCCGCTTGGTGAAGCGGTGATCGCAGAGGCTAAAAAACAAGCCGGTTTTGATCCGGAGAAAAAATTCTTTGTTCCTGAAGATGTGATGATCAGATTTAGATGTGCGATAGAAAAGGGCGATCTACTAGAACGCGAATGGATTCATAGCCAAAAGACTATGCCGTTAATGGAGCAAAACTCTGCACTTGAAGCTTTGCAAAATCCTGATTTTTCAAAAATCCAATGGCCTGTGTTTGATAAGGCAGATGCTACGCGTAATACAAACGGCAAGATCATGAACGCTATCGCTCGTGCACTTCCAAGTTTCTTAGGCGGTTCTGCCGACCTTGGTCCTTCGAACAAGACTACGTTAAACGATATGGGAGTCTTTCCTAAAGGGAGAAATATCTACTTCGGTATTCGTGAACATGCGATGGCATCTATCGTCAACGCAATGGCACTTTATGGACCACTATTACCGTTTTCTTCGACTTTCTTCGTGTTTTCAGATTATATGAAACCATCAGCTCGTATAGCAGCCCTTAGCGGTATCCAGCAGTTTTTTATCTGGACGCATGACAGTATCGGTGTAGGCGAAGATGGTCCTACTCACCAACCTATCGAGCATTTAAGCCAGTTCCGTGCGTTACCTAACTTCTATGTTTGGCGTCCTGCTGATGGGGCTGAGAATATCGTAGCTTGGAAAGTGGCGTTAGAGATGAAAAATTCTCCTTCGGCATTTGTTTGTTCCCGCCAAAACCTTCCTGTTCTTCCTACATGCGTAAAAGGTGATATGGCAAAAGGCGGATACCTTTTGAGTGCAGATGCTGATGCGACGATCACACTAATGGCTTCGGGTTCAGAGGTAGAAGTCGCACTTAAAACCAAAGAGCTTTTAAACACGCAAGGCAAAAAAGTCAATGTGGTGAGTGTCCCTTGTTTTGACCTTTTGATAGAGCAGGACAAAGCATATATCGACGGTATCATAATCCCAAGCACTAAAAAAGTAGCCATAGAAGCAGCTCGCGGTATGGAGTGGTATAGATTTGCTGATGAGGTTGTCTGTATGGATAGTTTCGGTGCTTCGGCTCCCGCAGAAAAACTTTTTGACAAGTTTGGTTTCACGGCGGAAAAGATAGCATTAAAAATATAAGAGAGTAAAAATTACAATTAAAAAAGGAGTGTTTATGTTTGGTTCAAGCGCAAAAATAGCAGAGTTAGAGAGAAAATACAAGGCTGAACTAGCAGCACTTCAGTCAGAAAACGATAATCTTAAAGATGAGATATCTTTTTTGGAGAAAGAAAAAGCAAAGCCAAAAGAAACAGATAATCTGCATGATTTGCTTGATGTCGTGATCGAAAGTTATGAAGACGGGACATCTTTTTTACAGAAAATTATAGAAGATAATGTCCAAAAGCTTGTCACGATCAATGAGTTAAACGATAAGACTGTTACAAGAATGGAAAACATTGAGAATGAAACGGATACGATTGCGCAATCAGTTGACAGCATACAGCAGTATTCAAATCAGCTTGGAAATGATTCAAACTCTTTAAATGACAGTGTTATGTCCATTGCAGAGATTATCAATCTCATTAAAGACATCTCTGACCAAACAAATCTCCTTGCGCTTAATGCTGCAATCGAAGCAGCACGTGCGGGTGAACACGGACGTGGGTTTGCCGTTGTCGCAGATGAGGTCAGAAAACTTGCAGAGCGTACACAAAAAGCGACTCAGGAAGTAGAGATCAATATCAACGGACTAAAACAAAACTCTAACTCTATGATGGAGATAAGCAGCACTTTTATGAAAGAAACTGCAAACGTCATGGATGTCCTTGAAGGGTTTAGAGAGAATGTAGGGATGGTCAGAAGAAACTCTACGGATATTCAAGACAGAACGGAAGCACTAACAAACGAGTTACATGTTAGTAACGGTAAAATCGATCATATTGCATTAAAGCTCAAAGGCTACAAAGGTATGATAGATAAAAAAATGTTTGATGTAATCGATGAGCACAGTTGTAGATTCGGGAAATGGTTTGGCAGTATCACAGGAACTCTTTTGAAAAACTACACTAAAGATGTATCCGTTATCAATAACCATCATGCAAACGTTCACCAAGGTATCAAACAAGAGGTCGAACTTTGGACTACAGGTAAGGAGAAAGAGGCTTTAGCACGTCTAAAAGATGTTGAAAAGTCAAGCAGTGCGGCTTTTGAACTTCTTTTATCTACAGTAAGAGAAGCTTCAAAATAGATAGGGTTTAAATACTTCGATGGTTAATCCCATCGCAGTACTTTCAAATCCTTTTACCTCTTTGATATAGTTTTTACAAAATCCCTCTACCATACAGGCACCCGCTTTTCCACGCCAATCACCGCTTGCAAGATAGTTTTCAAGATCATCTTCATCAAATGTATCAAATAGATAGTCTGTTGAAGATATGTCTATGATTTTTACATTTTTGCTATGGTAGATAAGGCAAGTGATAATGGAGGTGACACTTCCGCTTTGGGTCAAGAGGATATTTCTGGCTTCACTTTCACAGCGTGCTTTTCTTAAGATATTGCCACCGGATGAAACAACGGTGTCAGCTACGAGAAGCGGATACTCATCGATTCCGAAATGTTTGAAGTTTGTCTCATACTTGCCAAGGGTTGCAAGGTAAACGAAGTTTTTTGCATCTTTTGCTACGATAGAGTCCTCGTCGAACTCTAAACTCTCCTGAATAAACTCTATACCGGCATCTTGAAGAAGCTTTGCACGAGTTACTGAAGAGGAAGCAAGTCTAATAAGCATTTCTTAGAAATACACCCAAGTAAACCGCTAAAATGCCCAATAGTATATTTAAGGGAACCATGAATTTTGCAATGAGTTTGAGTGAAGATGCGGCACCTATGAGGTCACCATTTGCAATAAGACGAGCAGCTTTATTGCGTCTTATGACCATTGCTATAAAATTCACCGTCATAATAAACCAGATAGCCTCTTTTACATGCACGGCGTTATAAATAAACATAGCGTAGTCGTTTAAGACAGTACCATCCATTCCTACAGCCGCTGTTCTAAAACCATAACCTACAGACATGATAACAGCAGTTATGATAAGTATCACTATAAAAGGGGTTACAATGCTAAAAAGTCTTTTTAGTGCGTGAGCGGAACGTGCTATTTTCTCAGGCACGTTTTCTATGAGCTGGATCGATTGGTGTGCGGCAAAACGCATAGCGATCATTCCGCCTACCCATACAACAGCACTGATGATATGTAAAAATACGATGATGTTTTTATATTCCGAGAAAACAGTATAGATAAGATGTTTCATTAAGAAAGAGCCTTTCTTATAAAATCGTCAGCGACATTTTTCGCTTCGGGAAGCTTTGTCACATCTTTTCCGCCAGCCTGTGCGAAATCCGGTCTTCCACCGCCTCCGCCGCCAAGTACCGGAGCAACGACTTTGATCCAGTCACCGGCTTTTACGCTGGAGTTTTTGATCCCTGCTGCAATGAGGACTTTATCCTCTTTTACTTGAAACAGCATAGCACACAAAGACTCATGCTGGTTTTTAAGTTCATCAATACGCTCTTTGATATCGCCTGCCGTTATCTCTTCGATGACGTATGCGGTAGAGCCGATCATTTGTACTTCTATCTTCTCTTTTGCAGCGTTTTGAGTCTCTACAAGCTCATGTTTGAGTGTATGAACCTGCTCTTTTAATCTCTCTATACCCGCTAGAAGGTCTTGGTTTTTGACACTCTCTTTTGCAAGGTTCAGAGTGTGACGTTGTGCTTTTAGATAGTTATACGCAGCATTGCCGCAGACCGCTTCTATACGTCTGACACCCGCACTTACACCGCTCTCTTTTACGATGACGAACGTTCCTATTTCGGTCGTGTTTTTGACGTGAATCCCGCCGCAGAACTCTACAGATGCATCGCCGAAACTGACAACTCTTACTTTATCGCCGTACTTTTCGCCGAACTGAGCTTTTGCTCCGCTTTTTTTGGCTTCTTCGATATCCATCTCTTTTGTCATTCCGCCGATGGAGTGCATGACATGGAAATTGACTCTCTCTTCTATTTGTGCGATCTCATCGGAGCTTAATGCTTTTGGATGTGAAAAGTCAAATCTTAAACGCGTAGCTTCGACAAGTGAACCCGCTTGAGAGATGTGTGAGCCGAGTGTCTCATAAAGTGCTGCGTGAAGCAAGTGAGTCGCTGAGTGGTGTTTTGCTATTTCACCTCTTGAAATATCCACGATCGCTTCGATCTCATCGTTTACATGTAGAGTGCTTGTAAGTTCTATATGGCTTAAGATCAATCCATGGAATTTTTTAGTGTCAAGAACGTTTGCATATCCACTGAGTAGACCGATATCGCCTGTTTGTCCACCGCTTTGCGCATAAAACGGAGTATTGTCTAAAAGTACCCAGCCTGTATGTCTTGCATGGATCTGATCGACGTTGACAAAATCTTCACTCAAAAGTGCCAAGACTTTTGATTTGTATAAAGTGTTTTCATAGCCTACAAAACTGTTCTCACCGAATTTTTCCAAAAGTGATTTAAAGTCTCCGCTTGCATGTTCGTCTCCACTGCCTTTCCAAGCAGCTTTTGCACGAGTTCTCTGCTCATCCATAAGTGTGTCAAACGTCTGGACATCAAGTTTGAGTTGTTTCTCTTTTAGCATATCTTCCGTGAGATCAAGAGGAAAACCAAAAGTGTCGTAGAGTTTAAATGCAACCTCTCCGCTGAAAATATCTTTTGTATTTTTTAGCTCTTCGTTGAAAAGTTCGATACCTGATTCGATAGTCTTGAAAAATCTTGCTTCTTCTAGCTCTATCTGCTCTTTGACAGCATCTGCTTTTTCCGCCAAATAAGTATACTCTTTACCCATGATAGAGATAAGCGTGTCAACCAGTTTGTACATGAACGGTTTTTGAAATCCGAGAAGATATCCGTGACGTACACCGCGGCGAAGGATACGGCGAAGAACATATCCGCGTCCTTCGTTTGAGAAGTTTACGCCTTGTGCAAGTAAAAAAGTCGCCGTACGGATATGATCTGCGATAACTCTAAAAGATGCACCCGTAGCATAGATATACTCTTTACCTATCATCTGTGATACTTGATTAATGAGCGGCATGAAAAGTGATGAGCCATAGTTGCTTGTCGCACCTTCGGTAATGGCAACAACGCGTTCTAGACCCATACCGGTATCGATAGAGGGTTTTGGAAGCGGGATCAGTTCCCCGTCTTTTACTTTTTTCTCATATTGCATGAACACAAGGTTCCAGATCTCTAAAAATCTGTCGCCCTCTCCGCCCATTTTATCTTCAGGGCCGTTAAAATGTTCCGCACCCTGATCGTAAAATATTTCGCTACATGGACCACACGGACCAGTGTCTCCCATCTGCCAGAAATTATCATCGTCGCCAAGGCGCATGATGCGTTCTTTTGCTATATGCTTTTGCCAGATAAGTTCAGCTTCATCGTCGCTTTCATGAACTGTTACCCAAAGTTTCTCTTTGTCGAGTTTTACAACTTCAGTTATGAACTCCCAAGCATAAGCGATGGCATCCTCTTTGAAGTAATCTCCAAAACTGAAGTTTCCAAGCATCTCAAAAAAAGTATGGTGGCGTGCCGTATGACCGACATTTTCAAGATCGTTGTGTTTTCCGCCTGCACGTACGCACGTTTGGCATGATGTTGCACGTGGATTTGCAGGAACCGGGACTTCGCCTGTGAAGATCGATTTAAATGGAACCATTCCCGCATTGTTAAACAACAGTGTCGCATCATCGGGCACGAGAGGGGCACTCTCCACTCTTGCATGGTTTTTTGATTCAAAAAATTTTAAAAATTCTTCTCTGATATCCATAATATGTATTCCCGCATATAAAATTGCGCGATTATAGCGAATTTGGAATTAATCTTTCATATAATCTAGGAAGTAAGATTAAACTAAACAGATAAAATTTAAAGTAATAAAGATATGTTAGTTTAATATTAATTTATTTCGTGTAAACTCTATTTTCTGCTGTTAATTAATATTTAATTATGCGACAAAAAGGGTGAAAGATGGAAAATGTTTATTTAGGACGCCAGCCGATAGTAGACTGTCAATCAATGACTTGTGCATATGAGATTTTATATAGAGATAAAAATAAAGAGAGTAATTTTGATGATGACAGACATGCAAGCGTTTCTGTCATAAACAATATTTTAAATGTATTTGGAACAAAAACTCTCCTTGGAGAGTATAAAGCTTTCATTAAAGTAGATGAAAAGTTTTTGATGCATGACATGATCTTTACGGTACCAAAAGAGTTTTTTGTATTCTCTTTATTTGGTCGAATAGAGATGAGTGCAAAAGTCATCGAGCGAATACAACAGCTTTATCATAAGGGATATCAGTTATGCATCAATGAACTAAATTTAGATGATATCTCAAAATACTCTGCAATCTATAAAGAGATAGCATATATGAAGATCGATTTTGGAAAAATAATTCCTCCGAAAGTAAAAGAGATAGTCGATGAGATCAAGTCTCATAATATAAAAGTGATAGGAACAAAGATAGAGACGAGAATAGGGTATGAACTGGCAAAAAAAGTCGGTTGCGAGTGGTTTGAGGGGTATTTTTTTGCAGAACCTATGATCGTTGAAAATGAAAAATATGAACCTTCTCAGACGCAAATATTAAAACTCTATAATCTGCTTTTAGAGGATGTAAATATAGATGAGATCACAAAAGAGTTTGAGAAAAACCACGAGATCACCGTAAAGTTATTGCAGTTTATAAACTCGGGAGTATTCCATTTTAAGACCAAAATCTCATCGATCCATCATATCTTGACCTTGGTAGGTCGAGTCCCTCTTGCACAGTGGCTTATGCTTATGATATATTCAAAATCCGTTTCTAAAGACAACGCCAAAACACCGTTGATGCTTATGGTAAAAAACAGAACGGAACTGATGCAAAATATACTAAAAGCTGTATACCCGGAACATAAGCATATACTGGGAGAGGCTTATTTTGTAGGAGTATTGTCATTAATAAACACTATATTCAGTGTAAAAATGGAAAAGATACTAAATGATATGAACATCTCTGACACCGTAAGAGATGCCCTGCTTTATAGTGAGGGTATATTGGGCGAGATCTTTGCATTAGTGCGTTATATAGAGAGTTTTAATACAACTGCGATATCCGATTTTCAGACAAAGTTCAATCTACAAGACAGTGTCCTTAAAAATATTGTCCTTCAGAGCATCAAAGAGGTGAACATCTTCGAAAACCCTGCAATCGCCCGTTAATTAATAACAATAGATTTTATCTCTGTCATCTCTTCAATGGCAAAACGGGGTCCTTCTCTTCCGACACCGCTGAGTTTTACACCGCCGTAGGGTTGGATGTCAAATCGAAGAGTAGGCATATCGTTTATAACGATTCCCCCTGCATCAAGTTCATTGATCGCACGTTTAACGAGTGAAAGATCGTTAGTAAATACAGAGAACTGCAGTCCGTACGGAGAGTTGTTCATCTTATCGCGTGCTGTACTGAAATCATCGACTTTGATAAGAGAGACGATAGGTGCAAAGACCTCTTCACATACTATTTTCATCTCATCCGTCACATCCGTCATAACACAGGGATAAAAAACTCTTCCCTCTGTTTTTACTTCAAGCAGAGATTTAGCTCCCTCATCTAATGCACTCTGTACCCATTTTTTTGCTCTTAAGACTGCATCTTCATCGATAAGCGGTCCCATAAAGGTATCATCATGATAAGGCGAACCTACTACAAGTTTTTTAGTCTCTTCCGCCATCTTTTTGGCGAATATATCATAGATATCACTGTTCACGTAGATGCGTTGAAGGGAGATGCATACCTGGCCGGAGTTTACAAATGCGCCTATGATACATTTTGATGCCGCTAGGTCAAGGTCGGCACTCTTGTCTATATAGGTCGCCGCATTTCCCCCAAGTTCAAGACTCACTTTTTTAATGCCGGCATTTTTCGTGATGATATTTCCCACAGGTACGCTCCCTGTAAAGCTCACGACTCTTGGTATCTCGCTTGTGATAAGTGCACTTCCGACCTCTGCATCACCGTAAACGACACTTAACGCATCTTTGATAGCATATTTGCTCTCTATAAAAAGTTTTGCGAATTTATAGGCAGTAAGAGGTGCTTCTGGAGTAGGTTTTAAAACTACGGCATTGCCTGCTACTAGAGCGGGAGCCAGTTTATGGGCTACGAGATTAAGAGGAAAGTTAAACGGTGTTATCGCTACGACGACGCCCGCAGCTTCTCTTACGAAATAGGAGATCGCTTTTCTTCCGCTTGGCATCGCATCGGTGTTTATCGTCTCACCGTGCATCGTCCTCATCGTCTCGGCACTTAGTGTGATGGTCTCTATGGCACGCTCCACTTCTATGCGTGAAAATGTTATGGGTTTGCCGACTTCATCTGTGATGGTCTTGGCGATATCCTCTTTTTCCTCGCGTAACTTGTGCGCAACATCTAAAAGCCAAGAACATCTTTGGGATAGAGTCGATTTTTTTGCCTCTTTTGCTGCGATTTGTGCGATCTGCAAAGCTTTTTTTGCATCATTGGCATCACACACGGGGGCACGGCTTATGACCTCGCCGCTAAATGGGCTGTGTCTGTTTGAGAACTCCTCTTTTGTCTGTTCATTCGAGCCGAAATATATTTTTGCATCCATAATCAAATCTCCTAAAATTTATAGACTAAGCTTGTCATCTGTGAAAAATCCTCTTTTTTGACACCCATAGCAGGTTTTGAATCTATATTATAAAACAGTTTTAGCGATATAAAAAGTTCTGCATAGACATGCACCTGCAGTTCGATACCGTTTGAAAGGATATAATCATCTAAAGCATCGATCTTAGGCTGATAATATCCGATGTAGCTGAGTTGCGAATCCTCGCCGAGTTTTTTGGAATAAGAGATGTACAGATTGCCGCGTATATTGTCTTCATTGCTATCAAGGCTTGTCGAATAGCTTATATACTCATATAATCCGCCTACTCCTGTATAAACATTGCCGATGAGATCATCCAAAAGATGAAAGCGAAATCCCCCGCCTGTTAAAAATCTTTCTTCGATTTTTGTAAACTCATTTGTCTGTGACTGGGCAAAAAGCTCCCAGTTCATATCTTTTTTTTCTAAATATTTATGGATATATCTCAGATGGGCATACGTCTTATTTGTATTTTTGACACCCGATGCTTCAGCATAGTTTGCCGAAAACTCACCCCAAGTGACATAGCTTGTATTGCTATCATATTGGACTCTCACTCCGCCTTTGTATTCATCCTTTTCAGTATTGCCGCGTGATGTTTCTAAAGAGCCTTCGACACCTCCAGTTATTCCAGGATTTTTACCGATCTCTACGGGAGCAATGGTGACAACGGCATAAGAGAATGTGAGAGTAGCTAATAAGAGCAGTAAATGACGCATCCATATCCTTTTGTCGAAATTCTACAAAAAAGGAGATTTGAATATGCTAAGAGAGAGTTTTAGCTTTAGCATGTAAGCAAAGATTATGCTTACATGTAAGAGTTATTTTTTTTGATTGCCGTTTGTAATAAACGAGATGATGCCCTCGCGCGATATGATATCCTCATATTTTTTTGTACGCGAGATCGCATCGTTGAAGCTCTCTTGTGAACCTGATTTTGTTTTTACCACAGCGTTTGAAACACGTTTGCCTGTTTTGTCGTAAGCTTCTATGGTCGTTGTTCTAAGTGCCCAGATCATGTTTGCAAACTGCGGGTTTGCTGAGTCGATTCTTTTTTCAACGGCATTTGTTCTTATTTTTATCAGGACGTTGTATATTGTATCGCTGAATTTAAAGTTTTCAAGACTCAGTTCAGAACGCACCAAAGATGCAAGTGATTTGGAGTTTTCATCCGCTTGTATCTTAAAGACAAGATTGTTTTGTGCTTCTCTTATCTCTTTTGTGTACATTGTATATCTGTTGAGATAGATGGAGTCGTTAAAGTTTTGTTTTATGGCTTTGAGGATTGGAAAATAGTTGTCAGTCTCATTTAGCAGAGCATTTATCTTGTTGCTGAGTTTTAGTTTTTCAAAAACAGTGGAGCTCGAAAAAATGCTCCATTCGTTTTTGAGTTGAGTATCTACTTTATTGAGTTTTGAGATATATGTCTTTGCTAATTCTTCTCTATCTACTTTTACCAAAACATGCCATAATTTACCGTCATTATAGCTTTCCTCAATGCCTACATTGCTGTATTCTATCTCTTTTGCTTTTGTGACGACATCTTGTTTTACTTTGCTTGAGACCTCTTCGTTATCTCCTAGTCTTGATGCAGATAAGCTTGAACTAAATGTAGAGTTGACAGAAACAGAGATACGTGCTGAGATATCGGCAAGTGCATTATTCTTAGCATCTGTCTGAGTCTTTCCCTCACCTACACTGTAGTAGTAGCTTGATGTATCACTTGGAACAGAATTCATCCATGCCGCCGTTGCCGCGTTTTGCTGCTGGGAGGTAGAAGCCCCGTTACATGACGCAAACATAAATAACCCTAAAAATATTACGACCGCTTTTATCTTTTTCACACTCTCTCCTGTCGGTAATTACGAATTAGCTTTTTCAGCTGCTTCTTTTTCTTTTTTCGCCGCATCTTCTGCTGCTGCTTTATCAGCTTCAGCTTTTGCATCTGCTGCTTCTACGATGATCTCTGAAATATCCTCATATTTACCCGCAAGTACTGATTGTTTGTGTGCATAGTATGTACCCATACCCATATTCGGCAAGAAATATATAGCATTTTTTGCCAGACGCTCTATACGGATTTTAAACTGCTCGGCAAATTGAGGAAACATTGCAGCCGCTCTTGCCAATGATTCTAATTCAGTAGGAAAATTTTGTAGTATCGGTTGTGCTCCGATGTTCGCAACTGCCACACCAAATGCCGAGTACGCTTCACTTGCTCCGTTTTCTACTTCTTTAGAGATGATATGGACGTTGCGTGCAAGTTTGACCTGTTCATCACTTAGTTGAATATCAGATTTTAATGCTGTAGTAGCATCATCTAAAAGTGTAAAGTAGATAGCCTCTTTTTCATCCGTATCAGCTTCTGCTTGAGCGATTTTAGTTGTTAACTCATTAAGCTGATCGTTGATATCTGCTTTTTCTTGTTCGCTTAACGGCGTATAATCAGGATTTTTATCCGGGTGAGCTGTTTTTGCTTCGTCTTGGCTCAATTTTGTTTTTAACTCGCCTTCTTCTCCTTTAAGAGAAACAACACTCTTTTCCGCTTTTTCCAAGTCGTTTTTCGCTTGTTTGAGATCTTTTTGGTAGTTCACGGGTGTAAGAGCGATAAGTGCATCACTCAGTGTTTTATAAGCATCGCTTTTGCTTGCTTCCACCATTTTTAGTTTTCCTTCTTTAAAACTTAGGAAGTTTTTCGCCGATGAGTCAAAGTTAAATGGATTTGGCCAGTTTCTGCTGTTTGGTCCGTAGAGAATCTCAAGTTTTTGCACGGCTCTGTAGGTAAGCGGCGAGATCGGGTCTGCAACAGCACCTGCGATGGAACCGACGTCAAAACCAAGAGATGAATTGAGTTGATTCATAGCAGCTGAACCGCCGAGCATTTGACGTTGCACAGGCTCACTGTAATGAATAGTCATATAGTAAGGATCTTTATATAGAATATCTTTGATAGCTTTCTCTTGAGTCTCGTTCAAATCACAAGCGACAAGCTGTGGCCATTTGGCATCACCAGATATCTGCATTTTGTTGCTCATGATGTTGTTTTCACGTACTATTGTCATACCTACTGCAACACGGTTTACCTGTTTCTCAAGAGTAGGAACCTCTAATTGACTTGCAAATGTCTCTTTTAATGCACTACACCCGCTCATACTTACCAACAGTGCAGCCACTGCACTCACCTGAATCGCCACATCTTTTAATTTAACCATTCTCTCCCCCTTTTTTTTGATTTAAATTTTATTCAAACTCGTCAGTCGATGTTCCAAGTTCCCCGTTTCTGTTTTTAATCAGACCCTGGTTTTTTGCATCTTGTGATTTTGTTTTTTCCAAAAGTTCATAGAAGTTGTCAAATCTAGCTTTTGCCGCTGTGACAAGTTCATCTTTAGAACCACCCTTGCTTAATGCCATGTTGTAATTTTCGTCCGCTTGCTCCAATCCGCTTAAATCTTCATTGACACTAGCCTGCGCTTCATAAAGAATGGCAAGATCGTAGTAAAAGTTCATATCGCGTTTGCCTTTATAGTTCTCCATAGCTTTGATAGCGCCGCTGTAGTTTTTGCGTTTTGCATAATCTATGGCAAAAGCGATCTCATCAGGCAGTGATTTGAATTCACGAAGCTGAAATGTCTTAAGAGGAGATATATCTGCAACAAAATCTTCGACTACGTCTTTTGCGGCTTCTGAAGCCAATTCTGATTCAGAAGGCAGATTCACGACATCTTGTGACTGTCGGTTTTTACTCGCTTTATAGGATTTAGATAGGAACTCTTCTGCACCTCTTGAAAGGGTGAAGCTGACTTCAAGTTCGAGAGAGCGTTTATTTGCACTTTTTGTATACTGATAATTGTTCACACTCATGATAAGAAGAACATCATTTTCACTTGCGATCGGGTTTAAAGCGATGAAGTTCGTCTGTGTTATTTTTGCCTTGATATTGTCTATAAGAAAATTCTTCATTTTCGGCATAGCTCTTTTTACGTTTAAGACATTAGGACTTATTGCTATTGCAATATATGCACCCTCAGGAATCTCATCGCTCTTTGTGACCATCTTTTTAATTTTGGCCTCTTCCCTCGGTGGGGAGTATGACGGAATAGTTATTTTGGCTCCGGCACCGCAACCTGTTATAAGCAAGGCGCCAAGGCTAAACGCCAACACTACATATTTGTGATACACAACGATCTCCTTTGTAATAATAATCAACAAGTATAGTTGCTTCAGATTTAAATATGACTGAAAAAGGATAAATTTGATTATAATCTTAAATGATAGTTTGGATACACTACAAAAAATATTTTAGAAGATCTCATGCCAAGAATAGAAAACGAAAAATTTTATAAAGCTTCTCTTGAAAAATACGGGTTTACATGTGAAGCTTTGCATTGGAACAGTGAGCAAAATCAGAATATAAGATTTAAGGTTTTACTCTCTTTGATAAAGGATGATATCTCCAGATGCAGAGTGATCGATGTGGGTTGCGGTTTTGGAGATCTCTACAATTACATGAAGCAAAAACCCTTAAGATACATCGGGATAGATATTATGCAGGAGATGGTAGAAGAGGCTAAAACAAGGACGGGCTGCCAGATATTACAGCTTGATGCCTGCGTGGATAATCTCCCGTTTGGAGATTACTACCTTTGCAGCGGGTCGATGAACATCCTTAGCAGATTTGAGACGTATCAGTTTATACAAAACTGTTACAATGCTTCAAACAAAGGGTTTATTTTCAATATTTTGGAAGGGGAAGACGAGTCTCTCGTGTATAACTATTTTAAAGTCAAAGATATTAAAGCCATCGCTGCTGAACTTGGTGCAAAAGTCGTGATGAAAAGAGGATATCTACCAAGAGATATCACCATAGGTATGTATAAATAATGTGTGCCATCTTTGGGATCATCGGCTCTTATGAGGAGCAAAAAGCAAAATATGCTCTCTCTTTGATGCAGCATCGAGGGCCTGATTTTTGCGGAGTGGTACAGGAAAAAAACCTCTTTTTCGCGCACAATCTGCTCAGTATTATGGATAGCTCTATAAATGCACGTCAGCCTCTTTTACATCAAAAGATAATCCTTAGTTTTAACGGAGAGATATATAATTTTCAAGAACTCAAACGTGAACTGGAGTTCGAGTATAAGAGCAGTGGCGATAGTGAAGTTTTAGTTGCTGCATATCTGAAGTGGGGAGTTGATTTCGTTCATCATCTTCGCGGGATGTTTGCCATCGCATTGAAAGACGGAGATACGCTTTACCTGTTTCGTGACAGGCTTGGAAAAAAACCGCTTTATTATCATCAAGGCGAGAGTTTTGTCTTTGCTTCGGAGATAAAAGCAATACTGCCTTTTTTAAAGCACAATCATCTTAATAACGATGCAATGCTCAGTTATCTTTCCTTTTTGGCACCGACTCCTCCGCACACTTTTTTTCAAGGTATCAATAAACTGGCTGCGGGAGAGTACCTTACATGCGAAGTGCCCAGCGGGTGTAAAAATAACAAAGTGGAGGTCAAACGTTACTATGACATCTTACATGTAGCGCCAAATATGATAGAAAGTGAAGATGACGCATTAAAACTTATCAAAGAGAACCTTTTTGATTCGATATCGATGCGTTTAAATTCGTCAGTCCCGATGGCATCACTCCTTTCAGGAGGAATCGACAGTGCTTTTATCGCAGCGGTCTCAAAACAGATGGGGCATGATCTTCATACTTTTACCTTAGGGTACGATGAGTATCAAAACTACGATGAACGTAAAAATGCGAGCGACACGGCAAAGTTTTTGGATGTGAAAAACTCCGTCGTTCAAATAGATCAAAACAGATTCATACAAGCAAGCGACAGAGTGTTTGAAACCCTTGACGAACCCTTAAACGATCCTGCGGCGATCCCGCTTTATCTGCTTTTTGAAGAGATACAAAAAGAGGGATACAGAGTCGTGATGAGCGGAGAGGGAAGTGATGAGCTGTTCTTGGGTTATAGGCAGTATTTCGAGTATCTGGATATAGAAAAAGCCTCGACACTTATGCATAAAAACTGGCTGAAAAAATATTTTCGTTCAAACTTTTCGATGAATAGAGAGTGGGAGTGGTACAAACGTATCTGGGATGATACTCTGCTTTTCAGAACATCGGGAGAGAAGTTTACGGACCTGCAAAAAAATGAGCTTTTGCGTCAAAATATCAGAGACAACGAATCGTTAAAATATTTAAAACCCTATAGAGACAGATTTGAAGAGAGCTTACATGCAGACGAGAGTATCTGGTACAGTTATGTCGATCTGAACATCTTTCAAGGGGAGCATTTTTTAAGAAAGCTCGACCATGTGAGTATGGCTCATTCCATTGAGTCTCGCACACCATTTTTGGATCATCATCTGGTGGAGAGTGTTTTTCAGCTCTCTCCCGGGCTAAGATATAAAGATGGGATCACAAAGTCACTTCTGAAAAAAATAGCAGCACCTTATCTTAATGAAAATATCTTAAAACGTAGGAAAAAAGGTTTTTCAAACCCTTATATGGAGTGGCTGATAGCTTCAGGCAAAATATCTTTGATCTTAGAGGTCAATGAACAGACCGGAATGTTCAAAAAAGAGGTCTTGGAAAAATATATAGGGATGGCTTCAAGAGGAAGATTTAAACAGCACGTTTGGGGTTTATACGTGCTTTCTTGGTGGATAAAAAAATATTTGATTTAAAACTGTATGGATCTTTCTTGGATGAGGGCAAGTTCCAAAGAACCGCTGATATAGTTGGAAAAAAAGTTGAGAGTCTTCATATCGTCTTCATCGAAATCGCCGTTTATTTTGTTTAGAAGCTGGATGATCCCGATGACCTCATGGTTTGAATCAAAGATGAGAGTCGTGATGATATTTTTTGTGGTAAAACCCGACTTTTTGTCGATAGTCGGCATAAAGTGCGGATTTTCATAAGGGTTGTTGACGATCTGGGCAGTTCTTGTTTTGAATGTATGTCCTACGATGCCGCTATCAACAGAGATCGCGATACGTCCTATCCCGTCGCTGTGTTTTGTCCAAAGCATATCTGTATCGTAGTCGATCAAGAAGATAGAACATCGTTCACAACCCAGCAATCTTTTTGCTTCGATAGATATAAGCTCAAGCGCGTTTTCCATATGTGCCGTTTCTATGAGTTTCTTACCGAATTTTGCTATTTCTGTAAATTTTTGCATTACCAAGAACCCCTTTTAGTCGTTTTAAAATTTTTAAGTGACTTACATTCTCTTTCAATGAAGAAAATTATACCCTTTTCTTCAATATTTAATCTTTCAGTGCGTGCTTTAACATAATTTTTTTTGATATGTCACTCATTTTCATCCCCAAACATAGCAGCCAGTTCCAAATAACTGCTGATGTAGTGTGAAAAAAAGATCATAAACTTAGAGTCGTCTTTGGTAAAACCGCCCTCTTTATTGAGAAGCTGAAGCACCCCGATGATCTTTCTAGTCGAGCTAAAGACGGGAGCAGTGGCAATGCTTCTTGTCACATAGCCTGTCTTATGGTCTATCTCTTTTAGAAATCTGACATCATTGTACGGATCATTGCTGATGATAGGTTTTTTCTCTTTGAGTGTGTAGCCTGCCAAACCCTCATCTGCAGAGATTCTGATTCTTTTGACCCCATCGGCGAGTGTCGTCCACAACTCATTTTTCTCTTTGTCAAGTATATAGATAGAACATCTGTCCGCTTGAAGAAGGTCCTTCGCTGTTTTTGAGATCAAGAGCAGACCGTCATTCAAAGCGGGTCTACCCATCAGTTTTTTTCCAAATTCTGTCAGTTTCGCATATCTAGAACTATTATCCATCACTTTTCTCCAAAGGTGTATCTTTAGTAGATGTTATATTATATTTGATTAACAGTTTATAAAAGATCAATATAAATCAACCTGATCCAAAGTTTTTCTATAAGTTTTGATAAAAATGGTAAAAAGCACAAAAAATAATATTAAGGATTATGAAATGTTCTTGATGTTATTATGGAAATGACATAAAAAAGTGGGGGGGGGTAATATATGAGAATATTAAGATTTTTAGCAGTTGTTATTGTATTGACAAACGTGCTATTCGCTAAGGCTCATGAGGGTACTTTTAAACTTAGTGAATTTAGAGATGGAAGGAAAAACTCTTTTGATACAAATATTGAAGTGAGATACAGTATCGATGTATTGATGGGTGAACCCGTCGTTAAAGCAGATGCAAAATATACTATCGGTGATTTTGTAGATATAGACGGACATAGCTATAAAAGAACTCAATTAAAAAAAGAGAGATTGGATAAACTTAAAATCATTGATTTGAAAATACGAGCTCCATTTGAAACTACCTCTATCAACAAACAGTTATATATCGATATAGATATGGGTGCTATGGGAAAAGCAGGCGAATGGAGTTATAACACACCTGGAAGTCCTGACTGGAATAAATGGATTATGTATAAAGATGGGACATACCTCAATAAAGAAGATGCAATAAAAGCTTATAAAGGTTTTTTGCGATTAGGAATAAATGATACTTGGGTCTCATTGGCAAAAGCGATAACTATCAAATATGATATTTCTGGTGTAAAAGAGAAGAAGCTGGAACCATTAAAAAATGTTTGGATAGATAAAGAAACTGGACTTATGTGGCAGGATGAAGAGTATAACCAAGAAGAAGTTGATAACTACGTTAAATATTATGAGCAAGAAAAAAATGTAGGTAAGACAGGGAGTTGGTATCATGCTGATGAATATTGTCAAAAGTTAAGGCTTGATGGTTTTAATGATTGGAGACTTCCAAGCATAAATGAACTTAGCAGTATTAAAGATAAGAGAAATAATTTTGTGTATCAAGTAGTCTTTAGAAATATATGGTCTTCAGATACAGCCGGCGATGAAGCAAAAAAATTTAGATTTCACTATTACATACAAGGTGATGAACCAATAGCGCTTAATAGCAAAACACGAGTGAGTTATATTAAATGTGTACGAAGTAAAAAATTAAAAAAAGAATAGTTTTTCTCGTTGTTTTTATTGTAATCTTTTCTTCAGAAATATTTGCCGTTGCTGACATGAATAAATCGGATGAAAATATAACAACACTTTGGAACTCTACATTTGATGTAGGAGTCCAAATATTACCGGATTATAGTGAAGATGGAAATAACAAGGGATTTAGCAAAAGTCGTCCAATAGCAACGATTAATTTTGATACGCGATGGACAAAAGATAAAAATGGCACCGGTTCAGTAAAAAATATTGGTATCGATATTAAATTTTTGGGAACTGCAGCGGATTCAAATAGAACTTCACCTTCCTCTTTTAACGATGTCTCTGATACATTAGATATATCGATTTATGGTCAATACATTCCAGATTTTGACTGGATGAAATTAGGCATGTCACGTGACCTTTTTTCAGAGATAGGGGTTATAACACATATAGGGCTACGTTCTAGAGATCAAAAATCCAGTGTAGGCGACACGGTAGATACATATGCTGATATAGGGCTAAAATATAGTTACTTTAATACAAATCCATATAAAACAGATGGTATTGCAAATGAACTTCCAAATTTTTACATGGGAGCGTATGGGAGATATTATAGTGATTATAATGGATTTTCTGATCACATTCGATATGTAATTGATTTTAAATATAAAGTCAGTCCTAAGTATAATTTTTTCATCGGAGCAGAAGCAAATATTGGTCAACATGAAGATGAGATGTATTTAACGTTAACTTTTAGAAATGATATCAATAAGCTTTTTAGCTTTTTTGGTGTTGGGGAAGAATAAAATAAATTTCTAAAATTGGTGGAATTTTATGAAAAAAATAGTCATTTTATATCTCATTTTTACATCCTCACTCTTCGCGAATATGGGTGCTATGTTGATCCTGCCTCAAGATAGTGACATTGCTATGGGTATCTATTCTGGTATCTCTCAAAATTCCTCTAAGGTAGATATAGAATCCACAAATAGCGCTAAAAATGAAAAAAGCTTTAATTTTGATAATACAGATGTTTTGATAGGCGGATATATTGGAGTTGAGAACTCTTACTATAGACTCAGTCTCTCTTACGATATTAACAACGATCCCGACGTACAGGTGCAAAGAGCACTTTTGAATTTTGATTTTAAGATCATAGAAAAGAAGGGTTTGAGACCTATGGTGGGTTTTGGCGTCGGAGTGGCGATGAGTTCGTATAATCCCTACGGAAAAAACATTAAAGACGACAACGGTGTCTTGGCATTTCGTGCGGGTACTGAGTACAGAGTAGATGAATCAAACAGTATAGAGATATTGCTGGAGTATTCACATACGCTTACATCCGGTATAGGCAAGAGTTATTATGAGGGCAGTGATTTTACTACTTATGATTTGAGTAAACAAAATAGTGTGATTTTGCGTATAGGGTATAATTTCCTTTTTTAATAAGGAAAATAGATGAAATTAACTATCTGGCATAATCCGAAATGTTCAAAATCACGTGAAGCTTTAGAGATTTTAAATGAAAAAGGCGTGGATGCGGAGGTTGTGAAGTATCTTGAGACTACACCTACAAAAGAGGAGATAAAAGAGGTTCTGGCAAAGCTGAATATCTCTGCAAGAGAGTTGATGAGAACTAAAGAGGATGTTTATAAAGAGCTTGGTCTAAAAGATGTGAGTGATGAGGAAAAACTCATCGAGGCGATGGTACAAAATCCAAAACTCATAGAGCGTCCTGTCGTCATAACCGACAACAAAGCGGTGATCGGCCGTCCTCCTGAAAAGATACTAGAGATTCTCTAGTTTTTCGATAATGACTCCGTTTTCTTCGATAAATTTGGAGATGATCTCGGAGTGATTGTATTCGTATGATCTTTCGTAAACTATGCGTTTGATACCGCTGGCTATGATGTTTTTACTGCATTCGCTGCATGGCTCAAGAGTGACGTAAATAGTCGCTCCCTCCACGCTTATCCCTTTTCTTGCAGCCCAGATGAGAGCGTTCATCTCTGCATGTATCTCATATGTCTTTGACCATTCGTGGTGCTCTTTTGTGTACTCGCCGTTCCAGTGGTCTTTACAGTTAATGTATCCTGCGGGAGTCCCGTTATAGCCCGTACTTAAAATCCTTCCGTCTTTAACGATCACTGCACCTACTTGTTTTGAAACACATTTGGATGCACTTGCTATCTCCGTGGCTATATTTATAAAATTTATATCACTTAACATATCAGCCCTGAAATTTAATATTTGTTATGGTATTATATCGCAAAATTTAACTATATATTTTGGAGACTTAAAATGGACATGAAACAGATAAAGACGCTTATGCGTGAATTTGATGAAAGTGGTTTAAGTAAATTGAAGATCGCTAGAGAAGACTTTAGCATAGAACTTGAAAAAGTAGTCGGTGCTGTTGCCGCTCCTGTTACGGCTGTTCACGCGGCACCGGTTTATGCAGCACCTGCTGCAGCTGTCGCGTCAGCTTCAAGTGAAGCTGCGGTTGAAATTTCTGGTGACATGATCCTTTCTCCAATGGTCGGTACATACTATGCATCACCGTCTCCTGACTCTCCTGCATTTGTTAAAAAAGGCGATACTGTGAAAAAAGGTCAAGTTCTTGCGATACTCGAAGCAATGAAGATCATGAACGAACTTGAAGCTGAATTTGATTGTAAAGTTCTTGATGTGTTAGTAAGTGACGGTCAGGCAGTCGAATATGATATGCCGTTATTTGTAGTAGAAAAGATTTAAGCTATGGCTGAAATAAAACGTATACTTGTTGCAAATCGCGGCGAGATCGCGCTTCGTGCGATCAGAACAATCAAAGAGATGGGCAAAGAGGCTGTGGCTATCTACTCAACGGCAGATAAAGGCAGCGAATACCTAAAACTGGCAGATGCTGCTATTTGTGTCGGTGCGGGACCGAGCTCTCAAAGTTATCTTAACATTCCTGCCATTATCTCTGCTGCTGAGATCAGCGGTTGTGATGCGATCTTT
This sequence comes from bacterium, assembly GCA_018824305.1. Taxonomy (GTDB): domain Bacteria; phylum Campylobacterota; class Campylobacteria; order Campylobacterales; family Sulfurimonadaceae; genus Hydrocurvibacter. The sequence continues at coordinate 27,347 of JAHJGM010000025.1, forward strand.
CCGGGTTACGGCTTTTTGAGTGAAAACCAACATTTCGTCGAGATATGTACACACCACAAGATCAAATTCATAGGACCTACTCCTGAAGTCATGGTACTTATGAGTGACAAATCAAAAGCTAAAGATGTCATGGTACAAGCAAAAGTCCCTGTCGTTCCGGGAAGCGACGGTGCTATCACTGATATGAAAGATGCTAAAAAAAGAGCAAAAGAGGTCGGTTATCCGGTCATTCTTAAAGCGGCTCAAGGCGGAGGCGGACGCGGTATGCGTGTTGTTGAGGACGAGAGTTACTTAGAAAACGCATTTTTAGCGGCAGAGAGCGAAGCGATCACTGCATTTGGCGACGGCACGATCTATATGGAGAAATTCATCAAGAACCCTCGTCACATCGAAGTTCAGATCATGGCTGATTCTCACGGGAATGTCTTACATGTAGGCGAACGCGACTGTTCTATGCAGCGTCGTCACCAAAAACTGATCGAAGAATCTCCTGCAATAGTGCTTACTCCTGATGTTAGAGCAAGACTGCATGACGCAGCTGTTCGTGCGGCTGAGTTTATCAAGTATGAGGGTGCGGGGACTTTCGAGTTCCTACTCGATTCAGATTTGAACTTCTACTTTATGGAGATGAACACTCGTCTTCAAGTGGAGCATACTGTTTCTGAGATGGTAAGCGGTCTTGACCTTGTCAAGATGATGATCGAAGTTGCAGAGGGTAAAGTACTTCCTAAACAAGAAGAGATCGTCTTAAAAGGTCACTCTATCGAGTGTCGTATCACGGCAGAAGATCCTATCAAATTCCTTCCGTGTCCTGGTAAGATCAACACTTGGATCGCACCGGGCGGCAAAGATGTTCGTATGGACACACATGCACACGCGAACTACATCGTTCCATCGACTTATGACTCGATGATCGGAAAACTTATCGTTTATGGAAATGACAGAGCTGAAGCTATTGCAAGAATGCACAGAGCTTTGAGCGAGTTCCAAGTAAGCGGTATCAAAACGACTATCGCGTTTCACAAAAAGATGATGACAAACCCTGATTTTGTAAACAACAACTTCGATACAAAATACCTTGACGGGTATAAAGGGTAACAAAAAAAAGGGATATGAACACAAGTTCATATCCCTTACTCTCTCTGTAATTTCTCTCTCTAATCTATTGCGGCATTCTTATCGTTTGTATATCCGCATTGAGTCTTGCACGGTCAAAGTACTCTTTTAAGACCTGTTCACGTTTGTCACCCATGATCATATTTGTCACTTGGGCTTTGATATCTTCGAGCTTTACGTCTTTGTTTTCTGTTATTGACTGAATATAAAAACTCACATAACCGTTTTTACCGTTTGGAATGATCTGAGAAAATTTATTTAACGGTGTCTTTTCTAAAAGTTCTGCTAACTGTGGAGCGATTTTGTTGTACTCAAAGACCTGTTCGCTATGAGATATCTCAGGTGAGTAAAACATCGGATTGTCCACTTTCTCCTGTAGGATATCTTTTTTCTCTGATGTATATACCATGGTAGAAAAACTTTGCGGATGGTTGAACTTTTCTTTGTTCAGTTCATAATAATCTTTTATCTCCTGTTCATCCGGTTCTTCCATGTGAGCAAAAGCGATGGCTTGAAAAAGTTTTTGGCTTATTAGACGCTCTTTGATCCTTTTTTGAACTTCCGATGATGTCAGGTTCTCACTGCTTGAAACCGCTTCGTAAAACTGGTTGACGGTAAGATTGTTCTGTTTTGCCATACTCTTTATCTCATCTATGACTTCATCGTCGGAGACCGATATCTTGCGCTTTTTTATCTCTTGATCTTCAAGTTTTTTTCTTATAAGATAGTCTACGCTTTTTGTCTGATCGAGATGAGACTCTTTCATTGTATTTGTGATGTCAAGCAGAGTGATCGGCTCGTCTTGAACGATAATGGCAGTGCCGTCTATGATTTTTGCATTGAGAACTAAAGAAATAAGCAGAAAAAATATCGATTTGTACATGGTTGTCACTTTTTAAGTTAATTTGAACTGTTATTTTACCCGCTTTTAACCAATGATTATCTAAAATTACATACTTTATAAAAAGGCTAATTATGGTTGTTACACGTTTTGCACCATCTCCTACTGGTTACCTGCATATCGGAGGTCTTAGGACTGCACTTTTTTCATATCTATGGGCTAAAAAAAACGGCGGGAAGTTTATCTTGCGCATTGAAGATACGGATCAAAACCGTAACTCTCAAGAAGCAGCTGACGCCATAGTCGAAGCGTTTAAATGGCTCGGACTTTCACATGACGGCGAGATCGAGTACCAATCACGCCGTATGGATATCTACAAAAGATATATCCAAAAACTTCTCGATACCGGGAAGGCTTACCACTGCTATATGTCAAAAGAGGAACTCAACGAGCTTCGCGAAGAACAGATGGCTAAAAAAGAGCGTGCGATGTATGACGGACGCTACCGTGATTTTAACGGCACACCTCCCGAGGGAGTCGAGCCGGTCGTGCGCATCAAAGCTCCGCTTGAGGGCAAGATCGTCGTGGAAGACGGCATCAAAGGCGATGTCACTTTTGATGTAAAAGATATACTCGATGACTTTATCATCGCAAGAGCTGACGGAACTCCTACATACAACTTTGTCGTAGCTGTCGATGATGCGCTTATGGGCATCAACACGGTCATCCGCGGAGACGACCACCTTTCAAACACGCCAAAACAGATGGTCGTGTACGAAGCACTCGGTTTTGAGATACCGAAGTTCTACCATGTACCGATGATCCATAACTCAGAGGGTAAAAAACTCTCCAAGCGCGACGGTGCGACGGATGTCATGGAGTATAAAGAGCTTGGTTACACGCCTGAGGCACTTCTAAACTTCTTGGTGCGTCTTGGATGGAGCCACGGGGATCAAGAGATCTTCTCTATGGATGAGATGATGGATATGTTCGATCCAAAAGACATCAACCGCTCGGCTTCTATCTACAACGTAGACAAGCTTGACTGGCTGAGCGCACATTACATCAAAAACATGCCAAACAACAAACTCTCAGACCTGCTGGAGTATTTCGGTCTTGTTCTCTCATCACATGACAAAAGAGAGATCTTACTTGATGCGCTCAAAGACCGTGCAAAGACACTACAAAACATGGCCGATCTTATAGGCGAAGTGCTAAGCGCACCTGTCATCTATGATGAAAAAGCGGTCAAAAAAGCTTTTAAAGATGATGCATCAGAGATATTAAACGATTTTGCAGCAAGACTCAAAAAGAGTGAAAACCTGCACCTCCCGGTAGACTACCATCACGTGATGGAAGAGCTTGTAAACGAAAAGGGCATAGGCTTTGGCAAGATAGGTCAGCCTCTTCGTGTTGCACTTCTTGGCAAACTCTCAGGTCCGGGACTTGACGTGGTCATGTCCGTCATCGGACGCGACGACACGCTTGCCCGCATCGATGCGGCGATCAAAGCAAACAGCTAACAAGCTGTTTGTCTACATATATTTCCTTTTAAAACCCTACATGTAACGTGCCGTCAAGAATGCTTTTTGCACAATGATATAAAACAAAATAAGGAACAATCATGGAACATCATGTCATTATAGAAAAACTTTGCAGTTGTGCGAAAAAAGAAGGACTTCCTCAAGTAGAGACGTATGAGACTAAAGAAGCAGCGGAAGAAGCGGCAAAGGTTCAACTCTCTTTTATGACGGCTAACTTTTGCGGTAAGCACACCTTTGATGTCACAGAGGTAAACGACCATTATGTCATCGGAATGCTAGGCGGCTGCGGCTGCGGTTCAAGTGATAAGCATTAATTAGCATAGCCCAAAAAGTGCTAGCGAGTTTTTGGTAGCACAGGCTTACTTTTTTGTAGAAAAATTCTTTACATGTAAGAGTTCTCTTCATACTTTTTGTCCGCAAAAAGTATGCAAAAACTCGTGTCACGGTTGGATTTCTTTACGCCTTTTTTCGGTCATTCCGTCTAAAAATGCAAAACTCGGAACAAGTTCCTCAAACAGTTGCATTTTCTTAACGACTCCACTCGGTCAAAAAGACTAAAATCCAAAGTGACACAAAGAGAACGCCGACCAAATATCCCCGTCAGTTGCAACCCCTGCAGAGCCAAGAAATAGTAAAGTAATGACGTGAAAAAAATGCAACTGTCTGAACGTAGTGAGTTTTGCATTTTTAGGAATGGATTTGCTCTTTCTTGGGAACCTAACGAAGTTAGGCTCGAAGCCGTTGCAAGAGCTTTTTGCGTACTTTTTTGCGGAGAAAAAAGTACAGAGAAAA